>CBFGMS010000004.1:0-114454 GCA_965649985.1 uncultured Gammaproteobacteria bacterium | reverse complement strand
TGCCTCACCGCTTTACCGCAATAGCAGGTCCCTCGCTGCGCCGGGGACGACACGAGTAAGCCTTGCCCCGTCATCGCGGCACAGCCGACCCGGAGCACTTCCTGCGCTTCCGCTGGGTTCGGGCCGACATGAACGGGTTGTGCGCGGTCTTCGCAGCACCACCAATCCCGAACCTCGAGCCCCCAATCCCGAACCTCAGATCACGCACCCCCATCCCGCACCTCGGCTCTCAGAAACTCATGAACAGCCCGCCGTTCACCGGGATGTTGGCGCCGGTGATGAAGCCGGCCTCGTAGTGGGCCAGGAATTCGACCGTGCGTGCGATTTCCGACGGCTGCCCCACGCGGCCGACCGGGATGCTGTCGACGATGCCGGTGCGGATGTGTTCGGGGATGCCCAGCACCATTTCGGTTTCGCAATAGCCCGGCGAAATCGAGTTCACGGTCACGCCCTTGCGCGCCACTTCGCGCGCCAGCGACATGGTGAAACCGTGCATGCCGGCCTTGGCCGCGGCGTAGTTGGTCTGCCCGAACTGGCCGGTCTGGCCGTTGATCGAGCTGATGTTGACGATGCGCCCGAAGCCGCGGTCGGCCATGCCCGGCACCGCATGCCGGCACATGTGGAACACGCTGTCGAGGTCGACCGACAGCACCGCATCCCAGTGCGCCTTGTCCATCTTGCGCAGCGTGGCGTCGCGGGTGATGCCGGCGGCATTGACCAGCACGTCCAGGCGGCCGTGTTCGGCTTCCACCTGCGCGACGAAAGCGCCGCAGGCGTCGAAATCGCTCACGTCCAGCGGCAGGAAGCGGATGTCGAGGCCGGCGGTGTCGGCCTGGAAGGCGGCGATGCGGTCCTGGCGGCTGCCGAGATCGGCGGCGATCACCGTGCGCCCGCCGGTGGCGAGGGTCTTGCAGATGGCGGTACCGAGCCCGCCGATGCCGCCGGTCACGACGGCCACGCGTGTGGTCATGGGGTCCCCTGGGTGTGTCGTGCCCGCGCACGGCGTCGTGCGTGGCGGGCGGCGGACTCACGGATGCGCGAGTCCAGTGCCGGATGTCGCGTGTGCGACGCGCGCCGCGGCGGGCGTGTGCCCGCAGACGGACGCGCTGCGCCGGGTCACTCCTCGCGCGAGCGCGAGCCGTCCTTGTCCTTCGGGCGGGGCGTGGCGGTGCGGCCCATCGCGCCGATCAGGTTGTGCTGGAACTCGCGCCACATCTCGAGATTGCGTTCGGTCAGCTGGTTCATCATCGCCCAGGGCGTCTGCCCGAGCAGGCCGCCCATCTGCTGCCGGAACTGCTGCTGCTGCTCCATGAAGATCTGCATCGAGCGTTCCAGGTAGTTGCCCATGAAGCCCTGCATCGAATCGCCGTAGAAGCGGATGATCTGGCTGAGCAACTGGGTGGACAGGACCGGCTCGCCCTCCTGCTCGTGCTCGGCGATGATCTGCAGCAGCACCTGGCGGGTCAGGTCGTCGCCGCTCTTGGCATCGCGGACCTCGAACTCCTCGCCGTCGACGATGAGCTGGCGCACGTCCTCGATGGTGATGTAGCTGGAGATCTTGGTGTCGTACAGACGCCGGTTCGGATACTTCTTGATGATCCGCAGTGCGGCCATGGAGCCTTTACTCTAGATTGAGTCCGGTCTGCGAGCATCGCGCACCGGGGCCGCGCTTGCAACTGTCGTGCCGGGCGCAGGACCGCCGGAGAGATGGGCGCAGCGAAGACAGCGCCGGACATCCGACCGGCGGCAGGGGCCTGGGATGCGGCCCGTGCGCGTGCGGCGTGGCCATGGCCACGCGGCGGCCGGAGCAAGGCCACCGCGCACGCGACCGCCTCACCAGCCCATGTGGTGGCCGCCGTTGATGTCGAGGTTGGAGCCGGTGATCCAGCCGGCTTCCTCGGCGGCCAGGAAGGCCACGCCGTAGGCGATTTCCTCCGGGGTGCCGAGCCGGCCGGTCGGGATGTCGGCCACGATCTTCGCCCGCACCTCTTCCGGGACCGCCATCACCATGTCGGTGGCGATGTAGCCGGGCGACAGCGTGTTCACGGTAATGCCCAGCTTCGCGTTCTCGCGCGCCAGCGAGATGGTGAAGCCGTGCATGCCGGCCTTCGCCGCGGCGTAGTTGGCCTGGCCGTACTGGCCCTTCAGGCCGTTGATCGAGCTGATCTGGATGATCCGCCCCCACTTGCGCGCGCGCATGCCGTCGATCACCGGCCGGGTGACGTTGAATACCGAGTTGAGGTTGGTGTTGATGACCTCCTGCCACTGCTGCGCGGTCATCTTGTGGAAGGTGCCGTCGCGGGTGATGCCGGCGTTGTTGACCAGGATCTCGACCGGGCCCAGCGTCTCTTCCACCGTCCTGATCATGGCCTCGGCCTCGTCCGGCGAGGTCACATCGCCGGGCACGATGGTCATCTCGTAGCCCTCGGCCTTCATCTGCGCCTGCCAGGCCCTGGCCTTCTCCGCATTGCGGTAGTTGGTGGCCACCCGATGGCCCATGTCGGCCAGGCGTTTGCAGATGGCGGTTCCGATGCCACCGGTACCGCCGGTGACCAGTGCGACGCGTGCGGTCATGTCGTGCTCCTGTTGCGTGGAAATGTGGAGGCCGTCCGCGCGGCGAAACGCTGCAGCGCACGTCGGGGCGCGGGTCGGCGTCCCGATGGCGCCTCCCGATGGCGGGGTCGGCGTGGTTCGCGCGCGTCCGTGCACCCTGCCATGGGCGTTCCCGGTCTCGCGCCCGGGGCGCGCGCTGCATCGCTGCGTGCCCGGGGCGGCCCGATGCGTGGAATTCTATGCTCCGCGCGCGACTGCGCCATTGTGCAGTGCCGCGAAGCCGACCGGGCCGCGCGGGATGCGGCTGGAATCGAATTCGCGCAGCGCACGCGCCAGCAGCGCCTGCACGCTGCCGGCAGCCTCCAGTGCGCGCGCGTCCTGACCGAGCGCCGTCCAGGCCAGACGCAGCGCGGGCAGCGGGTCGTCGCCGTCCACCGGCAGTGCGGCCTGCGACTTCGACAGCTTGGCGCCCTCGGCGTCCAGCACCAGCGGCAGATGCGCGTAGCGCGGGGTCGGAAGCCCCAGCGCGTTCTGCAGCAGCAATTGCCTGGGCGTGGAATCCAGCAGGTCCGCGCCGCGGACCACATCGGTGATGCCCTGGTCGGCATCGTCCACCACCACGGCCAGCTGATAGGCCCAGCAGCCGTCGGCGCGCAGCAGCACCACGTCGCCCACGTCGGCGGCCACGTCCTGCACGATGCGGCCGTGGATGGTGTCGTCGAAGGCCACCACGTTGCCGTCGGCCACGCGCAGGCGCACCGCGAACGCAGCGCGGGTGGCGTGAGGCGGACACTCGCGGTGGATGCTGCCGGAGGCAGCCAGGTCGCTGCGGCTGCAGTGACAGCGGAAGGCGAGGCCCTGCGCGAGCAGGCGGTCCAGCGCCTCGCGGTACAGCGCATGCCGGTCGCTCTGGCGGACCACGGGCCCATCGGAGTGCAGGCCGAAGGCGGCCAGCGTGCGCAGCTGCGCATCCGCGGCACCCGCCACTTCGCGCGGCGGGTCCAGATCCTCGATCCGGACCCACCACTCGCCACCGGCCGCGCGCGCCATCAGCCAGCTGCCGAGCGCCGCCAGCAGTGAGCCGACGTGCAGCGGCCCGGTGGGCGAGGGGGCGAAGCGTCCGCGGTACGGAGCGGGCGCCGGCGTCGTATCGGATGCGGGAATCGGTGACATGCGCGAGGGCGGAGGATAGGACACGGCCCGCGTGGCGTCATCCGTGTGGAGACCGGGAGCATCGTGCAGCAGGGGCGTTGGCCCCGGGTGCGCTGAGACCCCTTCGGACGCGGCGGGCCTGCGGGCCGGGCGGAGCGAGCCGATCGGATCCGTGCATGGCGCTCACAGGCATGAGCGCGCCGGCACCGGCACGAACGAACGCCGAGAGTCGCCTCCCCGAGTCTGAACGGTTCCCGGACGGCGCATGCGCCCCCGGATTGATTCGCGCGTGCCCGCACCGCAACTTCTCCCCCATCCACCGGGATCCGCGATGCCCTGCGGCCATCCCGGCGCAGGCCGCCCTCGACCCGGCCACGTCCATTTCGCTCATCCTCGGGAATCGTTCCATGTTCAAGCGCGTCGGTCTGTTTCTTCTCACCAATCTCGCGGTGCTGCTGGTGTTCTCGGTGGCCTGGGGCGTCCTCAGCAGCGTCTTCGGGCTCAGTACCTTCACCAGCCAGTACGGCGTGAACTACGGCGGCATGCTGGTGTTCTGCGCCCTGTTCGGCTTCGGCGGCGCCTTCGTCTCGCTGCTGATCTCCAAATGGGTGGCCAAGCGCCAGACCGGCATGATGGTGATCGCCGAGCCGCGCAACGACATCGAACGCTGGCTGGTGGAGACCGTCCGCCGTCAGGCGCAGCAGGCCGGCATCGGCATGCCCGAGGTCGGCATCTACGACGCCCCGGAGATCAACGCCTTCGCCACCGGCGCCAACCGCAACAACGGCTTGGTCGCGGTGTCCACCGGCCTGCTGCGCGCGATGAGCCGCCAGGAAGCCGAGGCCGTGCTGGCGCACGAGGTGAGCCACATCGCCAACGGCGACATGGTCACCATGACCCTGATCCAGGGCGTGATGAACACCTTCGTGATGTTCCTGGCCCGCGTGATCGGCAACATCATCGACCGTGCGGTATTCCGCAACGAGGACGGGCCGGGCATCGGCTATTTCGTCACCGTCTTCGTGCTGGACCTGATCTTCGGCATCCTCGCCAGCGTCGTGGTGATGAGCTTCTCGCGCTGGCGCGAGTACCGCGCCGACGCCGGCGGCGCCGCGCTGGCCGGCCGCGACAACATGATCGCGGCGCTCGAGCGTCTGTCGCTGACCTACGGCGAGAGCACCCTGCCCAAACAGGTGGCGGCCTTCGGCATCTCCGGCGGCGTCGGCCACGGCCTGCGCAAGCTGTTCATGAGCCACCCGCCGCTGGCCGAGCGCATCCAGGCCCTGCGCCAGGCCAGCCGCCCGCACGGGATCCCCCGCATCGTGGCGTGAGGCCGGTGTACGGGGTGAGTGAGTTCGACATTCGCCTGTGAGGCGTCGTCCCCCGCTCCCATTGCTTGCTGCTCACGCGTAGTGAAAAAGCCCGCCGAAAGGCGGGCTTTTTCGTGGGCGGGAGCCGAGAGCGAAAGGCAGGTCCCTCGGCCGCGCCTCAGGACGACATCACTGGGGCCGAGTCTCTGCGGGCGAGGCGGCAGGCGACCTTCCGCCGTGCAGGCCCAGCCGAATCACCAACGTCGAACCCCGAAGCCCGAACCCCGACTCACTCGAAGTCGTAGCTCATCTCCGGGCCCGCGGCGGCCAGGAAGTGCCCTTCGACGTAGTCCACGCCGGTCGAGAACAGGATCGACATGCTGGCGGCGTCCTGGACGAATTCCGCGATGGTCTGGATGCCCAGGTCGCGGGCCTTGCGAGCCATCTCGCGGACCTTCTGCTGGTTGTCGGCGTTCTTCGGCAGGTCTTCGATGAAGCTGCGGTCGATCTTCAGGATCTGCGGCTGCACGTGGGTGAGCAGCTGGAAGGAATCGAGGCCGGCGCCGAACTGCTCCAGCCCCACGCGGCAGCCGAGCGCATTGACCTCGGCCGCGAACTGCTGCACCGCGTGCAGGTGGGTGAACACCTTGGCTTCCTGCAGCTGCAGCACGAGGTACTGGCCGGGCAGGCCGTGCTCGGAGAGCTTGTGCGAGATGAAATCCGCCAGGCCTTCGCCGCGCAGCGAGGGCAACGAGATCTTGACCATCAGCGTGGTCGGCTGTGCGGCCTTGAAGCGCTGGGCGGCCAGCTCGATGGCGTTGGCCAGCACGTAGCGGTCGATGCCTTCCAGCAGACCGTGCTCCTCGGCGATCTGCAGGAAGCTGGCCGGGCCGATCAGCTCGCCCTCGCCGTTGTCCAGGCGCAGGAAGGTGTCGTAGATCGGATGGGTCTCGCCCTGCAGGCTGATGACCGGCTGGAAGTGCAGCGCGAACTTGCGGGTCACCAGCGCATCGCGCAGGCGCTGCACCCACGCCTGGATGCGCTCGACCTCGGCGCGGTCGACCGCGCTCGGGTCGAACAGCTCCAGGCGGTTGCCGCCGGTGCCCTGCGCGGACTGCAGGAATTCGCTGGCCTTGGCCAGGATCTGGCCGACGCTGGCGATCTTCTCGCTGATCTGCACGCCGCCGATGCTGGCGGTGATGACCAGCGAGCGTCGGCCCACGGCGAAGACTTCGGCGGCGAAGGTGTTGCGGATGCGGGTGGCCAGGGTCTCGGTCGCGGCATGGTCGGCGCCGCGCAGCAGCACCGCCAGGCTGGTTTCGGAGAAGCGTGCGGCGACGCAGCGCTCGTCCATCTCGCTGCGCAGGCGCTCGGCGATCGAGGCGAGCAGGGCGTCCGCGTTGTCCAGGCCGATCTCGTGCAGCAGGCGCTGGTAGTGATCGGGCTCGATCATCAACAGGCCGTGGTGGCCGTTGTTCTTCGCCGCGTCGGTGACCGCGTCTTCCAGCGCGTGCAGGAAGGTCTGGCGGTTGAGCAGGCCGGTCACCTGGTCGCGCTGCTTGAGTTCCTCCAGCTTGCGCGCCAGCTCCGGATCGGCCTCGGTCTGCTTGCGGCGGAACACCACCTGCTGGCAGGGCTCGCCTTCGTACTGGGCCAGGGTGAACTCCATCACCGCGGGGAAGGCGTTGCCTTCGATGTCGCGCGCCTGCAGCTCGTAGCGCGGCGGCGGTGCTTCGCCCTTGCTGAGCGACTTCAGCAGCTGCTTGAACTCGTCGAGATGCTGGGGCGCGACCAGGTCCAGCAGCGACATGCCTTCGATGTCCTCGAACGACTCGAAGCCGAACATCTCCAGGTACGCGCCGTTGGCGCGGATGTGCATGCCTTCGTGGACGTAGGCGATGGGCTCGCGCGAGGACTCGATCAGCGCGTCGCAGCGGCGCTCGGTCTCGCGCACCTGGCTCTCCAGCCGGCGCAGGCCGCGGCGGGCGTCGAGGTCGATGCGCTCGCGCTGGACGGTGGCCAGCAGCTGCGCGGGCTTGTGGCGCAGGGCCACCGCGCGCGCGCCGCGGGCGATCAGGTCGGCGTAGCCGTCGACATCCAGGCGCTCGACCACGGCGATCACCGGGATGTCCTTGCCGCTGGCGATGACGTGCTGCTGCACATCCTTCAGCGGCAGGCTGCAGGGCTCGGACGCCAGGACCAGATCCACCGGCTGGGCGCCGAGCATGGTCGACAGCTCCGGTGCCGAGGTCGGCCGCAGCGGCCGGACCGCGATGCCGGCATTGCGCAGCCCGCTGACGATCCCCTCAGCTTCCTCGACGCTGTCGTCGATCAACATCAGACGCAGTGCCTGGTCCTGGGATTTCGACATGCGGGGCTCTCGAATGCGGAGGGGGAAGGAGCGCGACAGTGTAGCGGCGCGCAGCCGCCACTTCTTAACACAGATTCAGCCCGCAGCGGCAGCCGCAGGGCCGGGCGGCGGACCATGCACGGGCCGTTTGCCGCGGTCTCCGGCGACCTCGCGCACCAGCTTCGGCAGCAGGTAGCCCGGCAGCCGGGCGGCCATCCCCGCATGCAATGCCAGCGCCTCGGCCTCGTCGACCTCGAAGTGCGCGGCGCCCTGCACCCGGTCGAGCAGATGCAGGTAGTAGGGCAGCACCCCGGCGGCAAAGCCGCGTTCGGCCAGGGCCGTCTGGGCTTCGAGGCTGTCGTTCACCCCGCGCAGCAACACGGCCTGATTGAGCAGGGTCGCGCCCGCCGCGCGCAGACGGGCGAGAGCGGCGTCGACCGTGGCGTCGAATTCGTTGGCGTGGTTGGCGTGGATCACCACCACCACCGGCCACGGCAGGGCGCCCAGCCAGGCGGCGAACTCGGCGTCCACGCGTTCTGGCAGCACCACGGGCAGACGGGTGTGCAGGCGCAGGCGGCGGACCTGCGGCAGCGCGGCCAGGCGGGCGGTGAGCTCGGCCAGCTTGGGCGTGGCCAGCGACAGCGGGTCGCCGCCGGAGAGGATCACCTCGTCGATGCCCGGATCCGCGGCGATGGCCGCCACCGCGTCCTGCCACTGCCCGGCGGCGGCGGTCTCCTCGCCGTAGGGGAAGTGGCGGCGGAAGCAGTAGCGGCAGTGCACCGCACAGCTGCCGGTGGCGATGAGCAGGGCCCGACCGTGGTACTTGTGGATGACGCCCGGGCCGGCCTTGGCCGCGGCGTCGCCCACGGCGTCCAGCGCGAAGCCGGGCATCGGCTGCAGCTCCGCGTCGAGCGGCAGCACCTGGCGCAGCAGGGGGTCGTGCGGGTCGTCCGCGCGCATCCGTGCCACGAAGCCGCGCGGCACCCGCAGCGGGAACTGCGCCGCGGCCTCCGCGGACAGCGCCGGCATCCGGCCCTCCAGCCCGAGCAGGGCCAGCAGTTCGGCCGGGTCACGCACCGCCTCGCGCCACAGCCGGCGCCAGTCGCCCGCGGGCGGGGCGGCGGCAGGGGCGGGCGGGCCCAGGGCGTCGGTCGCGGCCGCCGCGGAGGTGACGTGCAGAGGGGCAGGGGCAGCAGGTATCATTGGCGGTTCCGTCGGGCCGCGGCAGTCGCGGGGCATGCGTCCCAGGCCCGGAACACCATAGTCTAGCCGCCCTCCCGGCCGGCGACATCCGCGCATTTCGACACCCGATCACTTTCGAGGACTCCCCCATGGCCAGCCTGGGCATGAACGACGTCAAGACCGGACAGAAGATCCTGGTCAACAACGACCCCTGCGTCATCACCGAGACCGAATACGTCAAGCCGGGCAAGGGTCAGGCCTTCACCCGCATCAAGTACCGCAACATCAAGTCGGGCCGCGTGGTCGAGCTGACCATGAAGGCCACCGACAACGTGGAAGTGGCCGACGTGGTCGACACCGACATGCAGTTCCTCTACAGCGACGGCGAGTACTGGCACTTCATGAACCAGGAGTCGTTCGAGCAGGTGCAGGCCGACAAGGCCGGCATGGGCGGCGCCGAGAAGTGGCTCAAGGGCGAAGAGCCCTGCGTGGTCACGCTGTGGAACGGCAACCCGATCGCCGTGCAGCCGCCGAACTTCGTCGAACTGAAGATCGTCGAGACCGACCCGGGCGTGAAGGGCGACACCGCCGGCACCGGCGGCAAGCCGGCGACGCTGGAAACCGGCGCCGTGGTCCGCGTGCCGCTGTTCGTGGCGCAGGAAGAAATCATCAAGGTCGATACCCGCTCCGGCGAGTACGTCAGCCGCGTGAAGTGATGGATTCATGGCGGCCCGGGCAGCGGGCCGCGTGATGAATCAGTCACCACGCCCGCCCAGGACGCATTCGGACTGCGACGAGACTTGAGGCCGCGCGCGGCCCGCAGAGACAGAAGCCGTCGTCGGCCTTGCCTGCCCCTTCAAGAAGCCCGCCCCCCGGCGGGCTTCATCGTCGTAGGAGCGGCTTCAGCCGCGACCATGCGGTGCATCCGCGGACGAGGCTCGCGGCTCACGTCGTCCCTGCCATTCCGTGAGAAGCCGACATGCCCAGGACGCTCTACTGCTGGCGCTGCGACATGGAGCTGCCGATGCTCGATGAAAGCGAGTGGGCGCAACTCGAGCCGATGCTGGCCAATGCGATCGGCGATTTGGTGGCGCTATGCCGAGAGACGGGCATGGGGCTGGGGGAAGCACGGAGCTCCGGTCTCTTGGGCGGCCGTGCGCTGTCGTTTTACCGGCAGCTGACGGGCTTCGAGGAAACCAATCTCAACGCCTTGCATCACCACCGCCTGTCCCTCTACGGCCCGCCCTGCACGTCCTGCGGCAAACCCCTGCGCACCCCGCGCGCGAAGCTCTGCGCCGCCTGCGGCCACCCGCGCCCACTGCCTGCGTCGTCGTAGGAGCGGCTTGAGCCGCGACCCTCGCATCCGACTCGCACCCGATTCGCCGCCGGGTCGCGGCTGAAGCCGCTCCTACGGGATTGTGGCTTGGTGTGCCCGCCGCCCCGGGAATGCGACAATGCCCCGATGAGCTACCAGCCCGTGTCCGAATCCAACGCCCCCGATTCCTGCGACCTGCTGATCGAGGCCCGTCACGTCATTCCGGTCGAGCCGCACGCCGTCGTGCTCGATCACCATGCGGTCGCGATCCGCGACGGCGTGATCGTCGCCGTGCTGCCGATCGCGGAGGCCCGCGAGCGCTTCGAGGCGCGGCAGACCGTGTCCCGGCCCGAGGGCGTCCTGCTGCCCGGCCTGGTCAATGCCCACGTGCACAACCCCATGACGCTGATGCGCGGCGTCGCCGACGACCTGCCGCTGAAGGTGTGGCTGCAGGAGCACATCTGGCCGATCGAAGGCGCGGTGATCGGCCCGGAATTCGTGGCCGACGGCATCCTGCTGGCCATCGTCGAGATGCTGCGCGGCGGTACCACCTGCTGCAACGAGAACTACTTCTTCCCCGACGTGCAGGCCGCCACCTACCGCCGCCACGGCTTCCGCGCGCGCGTGGGCCTGCCGGTGATCGACTTCCCCACCGCCTGGGCGAAGAGCGACGACGAATATTTCGACCGCGCCTGCGAAGTGCACGACCAGTGGCGCGACCATGCGCTGGTGGCGACCGCCTTCGCGCCGCATGCGCCGTACACAGTGTCCGATGCCAGCTTCGAGCGCATTCGCATGCTGGCCGACCAGCTCGACATCCCGGTGCACCTGCACACCCACGAGACCGCGCAGGAAGTGCAGCAGTCGCAGGAAAAACACGGCCAGCGCCCGCTGGCGCGGCTCGACCGCCTGGGCCTGGTCAACGACCGCCTGATCGCGGTGCACATGACCCAGCTCACCGATGCCGAGATCGCGCTGTGCGCGGCGCGCGGCGTGAGCGTGGTGCATTGTCCCGAATCCAACCTCAAGCTGGCCTCGGGTTTCTGCCCGGTCGCGAAGCTCGCCGCGGCGGGGGTCACCCTCGCCATCGCCACCGACGGCGCGGCCAGCAACAACGATCTCGACATGTTCGGCGAACTGCGCACCGCCGCGCTGCTGGCCAAGGCCGTGGCCGACGATGCCGCGGTCTTCGATGCGGCCAGCGCGCTGCGCGCGGCCACGCTGGGCGGCGCGAAGGCGATGGGCTACGACCATCTGATCGGCAGCCTGGAACCCGGCAAGCAGGCCGACCTGATCTGTGTCGACATGTCCGCGCCGGAAACCCAGCCGCTACATCACGTGCTGTCGCAGCTGGTCTACGCCACCGGCCGGCAGCAGGTGAGCGATGTCTGGATCGCCGGCAAGGCCAAACTGCGCGAGCGCGTGCTGGTCGATATCGACCTGGACGAGGTGCTGGCGAAGGCGCATGTGTGGCGCGAGCGGATCGCGGGGATCGCGCTTTGAGCGGGCTGCGCCGCCGGCGCGCGTCTGGGTTCTCCTCTCCGGTGTCATCCCGAGCGCAGCGAGGGACCTGCTTTCCATCGGTCGTGTCGCAGGCAAGAAGCAGGTGCCTCGCCGCGCTCGGCACGACAGCATCGGGTTGCGACAGTGTGCCCTGCGCGATCTTTGAGACATGACGTGATGAACACAACGACGAACGACAACGTGAGCCAGGCCGAGCTCGACAAGTTCAACGCCCTGGCCAACCGCTGGTGGGACGCCGAAGGCCCGCAGAAACCCCTGCACGCGCTGAACCCGGCGCGTCTGGGCTATGTGCGCGAGCGCGCGGCGCTGGCGGGCGCACGGGCGCTCGACGTGGGTTGCGGCGGCGGGCTGCTGAGCGAGGCGCTGGCGCGCGAGGGCGCGGAGGTGACCGCGATCGATCTGGCCCAGGACCTGCTGAAGATCGCGCGCCTGCACGGCCTGGAATCCGGCGTGCGCGTCGATTACCGGGTCAGCAGTGTCGAAGCGCTGGCGGCGGAGATGCCCGGCGCGTTCGATGTGGTGACGTGCATGGAAATGATCGAACACGTGCCCGACCCGGCCTCGGTGATCGCCGCCTGCGCCACGCTGCTCAAGCCTGGTGGGCGTCTGTTCCTGTCCACGCTCAACCGCACGCCGGCCGCGTTCGCGCTGGCCATCGTCGGGGCGGAATACGTGACCGGGCTGGTGCCGAAGGGCACGCATCGCTACCGCGACTTCATCAAGCCATCCGAACTGGGCGCCTGGCTGCGTGCGGCGGGCCTGGCGCTGGAGGACGTGAGCGGGCTGCGCTACGACCCGCTGCGCAACACCGCGCGTGTCGGCGGCCGCACCGACGTCAATTATCTGGCTTGCGCCCACAAGCGCGCCTCGTCCGATCCGTCCGCCTGAACGCCCCATTCCGTCTTTGCCGCGTCGGGCGGATGTCGGGCGTCGCCCCTATGTTTTCCGGAGTCCGCCTTGTCTTCCATCCGCTTTCCCCGCATCGCGCTGTTCGATCTGGATGGCACTCTGCTCGACAGCGCGCCCGACATGGTCGCGGCCACCAATGCCATGCTGACTCGGCGCGATCGCGCACCGATGCCGTTGGCCGCGCTCAGGCCGCATGTCTCCAAGGGCTCGCGCGCGATGCTGGGCGCGGCCTTTCCCGAGCTGGAGCCCGAGGCGCGCAACGGCATGGTGCAGGAGTTCCTGGATGCCTACGAAGCCGAGCTTGGCCGTCACTGCAGGCCGTTCGCGGGTGTCGAGCCGATGCTGGCCGCACTGGAGGCCGATGGCGTGTGCTGGGGCATCGTCACCAACAAGCCCGAATACCTCGCCGTGCAGCTGATGCCGATGCTGGGCTGGCAGGCGCGCAGCGCGGTGCTGATCGGCGGCGACACCCTGGCCGAACGCAAGCCGCACCCGCTGCCGCTGCTGCACGCGGCGGAGGTGCTCGGCCACGCGCCGGAGGCCTGCGTCTACGTGGGTGACGACGAGCGCGACATCGTCGCCGCCCGCGCCGCGCGCATGCCGTCGATCGTCGCGCTCTGGGGCTACCGCCAGGATGGCGACGACCCGGTGCGCTGGCAGGGCGATGTCATGGTGGAAGACCCGCATCATCTGCTGGACGCCGCTCGCTGGCCGACGGCCCTGCGTACCGCCTGACCACAGACACGCGGCCGGATGCGGGGCCGACGGCGCCACGGGCCTGCCGCACCGCCGCATCGTCCGCCCTGCGCCCCATATCCCGCACGACACCGCCTGCCATGCCCCCCGAGACCGATCTCGACGACTTCCTGCAGAAATGGCGCGCCGCCTGGCCCGAATGGCCACTGGCCCAGGTCTTCGTGCCGGATGCCCGGCGTGCCGTCGCCGAGGCCTGGCTGGCGCTGCAGCTGGAGTGGGTGGAAGCGGCCTGGGGCGGCGAAGACCCGACGCCGGGTTTCGCCAAGCTGGCCTGGTGGCAGGACGAGTTGCGCGGGTGGCAGAAGGGCGCCCGACGTCACCCGCTGGGCAGCGTGCTGCAGCGTGCGCCTGCGCCGTGGGCGTCTCTGGCGGACGCCCTGGAGACGCTGCGCACTGCGCGTGCGCCGCTGCTGCGGGGGGACCTGGAGGCCGCCGCCACCGCGCTCGCACCGGCGGCGTCGTGCATCGCCGATGCCGAGCGGGGCCTGTTCATGGAGCCGATCGCACCGGAACGGTCCCGCGACGGCGGCGATGGGCAGGCATCCGCACGGGCTTCGATCTGCTGGGCCCTGATCGCCCAGCATCGGCTCTGGCACGGCACGGATGCGGCGTCCGGCGATGCCGCGCGTCTGCGCGAAGCCCTGCTGGCCAGGCGGCCCGACGCGCAGGCCGGCAGCCGGGCCGGTCGCATCCATGCGGCCCTGGTGCTCGCACGCCTGCGGCAAGGGTCGGCCAGTCCGGCGCCGGTCGCGCCGCTCCGGGTGCTGTGGCTGGCCTGGCGTGCCGCGCGCGGGTGATCCCAGGCGGGGCGCGGCTGCTTCGGGCCAGCGGTGATGCACCTTGGCCGGGACGCACTGTCCAAGCCGATGCCCCCTCCGTGTCGCCCAAGCCCTCGTCGCTTGGTCCCCGTCGCCCAGGCCCGTGGACGCTGCGTTTCGCACCCTCCGGCCGCCCCGGGCGACCCGCCGGGTACAATCCCGCACTGCGCGGCGGCGCACGTCGGCACCACGCCAGCGTCATGCCGCCTCCCGGCCCTGTGTGTCGGCCAGCCCTTCCGTCTTGTTCGTCTCCGTCTTTCCCGCCTCCGTCATGACCCCTCCCGTTCAGCCCAAGCGCAGCGCCCTGCCCGACGTCGCCGACGATGCCGCCGCGGCCGCGCGTGCGCTCGACTGGGTGGGCATGGAGCGCATCGCCCTCCCGCTGCTGGTCCAGGCCGAAGGCGACGTACCCCTCCAGGTGCCGGCCGAAGTCGACGTGTTCGTCGACCTGCGCGACCCCGACGCGCGCGGCATCCACATGTCGCGGCTCTACCTGCGCCTGCAGGAAGGGCTGTCGTCCGACCCGCTCACACCCTCGCGCCTGCGCCGCGTGCTGCAGGACTGCGTGGATTCGCAGGGCGCGCTGTCCACCTCGGCGCGACTGGCGCTGCGCTACGACCTGATGCTGCGCCGGCCGGCGCTGGCCACGGCCAACAGCGGCTGGAAGCGCTACCCGCTCAGCATCGACGCCGCCCTGGTGCAGGGCCATCTGCAGCTCGCGCTCGGGCTGTCGGTCGAATACTCCAGCACCTGCCCGGCCTCGGCCGCGCTGTCGCGCCAGCTCAATGCCGAGCGCTTCGCCGAGGACTTCTCCGCCGCGCACCCGCTGTGCACCCAGGTGGTGCGCGACTGGCTGGCCTCCCCGCGGGGCCTCGCCGCCACGCCGCACGCCCAGCGCAGCCGGGCCGAGGTGCGGGTGGAACTGGCGCCGGCCTTCGACGAACTGCCGGCGGTCGATCTCATCGACCGTCTCGAAACCGCCCTCGCCACTCCGGTGCAGACCGCGGTCAAGCGCGAGGACGAACAGGCCTTTGCCCGGCTCAACGCCGAGAACCTGATGTTCTGCGAAGACGCCGCCCGCCGTGTGGCCGCCGTGCTGGCCGACGACGCCCGCGTGCAGCGCTACGAAGCCCGGGTGGCGCACTACGAGAGCCTGCACCCGCATGATGCGGTGGCGCGGGTGTCCGGGAAAGGTCGCGGCGCAGGCTGAGGGCGGCGCGGCCGCAGGCTCCGCGGGTGAGCTGCGGCGAGGCCTGGGCGCCCGCCGCTTCCAGCACCAGCAGCGGGTCGATGCGGGTATCGAACCGCGCAGGGACGCACTCAGGCCGCATGCGAGGTCGAACGCGCCGCCGCGCGCCAGCGCAGGTGAACTAGGGTGAAGCGCTCGAGACGGACACAGCCGCTTCCAGCACCAGCAGCGGGTCGATGCGGGTATCGAACCAGTTCATGCCCCAATGCAGATGAGGCCCCGTCGCGCGCCCGGTGGCGCCCACGGCGGCGAACACCTGTCCCTGCTCGACGCGCTCGCCCACCTTCACGTCGATCCGCGATAGGTGCAGGAAATTCGAGCTGATGCCGGCGCCGTGGTCGATCACCACCGTACCGCCGGTCAGGTACAGCCCGGGGTCGGCGAAGGTCACGATGCCGCCCGCGGGCGCCTTCACCGGCGTGCCGTCGGCAGCGGCAATGTCCATGCCCGAATGCGGGGATTTCGGCGTGCCGTTGTAGACGCGCTGGTTGCCGAAGCGCCCGCTGATGCGGCCCTGCACCGGCCACACGAACGGCTGCGCATAGTCGCTGCGCGGGTCGTCGCGGGTGCGCGCCGTGCTCACCCGCGCCTGTTCGCGCGCGATGCGCTCGGCGATGGCCGCGGGCGGGTTCACGGTCTTCGGCGGCACGCCGTCGATGCGCTCGATGGGCCAGTCGCGCGGCGTCACCGCGACGCGCACGCTTTCGCGCACGCCGTCGAACCAGGTGATGTCCACCTGCACCGGCTCGGCCTGGTCGCGACCGATGCCGAACACGAAGCGGCCGTCGTCGGCCACGCGCAGCGTGCGCCCGACCACCTCCACGCGGTTGGCGGCCATCGTGCGGCCGACCACCATGGCGCCCTGCTGCACCTGGGGCGGCAGTTCGGAACTGTGGTCCGACGCGCGCGCATCCTGCAGGCCGATGGCGAGCGCCAGCGGCCACGCGGACAGGGCCGCTGCGGTCGCGAACCGTCGTGTCGCATGTGCGTACATCGCCTTCACCGGTCGAACGCCAGACGCATGCCGCGCGGCGTGCCGGTCAGCCGTTCGCCATCCCAGGCGCGATGGCCGTTGACCCAGGTCGAGGCGATGCGCGAGCGGAAGGTCGTGCCCTCGAACGGCGACCAGCCGCATTTCGACAGCACCTGCTCGCGGCGCACCGTGAACGGCACGTCTTCGACCAGCACCAGGTCGGCCCAGCAGCCTTCGCGCAGGTAGCCGCGGTCCTTCACGTCGAACAGCTGCGCCGAGGCGTGCATCGCCTTCTGCACCATCTGTTCGATGGTGAAATGCCCCTCGTGCACGCATTCCAGCGCCGCCACCAGCGCGAACTGGACCAGCGGCAGACCGGCCGGCGCGCGGAGGTAGTCGGCCTGCTTTTCCTCCAGCGTGTGCGGTGCATGGTCGGTGGCGAGCACGTCGATGGTGTCGTCGGCGAGTGCGCGCAGCAGCGCGGCGCGGTCGGCCGCGTCCTTGATGGCGGGATTGCACTTGATGAAATTGCCGCGCTCGGCGTAATCGGCGCGGTCGAAGCGCAGGAAGTGGATGCAGGTTTCGGCGGTGATGCGCTTGCGGCTGCCGTCGGCGCGCACCAGCGGGCCGGTTTCGAACAGCGCCAGCTCGTCCGCGGTGGAGATGTGCAACACATGCAGGCGCGCGTCGTGCCGGCGCGCCAGCTCCAGCGCCAGCCGCGTCGACTTGATGCAGGCCTCGCGCGAGCGGATGTCCGGATGCATCGCCACCGGCACGTCGCTGCCGTAACGCTCGCGCGCGGCGGCCATGTTGGCGTCGATCAGCGGGGTGTCTTCGCAGTGGGTGATGATCGGCGTGGGCGCCTCGCGGAACACCGCGTCGAGGATCTCCGGGTCGTCCACCAGCATGTTGCCGGTGGAGGCGCCCATGAAGATCTTCACGCCGGGCGTGGTGCGCGGGTCGATGCGGCGGATCTCGTCCAGATTGCCGGTGCTGGTGCCCATGTAGAAGGCATGGTTGCCCCAGGCGCGGCCGGCGGCGCGCTGGTACTTGTCGTCCAGCGCGGCGCGGTCCAGCGTGGGCGGGCTGGTGTTGGGCATCTCCATGAAGCTGGTGATGCCGCCGGCCACCGCCGCGGCCGATTCGGTGGCGAAGTCGCCCTTGTACTCCAGCCCGGGTTCGCGGAAATGCACCTGGTCGTCGATCATGCCCGGCAGCAGCCAGCGCCCGGCGGCCTCCACCACGATCTCGCCCGGACGTGCCTGGAGCCCGGCGCCGATCTGGGCAATCCGGCCGTCGGCCCCGATCCTGAGATCGCCCTCGAAGGTCCGGCCCTCGTTCACCAGGCGGGCATTGACGATGAGGGTGGGAGCGGGGTGGTCGTTGGGCATGGCGGAGGATCCTGGTGGGTCAGTCTGAACGGGGAGGGGGCGGGCTGCAGCCGGCATGCGAGCAGGTGTGGACATCCGGGACGGGGTCGTAGCCGCCCGGATGCAGCGGCTGGCAGCGGGCCAACCGCCTGGCCGCCAGCCAGCTGCCACGGGCGGCGCCGAAGCGCTCGATCGCGCCCATCGCGTATTCCGAACAGCTGGGCGTGAACCGGCAACGCTGCCCCAGCAGGGGACTCAGCCAGCGTTTATAGAGCCGCAGGGCGGCAAGCAGCAGACGGTCGATCACGTGCCGATCTCCGACGGGCGCCGAAGGCCCCGTCACCGGGAAGCCGCGAGCCCTGGGCGGGCGGGGAAGCGGTCTGCGGGCCGGTCGGGAAAGGCCGGTCGTGGTTGCCGCTGTCGTCATGGCAGGGTATAACACCCCGCTTTCCCGGCTCAAGGGAACTACGACAGGACTCATCACGTGGCAGTGAAAAAGACCGCAAGCAAAGTGACCACGGCTGCCGGCAAGGCGCTGGCCAAAGTCGCCGCCAAGCTGACCAGACCGGCCGCCAAGCCAGCTGCCAAACCGGTCGCGAAGACACCTGCCGCCAAGAAGCCTGCCACGAAGAAGCCGGCGTCCAAGGCCGCCACCAAGCCTGCCGCAAAGGCGGTGGCCAGGCCGGCCGCCAAACCGGCGGCGAAGCCCGTGGCCAAGCCGGCTGCCAAACCGGTCGCCAAGTCCGCCTCCAAACCTGCCGTGAAGGCGCCGTCGAAGCCCGTCGCGAAAGCGGCGTCCGCCAAGCCCGCAGTCAAGCCGACGGCAACCGCCAAGGCCGCCCCGGTCAAGTCTGGCGCGGCCAAGCCGGCTCCCGTGAAGCCGTCTGCCGCCAAGGCCGCCTCCAAACCCGCTCCCGCCAGGCCGGCTGCCGCCAAGCCCACAGTGTCCAAGCCTGCCCCGCCGAAGCCCGCACCCGCCAAGCCGGCTGCCGCCAAGCCCGCCCCCACCTCTTCCGCAGCCCCCATGTCCGCTCCTTCCAAACCCACTCCAGCCAAGGCCGCGCCTGCCAAGGCCGCCCCGCCGACCAAGTCCGCGCCTGTACCCAAGGCTGTCGCCGCGCCCCCGGTCCAGGGCAAGGTGGCGGTGGCAGTCGTTTCCAAGCCTGCCGCGCCGGCCCAGCGCAACGAGTACAAAGTGATCCCTTACGACACCGATGAAGCCACCGGGCGCCCGATCGTGCCCGAAGGCTACAAGCCCAGCCGCGACGAGGAGTACATGAGCCCGTTGCAGCTGGAATATTTCCGCCAGCGGCTGCTGCACTGGCGCGCCGAACTGGTCGAAGAGTCCAAGCAGACCATCGAGAACCTCAAGGACGAAGTGCGCGACGTCGGCGACGATGCCGAGCGCGCCACCCGCGAGACCGAGAACTCACTCGAACTGCGCACCCGCGACCGCTACCGCAAGCTGATCGGCAAGATCGACAGCACGCTCAAGCGCGTCGACTCCGGCGAGTACGGCTACAGCGTCGACTCCGGCGAGGAAATCGGCCTGGAGCGTCTGGAAGCCCGTCTCACCGCCGAGCGCACCATCGACGAGCAGGAACGCTGGGAGCATCTGCAGAAGCAGCAGGGCGATTGATCGGCCTTCACGGCTGCGTATCGATACCGAAAACCCCGCGTTCTGCGGGGTTTTTCATTGCATGTCGGCTTCGTGCAGCGGTGTATGGAGCCAGTCCACTGCTTCCAGCCAGGCGGCGGCATCGGCATCGTACTCGGCGCGGTAATGGTGAACGTGCGGGAAATTCATGTGCGGATCACCGACGGTGAAATCGAGGCCTTCGAGCGCCTTCGCGTAGTCGTCCGTCGGCCCGTAGGCGTGGATCAGGTTGTGCCGGTCCCAGACCACGGTCGCGCGGTCGTGCGGGGAATAGGCCCAAAGGTCGTAACGGCTGTCCGAGCTCAGGAACTGCGCGAACCGCTCCAGCATCGCATCGATGTCGGTCAACGCCATTTCCGGGCTTTGATAACGGCCCGGCTCGCCTTCTCCGCGCGGCGTGTGCAGCACATAGAGAAGGTGATACGGCCCCTGCAGGCAGGCCGCCAGCGCCCGGAAGATCGCCGGATCGCCATCGGGGACTCCCGCGACGGTGCGTGGGTGCGTGGCGCCGGGGTCCGCTGGCCGGTAGACCCGCGGATGGCTGAGAGCCACTTCCTCGGCCCAGTCGGTGCCCGTCGGCAGATAGCCGATTTTCTGTCTGTGCAGATGCTGTGCCATGGGTCGATCCACTCGTTCCTACTGCAACTGCCTGAGATCCAGCCGCCGCATCGTCGGCGATTTCAGTGCGGTGAAGGCCACCACGCCCAGGGTCACGCAGCCGCCCAGCACCACCGCGTGGACCAGGCCGAGCAGACGCGCCATCGAGCCGGCGTAGAAGGCGCCGAGCTCGTTGGACGAGCTGATGAAGATGCTGTTGATCGACGACACCCGGCCGCGCATGTGGTCGGGCGTGGCCAGCTGCAGGATGGTCGAGCGCAGCACCACCGACACGCCGTCGAACATGCCCGAGAGGAACATCAGCAGCACCGACAGCCACAGCAGTTCCGACAGGCCGAAGCCGATGATGCACAGGCCGAAGCCGGCCACCGAACCGAGCAGCCAGCGGCCGGCATGAGCCTGGATCGGCCGCCGCGCCAGCCACAGGCCCACGAGCACCGCACCGACGGCCGGCGCCGCGCGCAGCAGGCCCAGCGCTTCCGGGCCGGCGTCCAGCACATCCTTGATGAAGGCCGGCGCCAGCGAGATGGCGCCGCCGAACAGCACCGCGAACATGTCCAGCGCCATCGCACCCAGCATCACCGGCGTGCGGAAGACGAAGCGCAGGCCCTCGGCGATGCTGGCGAACACCGGCCCGCGTTCGGCCGGCGGCGGCGCCTCGCCCACGCGCAGGCGCAGCAGCGCGACGCCCGCGCCCAGCGCGCACAGCGTGGCCAACCCGTACACCGGCGCCGCGGGCAGCGATACGCCGTCGGGCACGTCCCAGGCATGCTTGAACACGCCGATCAGCGCGCCGCCGATCGCCGGCCCCAACACCAGCCCGGACTGGAACACCACGCTGCCCACGCTCGCGCCGCGGGTGAACTGCGCGCGCGGCAGCACGCGCGCGAACAGGGTGTTGTACACCGGGCCGAGGAAGGCGCGCACGCCGCCGGTGAAGATGATGGCGGCATAGATCAGCCACAGACGCTCGGTGAGCCGCGCAGGTTCCGCGAACACCCAGCCCCAGGCGATGGCGGCGAGGATCAGCGGGGTCAGCGCCAGGCCCAGACAGGCGAAGGCACCCAGCCGGCGCTTGGGCAGGTGATCGACCAGATGTCCCGCGAACGGTGCCACGCAGAAGAACGGCAGCACCTCGGCCAGGCCGATCAGGCCCAGCTTCCACGGGTCGCCGGTGATCTCGTAGACATGCCAGCCCACCGCCACCGCCACCATCTGGTAGGACAGGATGGTCAGCAGGCGGTAGGTCATCAGCCCGAAAAAGGCCGGCTGGCGCAGCGGCGACGTCGAGCCGTCGCCCGCCGGGGAGACGCTGTCGGAGGGCGGCGGTGCGCTCACGGGCGCGGCGCTGCCCCGCGTTCGACCTGCGCGCGTTCGGCGCTGGCGCGGATGAAGGCCAGCAGCGAGGCGAGGCCGTTGCTGCGCGTGGGCGACAGGTGCTTGGCCAGACCGATGTCGCCGATGTAACTGGCTTCGGTCGCCAGGATCTCCTCGGCGCTGCGCCCGGAATAGACCCGCAGGGCCAGATAGATCAGTCCGGAGACGATGGCCGAGTCGCTGACCGCGGCGAAATCCAGTCGTTCGGCATCGCCCGAGGGCACGATCCAGACCATCGACTGGCAACCGAGCAGACGGTGCTCCTCGGTCTTCCAGTCGTCGGGGAAGTCCGGCAGCTTGCGGCCGAGGTCGATCAGGTACTGGTAGCGCTCGGACCAGTCGCCGAAGAACGCGAATTCGTCGCGGATGGCGGCCTGGGCGTCGGCGGGGGTGGGTTCGGTGGGGAAGTGGGGCATCGGTATGTGGTCGGTCGGTCGGTGCGGGCCATGGCCGCGATGGCCTGCGAATTCAAGAGCGTTCCGTCCGCTGCGCGGCCGGGTTCATTTCTTTTGTTGGCCCAAAAGAAACGAACCAAAGAAAAGGGCCCTCCCCGACAAGGCGAACCGGGCGTCGGTTCAAGCACGGGGATTTTCCGACTCGCCATCCATGGCTCGGTCGGAAAACGACGCGCATCCTGCGCGTCGCCCTCCGGGTGTGGAGGGTGCAGGAAAGCCTTGTGTCACGCCCGCTTCCAACGCACCCCCTGCGGCGTGTCCTCGAGCAGGATGCCTTCGTCGGCCAGCTGCTGGCGGATGGCGTCCGCACGAGCGAAATCGCGGGCCTTCTTGGCGGCGGTGCGCTCCTCGACCAGCGCCTGGATGCGGGCGTCGTCGTCGCCGGACGCGCCGCGCGCGAACCAGGCCTCGGGCGACTGCTGCAGCAGGCCGAGGGCGAGGCCGGCGCCGAGCAGTTCGCCCTTGAGCCGGGCCTTGTCGGTGTCGCTCGAAGCCTTGCGGGCCTCGCTGGCGATGCGGGCGACTTCAGCCAGTGCCTGCGGGGTGTTGAGATCGTCGTCGAGGGCGTCTTCGATGCTCGGGGGAATCGCCGCGACGGCGTCGACATGGGCCAGATCGCGCAGCGTTCCATACAACCGGTCCAATGTCCTGATCGCCTGCTCCACCAGCCCGTCCGACCACTCCAGCGGCTGCCGGTAGTGCGCCGAAAGCAGGGCGTAGCGCAGCGCTTCCGGCGGCTGTTCGCGCACCAGGTCGTGGACGCGCTGGATGTTGCCCACCGACTTGGCCATCTTGCTGCCGCCGAAGTTGAGCATGCCGTTGTGGATCCACCAGTTCGCGAACGCCTTGTGGCTGCCGTCGGCGTGCGAATGCGCGCATTCGCTCTGCGCGACCTCGTTCTCGTGGTGCGGGAACATCAGGTCGTTGCCGCCGGCATGGATGTCGATGGTTTCGCCCAGATGCTCCGCCGCCATCGCCGAGCATTCGATGTGCCAGCCCGGGCGGCCGCGGCCCCAGGGCGAGTCCCAGCCGGGCAGATCGTCGCTGGACGGCTTCCACAGCACGAAGTCGCCGGGACTGCGCTTGTAGGGGGCCACTTCCACGCGCGCGCCGGCGATCATTTCGTCCGTGTCGCGTCGCGAGAGCTTGCCGTAGCCGGGGAAGCTCTCCACCGCGAACAGCACATGCCCTTCGGCGGCGTAGGCATGGCCCCGGTCGATCAGGCGCTGGATCATCGCGATCATGTGCGGGATGTGCGCCACCGCGGAGGGCTCGATGCCCGGCGCGAAGTCGCCGTCCACGCCCAGCGCGGCCATGTCCTCGCGATAGGCGGCCGCGAATTTGTCGGTGATGACCGAGATCGGCACCCCCTGCTGCTGCCCGGCGGCGTTGATCTTGTCGTCCACGTCGGTGATGTTGCGCGCGTAGCGCACCGCGCCGTAGCGACGCTTGAGCAGTGCCGCCAGCACGCCGAACACCACCGGTCCGCGCGCATTGCCGATGTGCACGTAGTTGTAGACCGTGGGGCCGCAGACGTACATCGTGGGGCAGCCCGGGTCGAGCGGCTGGAAGGGTTCGACGCGGCGGCGAAGGGTGTCGTAGAGCTGCAGTGGCATGCGCTGGCGTTCCGTGGCAGTGGACGGGCGGGCACGCCGGCGCGGGCCGGCACGCTTCGCGAGTGGGGAGGTCCTGATGCCCGGCAGGCGAGAAGCGGGTGCCATCGCGTGTCGCCCGAGGGCCGCAGAGACCCGGTCGTGGGCGCCGCGTCCGCCCGCGATCGTGCGCGCCGGTGCGTCCGCGGGATTCTAGCAGGCGCCCCGGCCCGGGCGGCCCCGCGGCAGGGCCTCTGACGGCCGGCACGTCGCGGTGCGTGCTGCCCGGCGCTCCCGGCAGTGGTCGCGGTGCGTCGCAGGGCGCCCGACTGTGTCATGACAGCCGGGGTTCATCCCTGTCGACGGCGCTGGCTTACACTCCGCGACGATGATCCGCACCGTCCTCCTCTTCCTGTCCTGCTGCCTGGCCGTTCCCGTCGCCCGGTCCGAAAACGTGGTGGTGCAGCCCGCCCATGTGCGGGAGGAGTACGCGCAGGTCCTGCGCGTGGATCCGATCTACCAGACCCTGCGCGCCTGGGCCAACGAAGAACAGTGCGACCCGTTGCCGGCCATCTCCGGACAGCGCGGCATCGCCCGCCTCACCGAACTGCGCGAGGCGCGCAAACGGGAGGAGGGTGGCAACTGCCGGGTGGTGCGCGTGCAGCGCGAGTTCCGCCGGCCCATCGCCTACGACGTCGAGTACCAGCTGCGCGGCGTCAAATACCGGTCGCGCCTGCCCTACGACCCCGGCAAGCGCCTGCGGGTCCGAGTCTCGGTGGAGCCTGTGCGCGCCGAATAGGCCAGGGCGTATCCGTATCCTTCTCGGGGCCGCGTGCGTGTCCCACACCTCCGCCGGTGGCCTCGTTGTCGGGACGCCGTCGCCGAAGACGTTTTTCAGGCCACCGTGGCCGTGTGTTCCGGCAGGTCCCGCTTGCGTCGCAGGGGGCGCCGGTGCACACTTTGCGGATGTTCGCGACCGCGCCTCTGTCCATGTCTTCCGCCCGGATGGCCTCCGGCATGACCTCGCGCGCGCGCCGACCGGAACCCCACATCCTCGCTGGGTGATCCGGAGCGGCGTCGTTCTCGCAACGACCAAGAAATCCAAGATCAGGCCCGGCCAACCGCCGGGCCTGTTTCGTTTCCGAACCCGCAACATCCGCTTCCTATCCTGTTCTTCCCTTTTTCCCTGCGCATTCCACGCAGCTCCACAGGAGTTCACGCGATGACGTCCGGCCCGATCCGACATTTCCTCAACACCCAGGACTGGAGCCGCGCCGAGCTCGATGCGGTGCTGGCCGATGCCGCGCGTTTCAAGCGCGAGCGCCTGGGCGAGCATCTGAAGGGCAAGTCCATCGCGCTGGTGTTCTTCAACCCGTCGATGCGCACCCGGACCAGCTTCGAGCTGGGCGCGTTCCAGCTGGGCGGTCATGCCGTGGTGCTGGCGCCCGGCAAGGACGCCTGGCCGATCGAGTTCGAGCTCGGCACGGTGATGGACGGCGATACCGAGGAGCACATCGCCGAAGTGGCGCAGGTCCTGGGCCGCTATGTCGACCTGATCGGCGTGCGCGCCTTCCCGAAGTTCGTGGACTGGGCCTACGACCGGCAGGACATCGTGCTGAAGGCGTTCGCGAAATATTCGCCGGTGCCGGTCATCAACATGGAGACCATCACCCATCCCTGCCAGGAGCTGGCGCACGCGCTGGCGCTGCAGGAGCACTTCGGCACCACCGATCTGCGCGGAAAGAAATACGTCTTGACCTGGACCTACCATCCCAAGCCGCTGAACACCGCGGTGGCCAATTCCGCGCTCACCATCGCCACCCGCCTGGGCATGGACGTGACCCTGCTGTGCCCCACGCCCGAGTACGTGCTCGATGAGCGCTACATGGACTGGGCCGCGCAGAACGTGGCGGAAAGCGGTGGTTCGCTCACGGTCAGCCACGACATCGACAGCGCGTATTCCGGCGCCGACGTGGTCTATGCCAAGAGCTGGGGCGCGCTGCCGTATTTCGGCAACTGGGCGCCGGAAAAACCCATTCGCGATGCCCACAGGCACTTCATCGTCGACGAGGCCAAGATGGCGAAGACGAACAGCGCCGTGTTCTCGCACTGCCTGCCGTTGCGCCGCAACGTCAAGGCCACCGACGGGGTGATGGACGCACCCTACTGCATCGCCGTGAACGAAGCCGAAAACCGCCTGCATGTGCAGAAGGCGGTGATGGCCGCGTTGATGCAGGGCCGCTGAGCCGGCGTCGCCATCCCGATCCGACCTTCCTCTCCCAGAAGACTTCCCATCATGAACAGCGACTCCCGCGACATCGTCCTCGCCTTTTCCGGCGGCCTCGACACCAGCTTCTGCGTGCCCTACCTCAAGGAGCGCGGCTGGAACGTGCATACCGTCTTCGCCGACACCGGCGGCGTGGACGCCGAGGAGCGCGCCTACATCGAGGCGAGGGCGGCGGAGCTGGGCGTGGCCTCGCATGTCACGATCGATGGCGGGCCCGCGCTGTGGGACGGTTTCGTCAAGCCGTTCGTGCAGGCCGGCGAGGCATACCAGGGCCAGTACCCGCTGCTGGTCTCCGACCGCTATCTGATCGTCGATGCCTCGCTGGCGCGCGCGGCCGAACTCGGCACCAATGCCATCGCGCACGGCTGCACCGGCATGGGCAACGACCAGGTGCGTTTCGACCTTGCCGTGAAGGCGAGCGGCGACTACCGCATCGTCGCGCCGATCCGCGAAATCCAGAAGGAGCACACCCAGACCCGCGCCTACGAGCAGGCCTATCTGGAAGAGCGCGGCTTCGGCGTGCGCGCCAGGCAGAAGAGCTACACCATCAACGAGAACCTGCTCGGCGTGACCCTCTCCGGCGGCGAGATCGACCGCTGGGAAGCGCCGGGCGAGGGCGCGCGCGGCTGGTGCGCGCCGCGTGCGGAGTGGCCCGCGGAGCCGCTGCGGGTGACGCTGCGGTTCGTGCAGGGCGAGGCGGTGGCGCTCGACGGGGTGGAGATGCCCGGCGCGCAGCTGCTGGCCCGGCTCAATGCGATGCTCGCGCCCTACGGCGTGGGCCGCGGCCTGTACACCGGCGACACCACCATCGGCCTGAAGGGCCGCATCGTGTACGAGGCGCCGGGCCTGCTCACCCTGCTCGGCGCGCACCGCGCGCTGGAAGAGGCGGTGCTGACCAAGCAGCAGAACCGCTTCAAGCCCGAGGTCGCGCGCAAGTGGGTGGAGCTGGTCTACGAGGGCTTCTGGCACGACCCGCTGAAGACCGATGTCGAAGCCTTCCTCGCCTCGTCGCAGGCGATGGTCAACGGCGAGGTCGTGATGGAGACCCAGGGCGGCGGCATCCATGCCGTGGCGGTGCGTTCGCCGCATCTGCTGCACAGCAAGAACGCGACCTATGCGCAGTCCGCGGACTGGGGCGTGGAAGAAGCCGAAGGCTTCATCAAGCTGTTCGGCATGAGCAGCACGCTGTACGCCACCGTCAACCGGGGCGGGGAATGAGCGCGGAGCAGGACATGGGCATGCTCCGCGTCGATACCGACACGTATTCGCTCGACGTGGACATGATCCACCGCGTGCTGGCGTCCGCGTACTGGTCCGAGAACATTCCGCGCGCGGTCGTCGAACGGGCGATCGCCGGGTCGCTGTGCTTCGGTGGGTATCTCGACGGGCATGGCCAGGTCGCGTTCGCCCGCATGATCACCGACGGCGCCACGTTCGCGTATCTGGCCGATGTGTTCGTGCTGCCCGATTATCGGGGCAGGGGGTATGCCAAGGCGCTCGTGGCCGAGGTCATGGCTCATCCAGACGTGCAGGGCCTGCGCCGGATCATGCTGGCGACGCGCGATGCGCACCGCCTCTACGCACGGTTCGGCTTCGTGCCGGTAGCCGCGCCGGACCGGCTGATGGAAATCCATGTGCCCGGAATCTATCGGCAGCCCGCGGGCGTCAGCGAGGTGTCGGCATGAGCGTGTTGCTGAACGAGACGCTTGCGCACCTGGAGCGATTGGTGAGCTTCGACACCCGCAACCCGCCGCGCGCGATCGCGCCGGAGGACGGGCTGTTCGGCTATCTGCAGACCAACCTGCCCGGGTTCGTCTGCACGCTGACCGATCAAGGCGCCGGCGCGGTGTCGCTGCTGGCGGTGCGCGGCGCGCCGACGCGGGTGTTCAACGTGCACATGGACACCGTGCCCTCGTCCGAAGCCTGGAGCGACGACCCGCTGCGTCTGCGCGTCACCGGTGATCGCGCCATCGGCCTCGGCGCCTGCGACATCAAGGGCGCGGCCGCCGGCCTGCTGGTCGCCGCGCAGCGCACGCAGGGCGATGCCGCGTTCCTGTTCAGCACCGACGAAGAAGCCAACGATCCGCGCTGCATCGCGGCGTTCCTCGGGTCGGATCACGGTTTCGGCGAGGCGATCATCGCCGAGCCCACGCGCTGCGAGGCGGTGCTGGCGCATCGCGGCATCGCCTCGGTGCTGATGCGCTTCCGCGGCAGCGCGGGCCACGCCTCGGGCGCGAACGCGCTGCAGGCCAATGCGCTGCATCACGCGATGCGCTGGGGCACCGACGCGCTGGCCTTCGTCGAATCCGAGGCGCATCGCCGCTTCGGTGGACTGACCGGCCTGCGCTTCAACATCGGCCGTGTCGAGGGTGGCATCAAGGCGAACGTGATCGCGCCGAGTGCCGAGCTGCGTTTCGGTTTCCGTCCGCTGCCGTCGCACGATATCGATGCATTGCATGCACGTTTCCGTGCGGGCACCGATGCCGAGGCGCTGGCGCACTACGAGGAAACCTTCCGCGGCCCGCCGCTGCCCGCAGGCGATGTGGCCGACGCCGAGGACCGTCGCCTCGCCGCGCGCGATCTGGCCGATGCGCTCGGCCTGCCGATCGGCAACGCCGTGGACTTCTGGACAGAGGCCTCGCTGTTTTCGGCCGCCGGTCTCACCGCCTTCGTCTACGGCCCGGGCGACATCGCCCAGGCCCACACCGCCGACGAATGGGTCGCGCTCGATCAGCTCGAGCGCTACACCGCGTCGATCGTCCGCATTCTCGACGGAACCGCCGCACCATGACCCCGCTGTTCGACCACAAGGTTCACGACCCGCAGACCCGGCAGACCATCGTGCGTCTGCTGTCCGGCATGACCGGCGCGAAGGAGATTTCGCAGTATCTCAAGCGGTTCTCGCAGCTGGACGCCGCGCGTTTCGCGGTGGTGAAGGTGGGCGGCGCGGTGCTGCGCGACGAGATCGACGCACTGACCTCGTCGCTGGCCTTCCTGCAGGACGTGGGCCTCACGCCGATCGTCATCCACGGCGCCGGCCCGCAGCTCGACGAGACCCTGTCGGCCGCGGGCATCGAGAAACGCACGGTCAACGGCCTGCGCGTGACCTCGCCGGAAGCGCTGGCGATCGTCCGCAAGGTGTTCCATCACCAGAACCTCAAGCTGGTGGAGGCGCTGCAGGCGCAGGATGCGCGCGCCACCTCCATCGTGGGCGGCGTGTTCGAGGCCGATTATCTGGACCGCGACACATATGGCCTGGTCGGCGAGGTCAAGCGCGTGGAACTGGGTCCGATCATGGCCAGCCTGCAGGCCGGTTCGATCCCGGTGATCGCCAGCCTGGGCGAAACCGCGGGCGGGCAGATCCTCAACATCAACGCCGATTTCGCCGCGAACGAGCTGGTGCAGGTGCTGCAGCCCTACAAGATCGTGTTCCTCACCGGCACCGGCGGCCTGTTGAACGCGCAGGGCAGGGTGATCGATTCGATCAACCTCTCGACCGAGTACGACACCCTGATGGCGCAGCCGTGGATCGAGGGCGGCATGCGGCTGAAGATCGAGCAGATCAAGGCGCTGCTCGATGCGCTGCCGCTGTCCTCGTCGGTGTCGATCACCCGCCCCGACGAGCTGGCGAAGGAGCTGTTCACGCACAAGGGCTCGGGCACGCTGGTGCGTCGCGGCGAGCGCGTGCACGAGGCGCGCGCGTGGGACGCATTGGATCTCGACCGCCTGCGCACGCTCATCGACTCCGCGTTCGGACGGACGCTGGTGCCGGATTATTTCGAGCGCACGCAGCTGCATCGCGCCTGGGTGAGCGAGAACTACCGTGCCGCGGTCATCCTGACGATGGAGGACGGCGTGCCGTATCTGGACAAGTTCGCGGTGCTGGACGAGGCGCAGGGCGAAGGCCTCGGCCGTGCGGTGTGGCAACTGATGCGCGACGCAGAGCCGCGGTTGTTCTGGCGCTCGCGGCGCGGCAACCCGGTCAACGCCTTCTACGACCTGGAGTGCGACGGCAGCGTGAAGCAGGACCTGTGGCGCGCGTACTGGTATGGGCTGGGCGAGCTGGATGGCGACGGTGTCGAGTTGATCCGCCGCTGCGTGGCGCATTGCCGCGCGCGGCCGGCGACGCTGGAGGGTTGAGATGGGCTTCGCCTCCGCACTGCAGCCGACAACCCTTGAACTGACCGGCCGCCATGTGCGGCTGGTGCCTCTGTGTGCCGCGCATGCCGACGCCCTGCGCGCCGCGGCGGCGGACGGCGCATTGTGGGGTCTGAACTTCACCAGCGTGCCCGGCCCGGCGCCCGGCGAGGCCGAGGCCTACATCGCGGCCGCGCACGCGCAGCGCGATGCCGGCACCGCGCTGCCGTTCGCGGTGCTCGACGCCGACGGCCGTGTGGTCGGCAGCACGCGCTACTACGACCTCGATGCGAACGTGCCAAAGCTGAAGATCGGCTACACCTGGTATGCGGCGCATGTGCAGCGCACCGCGCTCAATAGCGAGGCCAAGCGGCTGCTGCTCGACCATGCATTCGATGCGCTGGGCTGCGCGTCGGTCACCTTCGAGACCAGTCATCTCAATCTGCGTTCGCAGGCCGCGATCGAGCGCCTGGGCGCGCAGCGCGACGGCGTGCTTCGCGCGCACATGCGCCATCGCGACGGCTCGCTGCGCGATACGGTGGTGTATTCCATCCTGCCGGCGGAGTGGCCCGCGCTGCGCGCGCGGCTCTCCGAACGGCTCGATATCCATGCGGGGGTGTCTTCAAATGTCTGATGTCGCATCGTCCACCGGCGCAGTGCGTGTCACGGCTGCCGAGGCACCACTTCGCGTCGGCATCGTCGGCGCCCGCGGCCATGTCGGTGCCGAGCTGATCCGGCTGATCGCTGCGCATCCACGCTTCGATCTGGCCTATGTCGGCTCGCGCGAACTCGCCGGCCAGCCGCTGGCCGATCATCACCCCGCCTGGCGCGGCGATCTGCGCTACAGCTCGCCGTCGAATGCCGAGCTGCCAAGCCTCGGTGCCGATGCCGTGGTGCTGGCGCTGCCCAACGGCAAGGCCGCGGACTGCGTGGCCGCGTTCGATGCGGCAGGTGCGGACCCGGTCATCGTCGATCTGTCCGCCGATTACCGGTTCGACGACGGTTGGTACTACGGTCTGCCCGAACTCACGCGCACGGCCTATGCCGGCCAGCGCCGGATCAGCAACCCCGGCTGCTACGCGACCGCGATGCAGCTGGCGGTGGCGCCGCTGCTGGGCCTGCTGGACGGCCCGGTGCAGTGCTTCGGCGTATCGGGCTATTCCGGCGCCGGCACCACGCCCTCGGACAAGAACGACACCGAGAAGCTGCGCGACAACCTGATGCCGTATGCGCTCACCGGCCACGTGCACGAGCGCGAGGTGACGCGTCGGCTCGGGCATGCGGTGGAGTTCATGCCGCATGTGGCGCCGCATTTCCGCGGGCTCACCATCACCGCCAACCTGCACCTGTCGGCGCCGATCACCCGCGAGGCGCTCGTCGCCCGCTATCGCGAAGCCTATGCCGGCGAGCCACTGGTGCGCGTGCTGGACGAGGCGCCGTGGGTCAGCCGCATCGCGGGTGTGCATCATGTCGAGCTCGGCGGCTTCGCGCTGTCCGCCGACGGCCGCCGCGCGGTGGTGGTGGCCACCGAGGACAACCTGCTCAAGGGCGCCGCCACGCAGGCGCTGCAGAATCTCAACCTGGCCTTCGGCCTCGACGAGCTGTGCGGCATCCCGCTCGCGGCCCCGTCGCCCGCCTAGGAGCAGCGCAGGAGCCGTGTAGGAGCGGCTTCAGCCGCGCCCCCTCCGGCATCGCATCTCCACCGTATAGCCATCACGCATCCACACCACACCGCAATCGACAAGGCCCCACACGATGTCCGACCTGCTCTGGCAAAAACCCGGCGTGAAAGTCGACGACCGCATCCAGCGCTTCCTGGCCGGCGAGGACGTGGTGCTGGATCGCGAATTCTTCCTCTGCGACATCGATGCCAGCCGCGCGCATGCCGAAGGCCTGCTGCGCATCGGCATTCTTGGTGCGGAAGAGCTGGCCGGTATCCGCAGGGAGCTGGCGCAGCTGGCCGAGGACTTCGCCCGCGGCGATTTCGTGCTGGACGAGACCTACGAAGATGGCCACTCGGCGATCGAGGCGCGCTTGACCGAACGCCTGGGCGATGCCGGCCGCCGCATCCATACCGGGCGCAGCCGCAACGACCAGGTGCTGGTGGCGACCCGACTGTGGCTCAAGCAGCAGCTCGCGCGCCTGCAGGCGCTGTGTGTGGAGTGCGCGAAGGTCGCGCTGGCGCGCGCGGAGGCGGAGGCGGCGGTGCCGATCCCCGGCTACACCCATCTGCAGCGCGCGGTGGTGTCCTCGCTGGGCATGTGGTGGGCGGCCTGGGCCGAAGGCTTCATCGACGATGCGCAGCGCGCGCGCGACACGCAGGCCTGGGTGGATGCCAACCCGCTCGGCAGCGCCGCGGGCTACGGCGTCAACCTGCCGCTGGACCGCGACCACACCACCGAAGCGCTCGGCTTCGCGCGCATGCAGGTCTCCGCCGGCTATGCGCAGCTTTCGCGCGGCAAATTCGAGCTGGCCGCGGTGGATGCGCTGGCCTCGGCGCTGCTCGACCTGCGCCGCCTGGCCTGGGACCTGAGCCTCTTCACCAGCGCCGAATACGCCTTCGTCGCGCTGCCGGCGCAGTACACCACCGGCAGCTCGATCATGCCCAACAAGCGCAATCCGGACGTGGTCGAACTGATGCGCGCCAGTTACGCGAGCGTGGCCGCGGCGCGCACCGAGATCGAGCAACTGCTGTCGCTGCCCTCGGGTTATCACCGCGACCTGCAGTTCTCCAAGGGCGCCATCGTGCACGCCTTCGGCCGCGGCCTCGGCGCGCTGGAGCTGCTGCCCGACCTGCTGCGCAACCTGGAATGGAAGCCCGAGGCGATGCGTGCGGCGCTGGAGCCGTCGATGTACGCGACCGATCTCGCCGTGGACCTCGCACGCAGCGGCCTGCCGTTCCGCGACGCCTACCGCCAGGCCGCCGACCCGGCGCGCTGGGCCGAGGGCGACCCCGACGCCAGCCTCGCCGCACGTGTCTCACCCGGTGCGGCTGGCGATCTGCGTCTGGAGACGCTGCGCCGACGGCTGGATGCGTTCGCATGAGCGATGCGTCGGCCGCCGGTGCGCACGCCTTCGCCGCGCAGACGCTGCCGGCGTGGAAGCGCGCCGTGCTCAAGGTCGGCAGCAGCCTGCTGGCGGGCGAGGGCGGGCTGACCCCGCGCCACGCCGCGCATCTGGCCGCGTTCGTGCGCGATGCGCAGGCGCGCGGACGCGAGGTGGTGATCGTCTCCTCCGGCGCGGTGGCCGCCGGCCGCGGCATCGTCGGCAGCGCGCCGCGCGCCGGGGCGCAGATGGCCGAGCGTCAGGCGCTGGCCGCACTCGGGCAGGCCAGACTGATGGCGTTCTGGCAGGGCTTCTTCGAACGCCCGGTGGCGCAGGTGCTGCTGACCCACGACGACGTGCGCAACCGCCGCCGCTATCTCAATGCCCGCGCCACGCTGCAGGAACTGCTGCGCCGGGGCGCGCTGCCCATCGTCAATGAGAACGACACGGTGTCGGTGGACGAGCTGAAACTCGGCGACAACGACACTCTCGGCGCCATCGTGGCCGCGCTGATCGATGCCGACGTGCTGTTCCTCGCCACCGACATCGACGGTCTGTACGACGCCGACCCGCGGCGCATGCCCGATGCGCGCCCGATTCCACAGGTCACCGCGCTCACCCCCGACGTGATGGCGATGGCCGGCGCGGCCGGCAGCGCGGTCGGCACCGGCGGCATGCGCACCAAGCTGCTGGCGGCCGAATGCGCCAGCGCGGCGGGCATCGCCACCGTGCTGCTGAACGGCACCCGCGCCGAGGTGCTGGCCGCGCTCGGCGAAGACCGCCTGCACGGCACCCGCATCGTGCCCGAGCGCAGCCGTGGCGCCGCCCGCAAGCACTGGCTGGCGCAGGCGCCGGCCGAGGGCGCGCTGCATGTCGACGCCGGCGCCGCGCGCGCGCTGCTCGATCGCGGCGCCTCGCTGCTGCCCAGCGGTGTGCAGGATGCCGTCGGCGAATTCCGCCGTGGCGATGTCGTCGAGATCTTCCTGCGCGATGCTGAAGGCGCAGCGCAGCGCATCGCCCGCGGCATCGTGCAGTATTCCGCGGCGGACATCCGCCGCCTGTGCCGCCGCAATTCGCGCGACATCGACGCGGTGCTGGGCTACAACTACGGCGACACCGTCGTGCATCGCGACGATCTGTCGCTGCTGGCGCCGCGCCCGGTGGGCGACGACGGCCGCGGCGCCTCGTCCCCACAGGAGTCTTCCCCCGCATGAACCGCACAGACGACCGCGTGTCCGTGTCCCTCGCATCACCGGCCGGCGAGAGCCCCGCGGTCGAGCAGGCGCTCGCCTGCCGCGACGCAGCGCCCGCCGTGGCCGCGCTCTCCACCGAGGCCAAGAACGCGTTGCTGCGCGCGATGGCCGATGCGCTCGTGGCCGATGCCGAACACATCCTCGCGGCCAACGCCGAGGACGTGGCCGCCGCCGAAGCGCGCGGCACCGCCGGTGCGATGCTCGACCGTCTGCGCCTGAACCCGCAGCGGCTCGGCGCCATTGCCGACGCGCTGCGCGAGGTGGCCGATCTGCCCGACCCGGTCGGCATGGTCACCCGCCGCGACACGCGGCCGAACGGCATCGAAGTGTCGCGCGTGCGCGTGCCGCTGGGCGTGGTGCTGATGATCTACGAGGCCCGGCCCAACGTAACCGCCGACGCCGCGGCGCTGTGCCTGAAGGCCGGCAATGCGGTGATCCTGCGCGGCGGTTCCGAGGCGATCCGCAGCAACAGCGCCATCGCCACAGCCCTGCGCCGCGCGCTGCGCGACCACGGCCTGCCCGAGGCCGCACTCACTCTGATCGAAGACCTGCGCCGCGAGAGCATGATCGACCTGCTCAAGCTCAACGACGTGATCGACCTCGCCATCCCGCGCGGCGGCGAGGGGCTGATCCGCTTAGTCGCCGAACACGCGCGCGTGCCGGTGATCAAGCACTACAAGGGCGTATGTCACCTGTATGTGGACGCGGCTGCCGATGGCGACCTCGCGCTGGACCTGCTGCTCGACGGCAAGGTCTCGCGCCCCGGCGTTTGCAACGCGCTGGAGACGCTGCTGGTGCATGCCGACATCGCGGGCGACTTCCTGCCGCGTGCCGGCGCGACGCTCGGCGAACGTGGCGTCGAACTGCGTGCCTGCCCCCGCGCACTCGCACACCTGCCCGGTGCCGTGCCCGCACGGGATGACGACTGGGACGCCGAATTCCTCGATCTCATCCTCGCCGTGCGCGTGGTCGAGTCACTGGACGATGCCATCGCCCACATCCGCCGCCACGGCTCCGACCACACCGAGGTCATCGCCACCCGCGACGAATCCGCCGCCGCGCGTTTCGTCCATGCCCTGCGCAGCGCGGTGGTGATGGTCAACGCCTCCTCGCGCTTCTCCGACGGCGGCGAACTCGGCCTGGGCGCCGAAATCGGCATCTCCACCACCCGCCTGCACGCCTACGGCCCGATGGGGGCGGAGTCGCTGACGATCGAGCGCTTCGTGGTGCGGGGCGAAGGGCAGACGCGGAACCTGCATCGCGGCAGCTGAAACAACGGCCCCATTGCGGCCGGCGGATATGGTCGAGCCAGGTGCGATACGCGCAATGCGGCCAGAAGGGCGTCTCTGCCTCTCCATGGCAATGCGCCACACGCGAGTCGGTGAGGCATGTGATCGATTCGGCATGGAGAGGGGATGTCCGTCTGGCGTGTCCGCGGCCAGCGGCGAGATGGCCCGCATGCGCTTGGATGGCCATCCATCGGCATCGAGGTCGGGAGGCCGGATCAACTGGGTCAGGTAGGCCATCCGTATTCTCGCTGCGCACACTCCAGGACGAGCGCGCCGCGCGATCACTCGGAGACCCCACTGCATCGGCGGCAGTCGCCCGCGCAGGTGCCGGCGATGAGGCGCGTATCCGGTGCATCACTGTGCCCATCGTGTACGCCACGCTGCGGCGCTCGTGCCTGCACTGCAGGCTGCATGATCGATGAAGCCTGGCGACTTGTTGTCGTGAGGGTCAGCCAGAGCGTGGCAAGTTGAAGGCCCGAGTTGCAGCGATGGATGGGCCCCGCCGATGTTCGATGCGACGGCACCGTCGTATCCGGTGCTGGTTCGGCGTTGTGCGAATCCGTTGTACGAATCCGGCGTTGCGCCAAGGGCGTCACCGGAAGGTGCGCAACGGAAGACAGCGAAACGAACTGCCGACATCGATACGTTTTCCGTAACGTGTCTCGCGTTCATTGCGCTCCAGCAAGTTGTCCGCGCCGAACGCGTCTCCCGGAAGGCATCCCCATCGAAGCAGCCGCCACAGTCGAGATCCCACAGGAGCAGCCAATGAAGATACAGCTGAACACCGACGCTCACATCGATGGCAACGATGCGCTTGCCGCGCATGTCCAGGCCACCCTCGCGCATGCTCTCGACCGCTTCAGTGAGCACGTCACGCGCGTGGAAGTGCATTTGAGCGACGAGAACGGCGACAAGAAAGGTCCGCGCGACCAGCGCTGCATGCTGGAGGCGCGCCTCGAAGGCCGGCAGCCGGTGGCGGTCACCGAGTATGCCGAGACAAGGGAGCGGGCCATACAGGGCGCCACGCAGAAGCTGGCCAGCCTGCTGCAGAGCACCCTCGGGAAGCTGCATGACCAGCGGATGAAGGCGTCCGGCCTTCCGCTGTCGGATACGGCAGCGAACCATGTGGGACCCGGCGATTGATGCCGCATCGATGCATGCGTTCGTCGCATCTCCGATGCCCCGGGTCCACGTGCATGCATTCCATCAGCGTCATGTATGCGCCCGCATACCCGCTCGATCAATCACAGTCTTCGGACGATGGAGAGTCGCATGCCAAACCTTGACCTACGGCTGACCGCCGGCGATGACATCGCCACCGCCATCATGAACCTGATCGGCTCGATCGAAGGGATCGAATCGGTCGAGGAAATCGCCGACCTGATGCCGCACATGGATGACCCGGATTCGAGTTCCGCGGGCCTGACGGACGACATGGGCCCCGGCACCCATCTGCTCAGGATCGCCGCTGGCAACGACACGGGGATCCGGCGTGCGCTGGAACTCGCGCAGGCGGCCGCACGGGATCACGGTGCGGTACTTGCGGTACTTGAGGTCGTCGATAATCACGACAGCTAGTGCTAGTGCCGACGATGATTGTTTTCTAGAGGGTTCGTCGCGTGTCTCTGGGACACAAAGGCCGGCATAAGGCCGGCCTTCGCTCGAAAAAATCGATCGGGGAGACAGGATTCGAACCGCACCGGGACGAACTCAAGGCGCCGAGGTGGGGAAGCCGTCGCCACGGCGTGCGTTCCTGCCGCTCATTCCCATGAACCCCGAAAACACAAACGCCGGCACAAGGCCGGCGTTTGCTGAAATCGATTGGTCGGGGAGACAGGATTCGAACCTGCGACCTCTACGTCCCGAACGTAGCGCTCTACCAGACTGAGCTACACCCCGATGTCGAGCCGCGTATTGTAGGGGGCGATCGGGGGCTCGGCAAGCCCGGGCGAGGCGGAAGGGGCGGTCGGGGCGGATGGGCGGGCGCGCCGGTCCCGCGCGGGCCGTCCGGCCGTCCAGTCGGCCGGTTCGAGCCTGTAAACTTCGGGCCCAGTCCCGCGTCATCTTCCCTGGAGCTTCACTTGATCAAGCCGCGTACACCGCCCGGCGTCCTCGAACTGCTGCCGCGCGATCAGATCGCCTTCCAGCGGATGCTGGACACCATTCGCCGCACCTTCGAACGGTACGGTTTCCTGCCGGTGGAGACCCCGGTGATGGAGCTGACCGAGGTGCTGCTGACCAAATCCGGCGGCGAGACCGAGCGGCAGGTGTACTTCCTGCAGTCCACGGGTGCGCTCGACAAAGACAAGGACGGCCTGCCCGAGCTCGCCATGCGCTTCGACCTCACCGTGCCGCTGGCCCGCTATGTGGCCGAGCACGAGCACGACCTGGTGTTCCCCTTCCGGCGCTACCAGATGCAGCGCGTGTACCGCGGCGAGCGGGCGCAGCGCGGGCGGTTCCGCGAGTTCTACCAGTGCGACATCGACGTGATCGGCAAGGACGCGCTGAGCACGCGCTACGACGCCGAGATGCCCGCGGTGATCGCCTCGGCGTTCGAGGCGCTGGCCATCGGCGAGTTCACCATCCAGTTCAACCACCGCAAGCTGCTGCGCGGCTTCTTCGAAGGGCAGGGCATCGCCGAGGGCGAGCGCCAGGCGGCGGTGCTGCGCGAGATCGACAAGCTGGACAAGCGCGGCGAGGCGGCGGTGCGCGAGACGCTGATCGGCGGCGAGTTCGGGCTGTCGGCCGAGGTCGCGGACACCCTGCTGGCGTTCTCGCGCGTGCGGGCCGTGGGGCACGACGCGGCGCAGGCCGCGCTGGACGCGCTGGGCGCGGGCACGGCGCTGTTCGAGGAAGGCCGGGCCGAGCTGCGCGAGGTGCTGCACCAGCTGCGCGCGCTGGGCGTGGCTGACAAGCGCTTCGCGCTGAACCTGTCGATCGCGCGCGGCCTGGACTACTACACCGGCATCGTCTACGAGACCACGCTGAACGCGAACCCGGAGATCGGCTCGATCTGCTCCGGCGGTCGCTACGAGAACCTCGCCAGCCACTACACCAAGTCGAAGCTGCCCGGCGTGGGCATCTCGATCGGCCTCACCCGCCTGTTCTGGCAGCTGCGCGAGGCGGGCCTCATCGACACCGCCGACAGCAGCGTGGATGTGCTGGTGTCGCTGATGGACGAGGCCGCGCTGGAACACGCGCTCACGCTGTCGCAGAAGCTGCGCGCCGCGGGGCTGAACGTGGAAACCCAGCTGGAGGCGCGCAAGTTCAAGAAGCAGATGGAATACGCGAACAAGGCCGGCATCCGCTTCGTGATCATCCGCGGCGAGGACGAGGCCGCGCGCGGCGCGGTCGCGGTGAAGGACCTGCGCCGCGGCGAACAGTTCGAAGTCGCCGAGCACGACCTTGCGCGCACGCTGCTGGTGGAGCGCGAGCAGTGGCGCGCGCTTCCGCGACGCGATGGAGTGGACGGCGCATGAAACCCATCCTGCTCGACGGCCGCTCGCTCACCCGCGTGCAGCTTGAAGTGGTCGCCTACGGCGCGCCGGTGGCGCTGGACGATGCCGCGCTCGAGCGCGTGGCCCACGCCGCACGCTTCCTGGCCGAACAGGTGCGCCGGGAGGAACCCATCTACGGCGTGTCCACCGGCTTCGGCAGCAATGCCGACCGCCTGCTCGGCGCGCATCCGCTGCGCGACGAACTGCCAGGGGCCGCGCGCTCCGGGCGCTCGCTGCACGCGGAGCTGCAACGCAATCTCATCATCAGCCACGCGGTGTGCGTGGGCGAGCCGTTCGCGCCTGACGTGGTGCGGGCGATGCTGTGTATCCGCATCAACACCCTGCTGCGCGGGCATTCCGGCGTGCGCGTGGAGACCGTGCGCGCGCTGGCCGACATGCTCAACGCGGGCGTGGTGCCGGTGGTGCCGCAGCTCGGCTCCGTCGGCGCCTCGGGCGACCTGGCGCCGCTGTCGCATCTGGCCCAGGTGCTGATCGGCGGCGGCGAGGCCTTCTTCGAGGGCGAGCGCATGCCCGGCGCGGAGGCGCTGCGCCGCGCGGGTCTGGCGCCGGTGGAACTCTCGTACAAGGAAGGCCTGGCGCTGAACAACGGCACCGCGCAGATGCTGGCCTGCGGCGCGCTGGCGGTGCTGCATCTGGAGGAACTGGTCGAAACCGCCGACCTGGCCGCGGCGATGACCGTCGATGCCTTCGCCGGGCGCCTGGGCGCCTTCGCCGAGGACGTGCATGCGCTGCGTCCGCATCCGGGCCAGGTGCAGAGCGCGGCGCATCTGCGCCAGCTGCTGGACGGCTCCACGCTGGCCGACATTCCCTATCACCTGGTGCCCAGGTTCCGTCCCTGGCTGCCGCACAGCTGGGATGTGCCCGACGCGCAGGCGCTGAGTTTCGACATCGGCTGGGAATGGGTGCCCAGCGACCAGCGCCATGGCCGCGAGAAGTTCTACACCCGCTTCAAGCCCTTCCGCGGCGGCAAGAAGCACCAGCCGCAGGACAGCTACAGCCTGCGCTGCGTGCCGCAGGTGCACGGCGCGGTGCGCGATGCGCTGGACCAGGCCAAGCGCATTCTCGACATCGAACTGAACTCGGTCACCGACAATCCGCTGGTGTTCCCCGATGCCGAGGCCGAGCACGTGGAGCAACAGGTCATTTCCGCCGGCCACTTCCACGGCATGCCGCTGGCGCTGGCGATGAGCTACATCAAGGCGGCCATCCCGGTGCTGGCTTCGATCAGCGAGCGCCGGCTCAACAAGCTGGTGGACCCGGCCACCAGCGACGGCCTGCCGGCGTTTTTGATCGGCAATGAAGACGCCACCGAATCGGGCCACATGATCGTGCAGTACACCGCCGCGGCCATCGTCAACGACCTGGCCAGCCGCGCGCACCCGACCTCGGTGTATTCGATCCCCACCAGCGCGAACGCCGAGGACCACGTGTCGATGGGCGCCAACGAGGCGCGTCACGCGCTGGCGATGGTGGCCGACCTCGAAAAAGTGCTGGCGCTGGAACTGCTGGTGGCCGCGCAGGCGCTGGACCTGCGCCGCGACATGATCAACGCCGCGCGCGACCTGGCGCGGCGCTGCGATGCGGAGGCCTTCGCCGCCAAGGTGCAGGGCGGCCCGCTGCCCGGTGCGCCGGGGCGCGAGGCCTTCCTGGCGGAAGTCGAAGCCCTGCGCGTCGAACTGGCCGCCGCCGAGCCCTTCCAGCCCGGCAAGGCCGTCGCCGGCGCGCATGCGGCCATCCGCGAACGCATCGCCTTCCTCGACCGCGACCGTGCGCTGGACGCGGACATTTCCGCGATCCTCGACCTGACCCATCAGGGCACGCTGATCGCGGCGGCCTGGCCGGGGAACCGCTAGCGCGGCCTGCGGCTGCATAAGCGCGCAGGCCGGCCAGTCCGGCGAGGTGCGGGCGTTGCAAACGAAACGGGCGGCCTTGGCCGCCCGTTTCGCGTGGTGCCGGCGGTCACCGGCACGTGCGGGTCCTGTGGATCAGAACCGGTATTCGGCGCGCAGGTAGTAGTACGCGCCGTTGATGCCGAAGGGCAGGGTTTCCCAGCCGTAGGTGAAGCCGAGCTGCGGGAACGGGAAGGCCTGGTCCGGATCCCACTTGTCGGGATAGGTGTCGAAGATGTTGTTGCCGCCCGCGCTGAGGCGGAACTTCTCGGTCACGTCCACGCCGACCGCGAGGTCGAACAGGGTGGCGCCGTCCCAGGTCTGCTTGAAGCCGGGGGTGAAGCCTTCACCGGAGACTTCGCCGTAGTAGTTGGCGCGCAGGGTCCAGTCCCACTTGCCGCGGGCCCAGGCCGCCTGGAACACATGCCGCGTGCCGGGCTGGCCTTCCTCGATCAGGGTGACCTGGCTGTCGTCGAACAACTGCTCGGGGCTGAGGATGTCCGACTGCGAGCGGCGTGCCTGCACTTCGGTCTTGTTCCAGTGCAGCAGCGCGGTGAGATCCAGCGTGCCGCCCAGCGCCTCGTTGGTGTATTCGGCGACCACGTCCACGCCGGTGGTGCGGGTGTCGATGGCGTTGGTGAAGAACTGCGCCTGGGCCACGCCGAACGGGGCGAGGATGCCGCGGATCGGGCAATTGGTGTTGCCGGCGTCGCAGGCAAGGCCATCGGTGCCGACGCTTTCCGGCGCGATGTTGCTGGAGAAGATGATGCGGTCGTCGATGTCGATGCGGAACACGTCCAGCGCCAGGCTGAAGTGATCGTTCGCGCGCCAGGTGAAACCGAGCGTGGCGTTCTTCGACTCCTCTTCCTTCAGCGCCTCGATGCCGAAGGCGCGGGTGACCGCGCTGTCCTGACGCGCGGTCAGGGTGTCGGCCAGCAGGCCGGTGCTCGGATCGATGTTGGTCGAGCGCTGGCTGTAGAACAGCTGCTGCACGCCGGGCGCGCGGAAGCCGGTGGACACCGTGCCGCGCAGGGCGAACGTGTCGCTGATGTCCCAGCGCAGCGACAGCTTGCCGGTGGTGGTGTTGCCGAAGTCGGAGTAGTCCTCGAAACGCAGCGCGCCGCCCACCAGCAGGCGGTCGGCGAAGCGGGTTTCGGCGTCGACGTACACCGCGTAGCTGTCGCGCCCTTCGTCCACTTCCTCGTTCGGCGAGAAGCCCGGGAAGCCCTGGATGCCGGGTGCGGCGAAGCCGCCGTTCTGGTCGAGGATCGGGATCGCCGGGTTGTTGGTGCGGCCATAGGTGTAGGACACCGGGTCGCCGGCCTCGATGCTGTAGTCCTCGCGGCGGTATTCCAGGCCGGTGGCCAGGCTCAGCGGCTCGCTGGCGCCGATCTCGATGCTGCCGCGCACGTCGAAATTCACCGTGGTCTGCTGGAATTCCAGGGTGCCGGTGTCGGCCGAACGCGGCGACTGCGCGTAGATGCCGGCGGCGGGGTTGGCCGGGTCGATCGGCTCGTACCACCAGCTGACGTTGACCGAGTTGCGCTCGTGGAAGCCGAAGCGGCTGCGGCCGTGGTTGACCGAGACGTCCCAGTCCCAGGCGTCGTTGAACTGCGCGCGGTAGCCGACCGCCAGCGAGCCGTCGTCGACGGTGGTGATGATGTTCGGCAGGAAGCCGTTGGGGTAGATCTCGGGCACCGTACGGCCGTCGCCGGCGCTGCGGTAGAAGCCGGAGGAATCGCCTTCGCGGCGCGACAGGCCGCCGAAGCCGTACAGCTCGCCCTGGCCGAGATCGAAGGCGGCGTTGAGCCACAGATAGGCGTCGGTGGCGTCGGCATCGCCGATGCGCTGGGTCACGCGCGGCGGGTCGACGCGCAGCGTGTCGAGACCGGCGCGGTTGGTCTCTTCGCGGTCGCGGTATTCGGCGGTGAGATTGAGGTAGCCGCTCTCGCCCAGCGCGAAGCCGTGGTTCAGGCCGCCGTGCAGCACGGTGCCGTCGCCTTCGCGGGTCTGGCCGGCTTCGAAGAACAGCTGGGTTTCCTCGGTCTGGCGCTTGAGCACGATGTTGATCACGCCGGCGATGGCGTCGGAGCCGTACTGCGCCGCGGCGCCGTCGCGCAGCACTTCGATGCGCTCGATCGCGGTGACCGGGATGGCGTTGATGTCGGTGCCGGCCGAGCCGCGGGCGATGGTCTGCTGCACGTTCACCAGCGCCTGCTGGTGGCGGCGCTTGCCGTTGACCAGCACCAGCACCTGATCCGGGCCGAGGCTGCGCAGGGTGGCCGGGCGGATGATGTCGGTGCCGTCGGAGATGGTGGTGCGCGAGAAGTTGAAGCTCGGCTCCAGCATCTGCAGCAGCTGGCCGACCTCGCGCGCGCCGGTGCGCTCGATCTGTTCGGCGCGGATGATGTCGACCGGCGCGGCGGTCTCGGCGGCGGTGCGGTTCTTCGCGCGGCTGCCGAGCACCTGGATGGTGTCGAGATCGCCGGCACTCTCCTCGGCGGGGGCGTCCTGCGCGAAGGCCGGCGCGGCGACGAGCGCGAAGGCAATGGCCAAGCCGAGAGCGGCCGGGCGCGGACGACGCCGCTGGAAGCGGGAATGCGGTTGCATGGGAAGTCCTCTTTCGTGGGGTAGCGGGGTGAACGGTGTGTGCGACGCCCCTGTGCCTTGCCCGGGGAGGGCAAGGTCCTGACGTGTCCTTCGTCGCGACCGGCGGATTATGACAAAGCCGGGACAGCAGAACGCTGCGCGGAGGTCGGGATCTGAAACCTGGATATGAAGCACGCGCCCTGAAATACGCGCCCTGAAGCACGCGCCCCGGTCGCGATGCGGTGGCCTGCGGCGTTCCCATGCCGGGCATGGGAATGCGTGTGCGCGGCGCGCGACTTCCCGCAAGGATGTTGCGCGGCGGCCTCCCTCCTGCCGCGGTGGCGGCGTCAGTCGGTGCCGCGGCCTTCGACGCGTACCCGTACCTGGCCGTCCTGCAGCCGTGCGTCGAGCAGTTCGCCGGGGTGCGCATCGGCCGCCAGGCGCAGCACGCTGCCGTCCTCGCGCTGGAGGATGGCGTAGCCGCGGGCGACGGTGGCCAGCGGACTGACCGCCTCCAGCGCGCGGGCCAGGCCGTGCAGACGCTGGGTGCGCTGCTGCAGGGTGCGGACGATCGTCGCCTGCGCGCGCGGCTGCAGGCGTTGCAGACGGGCGCGAAGCAGCGCCAGGCGCTGTGCCGGGCGGTGGCCGCGCAGGACGGCGTCGGCCCGCTGCAGCCGCGCCTGACGCTGCTGCAGCGCGCGTGCCCAGGCCGCGTCCAGGCGTCGCCGGGCGTCGCGCTGGTGCTGGGCGAGTGCCTGCAGCCGCGCCTGCGGTCGCTGCGCGTGCAGGCGCAGGGCGGCACGGTCGGCGCGCTGCACGGCCTGCTGGAGGTGGCGGCGATGCGCTGCCTGCAGCCGCTGCCCGAGCGCACGCAGACGCAGGCGCAGGTCGGCCCGGTCCGGCACCAGCAGCTCGGCCGCGACCGACGGCGTGGGCGCGCGCATATCGGCGGCGAAATCCGCCAGGCTGGTGTCGATCTCGTGCCCCACCGCCGAGACCACGGGAATGGGGCTGGCGGCGATCGCACGCGCCAGCGCTTCGTCGTTGAAGGCCCACAGGTCTTCCAGCGAGCCGCCGCCGCGCGTGATCAGCAGCACGTCGTGGCGGCCGGCCGCGCCCGCGCGGCGCAGGGTGTCGACGATCTTCGCCGCCGCGCCGTCGCCCTGCACCGAGACCGGCAGCACGTCCACCTCCACCAGCGGGAAGCGACGACGCAGCACGCTCAGCACGTCGCGCACGGCGGCGCCGGTGGGCGAGGTGAGGATGCCGATCCGCCGCGGGAACACCGGCAGTGGCCGCTTGCGCGCGGTCTCGAACAGGCCCTCGGCCTGCAGCTTCGCCTTCAGCGCCTCCAGCGCCCGGCGCAGCGCGCCTTCGCCGGCTTCTTCCATGGTGTCCAGCACCAGCTGGTAGTCGCCGCGGGGTTCGTACAGTGTGAGCCGACCGCGCGCCAGCACCCGCAGGCCCTCGCGCGGAACGAACTTCAGCCATTGGCTCTTGGGCTTGAACAGCGCGCACTTGACCTGGGCGCGAGCGTCCTTGAGCGTGAAATACAGATGCCCGGACGAGGGCCGGGCGAGGTTGCCCAGCTCGCCTTCCACCCAGATCAGCGGAAAGGCGTCCTCCAGCAGGCTGCGGGCCAGCGCGTTCAGCTGGCTGGGCGTGTAGGCCTGGCGGTCGGGGACGGGTGGAGACGGGGGCAGCGGGACGGACATCCGGGCAAGGATACGGGATCGGGTCTCGTGGGCTGGGACGACGTTTCGGCGTTTTTCGGGACACCCACTGTTCGCGCGGTTGTTCGGAGTTGAGTTGTTCGGAGGGGGTGTTCGGGACACCCACTTTTCGAGGCTGGTTCGGTTCGGGACAGTTCGGGACGGTTGGGACAGGTCCGGGACACCCGCTTCCGATCCTCGCTTGTGCTTGGGACAGGTTCGGGACACCCACTTTCGATCCTCGATCCTCGATCCTCGATCCTCGCTCGTGCTCGCGCCGGGCGTTCCGCTGGGAATCCTCCACGCGCCTTTCCCCGGCCTGCCGCTACAATCCCCGGATGTCCGCCCAGCCCGAAATCCCGTCCACGCCCGCCACCGCGGACGCCCCCTGCCGCGACACGGCCCCTGCCTTCGGCCCCATGCCGCGCCGGCGCACCCTGCAGGTCCGCGTGGGCCGGGTGCTGGTGGGCGGCGGTGCGCCGGTGGTGGTGCAGTCGATGACCAATACCGACACCGCCGACATCAAGGGCACCGCGCAGCAGGTGGCCGAGCTGTGGCGCGCGGGGTCGGAGAAGGTCCGGATCACGGTCAACAACGAGGCCGCTGCCGCGGCGGTGCCGCATATCCGCGACCGCCTGGCGATGATGGGCGTGGACGTGCCGCTGATCGGCGACTTCCACTACAACGGCGACCGCCTGCTGGCGGCGCATCCGGCCTGCGCCGAGGCGCTGGCCAAGTACCGCATCAACCCCGGCAATGTCGGCTTCGGCAAGAAGCGGGACACCCAGTTCGCGGCCATCGTCGAGATGGCGATCTGCCACGACAAGCCGGTGCGGATCGGCGCCAACTGGGGCTCGCTCGACCAGGCGCTGGCCGCGCAGCTGATGGACGAGAACGCCAGGCGCGCCGAGCCCTGGGACGCCGGCCGCGTGCTGCGCGAGGCGCTGGTGCGCTCGGCGCTGGATTCGGCCGAGCGCGCGGTGGAGATCGGCCTGCCGCGCGACCGCATCATCCTCTCGGCCAAGGTCAGCGGCGTGCAGGAGCTCATCGCGGTCTACCGCGACCTCGCCAACCGCAGCGACTGGCCGCTGCACCTGGGCCTGACCGAAGCCGGCATGGGCAGCAAGGGCACCGTCGCCAGCGCCGCCGCGCTCGCGGTGCTGCTGCAGGAAGGCATCGGCGACACCATCCGCATCTCGCTCACACCCGAGCCCGGCCAGTCGCGCACCCAGGAAGTCATCGTCGCCCAGCAACTGCTGCAGACCATGGGCCTGCGCGCGTTCACGCCGATGGTCACCGCCTGCCCGGGCTGCGGCCGCACCACCAGCACCTTCTTCCAGGAGCTGGCGCAGACGGTGGAAACCCACGTCCGCGACAGGATGCCGGAGTGGAAGCTGAAATACCCCGGTGTGGAGAACCTCACCCTCGCGGTGATGGGTTGCGTGGTCAACGGCCCGGGCGAATCGCGCCACGCGAATATCGGCATCTCGCTGCCCGGCACCGGCGAAGCCCCGTCGGCGCCGGTGTTCATCGACGGCGAGAAGGCCATGACCCTGCGCGGGGAGGGCATCGCGCAGGAGTTCGTCGGGGTGATCGACGACTACGTGGCGCGGCGCTACGCGGTATCGACGGAATAGGGGCGAGCACTCGCCCACGCGGCGGCACCCGCCGGGATCCGCGCGTATGCGCCGCGACGCGAAGCGTCAGCCCGCCAACCGCCCCCGCAGCGAATTGCTCATCGCCTCGGTCACCACCACGTCCACGAACCGGCCGCGCAGGTCGATGCCGGCGGGGGCGGGGAAGTTGACGAAGCGCATGTTCTCGGTGCGGCCGGTGAGCTCGTTCGGGTCCTTCTTCGACGGCCCTTCCACCAGCACCGTCTGCACGCTGCCGACCATGCCCTGGGCGATGCGCTTCGCGTTCTCGTTGATCGCGGCCTGCAGGCGCGAGAGGCGGGCGTGCTTCTCGGCGTCGCTCACCGTGTCTTCGAGATCGGCGGCAGGCGTGCCCGGGCGACGGGAATAGATGAAGGAAAAGCTCTGGTCGAAACCCACGTCCTCGATGAGTTTCATGGTCTTCTCGAAATCCGCGTCGGTCTCGCCGGGGAAGCCGACGATGAAGTCCGAGCTGATCGAGATGTCCGGGCGCACCGCGCGCAGCTTGCGGATCTTCTGCTTGAACTCGAGCGCCGTGTAGCCGCGCTTCATCGCGCTCAGCACGCGGTCGCTGCCGGACTGCACCGGCAGATGCAGGAAGTTCGCCAGCTTCGGCACATCGCGGTAGGCCTCGATCAGCGAATCGCTGAACTCCAGCGGATGCGAGGTGGTGAAGCGGATCCGGCCGATGCCCTCGATCTCGGCCACGGCGCGGATCAGCAGGCCGAGGTCGGCCACGTCGACATCGCCGCCGTCTTCGGCAGGTGCGATCGGCCCGCGATAGGCATTCACGTTCTGGCCGAGCAGGGTGACCTCGCGCACGCCCTGGGCGGCCAGCTGCGCCACCTCCACCAGCACGTCCTCGAACGGCCGGCTCACTTCCTCGCCGCGGGTGTAGGGCACCACGCAGAAGCTGCAGTACTTCGAGCAGCCCTCCATGATCGACACGAACGCGGTCGGGCCCTCGGCGCGCGGCTCGGGCAGGCGGTCGAACTTCTCGATCTCGGGGAAGCTGATGTCCACCTGCGCCCGGCCGGTCTCGCGCTTGGCGCGCAGCAGCTCGGGCAGGCGGTGCAGGGTCTGCGGGCCGAACACCACGTCCACGAACGGCGCGCGCTTGAGCAGGGCCTCGCCCTCCTGGCTGGCCACGCAGCCGCCGACGCCGATCAGCACCGGACGGTCCTTCTTCAGGGCGCGCCAGCGGCCAAGCTGGCTGAACACCTTCTCCTGCGCTTTTTCGCGGATCGAGCAGGTATTGAGCAGGATCACGTCGGCATCTTCCGCGTTCTCCGTCATGACCATGCCTTCTTCGGCGCCCAGCACCTCGGCCATCTTCGCCGAGTCGTACTCGTTCATCTGGCAGCCGTGGGTCTGGATGTACAGCCGTCTCGGAGCTGCGTGCATGGAAGGCGCGGCGGTGGACGCGGCATCGGAGGGCGCGGCGGCCAGCGGGGCGGGGGTGTCGGTCATGGTCTGCTCCGGGGCGCGGTGGTGAGTCCGGGCCGGATGGAAGTGGAGAGGGGGCTGCAGGCATCCAGCCGGGCGGCTTGCGCAGGTGCCCGGGCGTGGCGTGGCCGGGTAGTGTAATGCCTCGCTTCCCTGCGTCCTGCGTCGCCGCCTGTGCGTCTGCCGGTTGACGGCCGCCGCCTGGCGCGGTTAGCGTTGTCGATCAATGACTTGCCGGCAACTCCGGTGAGCGCCTTCCAGGCCACCCATGGCGCCCATGCCCGTCGTCTCTCCCAGCGTCCCCAGTACGACCCAGCCGCGGCGGTCCGTCGCGGGGCGTGCGCATGCGCTGTTGGTCGTGCTTGCGGGCGCGATGGTCTTCGCAGGCCCGGCCGAGGCCGGCCGGATCTACCGCTGCGATGCACCCGACGGCAGCCGCACCTACGCCAGCAAGCGCGTATCCGGCGCGAAATGCGTGGCGGTCAGCAGCTATACGCCGTCGTCGGCGCCGGCTCCGCGGCCATCGCCTGCGCCGATGGTCGAACGGGTCGCGACCACGCCCGTCTCCGCTGCGTCGCCGGTGTCGACTCCGGCCGCGTCGACCACTCCGGCCACGGGGCCGTCGTCCGCTGGCGCACCGGTGGCCACGGTCCCAGCCACACCCGCTAAAACGGTGCCGGTTACCCGACGTGTCGAAGGGCAGGTTTATTCCTACATCAAGGACGGCGTGCGCCACTACAGCAGCAAGCCGCCGCGTGGCGTGTCCGGCGCCACCGCGCACCGGACCATCCGCTACAGCTTCATGGAAACCTGCTACGCCTGCGGCACGCTGCCCGGGGTCAATTTCGGCCGCATCCGGCTCAATACGGATGCCTACGCCGCCGAGATCCGCGCCGCCGCCGCCCGGCATGGCGTCGACGAGGCCGTGGTGCGCGCGATCATCCACGCCGAGTCCTCCTACAACCCGCGCGCGGTCTCGCGGGTCGGCGCGCAGGGCCTGATGCAGTTGATGCCGGCCACCGCCCGCCGCTTCGGCGTCTCCGATTCTTTCGATCCCGCGCAGAACATCGGCGGCGGGGTGCAGTACCTGGCCTGGCTGCTCAAGCGCTACCAGGGCGATCTCACCCTCGCCGCGGCCGGCTACAACGCCGGCGAGGGCGCGGTGGACCGCTACAAGGGCGTGCCGCCCTACAACGAGACCCGGCGCTATGTGGAGCGTGTCCGGGTCCTGGCCGACCGCTACCGCGGCGCATTGTCGGGGGTGGGGTCCGGTACGCCCGGGGCCCCCTGACGCAGGCGGATCACGCGATTCCGCACCCGGCCGATGCCCCGCGGCCGGTGCCCTGCAGCCCCGCGGAATCGCATCCGACCGGGTGCGGCGGCCGTCTTTCCACTGCTGCCCGTGCCCGGTCCGGGTCGCCCGAGAGGCGAAACATTGTCGACGGATTCAGCGTTCCGTTACACTTGACCGTCTTTGCCGACCGCCTCCAGTGCCGGGGTCGGCCGGTCGTCCGGGGCCCATCGCCGCATCGCGCGGCCTGCGGCAGCGGGCGGACACCCTTCCAGACACACAAGTTTTGCGGAGTGCCGGATGGCAACAAAAGTCGTGAGCGGGCCGGAACATGCGGGCGGTGATGCCGCACAGCCGGTCGACCTGGGCCGCCGTCGGTTCCTGACCGCGACCACCGCGGTGGTCGGTGCGGTCGGTGTCGCCGGTGCGGCGGTGCCCTTCATCAAGACCTGGTTTCCGAGCGCGAAGGCCAAGCTGGCCGGCGCGCCGGTGATCGCGGACATCAGTGCCCTGCAGGAAGGCCAGCGGCTGATCTTCGAGTGGCGCGGCCAGCCGATCTGGGTGGTCAAGCGCTCCAAGGCCATCCTCGAGGCGCTGCCCACGCTCGATGGCGAGCTGCGCGACCCGAAGTCGGAGAACGCCGACCAGCAGCCGGCCTACGCCACCAACGAGCTGCGCTCGGTCAAGCCGGAGATCTCCGTGCTGGTCGGTCTGTGCACGCATCTGGGCTGCTCGCCGGAGATGAAGGCCGAGATCCGGCCAGAGCCCTTCGATTCCGAATGGAAGGGCGGTTACTTCTGCCCGTGCCACAAGTCCAAGTTCGACATGGCCGGTCGCGTCTATTCGGGCGTGCCGGCGCCGACCAATCTGGTCGTGCCGCCGCACTATTTCGAGAACGACGACACCCTGGTGATCGGCCTCGACCCGAAGGGAGCCGCGTAAGCCATGAGCAACGTGATCGCACGCACCGCCAACAACGTGATGGACTGGGTCAACGCCCGTGCGCCGGGCATGATGCCTGCGTACCGCAAGCACATGACCGAGTACTACGCGCCGAAGAACTTCAACCTCTGGTACTACTTCGGCTCGCTGGCCCTGCTGGTCCTGGTCAACCAGATCGTCACCGGCATCTTCCTGACGATGCACTACAAGCCGAGCGCTGCGGAAGCCTTCGCCTCGGTCGAATACATCATGCGCGACGTGGAGTGGGGCTGGCTGATCCGCTACATGCACAGCACCGGCGCCTCGCTGTTCTTCATCGTCGTCTATCTGCACATGTTCCGCGGCCTGATGTACGGCTCCTACCAGAAGCCGCGCGAACTGGTGTGGATCCTCGGCATGCTGATCTACCTGGTGCTGATGGCCGAAGCCTTCCTCGGCTACGTGCTGCCGTGGGGCCAGATGTCGTTCTGGGGCGCCAAGGTCATCATCTCGCTGTTCGGCGCCATCCCGTACATCGGCGGCGCGCTGACCGAATGGATCATGGGCGACTACCTGCCCAGCGACGCCACGCTCAACCGCTTCTTCGCCCTGCACGTCATCGCGCTGCCGCTGGTGCTGCTGCTGCTGGTGGTGCTGCACCTGGGCGCGCTGCACGAGGTCGGGTCCAACAACCCGGACGGTGTCGAGATCAAGAAGGGCCCGAAGGGCAACCGCTGGGATGCCACCAAGCCGGCCGACGGCATTCCCTTCCACCCGTACTACACGGTGAAGGATCTCTTCGGCGCCGGCTTCTTCATGATCATCGCCGCGTTCATCATCTTCTTCGCGCCGATGTTCGGCGGCTGGTTCCTCGAACACGACAACTTCACCGAAGCCAACAAGCTGGTGACGCCGGCGCACATCAAGCCGGTGTGGTACTTCACGCCCTACTACGCGATGCTGCGCGTGGTGCCGGACAAGCTGCTCGGCGTGCTGGTGATGTTCGGCGCGATCGCGGTGCTGTTCCTGGTGCCGTGGCTGGACAAGGCGAAGGTGCGTTCGATCCGCTACCGCGGCACCATCGCCAAGATGATGCTCACGATGTTCGCGATCAGCTTCGTGTGGCTGGGCAAGATCGGTGCGGGTCCCGGTACCGACCCGGTCGAGACCTGGATCGGCCGCGTGCTCACCTTCCTGTACTTCGCCTTCTTCATCACCATGCCGATCTGGACCAAGGCCGACAAGGCCAAGCCGGTTCCGGAACGGGTGACGATGCATGACTAAGCCTTTCGCGACGAGACTCACAGCGATGAAGAATCCGATTTCCGCGCCTCGTTCCAGGGGCTCCTTGCTCAAGCACGCCATGCTGGCCGTCGCCGGCCTGCTGGTCTCGGCATCGGCCATGGCCGCCGAGAGTGGCGTGCCGCTGCAGCAGTCCGGTGCCGATCTCGACGACCGCGCCTCGCTGCAGCGCGGTGCCGCGCTGTACATGAACTACTGCGCCGGCTGCCACTCGCTGAAGTACCTGCGCTACTCGCGCATGGCCGAGGATCTGGGCCTGACCGAAGAGCAGGTGATGCAGAACCTCAACTTCACCGGCGGCAACTTCGGCGACCACATCGTCAACGCGATGCCGGTCGCCGGCGGCGAGAAGTGGTTCGGCAAGGCGCCGCCGGATCTCACCCTGATCGCCCGCGTGCGCGGCACCGACTGGATCTACACCTACCTCAAGACCTTCTACGTCGACGAGTCCCGACCGCTGGGCTGGAACAACGTGGTCTTCCCGAACGCCTCCATGCCCAACCCGCTGTGGGAGCTGCAGGGCGTGCAGCGTCCGGTGTACGGCGAAGTGAATCCGGACACCAAGGAAGCGCCGGTGGAGCGTCTGGAGATCTCGCAGACCGGCAGCCTCAGCGCCGAGGAATTCAACGGCGTGGCCCGCGACATCTCCGCCTTCCTCGAATACGCGGCCGAGCCCGCAGCGCTCAAGCGCCAGAAGACCGGCGTGTGGGTGATCCTGTTCCTCTCCCTGTTCACCTTCCTCGCCTGGCTGCTGAAGAAGGAATACTGGCGCGACGTCCACTGATGACCCTGTCCTGTTCGACAGCATCCCGTCGCAGCACCGTCCGGACGTGCCACGCGCCATGTGCGCGCGTCCTGCATGCCGGCGCCGCGGCCAAGGCGGTCGGCCTCGGTGTCGCCTCTCATCCCGAAGCGCTCCGCCTCAGCGGAGCGCTTCTTCGTTTCCGGAAGGATTGCGAGTCCGCGTATGCGTAATACCCTGACCCTGTTTTCTTCTGTCGACGACGTGCTCTGCCACCGCGTGCGTCTGGTGTTGGCCGCCAAGGGCGTCACCTACGACCTGGTGCCTGTGGATCCGCAGAACCCGCCGGAAGACCTTATCGACCTCAATCCGTACCACTCCGTGCCGACCCTGGTCGAACGCGAACTGGTGCTGTACGCGGCGTCGGTGGTCAGCGAGTACATCGATGAGCGTTATCCGCACCCGCCGCTGATGCCGATCGATCCGCTGTCGCGCGCGCGCCTGCGCCTGGCGATGCTGCGCATCGAGCACGACTGGGTGCCGCAGGTGCAGGCCATCCAGTTCGGCAACAAGCAGCAGGCCGAGGCCGCGCGCAAGCGCCTGCGCGAACTGCTCACCGCGTCGGTGCCGTTGTTCAAGGCCAGCAAGTTCTTCCTGAACAACGAGATGAGCCTCGCCGACTGCGCGATGGCGCCGATCATCTGGCGTCTGCATTCGCTGGACGTGGCCCTGCCGAAGGACGGCAAGGCGATCGAGGACTACGGCAACCGCATCTTCCGCAATCCGGGCTTCGTGCGCAGCATGACCCCGCAGGAAAAGAATCTGCGCGACCTGCCGGTCTGAGTCATTTCGGCCGGCGCCGTCGCCGTCAGGTTCGCGCCGGGCCCATGTCCGATGGTGCTCCGCTTGCGGGATCCATTCCGGCCGCGGTCGTGCCATTGAAGCTGCCATCAGACGCGCCTGCCGCATGAGGCAGGCGCCAGCGCATCGACTCTCGCCGCGCTTGCGCCAACCGCTCCGGGACGAAGCCCCGGCCGTCCTGCCTTCAGGTCGCATGCCGTGTCGCGCAAAGCGCCTGTCCATCCGCCCGAAACGTGATGCCGGTCGCGGGCGACGCCCCCATCGCCGGCCCCGCGCTGCCCATTTTCACCACCCGGAGTACACTGCCCGCATGAACGAGGCCCGGACCCCGCGCATGACCAGTCACCGCCCGTACCTGCTGCGGGCGCTGTATGAGTGGATCGCCGACAACGGCATGACACCGCATCTGCTGGTCGATGCGGCCAAGCCCGGGGTCCAGGTGCCTGCATCTGCGGTCAGCGACGGCCAGGTGGTGCTCAACATCGCCGATCGCGCAGTGGCCGGCCTGGATATGGGCAACGAAGCGATTTCCTTCACCGCCCGGTTCGGCGGGGTGGGGCATCGGGTGTCGGTGCCGGTGTCTGCGGTGCTTGCGATGTATGCACGAGAAACCGGGCAGGGCATGGCGCTTCCCGAGGACATGCCCGGTGCCGGCGCGCATGCCGTCGACGACGAGGTCACGTTCGACGGCGGCGACAACCTGGATGCGGATGATGCCGGCGCGCACGAGCGTACCGGGGCATCCGGCGACGGGGACGACACGCCGCCGTCTCCCAAGCGCGGGCATCTGCGGGTGGTGAAGTAATTCTGATCCGAGCGGGCCGATCCGAGCGCGCCGGTCAGGTCGAACGAGTCAAGGCGAACGAGTCACGTCGAGCACACCAGACAGGCCGGTCCAGCGTCCGCTGCGGACTGGCGTATCCATACCATCCGGCCCGGTGCCGGAGACTGCGGGGGGGCAGTCCATGACATGTACAGGCATCGCATCGCGGACCGTCTCTGTCGGCATCGTGCCGGTCTGCGGCACAGTCCTGCCGGTCTCAGCGCAGCAGGCGTCAACGCAACAGTCGATCGCTCGGCTCCGCCGGGCGCACCGCCGGGCCGGTAAACGCCACCAGGCGGTCCCCATGCAGCACCATGCGCGCGCTGTGACGGTCGGTGCCGTCCTCCGAATAGTCGAAACGGAAACTGCGTTCGACGCGCAGCCAGCCGTCCTCGCCCCGGCGCAGGCGCATGCCGGTGGCGTGCACCGTCTGGTCGATCAGCTGCACGCCCGCGGCCGCGCACGCCTCGCGGCCCAGCGCGATCGCACGCTCGGCCGCGGCCCGGGATGCGCTCCAGAAGGCGAAGCCCCCGCCGAACGCCAGCATCAGAAAGAACAATGTCTGCATGACCGCCAATCTGCGGCCTGTCCGCCGCAGTTGCAATCCCCGACGATGGAGCACACCGCATGAAACTGGTCTTTGCCGCCGACGACACCACCCAGTCGCTGCCGCCGCAGGGCGTGCGCCGCATCGGTTCCGCCCCCGACGCCGACATCGTGCTGCAGGCTCCCGGCCTGCTTCCGCGCCACTGCGAACTGCAGCTCGGCCCGCAGGGCGTGATGCTGCGGGTCGCCAATGGCGCAGAGGTCCGCGTCAACCAGCGCGCGGTCGAGGGCCTGATCGCGCTGCGCGATGGCGACCGCATCAGCTTCGGCGGGGTGGAAGCCACCCTGATCGCAGGGGAACCCGCCCCCGTGCGCGAGCGGGCCGCGCTTGCGCCCGCCAACGACGACATCGGCGCCACCATGGTCCGTGCGGCATTGCCGAAGTTCGCGCTGCGCGCGCAGAACGGCCGCATGCTGGGCAAGCATTTCGCGCTGTCCGGGACCACCTTCGTCGGCCGGGCCACCGAGTGCCAGCTGCGCATCGACGAAGCCGGTCTCTCGCGCAAGCACGCCAAGCTCATTCCCACCAACGACGGCGTGGTGCTGGAAGATCTCGCCTCGACCAACGGCAGTTACCACAACGGCCAGCGCGTGCAGCATGCGGTCGCCAAGGCGGGCGACGAGATCGGCTTCGACACCCTGCGTTTCACGCTGTTCGAAGTGGGGCAGGACATCCCGCAGGCGCGCGGCGAGCCGGGCGCCGGCATTCCGCGCTGGGTGTGGGTGGTCGCGGCGCTGCTCGTTGCGGCGGCGGTCGGCTTCATCCTGCTTTAGCCGTTCGTATGGCGAGCAAGTTTTTACCGCGTGGCGCGTTGATCGATCTCAAGAAGAGCGAGGAGCGAACCAACGCAATGCGCAAGCGTGAAGGCCTGGAGCGCCATCCCGTGCGCCTGGTTGTGTGTGGTTGCCTCGATCCAAATTGCGGTGGGTGGCACACAATCCTCACGGATCGCCTGATCCCGACACCGGAGGAATGCAGGGTGCTGCTCGGTCAGCACAACAAGCTTCGCAAGCGGATCAGGTCTGAGGCTTCAGGCAGCAAGTAGAGAGACTCCTGTGAGCACCACGTCTCACAAGATGTTCACCCTGACCGGCGGCGAGAGGCGAGGTGTTGACCCACCACGTCCGGCTTGCGGCCGGTGAGTACGGGCTTGAGCACGAACGGTGCGTCCATGGCGCACGACGCACATCGCCACGCGTCGGACGATTGCGCCTAGCGAAGTCCGCGCCCGCAAGGAACCGATACCGAACAGGGCAAGGGGTGTGCGGGTCAGCGATCGCGATCCGAAGCGCGTGCCGAGCCGTGGGCGCGGCTCTGCCGATGCAGCGCCCTCAACCCTGTGGACGCCCCAGCTTGAGCGACAGGTCCACCGCGCGCACGTGCTTGGTCAGTGCGCCGATGGAGATGCAGTCGACGCCGTCCTCCGCGATCGCACGCAGCGTGGCCAGTTCCACGCCGCCGGAGACCTCCAGCGGGATGCGCCCGTCCCAGGGCGCGGATTTCGCGATCCGTACCGCCTCGCGGCGCTGTTCGGCGCCGAAGTCGTCGATCAGGATGCGGTCGCAGCCGGCGTCCAGCGCGTCGCGCAGTTCGTCCATGGTTTCCACTTCCACGATGAGCGGCAGCGCCGGATGCTTCGCCCGTGCCGCTGCCGCGGCGCCGGCCAGCGAGCCGAAGGCGCGGATGTGGTTTTCCTTGAGCATCACCGCGTCGTACAGGCCGATCCGATGGTTCACGCCGCCGCCCGTCGCCACCGCGTATTTCTGCGCGATGCGCAGGCCGGGCAGGGTCTTGCGGGTGTCGAGGATCTTGGTGCCCGTGCCGCGCACCGCGTCGACGTGGCGCGCGGTTTCGGTCGCGGTGCCGCTGAGCGTCTGCAGGAAGTTCAGCGATGCGCGCTCGGCCGACACCAGCGCGCGGCTGCGGCCCTGCAGTGTGGCCAGCACGGTGCCGGCGGCCACGCGCGCGCCTTCCTCCACGCGCCAGTCGATGCGCACATCGGGGTCGAGCGCACGATGGCAGGCATCGAACCATGGACGCCCGCAGATCACCGCCTCCTGCTTGCACAGCAGATAGGCGGTTTCGGGGCTGTCGGGCAGCAGCGCGGCGGTGGCGTCGCCCTCGCCCAGGTCCTCGGCCAGCGCCGCGGCGACGTTGTCGGCGACCGCGCGCGCGAGCGTCTGCGCGTCGACGCCGTGGCCCGTGCCGCCGGTGCCCGGGATGTTCACGCCCCGCGCTCGATCTGGCCGAAGTCGATGCCTTCCTCGATCAGCAGCACCGGGATGCCGTCGTCCACGCGATAGACCGTCTTGCGGTCGCGGGTGATGAGCGCCTCGGCCAGCGCGTCGGCCTGCGGGTTGTCGTCGTTTCGCCGGACCATGCCGGCGGCGATGGCGCGGTTGAGCTTGTCCAGACCCGGCGCGTCGAGTGGCGCCAGCGGCTGGCGGGTGGCCGGGCAGACCAGCAGGTCGAGCAGTTTGCGATCCATGGGCGTAATGCGGGCTTGGCGCCGGAGCGGAGGCCGTTAGAATACGTTTTTACCTGGGCGACGACCATGACGACGACCATGACGACCCCCGCCGCGGGGCCCGCCCGGACAGGCAACTCCGAGGCCGCCGCGCCGCTGGTGGGCATCGTGATGGGCTCGCGCTCCGACTGGGAGACGATGCGCCACGCCGCCGAGAAGCTCGAGGCACTCGGTGTGCCGCACGAGGTGCGCGTGGTCTCCGCGCACCGCACGCCGGACGCATTGTTCGAGTACGCCGCCAACGCCCGCGGGCGCGGCCTGCGCGCCATCGTCGCCGGTGCCGGCGGCGCCGCGCATCTGCCGGGCATGCTCGCTTCGAAAACCCCGGTGCCGGTGCTGGGCGTGCCGGTGCAGAGCAGGGCGCTCAACGGCCTGGATTCGCTGCTGTCGATCGTGCAGATGCCCGCAGGCGTGCCGGTCGCCACCTTCGCCATCGGCAACGCCGGGGCGGCCAATGCGGCCCTGTTCGCCGCGGCGATGCTGGCGCACGCGTTCCCCGACATCTCCGCCGCGCTCGATGCGTTCCGCGCCAAGCAGACCCAGGACGTGGCCGCGCACGACGACCCGCGCGTTCCGCTGCCGGCAGACCCGCAGGCATGACCACCGTCGGCATCCTGGGCGGTGGCCAGCTCGCGCGGATGATGGCCCTGGCCGGCGCGCCGCTGGGCCTGCGCTTCCGCATCCTCGACACCGTTTCCGACGCCTGCGCCGGGCAGTTCGCGCCGTTGATCGTCGGCGACTACACCGATCAGGCGGCGCTGTCCGAATTCGCGCGGCAGGTCGATATCGCCACCTTCGATTTCGAGAACGTGCCGGCCGAATCGGCGCAGTGGTTGACCGATCGCATTCCGGTGTTCCCCGGCCCGCGCGCACTCGCCGTGGCGCAGGACCGTCTGGCCGAGAAGAGCCTCTTCCGCGAACTGGACATCCCGGTGCCGGCCTTCGCCGACGTGCCCGACCGCGCCGCGCTCGATGCTGCGGTGGCACGGATCGGCACGCCCTGCATCCTGAAGACCCGCCGCCTCGGTTACGACGGCAAGGGGCAGTTCCGGATCCGGGCGTCGGCGGATGTCGATGCCGCCTGGGAGGCCCTCGGTGCACAGGCCTCGACGGTGGGCCTGATCCTGGAAGCCTTCGTGCCGTTCGAGCGCGAGCTGAGCGTGGTCGCGGTGCGCGGCCGCGACGGCGAATTCCGCACTTGGCCGATCACCGAGAACTGGCATGTGGACGGCGTGTTGTCGGCGAGTCTCGCGCCCGCGCGCGTCGACGCGGATCTGCAGGCGCAGGCGGTCGCGCACGCACGCGCGCTGGCCGAGGCGCTGGACTACGTCGGCGTGTTCGCGCTTGAGCTGTTTCTGCGCGACGGCATCCTTCTCGCCAACGAAATGGCCCCGCGCGTGCACAACTCCGGGCACTGGACGATCGAGGGCAGCGAAACCTCGCAGTTCGAGAACCATCTGCGCGCCGTGCTCGGCCTGCCGCTCGGCGACACCCGCATGCTCGGCCATGCCTGCATGCTCAACTGGGTGGGCGCGATGCCCGAAGCGGCGCCCGTCCTGCGCGAACCCGCCGGCCACTGGCACGATTACGGCAAACAGCCGCGCGATGGGCGCAAGGTCGGCCACGCCACCCTGCGCGCGGATTCGTCGGCGGAACTGGCCGATGTACTGCTGCACGTGGGCGTGGCGCTGGGACGCGAGGCGCAGGTGGCGCCGGTGGCGGCAGCGCTGCGTTGAGGGAGTGACCGCCGCTGCCGGCATCCGGCTTCCGCCCGGTGCCCATGCAGTGAGGGATAGCAGGGCCGCGATGGCATGTCCTCGGCTCGCGTCGTTTCTCCGCCGCCGAGCGCAGGCCGACGCTGCAGGGCGAGATCGATGGGCTCCGGTACGCGCCTGGGTTCAACGCAAACCGGATCGCCTGCAAGATCCGGCCTGCAGCGGTCGTCGCGCGTCGCGTCTCCAACTCCGAGGGCCGCACCCGTCGCAGCGTGGATTCTGCTGTTTCAGCGAGCGCATTCGCGGGACTGCGGCTTGTCTGCTTGCCTGCTGCGTCGCCATGTCTTCTCGACGCATGACGGCATCTTCGGGATCGATGGCAGCAGGCTCCTCCAGGCTGGCGACGCGATGCGCGACGAGACGGGCGATGCCATCGATCATGCCTGGGGGGTCAAATGTACATTCCTGGGTTTCAAATAAAACGGCCGGGTTGCCCCGGCCGTCGTGCTTCGTGTCGAATCGATGCGCGGCGAGCAGCGCCACCGCCGATCACTTCATCTGCGACGCCACGAAGTCCCAGTTGACCAGGTTCCAGAACGCCTCGACGTACTTCGGGCGGGCGTTGCGGTAGTCGACGTAGTAGGCGTGTTCCCACACGTCGCAGGTCAGCAGCGGGGTGTCTTCGCCGGTGAGCGGGGTGGCGGCGTTGGAGGTGCTCACCAGCGCCAGTGCGCCATCGGGGCGCTGCACCAGCCAGCCCCAGCCGGAGCCGAAGGTGCCGACCGCGGTCTTGGTGAACTCGTCCTTGAACTTGTCGAAGCTGCCGAATGCGGCGTCGATGGCTTCGGCCAGCTTGCCGGTGGGCGCGCCGCCGCCGTTGGGCGAGAGGCAGTTCCAGTAGAAGGTGTGGTTCCACACCTGCGCGGCGTTGTTGAACATGCCGCCCTGCGACTTGCGCACGATCTCTTCCAGCGACATCTCGGCGAACTCGGTGCCGCCGATCATGTTGTTGAGATTGGTGACGTAGGCCTGATGGTGCTTGCCGTAGTGGAAGTCGATGGTTTCGGCGGAGATGTGCGGCTCGAGGGCGGCGCGGTCGTAAGGCAGTGCGGGCAATTCGATGGCCATGGCGGTTCCTTGTGACGGGGGGAAGGCGCGCCGGGCAGGGCGCGGCAGGGGTGTTGGAGGGAGATGCGATGCGTCCGAAGTATGGTGCGCGGCGGCGGCAGCGTCCACGCCATGCACGATGCGCGAGCGCAACGGTGTTCTGCACTGGGGGCGTCGCGCGCGCATTTCAACCGCACCGCTGCGCGGTTCAGCGGGCGCGAGAGCCGGCCGGGCCTGTGCGGCCCGCATGGGCGCATGCCGTGTTCGGCGTCCCCATGGGCTGTGCCCATCAATGCCGTCTGCACCGTGCCTCGGCCTTCCATGGCCGGCCTTCCATGGAAGGCCGGCCATGCGGTGTCGTCCGGGACGCGACACCGCCGCGTTCCATCCGGATGCGGCGTTGTCGCGCCCTCCGGCTTACAATGACGGGCTGTCCGGCGGCATCGCCACCGGATGTGACACGTCCCCATACGACCCCGCGCGCCGCCCTCGTGTCGGCACCGCCAGCCAGGAGCCCCGCCATGTCCGTGATCGAACGGATCCAGTCCGAAATCGAATCGCATCCCGTCGTGCTGTTCATGAAGGGCACGCCGCAGTTCCCGATGTGCGGTTTCTCCAGCCGCACCGCGCAGGCCCTCAAGGCGGCCGGCGCCACCGGCTTCCACAGCGTCAACGTGCTGGAAGAGCCCGAGATCCGCGCCAATCTGCCGCGCTATTCCAACTGGCCCACCTTTCCGCAGCTGTTCATCAACGGCGAGCTGATCGGCGGCTGCGACATCACGCTGGAACTGTACGAATCCGGCGAACTGGCGCGCATGGTCGCCGAGACCCAGAAGGCCTGATGCGGCATCCATGGCGTCCGACCGCATGACATCCGCATCTTCGGCGCCCGCGCCGGATGCCCTGCAGGGCCGCGTGATCCTGATCGTCGGTGCGCATGGCGCGCTGGGGCGGGCCTCGGCGCTCGCCTGTGCCGCGGCGGGTGCGCAGGTGGTGCTGCTCGGGCGCAAGGTGCCGAAGCTCAACCGCGTCTACGATGCGATCGCCCGCGAGGGCGGCGAGCCCCTGCTGTATCCGCTGGACCTGGAAGGCGCCACGCCCGCCGACTATGCCGAGATGGCCGAACGCATCGGCGGCACGCTGGGCCGGCTCGACGGCATCCTGCACTGTGCTGCGGATTTTCCCGGTCTCACCCCGCTGGAGCATGTCGACCCCGGCGTGTTCGCACGTGTGCTGCACGTCGATCTCACCGCGCGCTGGTGGCTGACCCAGGCCTGCCTGCCCCTGCTGCGCGCGGCGCCCGATGCGGCGGTGGTGTTCGCGATCGACCCGCCCGACCGCACGGTGCATGCCTACTGGGGGGCTTACGGCATCGCCCAGGCGGGCAACGCCGCCCTGGTGTCGATGCTCGATGGGGAACTCGCTTCCACTTCGGTACGCGTCTGCGGCTTCGCGCCCGGCCCCATGCGCAGCCCCCTGCGCGCTAAGGCCTTCGTCGAGGACGGCGATGCCGCGGCAGTCGACCCGGCGGCGCATGCCCCGGCGTGCGTGATGCTGCTTTCGGCGGCCGGGGCGGAGCACCGCGGCGAGTTGTTCGCCGGCTGATCCGCTGCCAATGATCCGCGTGACCCGGCGGCCTGGGCCAGGCCCGTCCGTCGGAACGCGCGATCATCCCGGGGCACTGCCGACGTGCCCTCCGAGCCGTCCGGCCGGATGTTTCACGGGCAATTCCCGGGCTTCCTTCAAGTCGATTCTCAAGAATGTTCATCCTTTCGGATCAATCACTTGGCTTGAAGCTGAATGTCATTAGAGTGTCATCTCGGCCCCGTATCGTGTTAACCTTTAATTAATCCCCCGGTCTACATCTGCCGCTTCGTGAAGCCGACTGGCGAGCGCCCGCTCGTCCGCCGGCTTTGTTGCGATGGTGCCGGTCGGGTGTCCGCGATCCGAATCGCGACATGCCGCCGGTCCAGGCCTGCCGCTTCCGCTCCACGCATCACTCCGTCACGCACCGCACCGTTTCTCCTTCAGAGGCTCAGCCCATGAATCGTTCCAACCGCATCCGACTTTCCAAGCTGTCGATCGGCTTGATGGCCGCCCTCGCGATGGCTCCCGCCTTCGCGCAGAGCACCTCCGCCGGTGTCGGCGGCCAGGTCGTCGGCACCGACGGCGCTCCCGCCTCCGGCGCGCAGGTCACCATCGTCCACACCGAATCCGGCACCGTCAGCCGCGCCACCACCGACACCAGCGGCCGTTACAACGCCCGCGGTCTGCGCGTCGGCGGCCCGTACACGATCACCGTCGAGAAGGACGGCGAGACCAAGACCGAGACCGACGTGTATCTGAGCCTCGACGAGGTGTCGCAGGTCGACGTGTCCTTCGCCAGCCAGGACCTCGACGTGATCACCGTCACCGGCTCGCGCGGCAGCCAGGTCTTCGCTTCGGACAAGATGGGTTCGGGCAGCAACGTCACCCGCGACCAGATCGAAGGCTTCGCCTCGATCGACCGCAACCTGCAGGACTATGTCCGCTTCGACCCCCGCATCGCGCAGACCGACAAGTCGCGCAACGAGATCTCGGTCGGCGGCCAGAACCCGCGCTACAACGCCATCCGCATCGACGGCATCAGCACCAACGACGCGTTCGGCCTGGAATCCAACAGCCTGCCCACCCCGCGTCAGCCGTTCTCGATGGACGTGATCGACGAAATCGCGGTGGACGTGGCCAACTACGACGTGACCATCTCCGGCGGCACCGGCGGCGTGATCAACGCCATCACCAAGTCGGGCACCAACGAATTCCGCGGCAGCGTCTACGCCTACTACCGCGACAACGACTGGTCGGGCAAGAACGAGAACGACGTGCGCCCGGTGCTGTTCGACAACGAGCAGACCTACGGCTTCACCCTGGGCGGCCCGATCATCAAGGACCGTCTGTTCTTCTTCGCCAACTACGAGAAGTACACCGGCAAGGAACTGTTCGTCGGCAGCGGCGCCGGCACCGGCCCGATCGGCTCCGGCCAGTCGAACATCGTCAACATCACCCAGCCCCAGATCGACCGCGTGATCGACATCGCCCGCAACACCTGGGGCTTCGATCCGGGCGTGCTCGCCCTGCCGCCGCTGGACACCGAGTCCGAGGAATACGGCATCAAGATCGACTGGAACATCAGCGATGCCCACCGTGCCAGCTTCCGCTACGGCAAGTCCGAGCAGAGCCAGGCCAACCTCAACGGCTTCAGCAGCACCAACCTGGCGCTGAGCTCGCACCAGTACGTGCGCGACTTCGAGCTGGAAACCTACACCGCCTCGCTGTTCAGCGACTGGTCCAGCAACTTCAGCACCGAGCTGAAGCTCTCCAACCGCGACTACTCCGCCGTGCGCACGCCGCTCGCCAACCTGCCGGCCATCTCCGTCCGCATCGGCAACGCGTTCCTGAACCTCGGCACCGAGCAGAACACGCACGCCAACGTGCTCGAGACCGAGACCTTCAACGCGTTCTTCGCCGGCAACTGGTTCGTGGGCGACCACACCGTGAAGTTCGGCTTCGATTACGAAGACAACGACATCTACAACCTGTTCGGCCGTCGCACCAACGGCGTGTACAGCTTCAACTGCATCAACACCGCCGATTGCGCGCAGTCCTTCGAATCGGGCGTGTCCAGCCGCTATCAGCTGTTCTACCCGCTGGACGGCAATCTGGACAACATGGCCGCGGTCTGGGGCATCCGCAACCTCGGCGTCTTTCTGCAGGACACCTGGGCGGTCAACGAGAACCTGACCCTCACCTTCGGCGTGCGCTACGACGAGCCGATGGTCAAGGATTCGCCGCGCTTCAACGCTGCCGCTTCGGCCGCCTTCGGCTACGACAACAGTTCGACCATCGACGGCAATGGCCTGCTCCAGCCGCGCTTTGGCTTCAATTACCGCTTCGACAGCGACCTGAACACCCAGCTGCGCGGCGGCTTCGGCCTGTTCCAGGGTGCGGCCGCGTCGGTGTGGCTGTCCAACCCGTACTCGAACAACGGCATCTCGTACATCGACTACTTCGACAACAATGGCACCAACGTGTTCTCGCCCGACCCGCGCAACCAGCTGCCGGTGGCGTTGACCGGCGGTGTGCCCGGCACCCAGTCCGTGGACTTCGTCGATCCGGATCTGGGGCAGCCCGCGATCTGGAAGGCCAACCTGGCCTTCGACAAGGAGCTGCCGTGGTGGGGCCTTGTCGCCAGCGTCGAGGCCGTGGTCACCGACGTGAAGGAAGGCATCTACTACCAGGAACTGAACCTCGGTGCACCGACTGCCGTGGGCCAGGATGGGCGTCTGATCTACTGGAACGCCAATGGCCGCGATCCGTCGCGTTGGAACCAGTTCGGTACCGGTTCGTCAGTCGGTACGCGTGCGAATCGTCTGAGCGCATACAACGACGCGATCATCGCGCGTTCCACCAGCAAGGGCGGCAGCGAGCAGCTCACGCTGTCGCTGGAGAAGCCGTTCAGTCGCGAGAGCAACTGGTCGTGGCTGGTCGCCTACACCTACACCAATGCGCGTGAAGTCAGCCCGCTGACCAGTTCCACGTCCGGCTCGCAGTGGGCCAATGTGGCGGTGTTCCAGTCGAACGAGGAGAAGGCTGCGCGTTCGAGCTACGAGATCAAGGACCGCTTCACCGCGAATGTCCGCTGGCAGCACGACTTCTTCGGCGACAACACCACCTCGATCGGTCTGTTCTACGAGGGCCGTACCGGCCGTCCGTTCAGCTACACCTTCGACAACGACGCCAACGGCGACGGCCGCAACAACGACCTGCTCTACATCCCGGTCGCTCCTGGCGACGTGCTGTTCGGCAGCGCCGCGGAAGAAGCCGCGTTCTGGAACTTCGTCTACAGCAACGAGTACCTGAACAGTCACCGCGGCCAGGTCGCCGAGCGCAATGGTGCGACCAATGCGTGGGTGCACCAGTTCGACCTGCGCATCTCGCAGGAGCTGCCCGGCTTCATGGATGGCCACAAGTTCGAGGTGGGTCTGGATATCTCCAACATCGGCAATCTGTTGAACAAGGACTGGGGACAGGTCGACGAGATCGGTTTCCCGGGTACGCGCGGTGTGGTCGAGTACGGCGGCATCGACCCGACCACCGGCAAGTACGTGTACCGTTTCAACAGCCCCGACACCTCCAACATCTACGACAGCCGCGGCATTTCGCGCTGGTCGGCGCAGCTGTCGTTCCGCTACAAGTTCTGATCCTGGCGGTCGGAATGCGACACCACGAACGGCCGGGGCAACCCGGCCGTTCGTTTTTTGCGCGCTGCCGGACAGCGCGCCTGAGCGGGACGGGCGGCCTGTTCACTGCGCCCCGCCTGCGCTACATTCGCCGGCCAAAACGAGAAAACACAAGCGAAACAGGACGATGAACGACTCCATTCCCCAGGCGCTGCCCACCGTGGACGCCACCATTTACCCGCGCGGTGCGCTGGACGTGCTCTCGCGGGACGAGGTCGCGCGGCTGCGCGATGCATCGACCGGCGGCATGCACGAGCTGCTGCGGCGCTGTGCGCTGGCGGTGCTGACCAGCGGCAGCCCGAGCGACGACCCGCGCGCGGCGCGCGAGCTTTACCCCGACTTCGACATCCAGGTGCAGCAGCAGGACCGCGGCGTGCGCATCGACCTGGTCGCCGCGCCGGCCAGCGCCTTCGTCGACGGCACCATCATCCGCGGCGTGGCCGAGCTGCTGTTCGCGGTGGTGCGCGATCTGGCCTACACCGCCATCGAGCTCGACAACGGGCAGGGCGCGGCGCGCGACCTGCACACCTCCAACGGCATCACCGATGCGGTGTTCGCGCTGCTGCGCAATGCGCGGGTGCTGTTCCCGACCGATCCGAATCTGGTCGTGTGCTGGGGCGGTCACTCCATCGGCCGCGAGGAATATCTCTACACCAAGCAGGTCGGCTACGACCTCGGCCTGCGCGGGCTCGACATCTGCACCGGCTGCGGCCCGGGCGCGATGAAGGGGCCGATGAAGGGCGCGACGATCGCGCACGCCAAGCAGCGCCACAAGCGCATGCGCTACATCGGCATCACCGAGCCCGGCATCATCGCCGCGGAGTCGCCGAACCCGATCGTCAACCACCTGGTGATCATGCCGGACATCGAGAAGCGCCTCGAAGCTTTCGTGCGCATCGGCCACGGCATCATCGTCTTCCCGGGCGGCGTGGGCACGGCGGAGGAGATCCTCTACCTGCTCGGCATCCTGCTGCGCGAGGAGAACGTGCACGTGCCGTTCCCCTTCATCCTCACCGGCCCGGCCTCGGCGGCGCCGTATTTCGAGCAGATCGACCGTTTCATCCGGCTCACGCTGGGCGAGGCGGCGGCCTCGCGCTACGAGATCATCGTCGCCGACCCGCCGAAGGTGGCCAAGCGCATGGCGCACGGCATCCGCAAGGTGCGCGAGTTCCGCATCGCGCAGAAGGATTCGTTCTTCTTCAACTGGTCGCTGGACATCCCGCTGCCGTTCCAGCAGCCGTTCGTGCCCACGCACGAGGCGATGGCGGCGCTCGACCTGCACCACGGGCGCAAGCCGCACGAGCTGGCGGCCGACCTGCGCCGTGCGTTCTCGGGCATCGTGGCCGGCAACGTGAAGGAGGACGGCATGCGCCGGATCGAGGAGTTCGGGCCGTTCCAGATCAGCGGCGACGCCGACATGATGGAATCCCTGGACGGCCTGCTGCGCGCGTTCGTCGAACAGCGTCGCATGAAGATTTCGGGCGCCTATCGGCCCTGCTACGAGGTGCGGGCCTGAGGCCTCGCGCGGGCGCGCACCGAACGCGCCTCACGCCTGGCCGTGCCTGTGATGTCCACGCGGAGCATGCACGCGCGCGGACACGCGACCACCGGCAGAGCGGCAGGGCAATGGTGCCGGCCGCTCTCCGCACATGGGGCCGGCGATGCGGGCGGGGAGGGCGGTGCGCGTTCAGTCCACCGAGGCTTCCACCTCGGGCAGACGCACGGTGACGGTGAACGTGTCGGCGCCGCGTTCCGCGCGGACGCTGCCGCGCCCTTCGGTGTAGGACTCGATGCGGGCGGTCGATGCGGGCAGGCCGATGTTGTGGCCCGTCGCCTGGTCCTCGGTGGAGGGCGAGACCGGATTGCGCACGAGGATCTCGACATCCCCGGCGTCCTGCCTGACCGCGATGGTGACTTCACCGCCCTCGGGCAGGCGTTCGATGCCGTGACGGACCGCGTTTTCGGCCAGGGGCTGCAGAGACAGGGCAGGCACCACGATCTGCGGCAGCGTGTCCGGAAGCATCCAGCGGGTGCGCAGGCGTGGACCGAAGCGCAGTGATTCGATCTCCAGATAGCGCCTCACCAGCGCCAGCTCTTCCTCCAGCGGGATCTCCCGCGGGCCGGACAGCGCGGCCCGGAACAGGTCGGCCAGATCCAGCAGCAGGCGTTCGGCTTCGTCCGGGCGCAGGTGCACCAGCGTCGCCGCCGTATTGAGCGTGTTGAACAGGAAGTGCGGGCGGACCCGCGCCTGCAGCGCGGCCAGCTCGGCCTGCTTCGCGCGCACCGCGAGTTGGCGGTTGCGCCAGTGGTTTTGGTACGCCGCCAGCGCCAGCCAGCCGACGATCGCGGCGATCAGGCTCACCCGCAGCAGCAGGTCGCCGGGTGGGCCCGGATAGATCCCGGCGCTGTGCAGCAGCCACCAGCAGCCGAGCGCGACGGCCCAGCTCGAGAGCATCAGCAGCGCCAGGGCCAGATAGGCCACCCGTTGTGGCCGCATGGCGTCCAGCCGACCGCGCATCACGTACAGCAGGCCCAGGGCCAGCAGCACCACCCACTGCACGCCCAGCGAGAGCAGGCCGAACCGGACCCAGCGCCCGTCCGGGGTATCGGCCGCCAGGGTGAGCAGTGCCGCCAACCCTTCGCCGGCGAGCACGGCCCAGATCACGACCTTGCCCTGCCACAGGCTGTCGAGCGGTGAAGAGCCTTGGGCGCTGGGTAGGCGTGACATCGGGCCGGACGAAGGGCGTTGGGGCCTCATGATGCCCGGAACCCACCGCAAACGCGCGCACAGGGGCGCCGTGCTGGGGCGTGTGTCGCACTCCCGACCGCGCATCGGCCCGTCCGTGCCGCCGCCCGTGCCGCTCATCGGGCCTGCGATGGCAACCCGCCACAGGGGAGCCTATGCTCGGCCGGTCGATCATGGGAGGCCGTATGGGCGTCGATTTCCACCTTCTCCACGCAACGAGGCGCGGCCGATCCGGCCGGGCGTCCTCGATGCGCGGCTTCAGTCTCGTCGAGCTGTTCGTGACCCTCGGCGTGCTGAGCATTCTCACGGCGGTGTCCGTCCCGCTGATCACCTCGACCATCAACGCCAGCCGGATCACCAGCAGCGCCAACGAGTTCGTGGCCGCCCTGCAGCTGGCACGCATGGAGTCGATCCGCCGCAACGTGCGGGTGCTGGTGTGCGAGAGCAGCGACGGCCTGTCCTGCACCGGCGGCGCGCAGTGGCGCGGCTGGGTGGTGTTCGCCGACCGCAACCAGAACGGCCTGGTCGACATCGACGAACAGATCAATTCCGGCCGGGTCGAGGCGCCGCTGATCGCGCGGTCCAGCGGCAACATCGGCAACCGCATCCTGTTCCGTTCCGACGGTCTGGCCTATCTCAACAATCAGCTGCTCAACGGCAACATGCGTCTGTGCATGCCCAACACCCAGCCTGCCGAGAACGCGCGCGATGTCCGCATCGCCGCCGGCAGCCGGATGTCGGTCGGGCCGGCCGTGAACGTCGGCGTGGCCTGCGCCGCCCCTGCGAACTGAGCACGACGCGACGGCAGGCATACCTCCTCGCCGTCCGCCCGTCCGCCCGTCCGCATCGACCAAACCCGTAGCGATGCACTCCCCGTCATCACGAGTCGTTTCCATGCCCATGACACATTCCCACATCCGCTCCCGTCGCTCCTTCGCCGCCCCGCGCAGCGTGCGCGGCGTGGGTATGGTCGAAGTCCTGGTGGCCGTTCTGGTGCTGGCCATCGGCCTGCTCGGCGTAGCCGCGATGCAGGCCACCGCACTGCGCAACAGCCAGAGCGCGCTGGAGCGCAGCCAGGGCGTGGTCTACACCTATTCGATCTTCGACGCGATGCGCGCCAACCAGGTGGCCGCGCGCGCCGGCACCTACAACATGCCGCTGACCTGCGCGCCGCCCGGCGGCGGCACGATCGTTGGCGACGACCAGAACAACTGGATCCAGAGCCTGCAGCGCGATCTCGGACCCACGGCCTGCGGCGGCATCAACTGCAACGCCGACCTGTGCACGATCACCGTCCAGTGGGACGACTCGCGCGGGAGCGGCGGCAGCGTCACCCAGAGCTTCACCTCCACCGCCCGCATATGAGCACCGGTACGCCCATGAACAGCGCCCGTCACGCAATGGTCTCCACATTCCAGTCCCGGACCCGGTTCGGCATGCCTGCCGCGGTGCGCGGCCTCTCCCTGATCGAACTGATGGTGGCGATGCTGATCGGCATGGTCGTGATCGCCAGCGCCAGTGCGATCTTCATCTCCAACCGCCAGACCTACCGCGCCACCGAAAGCATGGGGCGTGTTCAGGAGAGCGGGCGCATCGCGTTCGAGCTCATGGCGCGCGACGTGCGCGAGGCCGGCGGCAATCCCTGCGGCAAGGACCTGCCGATGGCCAACGTGCTCAACGGAGCGGCGGCCACGTGGTGGAGCAACTGGGGCAACGGCATCGTCGGCTTCGATGGCGCGCAGGCGTCTGCCGGCCTTCCGTTCGGCACGGCGGTGGGACAACGCATCGCGGGCACCGACGCCATCGAGCTGAAATCGGGCGACAACGCAAGTGGCGTGACCGTGGTCAACCACAATCCCACTGCCGCCGAGTTCCAGCTCAACACCGCGAACCACACGCTGGACGACAGCGACGTGGTCATGGTCTGCGATTTCCGCCAGGCCACCATCATGCAGGTCACCAACGCGCAGCCCGGCACCAACAGCAACGTGGTGCACAACACCGGTGGCGGCTTCACTCCCGGCAACTGCAGCAAGGGGCTCGGTTTCCCTACCGACTGCTCCGGCCCCAACGGCAACCGCTACCAGTACGACTCCAATTCGATGATCGTGCGGCTGCATGCCGCGCGCTGGTACATCGGCAGCGACGGCAACGGCGGACGTTCCCTGTTTCGCGCCCAGCTGACCAACACCGGTGCCGGCGTCGTCGTCACGCCGCAGGAAATCGCCACCGGCGTGCGCGACATGCGTCTGCAATATCTCACCCGCGACGCCGCCAACTACCGCGATGCCAGCGCGCTGGGCGCCAACGAATGGCGCGACGTCACCGCCGTGCGCATCGCGCTCGATCTGCAGGGCGAAGACCGTATCGGCACCGACGGTCAGGGCCTGCAGCGCGCGCTTTCCCACACCGTCATGCTCCGGAACCGCATGCCATGAGCCTTTCTTCCGCCCGCCTTCCGCTTTCGAACCGCCGTCGGACCGGTCCGTCCGCTCCGCGTGCGCAGCACGGCGCCACCCTGGTGGTCGTGCTGGTGCTGCTGCTGGTGATGACCCTGCTGGGGCTGGCCAGCCTGCGCAATACCGTGCTCGAAGAACGCATGACCGCGAATCTTCTCGACCGCAGCATCGGTTTCCAGAGCGCCGAATCGGCCCTGCGCGATGCGGAGATCCTACTGGCCACCGGCCCTGCGTTCCCGTTGGCGGGATGCAACCCGCAGGGGCTGTGCGCGCGTCCCGATCCTGCCGTGACCGAGCGCTGGCTCGACCCCGGCTTCGCCGGCTGGGTGAATGGCACCTCGGTCGATGCGACCCTGGCCCCGCCACAGTATTTCGTCGAAGCGCTGGGCGAAGGCCCCAACTGGGCGTTCTGCGACAAGGAATTGCCGTCGAACCCCAACTGCCTGAAGCCGCGTTTCCGCATCACCGCGCGCAGCACCGACAACGGGCGCGCCAGCGTCCTGCTGCAGACCACGTTCGCCGGCAACTGACCCCGAGGCCGCCGTCATGACTTCCAAGCACACCACTTCCCCGTCGCCGCGCCGCTCGCCGCTGCTGCCGTTCGCGGTCGCGTTCGCGACTCTGCTGGCGCTGCCCGTGCACGGCGCGGTGTTCATTCCCGACACGCCGCTGCAGGTGAACAACTCCGTCGCGCCCAACATCCTGTTCGTGCTCGACGATTCTGGCTCGATGACCGATGATTTCATGCCGGACGGGCTGCCCAACGACTTCCGTCGACGCGCGTACAACACCAACACGATCTACTACAACCCCAACATCACCTATCGGCCCTGGCAGCAGGCCGATGGCAGCTACATGGCGGATACGCCGTACGACGAGGCCTACAACGACCTCAATCGGGCGCTCAACCCGACCAACCTCGGCGGTGCGGATCGCGATTTCTACGTCCCGTTGCCGACGATGACCAACCCGGCCGACCAGCGGCAGTACATCCGCTACCGCCTTCATCGCGATGGACAGACCTACAGCGGCGGCATTCCGCTCGTCGTGTCCTCCTGTCCTTGGGACTTTGGTGCCAACGCTTTCGCGAACCCCACTGCGACCGTCAGCCTGTGCACGCGCAATTTCCCCGTGTTTACCTGGCCGGGTGGTCTGGTGCGCACCGTGGCGCAGGAAAAGCAGAACTACGCCACGTGGTACTCATTCCACCGCACCCGCATGAAGGTGGCCAAGGCCAGCGCCAGCGCGGCCTTCAACGACCCGTCCGTGTTCAACGCCGAGAACGACTTTCGCGTCGGTTACCGCACGATCTGGAACCGCAGCAATTTCGACATTCCGGTCGGGACCAACAACGGCATCTTCACCGGCACCAATCGCACGACCTGGTTCGACCGTCTTTTCAACGCACAGGGCAGCGGCGGCACGCCCTCCAGCGACGCGCTGTATCGTGCCGGCCAGTACTTCCGTCGTCGCGACACCAACGGTCCGTGGGGCCCGCAGGCCACCGCCTCGCAGTACCAGTGCCGTCAGAACTTCACCATCCTGACGACCGACGGTTACCGCAACCAGGGCGGGCTGTCGACTCCGAACGAGGCCAACGCCAGCCCCAGCGCATTCCCGATCGACAACGAGGACGGCACGCCCGGCCTGGTGATCGACCGTCCCGACGGCGCCTCCTACCAATACACGCCGGTGGCCCCGTACACCGACGGCTGGAGCGACACGCTGGCCGACGTGGCCATGGCCTTCTGGAAGAACGATCTCCGTCCCGACCTGATCAACATCGTCCCGACCTCGTCGAGCAATCCCGCCTTCTGGCAGCACATGGTGACCTTCGGCATCTCGATCGGCCTGCGCGGCACGCTCGACCCCGAGACCGCGCTGCCCGGGTTGACCTCCGGCGCCACGACCTGGCCGCAGCCCCAGAACCTGCAGCCCAGTTCGATCGACGACCTCTGGCACGCCACCCTGAACGGCCGCGGCACCTTCGTCGCGGCGGCCGATCCGGCGGAGCTGTCCGAGGGGCTGGGCGCCGCGCTGCGTGCGATTTCCGAACGCCGCGGTTCGGGCTCCAACGCAGCCGTGTCGAGCACCTCGACCTCGTCGGGCTCGGAGCTGTTCCAGGCCTCGTTCTTCTCCGCGCGCTGGTACGGCGAGCTGCAGTCGTTCAACATCAGCGGCACGGGCGTATCGGCCACACCCAACTGGTCGGCCACGATTCCCAGCACCGGCCGCAACATCTTCACCTACTCCGGCGTGCCCGCGGCTCCCGGTACCGGCTTCCCGACGCTGACCCAGACCGCCGTCCTCGGCGCCGACGTCGCCGCCTACGTGGCCGGTAACCGCAGCCAGGAAGAGCCCGCCGGCCCGTTGCGCTCGCGCACCAGCCTGCTGGCCGACATCGTCAACAGCTCGCCGGTCTATTTGAAGACCACCAGCGGCTCCCCCACGGTCTTCGTGGGCGCCAACGGCGGCATGCTCCACGCCTTCAACGCATCCGACGGGGTGGAGCGCTTCGGCTACGTGCCGGGCGGAATAGACCTGAACGCGCTGCGGACATTCAGCGAGCCGGCCTACGGCCACAAGTTCTTCGTCGACGGACCGCTGGTGCTGTCCAACAGCACGCACATCGCCAATCGCACCGTGCTGGTGGGCACATTGGGGCGGGGTGGCAAGGGGCTGTTCGCGCTGGACGTGACCAATCCCGCGACCTTCGGCGCCGGCAACGTGCTGTGGGACCGCACCACGGGCTTCAATGCCATCGAGTCGACCAACATGGGCCAGGTGCTGGGCAAGCCGCTGATCGCGAAGCTCAACAACGGCACGGTCGGCCTGATCGTCTCGAACGGCATCAACAGCACCGCCGGCAGTGCGATGCTGTTCATCTACAACCTGCAGACCGGCGCGCTGATCAAGACCATCGACACCGGCGCCACCGGCAACAACGGCCTGTCCGCGCCGCGCGGCTGGGACGACGACGGCAACGGCACGGTGGATTACGTCTATGCCGGCGACCTGCAGGGCAACCTCTGGAAGTTCGACCTGAGCAGCCAGTCCAACATCAACCAGTGGCAGGTCTACGCGAACCGCGCGCTGTACGCGCCGAGCACCGCCCCGACGCCGCAGCCGATCACCGGCGGCGTGTCGATCGCGGTCGACCCGGTCACCTACAGGCGCTGGGTGTTCTTCGGTACCGGCCAGCTCTACAACACCACCGATCTGACCGACACGCGCATCCAGACCATGTACGGCGTGATCGACGAGGACTACACGAACACCACACGGCGTACCAACATGACCTCGCGCGATATCGCGGCGATCGATCTGGCCACCGGAAATCGTGCCTTCCAGACCGCCGCGCCGCTGCCGGTCGGCTCGCGCGGCTGGTACATCGATCTCGACACTCCGCCCAGCAACACCCGCGAGGGCGAGCGCATGGTCGGTGAGCCGCAGGTCATCAAGGACATTCTGGTCTTCCCGAGCGTGATCCCGAGCACGTCCAACCCCTGCTTCCCGGGGCGGGGTTACATCAACGCGCTGAACGCCTTCACCGGCACCAGTCTGGTCCCGAGCTTCTTCGACCAGAACCGCAACGGTGTGTTCACCGACGATCTCATCGGCGGCAACGCGATCGGGTCCATCGACCTCGGCGTCGGCATGGTGACCGACCCGGCGATCCTCGACCGCCTGCTGGTGGCCGCAGGCTCGACCGGTCGTACCGGCAATGTCCCGGTCCGCAATCCCTCGTCCTTCGGACGCATCTCTTGGCGCGAAGTCATCAGGAACTGAACATGAGCCACGAAACCGCTATCCCGCGTGCCACCCGTCATGCCCATGCACCGCGCTCCGCGCGCGGCGCGGGCGGCTTCAGCCTGATCGAACTGCTGATCGCGGTGTTCATCATCGGCGTGCTGACCGCGCTCGCGTACAGCACGTACCAGGATTCGGTTGTCCGGTCGCGGCGTGCGGCGGCTTCGGCCTGTCTGATCGAGGTACAGCAGTTCATGGAGCGCTTCCGCACCACCAACCTCCGTTACGACGTGGCCCGCAACGGCACCGCCGTGCCGGCGCCGGCCTGCGGCGCAGGTGCCGATGTGACCAACTTCTACAACATCGACTTCAGCGTCGGCCCCACCGCGACGACCTATGCCGTGCGTGCCACGCCCACCGGTGGACAGCTCGCGCAGGACACCAAGTGCGGCACGCTGACGCTCAACCAGGCCGCGGTGCGGACCAAGAGCGGCACCGGCACCCTCGACGAGTGCTGGTGACCGCGCCTGCAGGGCACTTCCTGCCCTGCCGACGCCTGCATGCGACAAGGCCCGCGGAAGCGGGCCTTGTCGTGTCCGGGGTCAACGCTGCGGGCTGAGGCAGGGCGAAAACGGGCAGCGCAGCCTGCCTCGCCGAGGCTGCGTGGCGTCCGGGCACCTTCGCGGGTCGGCAGTGGGCGCCGGGTTCGCAGGGCGATGCGTCGCTCGCGGAGCCCGAAAAGCAAGAGGCCTGCGATCGCTCGCAGGCATCTCTGAAACAGTCTCTCGAATCTGGCGCCCGAAGTTGGACTCGAACCAACGACCCCCTGATTAACAGTCAAGTGCTCTAACCGGCTGAGCTATTCGGGCGGGGGCGCATATCGTAATCGGGCGCGCGGCTGCGATCAAGAGTGTCGGTGCCGTTCCGTGTTCAGGGAATCCCGGCGACGCACGCCGCGGCGGCGCCCGCGTCCGCCGGTGCGGTACGCAGGCGGCCGCCGTTGGAGAGGATCATCCGCTGCGCCTGCAGCGGCCCGCGGCGGTCGCACAGGGTGAAGCTGGTGTTGGAGCCGGGGCTGCCGCCGCGGGTCCAGACGATGCGCTGGCGGCCGGCCAGGCCCAGCAGGCGCACGCCCGTGGGCAATGCGGACTGACGCCCGATCAACGGCTCGCCGATGCTCCGCTGGTGGTTGCCGTCGCGGTCGACGAAGGCGATCCAGCCCACGCTCCAGTCGGTGCCGCCCGCGCAGACCCCGCCGCCGTCGGGGCAGACCACCGCGGCGTGCATGCCGAGGCTGGATTCGCGCATGGCATCGAACAGGCTGGCGCTGAGGGCCGCACGGGTCGCATTGGCCTGCGAGCGCCAGACGAAGCCGTTCCAGGCCGGGAGCGCGATCCCGAACACCAGGCCGATCACCAGCAGGGCCAGCATCGCATCGATCAGGCCGAAGCCGTGGCAGCCGCCGCGCGTCGCTCGCGCTCCTGCGGGCCTGCCGCCGCCGGAGTGGGCCACGGACGTGCGCGCGGAGGCATGCGGGGGCGCGCCTCCGGGCCTGTGGGCGGCGCCGGGGGCCTGGGCGCGTGCGGTCTGTGCGTGATGCCGGGCGTCGCACGAGGAGAGCGGCCGGTGGGCGAGGGCGGTGCGGTGCATCGGGAGACTCCGTGTCGAGAGGGTGAGGCCAGTCTCCGCGGCGCGGCCCTTGCGCGGCATCGGCCCCGACCCCGTCCGCCTGTAGGAAAACCCCGCATCCCGGCGTCGGGCAGGCGATGCCCCGCCTGCCGGCCCGACGGCAGGGCGGGACAGCGGACGGACATCCACGGCCCGCTACACTTGCCGGTTCGTTCTGACCGAGGGAGACGCCGTGCACGATCCCAACCCTTCGCCCGGGCACCCTGCCGGGCATGTGTCCGACGCCGTCGCCGGGGACGCGGACGCGTCGGAGGGCGTCGACCTGCCGTCCGTGCCGCGGATCGTGCGTGCCGAGGGGCCTGCCGGCTTTCAGCTGGTCGCCCCCTACGAGCCCGCCGGCGACCAGCCGCAGGCCATCGCGCAGCTGGTCGACGGCTTCGAGGGCGGCGTCGCGCGCCAGACCCTGCTGGGCGTGACCGGTTCGGGCAAGACCTACACGATCGCGAACGTGATCCAGCAGGTGCAGAAGCCCACCCTGGTGATGGCGCACAACAAGACGCTGGCCGCGCAGCTGTACGGCGAGTTCAAGGCCTTCTTCCCGCACAACGCGGTGGAATACTTCGTCAGCTACTACGACTACTACCAGCCCGAGGCCTATGTGCCGTCGAGCGACACCTACATCGAGAAGGACAGCTCGATCAACGAACACATCGAGCAGATGCGCCTGTCCGCGACCAAGGCGCTGCTGGAGCGGCGCGACGCGATCATCGTGTGCACGGTCTCGGCGATCTACGGCCTGGGCGACCCCAACGAATACTTCCGCATGGTGCTGCACATGGTGCGCGGCGAGCGCATCGACCAGCGCGAGCTGATCCGCCGCCTGACCGAGATGCAGTACACCCGCAACGATACCGAGCTGCGCCGCGGCACCTACCGCGTGCGCGGCGAGGTGATCGACGTGCATCCGGCCGAGTCGGACGTGGAGGCGCTGCGGATCGAGCTGTTCGACGGCGAGATCGAGCAGCTCACCCTGTTCGACCCGCTGACGGGCGAGAGCCTGTCGAAGATCCCGCGCTACACCATCTATCCGAAGTCGCACTACGTCACCACGCGCCGCACGGTGCTGGAGGCGATCGACGCGATCAAGCTGGAGGCGAAGGAGCGCCTGGAACAGCTGTACGCGGCCAACAAGCTGGTCGAGGCGCAGCGCCTGGGCCAGCGCACCCAGTTCGACATCGAGATGATGGCCGAGGTGGGTTTCTGCAACGGCATCGAGAACTACTCCCGCCATCTCACCGGGCGCATGCCCGGCGAGGCGCCGCCGTGCCTGTACGACTATCTGCCGCCGGACGCGCTGCTGGTGGTGGACGAGTCGCACGTCACCGTCCCGCAGATCGGCGCGATGTACAAGGGCGACCGCGCGCGCAAGGAAACGCTGGTGGAGTTCGGCTTCCGTCTGCCCTCGGCGCTGGACAACCGCCCGCTGCGCTTCGAGGAGTGGGAAATGCGCTCGCCGCGCACCATCTTCGTCTCGGCCACGCCCAGCAAGTACGAGCTGGAGAAGTCGGAAGGCCAGGTCACCGAACTGGTGGTGCGTCCGACGGGCCTCGTAGATCCGGAAGTGGAGATCCGTCCGGTCGCGACCCAGGTGGACGACCTGCTGGGCGAGATCCACACGCGGGTGGAGATGGGCGACCGCGTGCTGGTGACCACGCTGACCAAGCGCATGGCCGAGAACCTCACCGAATACCTCGGCGAACACGGGGTGAAGGTGCGCTACCTGCACTCCGACATCGAGACCGTGGAGCGGGTGGAGATCATCCGCGACCTGCGCCTGGGCGTGTTCGACGTGCTGGTGGGCATCAACCTGCTGCGCGAGGGCCTGGACATGCCGGAGGTGTCGCTGGTGGCGATCCTCGACGCCGACAAGGAGGGCTTCTTGCGTTCCAGCGGGTCGCTGATCCAGACCATCGGCCGTGCCGCGCGCAACGTGCGCGGCCGGGCGATCCTGTACGCGGACACCATCACCCGTTCGATGCAGGCCGCGCTGGACGAGACCGCGCGTCGCCGCGAGAAACAGCTGGAGCACAACGCCGAGCACGGCATCGTGCCGACCTCGATCAAGCGCCAGATCATGGACGTGATGGAAGGCGCCCGTGCCGAGCCGACGCCGGGGTCGAAGAAGGGCCGCGGCAAGGCCGCACGCGTGGCCGAGCCATCGGCGGCCGACTACGCACTGCTGTCGCCCCCGCAGGTGGCGGCCAAGCTGGCCGAGCTGGAGCAGCGCATGTACCGCCATGCCCGCGACCTGGAGTTCGAGCAGGCGGCGCAGGTGCGCGACGAGATCCGCAAGCTCAAGGAAGCCAGCCTGGAGTGACCGCAGGCGCCAGGCGCCGGCGGCCTGCCCCGAGCGAGGGACAGGCCGGCCCGCCGGGGAGTTTCGCCTTGCCTCGGGCAGTGTTATCATGCGCGGGCTCCGGAGCGTCCGGTGCACCCGTAGGGCGGTTAGCTCAGCGGTAGAGCACTACCTTGACATGGTAGGGGTCACAGGTTCGAACCCTGTACCGCCCACCAATACAATCAACGGTTTGCATGGTTGATGGTGGTCCGTCCCCTTCATCGGGACGGAAACGATACGAAAAACCGCTCCCTGCAAGGGGAGCGGTTTTTTCTTGGCCGCTTGGCGGCATGTCCGCAGCATGGCCCGGGCCTTGTTTCGAGGCGGACATCGTGCGGCGGTCTGGCGGATGCGGATTGCGCGTGGCTTCCGCCGCGCGCGCGGCGACGCCCTGCAGCGGACATCGCGGTGCATCCCTCGGGTGATCCCCGACGCCCCAGCCTCACACCCGCATCCGGAACCCGTGCAGCCGTTCGTAGACCGGGCGGCAGGCATCGGCCACCGCGGCGGCGGCGGGCGTCAGCCGGATCTCGCGCGGGCGCCAGGGTTCGAAACCGGTGGACGCCAGCACGGCGTCGTACCAGTACGGCGCCCACACGCCGTCGCTGTCGCGCGGGCCGGAGGGCCAGGACAGCATCCGCGGCGTGAAGTCCACGCCCAGGCGGGCGCAGAGCGCGCGCAGCTGCGCCTCGGGCGCGCGCAGGAAGTCGCCGGCATCGATCACCGGTGGCGGTTCGCCCAGATGATCGGTCAACCGGTCGAACAGCAGGCCCTGCTGCAGCAGGCCGATGTCCTCGGGCGCCACGGCCGCACGGGACTTGAGGTACGAGGCGACGACTTCGGCCGGGTCGCGGATCAGCAGCACGTTGCGCAGGGGCAGGATCCAGTCCACGGCCATGCCCGGCAGCAGATGGTGGCTCATGTGCTTCTGGTACCACAGCGGGGCGCCGCCGGGCACCTGGCCCGACAGGGTCTCCACGACGCGCCGCCAGTCGGTCTCGCCCGCGGCGAGGATGCGTTCGCGGCCGGGATGCTCCAGCCCGGTCTTCGCGAGGTAGGCGGCGTACAAGGGTTCGTCGCTGACCGCACAGTCGCCCCGGTTTTCCCAGGCGCGCATCATCGCGGTGGAGATGTTGCGCGGGCCGCTCCACATCGCGATCCGCACCGGGCCCGGTGCGGATGCGTCGCCTCCGTGGGGGTCTGCCGTGTTCATGCCAGGCGCACGCCCCCACGCAGGGCGATGTCGCGCTGCATGTGCTGGCGATACAGAGCCTGCAGGCGCGCGGTGACCGGTCCGGGCAGGCTGCGGCCATCGCCGATGGCGCGGCCGTCGACGCTGCGCACCGGCGCCAGCCCGGCGAAGGTGCCGGTGGTGAAGGCCTCGTCCGCGGAATAGACCTGGGTGAGCGTGAAGTTCTTCTCGAAGCAGGGAATGCCGGCCTCGCGGCAGACCGCGAGCACGTTGGCGCGGGTGATGCCGCCCAGGCAGTAGTCGCCCGTCGATGTCCACACCTCGCCATTGCGCACGATGAAGAAATGGGTGGAGTTGCAGGTGGCGACGAAGCCCTGCGGGTCGAGCATCAGCGCTTCGTCCGCGCCGGCCTCGGTCGCCTGGATGCAGGCGGTGATGCAGTTGAGCTTGCTGTGGCTGTTGAGCTTGGGGTCCTGCACGTCGGGGCGCCCGCGACGCACGTGCACGGTGAACAGGCGCAGGCCCGCGGCCAGGGTTTCGGGCTTGGCGGTCTTGTGTTCGGCCACGATCACCACCGTCGCCGGGCCGATGCACGCCCGCGGGTCCTGGTAGGGTGTGCGCTTGAGGCCGCGGGTCACCATCAGGCGCACATGCACGCCGTCGTGCATGCCGTTGGCGTGCAGCGTGGCGTAGATCGCATCGGTCAGGTCGGCGCGGTCCATGCCGATGTCCAGTGCGATGGCCTTGGCGCCTTCGAACAGGCGGTCGAGGTGCGCATCGAGAAAGGCCGGGTGGCCGCCGACCACGCGCAGGCCTTCCCACACCCCGTCGCCGAGGACGAAGCCGCTGTCGAACACCGACACCGTGGCCTCGACGCGTGGCCTCAGCGTGCCGTTCACCCATACCAGGATGTCGGCATTGCGCGGGTCGTCATGGACGTCGTGGATGCTGTGGGGGACGTTGTGGGCCATGCATGGCTCCGCAGGGCGTGCCCGGGCGGCACCGGCGGAGTGTAGCGCCGCGGCCGCTGCGCGACCGGGCTGCCTCCAGTGCCGTTTCGATGGTGCGCACACCCGGTGGAGCGCGCGTCCGCCGATGGCATGCGCTCATGCCGCGGTGGGCTGCCCCACCGATGTCTGGTCCACGGATGTCCCGTCCACCGAGGCTTCGGCCGCCGCCATCGCACCGGACCGGTCGTGGGCCGAATCGGCACGCAGCGCGAGCGCGGCGCCGAGCAGGCCCGGGCTGTCGTGCACGATGATGCGGATGTCCACCGATTCCAGATAGGCCGCGAACCGACCCTTGTCGAGGAATCGCTCGCGGAAGGCGCTGCTGCGCAGGAAGGGCACGAACCGCGGCACGATGCCGCCGGCGATCATCACCGCCCGCGCGCCGTGGATCAGCGCGGCGTCGCCGCAGACGCTGCCCAGCACCGCGCAGAAGCGCGCCAGCGCGCGCCGCGCATGCATGTCGTGGCCGTCCAGCGCCATCGTGACGATGTCGGCCGGGTCGCGCAGCGTCGCGTGCGCGCCGGTGGCGTGATCGGCCGCGCCGCGCAGCACCGCATCGATGTGCGAGAGCCCGGCGCCGCACAGCAGGCGTTCGTTGGACACGCGTCCGAAGTGCGCGGCGAACCAGCGTGCGATCTGTTCCTCCTCGGCGTCCTGCGGCGCGAAGCTGACATGGCCACCCTCGGTCTCGACCACGCGCCAGCCGTCCTCGCCGCCGGTCAGCAGGGCCACGCCCAGCCCGGTGCCCGGGCCGATCACCGTGATCGGCCCGCGGCGCAGCGGGCCGGGATCGCCGTGCGCCACGATGCAGTCCTGCGCGCCGAGCGCGGGCACCGACCAGGCGATCGCGCCGAAATCGTTGAGCACGTGCAGCGCGTCCAGCCCGAGCGCCTGCTGCAGCTCGCTGCGGGTGAAGGACCAGGCGCGATTGGTCAGGCGGATCTCTTCGCTGCCGGTGGGCGAGGCCACCGCGATCGCCGCGGTGTGCGGACGCAGGCCCACGTCGGCGAGATAGTGCTCGGCGGCGTGCTGCAGGCTGGCGAACTGCGCCGCCTGCAGCGTGCGTGCCGCGTGCAGGCCGACCTCCGCCGCATCCAGGTCGACCAGCGCGAAGCGCGCGTTGGTGCCACCGATGTCGCCGACCAGGGCCCACCGGGATGGATCGCCCGGGCCGTTCATGGCGTGCCTGGACAGGTGAGGGCCTGGGTCGGCTCCGCGCCGACGGCGATGTCGGAGAGCGCGATGCGCGTGCCCGGGGAGGCGCGCAGGCCGAACGGCAGGCCGACGCGCTCGAACCTGCCTGCGTCGGTGCCTTCGCCCGCGCCGGCGTCGCGCAGACAGCGCAGCGGCAGGCCGATGCGCAGCCATTCGCCGCGCTGCAGCGCGGCCAGCTGCGGCGTCAGGTCGCGGGTCGCGGCACAACCGTCTCCGCAGCCGAACAGCAGCGTGACCGCGCCGTCGGCCGGCAGGGCATCGATCCGCACGTCCGCCACCAGCCAGGCGTCGTCGGCCGCGGCCGCGCGCAGATCGAGCGCAGGGGATGCCAGCAGCTCGACGCTCGCCGGCGCGCCGCCGCGCCAGGTCAGCACGCGTGCATCTTCCTGCGCCCTGCGGTCGAGCGCGGCGATGGTCAGGCTGCCATCGGGCGTGCCCCCCTGGGTGTGCATGACATCGTAGGTGCCGCCATCGCTGCCGGTCAGGCGCAGGCGCAGTCCGTCCGCGGCGCGGCCACGGGCGAAGAACGCGGGCGGCCGCGACGCCGAGGCGACGATGCCGGAATCTTCCGGCAGCGGGCCCTGGGTGTCGGTATCGGTGTAGCGCAGCCCGTAGCCGTAGGCGAACAGCGGGTCGTAGCCGGGTTGTCCGACGTTGTTGTCGTACTGGTCGGCGCGGCGCGGCCAGGAGAAGCTCAAGGTGCCCTTGAAGTCGTGCTGGATCGCGCCGCGCGCGTCGCGCAGCAGCACATCGGCGATGCCTGCGCCCTCCGACCCGGGCAGCCACGCGGCCACGAAGGCGTCGGAGGCATTGAGTTCGCGGTTCATCCACAGCGGGCGCCCGCTCAGGAACACCGCGACCACCGGAATGCCTTCGCGCTTCAGGCGCTGCAGCAGCTGCAGGTCGCGGTCGTCGCCCGGACGGTACAGCAGGTTCGGCAGGTCGCCCTGGAATTCGGCGTAGGGGTCTTCGCCGAACACGACGATGGCCACGTCGGGCTTCTTTCTGTAGCGGCCGTCGAGCGCGAGTTCCGCGCGCCCGCCCGCGGCGCGGATCTGCCGCTCCAGGCCTTCCCAGATGGTGTCGGCGTTCGGGAAATCGGCGCGGGCCGTGCCGGTGCCCTGCCAGCTGAGGGTCCAGCCGCCGGCCTGCTTGCTCATGTCGTTGGCGCCGTCGCCGGCCACCAGGATGTGCTGGTCTGCGCGCAGCGGCAGCAGGCCGTTGGTGTTCTTCAGCAGCACCAGCGACTCGCGCACCGACTGCCGGGCCACCGCCCGATGCTCCGGCGCTCCCAGCAGCGCGAATTGGCCGCCAAGGGCGCGCTGCGACGGCTTCGGTGCCTCGAACAGGCCCATGCGCAGCTTCACCCGCAGCACGCGCCGCACTGCATCGTCCAGCCGCGCCATCGGCAGCGCGCCCGAGCGCGCGTGGGCGAGCGTGGAGTCGTACAGGCCGCGCCAGCTCTCCGGCGCCATCGCCATGTCCAGCCCGGCGTTGAAGGTGGCGGCGCAGTCGGTGTTGGTGCAGCCGGGCACCTGGCCATGGCCGTTCCAGTCGCCGACCACGAACCCCTCGAAGCCCATCCGCGTCTTCAGCACATCGGTCAGCAATCCGCGATGGCCGTGCAGCTTGGTGCCGTTGACGCTGTTGAACGACGCCATGACCGCCTGGGCGCCGCTGGCGATGGCCGAGAAATAACCCGGCCCGTGGATGTCGCGCAGCGCGTCCTGATCGATCCGCGTGTCGCCCTGATCCTTGCCGTTGGTGGTGCCGCCGTCGCCGATGAAATGCTTCACCGTGACCATCACCCGGCCTTCGCCGAGGAAATCGGCATCGCCCGGCCGGCCCTGCAGGCCCTCGACCATCTCGCCGGCATACGCGGCCACGATCTCGGGATGTTCCGCATAGCCCTCGTAGGCGCGGCCCCAGCGGTCGTCGCGCGGCACCGCGACGGTGGGCGCGAAGGCCCATTCCATGCCGGTGACGCGGGTCTCGATGGCGGTGATCTCGCCGATGCGGCGCATCAGCGCAGGGTTGCGCATCGCGCCCAGGCCGATGTTGTGCGGGAAGAGCGTGGCGCCGACGATGTTGCTCTGCCCATGCACGGCGTCGATGCCGAAGATCACCGGGATCGCCTTGCCGCCGCCGGAGGTGTCCATCGACGCCTCCCAGAACGCATCGGCGAGTGCCAGCCAGGCCTCGGGTTTGGCGTTGTAGACGTTGCCCGGGTCGGAATTGCCGCCGGCCAGGATCGAACCGAGCCGGTAGCGGCGCAGGTCGTCGGGCGTGATCGAGCCGATGTCGGCCTGGACGATCTGCCCGACTTTCTCCTCGGTGCTCATGGTGGCGAGCAGGGCATCCACCCGCGCTTCGAGCGCGGGGTCCACGGCCAGCGGCCAGCCCGGCACCGGCCAGCGCGCAGGATCGATGACATTGGCATTCCCGTCAGCGCGGCTGCCGGCGGGAGCGGCCTGCGCCCCGGCGCCGTCGGCCTGGGATGCGGGGCTGGACGCGCATCCCGCGGCGAGCAGCAGCAGGGCGGAGAGCGTGGTGCGAACGAGACGGCGCCGCGGCATGCGGCGTGTGGCGAAAAGGCCGGAAGCGGGGTGCATGAGCGGAATGTCCTCCGTGCTGTGAGCGGAAACGTGGCCGGGTCGTCCGGCGGGTGACAGCGCTATCATCTTTTGTTTAGCATACGATGGCGCTGATCGAAGGGCGTGTTGCATCGCGGCAGCGAGGAAGGCGTCGGGTGCTCCCTCGAAGCGGCCCCACATCCGGGCCATGTAATTGGCGACGCCGTCCGGCAGTATCCCCGGGCAGTCGAGGCAGGAGAGCGGAACCGGCCATGCGTGTGCGAATCCAAGATGTGGCGAAAGCCGCCGGCGTGTCGATCAAGACCGTCTCGCGCGTCCTCAACGAAGAACCCAACGTCACCGAGCGCACGCGCGCGAAAGTGGAGGCGGCGGTGGCCCGGATGCATTACCGGCCGCTGCCTTCCGCACGCATCCTCGCCGGGCGACGCTCGTACCTGATCGCGATGCCGTTCGACAACCCGTCGAACAATTACCTGATGGAAGTGGAGATGGGCATCCTCGATGCCTGTCGCACGCAGCATTACCACCTGATGCTGGCGCCGGTGCGCCATGGCGAGACCGATCTGGTGACCGAAATCGAATCGCTGTCCATCCAGTTGCAGGTGGATGGCCTGGTGCTGACGCCGCCGATCACCGACGAGCCCGAAGTGCTCGCGCGTCTGCAGGCGCTGGGCGTGCCCTACGCGGGCATCTCCGCGCGTGAGGACAACCGCGGCATCGGCGTGGTGCTGGACGAGCGCGGCGCGGTGCGCGCGATGATGGCGCACCTGATTTCGCTGGGGCATCGCAGGATCGCGCACATCGTCGGTCATCCCGCGCATGGCGCCAGCGGGTGGCGCCTCGACGGGTATCGCGAAGCGCTCGAGCGCGCGGGCCTGCCCTACGACCCGGATCTGGTGGTGCAGGGCGAGTTCTCGCATGAATCCGGCCATGCGGCGGCCCTGCGCCTGTTGGCCATGCCGCAGCGCCCCACCGCCATCTTCGCCGCCAACGACGACATGGCCGCCGGTGCGGTCTGCGCGGTGAGCGAGTACGGGCTGTCGGTGCCGGGCGATGTCTCGGTCTGCGGCTTCGACGACACGCCGATCGCCCGCCACATCCACCCTTCGCTGACCACCGTGCGCCAGCCGATGCGCGAGATGGGTCGACTCGCTGCGCTCGAATTGCTCTCGGAAATCCGCACGCCCGGCAGCGGCAGGATCATCGACGTGCCCTACGCGCTGCAGTTGCGGCGCTCGACCGGGCCCGCGGCAGGGTAGGGCCGCTTCCCGCCCTGTCGGGCGCCCTCGCAGCCTCATCCCCGGCCCGGCACAACGCTCCGCAACGATGGCCGCATGGCCATCGCATGGTCCAGAGCTGATGTCGCCGGGATCGTCGGGCGACGCCGGATGCCGCGCGGAATTTGTGCGTCGCACCATATTCGAATCGTCGTTTCGGCGGTGGCCCGAGGCGCACGGTCGCACATGTCCACCCCGTTTGACAACGTTATCAATTTCAACTCCAATGCGTTCACGGCAGTCGCGGCCGCGGGCGGAACCATGTCCCCGGCATCCGCGACTGCGGAGGCAGGTCACCAGAGAGTCGTCGCTTCCGGATCGTCGTGATCGACGGCCCCGTGAACAGAATCCGTCGACAGACCACGTAAAAATCCCGGGGAGGGACCGCGATGAAACAGTTGGACGCCATACCCAAGAAGCGCCTGCTCGCCACCGCGCTGCTGCTTGCGCTGGCTCAATCGGTGGCCGCGCAGGACGCGACGCCCGCCGCAGACGAGGACGGCACAGCGAGTACGGAACAGGCCGATGCGGAAGATCTCGACGTCATCGTCGTGCGCGGCATTCGCGGCAGCATGGCCTCCGCCATGGCGGTGAAGCGCAACGGGCAGGGCGTGGTCGACGGCATTTCGTCCGAGGAAATCGGCAAGTTCCCCGACACCAACCTGGCCGAGTCGCTGCAGCGCATCTCGGGCGTGTCGATCGACCGTTCCGCGATCGGCGAAGGTTCGCGCGTGACCGTGCGCGGCGTCGGTCCGGACTTCAACCTGGTGCTGCTCAACGGCCGCCAGATGCCGGCCACCAGCCTGCTCGACACCGATGCGTCCAGTTCGCGTGCCTTCGACTTCGCCAACCTCGCCTCCGAGGCGGTGTCCGGCATCGAGGTCTACAAGACCAGCCGCGCCAGCAGCCCGACCGGCGGCATCGGCGCCACCATCAACATCCTCACCGCGCGTCCGCTCAGGAACCCGGGCCTGCATGCCAACATCGGCATCAAGACCGTGTTCGACGAGTCCAACGGCGAACTGCCCAGCGCGCTGCAGGGCGACGACGTGACACCGGAAATCTCCGGCATCTTCAGCACCACCTTCGCCGACGGAAAGTTCGGCATCGCGCTCACCGGCAGCTACCAGGAGCGCGATCTGGGCTACAACCAGGTGTCGGTCGGCAACGGCTGGCGCACGTTCCGCGGCGACGAGAACAACTGGGGCACCATCCCGCAGCCGGGCACACCGGGGTCCGAGCGCATCACCAACCGTCCCGGCCCGAATGACATCTATTCGGTGCCGCAGAACCTCAACTACAGCGTCAACGGCGTGCAGCGCCAGCGCACCAACGGCCAGCTGACCCTGCAGTGGGCGCCGACCGACCGCATCACCACCACGCTCGACTACACCTACTCCGAGAACCGCATCCAGACCCAGCGCAACGAGCTCTCGGTGTGGTTCAACTTCGGCCCGTCCAGCAGCAACTGGACCGACGGCCCGGTGGCCGCGCCGATCGTCTACTCCGAACTCATCGTTCCCGCGACCAGCGATCTGGCCATGGGCGGCGCCAAGTACGCCACAAGGAACGAGAACAAATCGCTGGGCTTCAATGTGCAGTGGGACGTGAGCGACAGCGTCGCGCTGGAATTCGATTATCACGACTCGACGGCGGAATCCGGCGCCGACAGTCCGTACGGCTCCAATGCCGTGCTCGGCGCCGCCGGCTTCTTCCGTGGCACCACCACGGTCGATTTCAGCCGTGATTTCCCGATCCTCACCGTCGACCTGCCGCCCGGCATGAGCGATATCGACCCCGCGCAGATGCAGGTGACGGGCTCCTCGTTCCGCAACAGCTACATGCGCTCGGAAATCGAACAGGGCCAGCTGCGCGGCGACTGGGCCTTCGGCGACGCATCACGGCTCGATTTCGGCCTGGCCTCCACCGAGGTGCGCAACCGCAGCGCGTTCTCCAACGTGCAGAACGATTCGTGGGGAGGCAACACGCCCCTCGGGGCCGCCGCGTATGCGGACGGCCTCTGGCGCCGGGACGACATGAGCAACTACTTCCGCAGCTTCGGCAACAGCCGCAGCCCGCAATGGAGCAGTGCCTTCTTCACCTTCGACTTCGAGGCCATGCGCCGTGCCGCCGCCGATGCCACCGGCCTGCCCGACCTGTATGCGCGCTCCGACGTCTTCACCACCGACCGACGCACCACCGAGACATCGCGCGCCGCCTATCTGCAGTACGTGACCATGTTCGACTGGTCGATGCCGCTGCATGTCGCGGCGGGCGTGCGCTACGAGCAGACGGATGTGGTCTCGACCGCGCTGGTGCCCGACTTCCAGCCGGGCATCGTGTGGGGGTCGGCCAACGAGTTCAATCTGGTGCCGCAGGGCTCCGCGTTCTCCACGCTGAAGGGCGAATACGACTACCTGCTGCCCAGCCTCGACCTGAAACTCGACATCCGCGACAACCTCGTCCTGCGTGCCAGCTATGGCGAGACCATCGGTCGCCCGGGCTGGAACGACATCCAGGGCGGCAAGACCTACAACCAGCTGGCGCGCGTCGACGGCGGCACCGGCAACTTCGGCAACCCGGATCTCGAACCGCTGCTTTCGCACAACTTCGATGTGTCGCTGGAGTGGTACTACGCCGATTCCAGCTACGTGGCGCTGGGCTATTTCCGCAAGAACATCGACAACTACATCGGCACCACCCAGGTGAACGACACGACCTCGGGTCTCACCACCCCGGTCGGCGGCGCCTACTGGAACCAGGCGCTCGGCTCCGGTTGCACCAGCGCCGATGTGGTCTGCATCCGCAACTACATCCTCAACACCTTCAACGGGCAGCCCGGCGTCGTGCGCACCGGCGTCGACACCAACGGCAACGCCACCGGCACGATCACCGGCCAGCCCGGCGACCCGGTCGCGAATTTCCGCGTGACCACGCCGGCGAACCAGCGCTCGGCCTCGCTGGATGGCATGGAGCTGAACCTGCAGCACATGTTCGGCGAGACCGGCTTCGGCATGTCGTTCAACTACACCATCGTCGATTCCAGCCTGACCTACGACAACCGCAAGATCGGCGAGCAGTTCGCGCTCGTAGGGCTCAGCGATTCGGCTAATCTCGTCGCGTTCTTCGAGAAGGGGCCGTGGCAGCTGCGCGCGGCCTACAACTGGCGCGACAAGTATCTGGCGGGCGTGTTCGACGGTGCCGGTCCGAACCCGGTGTACGTGGAAGCCTACGGCCAGCTGGACATGAACATCGGCTACCGCTGGAACGACCAGTGGTCGCTGTCGTTCGAGGCGATCAACGCCATGGGCGCCACCCAGCGCTCGCATTCGCGCAACAGCAAACAGCTGGAGTACCTGACCCAGACCGGCCCGCGGTACATGCTGGGCCTGCGCTACAATTTCCGTTGATCGGCCAATGCCGTCCCCGCGCTGCATGTGCAGCGCGGGGACGTCGTTGACGACGGATATCGACACGGACCGAACGCGCCGCGCGGCCCGTCCGTGCATGGGATGCGGCCGCAGCGGCTCGCCAGGGCCCGACGCGGAGAAGTCTTGATCAACGCGACCGACAGCCACGTTCCAGCCTCTGACCTGCACGACGCGCCAGGCCGCGACGGCGGGGCCGTGCGCGAGGTGGTGATCGTCGGCGGCGGGACGGCCGGTTGGCTGACGGCCGCCACGCTCGCGGCCCGGCATGGCCGCTCCGGGCCGCAGGGAGCGGGGGCCGACGGCCTGCGCATCACCCTGCTCGAATCGCCCGATGTCGCCACGATCGGCGTCGGCGAGGGCACCTGGCCGACCATGCGCGACACCCTGCGCGATGCGGGAGTGAGCGAGAGCGACCTGATCCGCGAGTGCGATGCGGTGTTCAAGCAGGGCTCGAAGTTCGTCGGCTGGGTGGACGGCAGCGCGCGCGACCGCTACCACCATCCGTTCGTGCTGCCGCAGGGCTACCTGGAGGCGGATCTCGCCGCCGGCTGGGCCGCACGCGGTGGCGATGTCCCGTTCGCCGATCTGGTGAGCTTCCAGCCGCATCTGTGCGAAGCGGGCAGGGCACCCAAGCAGCTGTCCACGCCGGAATACGCGGCGGTGGCCAATTACGCCTATCACCTGGATGCCGCGAAACTCGGCGTGTTCCTGCGCGAACACTGCACGCGGCGTCTTGGCGTGCGTCATGTCGCCGACCACATGCTGGAGGTGGTGCCGGCCGAGAACGGCGACATCGCCGCGGTGCGCACCCGTTCGCACGGCGACCTGCATGCCGACCTGTTCATCGACTGCAGCGGCATGCGTTCGCTGCTGCTCGGCGGGCATTACGGTGTCGATCTGATCCCGCGCCGCGACGTGCTGTTCAACGACAGTGCGATGGCGGTGCAGGTGCCCTATGCGCAGGCCGACGCGCCGATCGCCTGCCAGACCGTGTCCACCGCGCAGCGCAGCGGCTGGATCTGGGACATCGGGCTGTCGGCGCGCCGTGGCGTGGGGCATGTGTACTCGAGCGCGCACTGCAGCGACGACGAGGCCGAGGCCGCGCTGCGCGCGCACGTCGAGGCGACCGGCGGGCCGCGGGCGGCCGATGTGCCCGTGCCGCTGCGCATCGCGTTCGCGCCCGGCTATCGTCGCAGCAGCTGGCACCGCAACTGCGTCGCGGTCGGGCTGTCCAGCGGATTCGTCGAGCCGCTCGAAGCGTCGTCGCTGGTGCTGGTGGAACTGGCAGCGGCCGCCATCGCCGAGCAGCTTCCGGCGGACCGCGCCACGATGGACATCGTCTCCGCGCGCTACAACGACGCCTTCGCCTACCGCTGGGAGCGGGTGATCGATTTCCTCAAGCTGCACTACGTGCTGTCGCGCCGTCGCGACAGCGATTACTGGTGCGACCACGTGCGCGCCGACAGCGTGCCGGAGCGGCTGCGCGACCTGCTCGCACTGTGGCGGCACCGCTCGCCCTCGCGCTACGACCTGTTCCGGGTGGACGAGATCTTCCCATCGGCCAGCTACCAGTACATCCTGTACGGCATGGAGTTCCGGCCTGCACCGCGGCTTTCCGCAGGCCAGGGCGACACGCTGCAGCGTGCCGAAGCGCGGTTCCGCGAAGCCGCGGATCTGGCGCGGCGCATGCTGCCCGCCTTGCCCGGGCACCGCGAGGCAATCGAACACATCCGCGCGCGCGGACTGCCGCGCATCTGAGACACACGCCAGCGTCGCGCGCAGCGCACACCCACGCGATCATGACGACCGACCGAGACGACCGTCCCATGCCCAGACACGCACAGCTCAACAACATCGATCACCGCGACCTGCGCGTGGTCACCGCGCGCGGCGCGGCATGGGGCGACGACGTGATGTCGGCGCTGACCTTCCCGGCCGAATTCCGCAGCGTCCAGGCGTATTACCCCATCGTCTTCCAGAAATCCGCCGACGGCAGCTTCCAGCCGGTCGCCCTGTTCGGTTTCCATGCCGGGCAGAACCTGTTCCTGGACAGTGACGTCCTGCGCAGCGACGCACCCGACGGGCAGGGCTGGGACGCCGCCTACGTGCCACTGTCGGTGCAGCGCCAGCCGTTCCTCATCGGCCGTTCCGAAGCCGGCGAGCCTGTGGTCCATATCGATCTGGACCACCCGCGCGTCGGTCATGCCCAGGGCGAGCCGCTGTTCCGCGCGCATGGCGGCACCACCGACGTGATGGAGCACGCCGCCTCCGTGCTGCAGGCGCTGCACGCTGGCCTGGGTGGGACGCCGGCCTTCGTCGCCGCGCTGCTGCGCGAGGAACTGCTGGAGTCGTTCGTGCTGGATGTCGAATCCGGGGACGGGCAGCCGTTCCGGCTGGCCGGCTTCTACACCATCCACGAGGAGCGTCTGGGACAGCTGGCGCCGGAGACCCTGGCGACGCTGCAGCGCGACGGGCATCTGGAGGCCATCTACATGGCGATGGCCTCGCTCTCGCACTTCCGCGACCTGATCGATCGCGCGCGTCGTGTCCATGCCGGTGGTGCCTGAGCCGGTCGAGGTCATCGACGACGTCTCGCCGCTGGCACCGCCCGACGCGGTGCTGGAGGCGCGGCGTCCGCTGCTGCTGCGCGGGCTGGTGCGCGACTGGCCGATCGTACGCGCCGCGCGCGCATCACCTGCCGAGGCCATCGCCCTGCTGCGCGCGGCCGACGGCGGCGGGCCGGTGACGGCCTTCGTCGGCCCGCCATCGATCCACGGGCGCTATTTCTACAACGATGCCCTGGACGGCTTCAATTTCACGCCCGAACGGCACCGCTTCTCCAGCGTGCTCGACGCGCTCGAACGTCATCGCGACGATGCCGAGCCGCCCGCGCTGTACATGGGCTCGACCACGGTCGACGAGTGCCTGCCCGGCTTCATGGCCGGGCATCCGCTCGACATGGGCGCGCGCACGCCGCTGGTCAGCCTGTGGCTGGGCAACCGTGCGCGGATCGCCACCCATCAGGACCTGCCGGACAACCTCGCCTGCGTGGTCGCCGGGCGCCGGCGTTTCACCCTGTTCCCGCCGGAGCAGCTGCCGAATCTGTACATCGGCCCGCTGGACTTCACGCCGGCCGGACAGGCGATCAGTCTGGTGGACCTGCACGCGCCGGATCTCGCGCGCTTCCCGCGCTTTGCCGAAGCGATGCGCCATGCGCTTGTCGCCGAGCTGGAACCCGGGGATGCGCTGTTCATCCCGAGTATGTGGTGGCACCACGTCGAATCGCTGGACCCGTTCAATGCGCTGATCAACTACTGGTGGCGTCGCGTGCCGGCGTACATGGACACGCCCATGGTCGCGCTGATGACCGCGCTGTTGTGCATCCGTGGCCTGCCCGAAGCCGAGCGCGCGATCTGGCGCGACGTGTTCGATCATTACGTCTTCGCGCCCGATTCCGACACGGCCGCCGTGGCCGCGCACATTCCCGAACCGGTGCGGCGCGTGCTCGGCACGCTCGACGAAGCCGCCGCGCGCGAGCTGCGCGCACGGCTGCTGCACCGGCTCAACCGCTGATGGAGACGCCTCCGTGAGTCACCCTTCCATGGAATCCGCTCATTCGCCCGAGCCGCGCGACGCCACCTCGCGCCCGGTCAAGCGCGTCGTCGTCGCCGGCGGCGGCACCGCCGGCTGGATGACGGCGGCGGCGCTGTCCAAGACCTTCGGGCAGACGCTGGAGATCGTGCTGGTGGAGTCCGAGGAGATCGGCACGGTCGGTGTGGGCGAGGCCACCATCCCGACCATGGTCACCTTCCACCGTCTGCTCGACATCAACGAGCAGGCGTTCATGGCCGCCACCAACGCCACCATCAAGCTCGGCATCGCCTTCGAGCACTGGCGTTCGCCCGGCCACCGCTACATCCATTCCTTCGGCACCACCGGCAGGGACCACTGGACCGCGGGTTTCCAGCACTTCTGGCTGAGCGCGCGCAGGCGCGGCATCGCCCGCGACTACGGCGACTACTGCCTGGAACTGCGCGCGGCCGAGGAGAACCGTTTCGCCCATCTGCCCCGCGACGGCATGAACTACGCCTTCCATCTGGATGCCGGCCTCTATGCGAAATTCCTGAGGGATTTCAGCGAACGCCACAGCGCGCGTCGCATCGAGGGACGCATCGTCGAGGTCAAGGCCGACCGCGAGCGGGGCTGGATCTCGTCGCTGCGCCTGGCCGACGGCAGCGAGATCGCGGGCGATCTGTTCATCGACTGCAGCGGGCTGCGCGGGCTGCTGATCGGCGATGCGCTCGGCGTGGAGTACGAGGACTGGTCGCACTGGCTGTTCAGCGACAGCGCGATGGCCGTGCAGACCGCGTCGGTGCGTCCGCCCATTCCCTACACGCGTTCGATCGCCGGCGAGGCCGGCTGGCAGTGGCGCATTCCGCTGCAGCACCGCGTGGGCAACGGCATCGTGTTTTCCAGCCGCCACATGGACGACGATGCGGCGCGCGCCGCACTGCTCGGTTCGGTGGAAGGCGAGGTGCTGACCGAGCCGCGGGTCATCCGTTTCCGCCCCGGTCAGCGCCGCGCGGCCTGGCGCGGCAACTGCGTGGCCATCGGCCTCTCGGGCGGTTTTCTCGAGCCGCTGGAGTCGACGAACATCCATCTCATCCAGCGCGGCGTGATCCGCCTGCTGCAGACCTTCCCGCACACGATCGCGCAGAGCGACATCGACGAATACAACCGCCAGTCGGAGGAGGAGATCGTCCACATCCGCGACTTCGTGATCCTGCACTACCACGTCACCCAGCGCGACGACACCGCCTACTGGCGCGCGTGCCGCGACCTGGAGATTCCCGACAGTCTGCGCCACAAGATCCGGCTGTTCGCCGAGACCGGCCGCGTGTTCCGGCATCTCAACGAACTGTTCGCCGAGAACTCCTGGGTGCAGGTGATGCTGGGGCAGGGCATCGTGCCCGAGCGCCACCACCCGATCGCCGATTCGATGCGCGACGCCGAGCTGGCCGATTTCCTCGAACGCATCCGCACCGGCGTGGAGCATGCGGTCGCCCGGCTGCCCAACCATGCCGATTATCTGCGCGAGTACTGCGCGCGGCCTGCGGCGCAGGGCTGAGCCCGCGGCCCCATCGCCAGCCCTCGCCGTCGATGAGCGAGGCGCAGACCGCGTGGTCTGCGCCTCGGTGTGCAGCAGAGGTCAGTGGCCGCCGCTGGCGGCCAGCCTGTCCAGGTCGATGCCCTGCGCACGCAGCAGGCGGCCCGTGCGCCACGCGTAGAACGCGAGGTACAGGAAGCACACCACGCCGACCGTGAAGCTGATCTGGATGCCGTAGGCATCGGCCACCATGCCCTGCACCCAGCTGACGATGCCGCCACCCATGATCATCATGATCAGCAGGCTGCTGCCCTGGTTGGTGTTGCGACCGAGGCCGGTGATCGCCAGCGCGAAGATGCACGGCCACATGGTGCTGCAGAACAGGCCCACGCTGGTGAAGGCCACCGCGCTCACGCGCCCGTGGGTCAGCATGCCGACCGCCAGCGCGATGATGCCGCAGATCGCGAAGTACAGCAGATTGCGCGCCGGGTTGCCGCGGCTGGCCAGCAGCACCAGCACCATCGCCGCGATCAGCCAGACGTACTGGTAGAACTGCGAGACGTCGTGGCCCATGATCGTGTTGACCACCAGATACACGCCGAACGCGAGGTACGGCAGCAGCAGCGCCAGCAGGCGCTTGCGCCCGGAGGAGATGTCGAACGCGCCGGCGGCACCGGTCCAGCGCCCGATCATCAGGCTGGCCCAGTACAGCGACACGTACGGCGCGATCGCCGACACCGGGATGCCTTCGTGTTCTTCCAGGAAGGCCGGCAGATTGCTGATCGTGGAGACTTCCACGCCGACGTACACGAAGATCGCGATCATGCCGAGCGTCAGCTGCGGATAGGCCAGCGCCGAGGTCTTGTGGATCAGCTTCCCGCTGTCCTGCGCTTCGCTTTCGGTGACCTCGTCCAGGTCGATTCGGTCGGGCACCGACGAAAACTTCAGCATCAGCGCGACCAGCAGGAAGGCCACGCCGAGCACGAGATAGGGCGTCTTCACGCTTTCGATGTTGGCGTCGGTGTTGCCCGAGGCGACACTGCCGAAGATCGCGTAGCTCACCAGCAGCGGGCCGATGGTGGTGCCGAGATTGTTGACGCCGCCGGCCATGGTCAGGCGCTGCGCACCGGTGCGCGGGTCGCCCATCACGATCGCCAGCGGATTGGCCGCGATCTGCTGCAGCGAAAAGCCCAGGCCCACCACGAACAGGCCCGCGAGCATCAGCTCGAACGAACCGAGATTGGCCGCGGGATAGAACAGCAGCGTGCCGACCGCGGAAATCGCAAGGCCCAGGCTGATGCCGTTGCGGTAGCCCAGACGCTGCAGCAGATCGCGGCCGGAGGCCTTCGACGCCACGATATAGAGAACCGAACCGACGGTGTAGGCCACGTAGAACGCGACCGATACCAGCTGGCTCTGGGCCTGGGTCAGGTCGAACGCCTTCTTGAACACCGGGATCAGGATCTCGTTGCTGGCGGCGACGAAGCCCCAGAAAAAAAACACGGTGATGAGGACGCCGAACTGGGACCAGCGGGTATGTGGTGTGCTCATGGAGTGGCTCTGTGGATGCGGAGGGGAGGGCGGAAGCGGGCAGGCTTCGAGGAGACGGCGAGCAAGCGGGCAGCGAAAAAGCAGGCCGCGAAAAAGCAGGCAGCGGACAAGCGGGAGGGCGCGCGAGGCAGCGGCACGTCGGCTGTCACGGCGCGTCGAGCTGAAGCGTGTCGCCTGGGTTCTTGTAGAGCCGGATGCAGTCGATCTCCATCTTCGCCGGCAGGGGCGCGGTCACCCGTCGGGCCGTGGTGACGCCCGTGTAGTTGCCGCCCACGGCCAGATTGAGCAGTACGAAATGCGGCTGATGGAACTCGTGCAGGGACGCGCCCTCGATGTCCGAGATCGCGAATTCGAAATAGGGGATGCCGTCGACATCGGCGCGGATGAAGTGCGGGTCCCACGTCAGGCGATAGACGTGGAAGCCGCCGCTGAGCGCGGTCGGGTGGGTATAGCTGCGGCTGTAGTCGGCCTTCCAGCCCTGATAGTCCCAGTGTGTGGCCCCGGTGACCGTGCGTTCGACCGTGCCGGCGGCGATGGCGGCAGCGCTTCCGGCCTCCAGGATGTCGATCTCGCCGCGGCCGGGCCACACGCCGTTCGCGCCGAGTGTCCAGAAGGCCGGCCACAGGCCGTTGCCGAGCTGCGGGAAGCGGATGCGCGCTTCGAGCGTGCCGTAGCGGAAGGCCATCCGGCCTTCGGTCTTCAGCCTCGCCGAACTGAAGGCGCTCGCCTGCTGCCGTTCGCGTCGGGCCTCGATCACCAGCATGCCGTTCTCGACGCGGACATTCTGTGGCTGCGCGGTGTAGGCCTGCAGCTCGTTGTTGCCCCAGCCGCAGATGCCGACGTCGCAGCCGTTGCCCACATCGAATGTCCAGGTGCCGCTGTCGATGCCCGGCCCGTCGAATTCGTCCTGCCAGACGAGCGTCTGCGCCTGTGCGCAACTGCCGTGGGCGGCCAGCAGTGCCGCCGCCAGCACGAGGGGCCAGCCGGTGAGCATGCGCATGATCCTCTCCTTGAGTGTGGGCGATGCCGGGCCGTCGTCATCGACCCGCCAGGCAGCCGGCATGCTCCAAGCGCAAGACAACGTTGTCAATTTACCGGGAACTTGTCACATCATCAATGTGATTGAGTTCGGATTCAGAGCGCGGAAGGGGCGATCCGCCCCTGCCGTAGGCCCCATCTCTGCTGCAGGGCAGCATGTCGATGCGTCGATCGGCGGGTCAGGTCAGAGCGGCGACCCGCCGGCCGGGCGCCCGAGCGCCCCGGTCAACCCCGCCATGCACGGACGTCTTCGGTTAAGATCGAAACCCGCGCCGCATGGCCGCAAGGCGTCCATGCCGTTGCACCGGACGCGACCCACACCCCTACGTAAGGTGACGCCGGGAAACCGCCGTCGAGCGTGCGACATGAGCACTACCACCGCCCACTGACAGCCGCACCGAGGCCCGCGACATCGCGCAGCGCCCTCGGGCGCTTTTTTTATGCCGCACCGGGCGTTGTCCGGCCCCGGACGCAAGGCCCGGGCCGGACGCATCACGCCGATCGGCCGACAGCGAACTCTTCAGACACCCCATCCCATGATCGCCATCACGCTTCCCGACGGCAGCCGCCGTGAATTCGAATCCGCTCCCACGGTCGGCGACGTCGCCGCCTCCATCGGCGCCGGCCTGGCCAAGGCCGCGCTCGCCGGCAAGGTCGACGGCAGGCTCGTCGACACCAGCTACCGCATCGAACGCGATGCCGAGCTTGCCATCGTCACCGACAAATCGCCCGAGGCGCTGGAGATCCTCCGCCACTCCACCGCGCACCTGCTCGCCCAGGCCGTGCAGCGCCTGTATCCCGGCGCGCAGGTCACTATCGGCCCGGTGATCGACAACGGTTTCTATTACGACTTCGCCTATGAGCGCCCGTTCACGCCCGAGGATCTGCCGGCGATCGAGGCCGAGATGCAGAAGATCGTGAAGGAAGGCCTGCCCGTCTCGCGCAGCGTCAAGTCGCGCGACGAGGCGGTGGACTACTTCAAGGGCCTCGGCGAGCACTACAAGGCCGAGATCATCGAGAGCATCCCGGCCAACGAGGACCTCTCGCTGTACACGCAGGGCGAATTCACCGACCTGTGCCGCGGCCCGCACGTGCCCGGCACCGACAAGCTGCGCGCGTTCAAGCTGATGAAGGTGGCCGGTGCCTACTGGCGCGGCGACCACAACAACCAGATGCTCAGCCGCATCTACGGCACCGCCTGGCTCAACGACAAGGAGCTGAAGGCCTACCTGCACCAGCTCGAAGAAGCCGAGAAGCGCGACCACCGCAAGATCGCCAAGGCCCAGGGCCTGTTCCATCTGCAGGAAGAGGGCCCCGGCCTGATCTTCTGGCACCCGAAGGGCTGGGCGATCTGGCAGGTGGTGGAGCAGTACATGCGCCAGGTATACAAGGACAGCGGCTACCAGGAAGTCCGCTGCCCGCAGATCCTCGACGTGAGCCTGTGGAAGCAGTCCGGCCACTGGGACAACTACAAGGACAACATGTTTTTCACCGAGTCCGAGAAGCGGACCTATGCGGTGAAGCCGATGAACTGCCCGGGCCACATCCAGGTGTTCAACCAGGGCCTGCACAGCTACCGCGACCTGCCGATCCGCTACGGCGAGTTCGGCGCCTGCCACCGCAACGAGCCCTCCGGCGCGCTGCACGGCATCCTGCGCGTGCGCGGCTTCACCCAGGACGACGGGCACGTCTTCTGCACCGAAGGCCAGGTCGAGGCCGAGGTCCGCGCCTTCCATGCCCAGGCGCTGAAGGTCTACGGCCACTTCGGCTTCGAGGACATCCAGATCAAGATCGCGCTGCGCCCGGATTCTCGGCTGGGCGACGACGCCACCTGGGACAAGGCCGAGGCCGCACTGCGTTCGGCGCTGCAGTCGGCCGGGGTGGAATGGCAGGAGTTGCCGGGCGAGGGCGCCTTCTACGGCCCGAAGATCGAGTACCACCTCAAGGACGCCATCGGCCGCACCTGGCAGCTGGGCACGATGCAGGTGGATTTCATGATGCCCGGCCGCCTCGGCGCCGAATATGTCGACGAACACAGCCAGCGCCGGCACCCGGTCATGCTGCACCGCGCCATCGTGGGCTCGATGGAGCGTTTCATCGGCATCCTGATCGAGCACCACGCCGGCCAGTTCCCGGCCTGGCTGGCGCCGGTGCAGGCGGTGGTGATGAACATCACCGACGCCCAGGCCGACTATGTGGAGGAGGTCCGGAAATCCCTTGCGAATCAAGGGCTCCGTGTCTCGGCCGATTTGCGGAACGAAAAGATCGGCTATAAGATTCGCGAGCATACGCTGCAGCGGGTGCCGTACCTGCTCGTGGTCGGGGACCGCGAGAAGGAGACCGGCGAGGTCTCGGTGCGCACGCGCTCGGGGGAGGATCTGGGTAACATGTCCATGTCCGACTTCGTCGCACGCGTGTCTTCGGACCGCCCCGCGGCGTGATTCAAGGTCCGGCCGATCCCCTTCGGCCGGCACATTCCCTCTTTGGAGATTGCGATATCAGTACCCCCCAGGACAAGACGAACCGCAGGAACCACGAAATCCGTGTTCCGCGGGTGCGCGTGATCGGCAGCGACGGCGAGATGATCGGCGTGCTGTCGCGCGACGAAGCGCTGGCCCAGGCCGAAGAAGAAGGCCTCGATCTGGTCGAGATCCAGCCCAACGCGGATCCGCCGGTCTGCCGCATCATGGACTTCGGCAAGTTCCGCTTCGAGCAGCAGAAGAAAGCCTCTGCCGCGAAGAAGAAGCAGCACATCGTCGAAATCAAGGAAGTGAAGTTCCGTCCGGTCACCGACGAGGGCGACTACCAGATCAAGCTGCGCAACATGCGCCGCTTCCTGGAAGAGGGCGACAAGGTCAAGGTCAACATCCGCTTCCGCGGCCGCGAGATGAGCCACATGGAGCTGGGCCGCGAGATGGCGAACCGCATCGAGGGCGACCTCGGCGAGGACATCGTCATCGAATCCCGCCCGCGCATGGAAGGCCGGCAGATGGTGATGATGATCGCTCCGAAGAAGAAATAATCGCGCGCACGGCGCGCGGCACGCGCCCGTTCCCGCTCTTCCTTCCGCCCGGGAGGAGGGTGCAAGGAGACTGGCAGGCAAGGGCACCGCAAGGTGCCCTTGTGGTTTCGGCGGCCGTACTCCGTGCTCCGCCGCATGGCGCCCGTTCGGTCTGAGTGGCGCCACAGCACCGGATGGATCCTGTGCGGTGTCGATGCGGTTCCGTGCCGCATGGCGAGGTCGTGGTTTCGATGGCGGCGCAAGGCCGCTTCCATGGGCCGTGGCGATCACGGCCGAAGCTTCCAGGGGGAGAGTCCGATGCCGTTGCGAACCGTCGTGGCGATGCTGGCCGTGTGGCTGCTGACCGCCTATTCCTTTCCCACCGTGCTGACGCCCCCGGGCGAGGCGCCGCAGCCGGTGTACACATTCCACGATCTGCGCGACCCGAAGCTCGACAAGAGCAAGAACGAGTCGCTGATGATCACCAACTGCGCCTACGGCGCGCTGCGCATCGGCCGGCGCGATTTCGATCCGGACCCGGTGGTGCTGCTGCACGCCATGCTGGTGGAGCGTTTCGGCGACCGGCTGGCGGGCCGGCGTCTCGAACTCCAGGCGCTGACCGTACACATCAACAACGCCGCCATGCTGCGCAACATGATGGGGCAGATGTACACCGGCCTGATTCCGGATCTCCTCAACGACAGGAAGAAGGTCGGTTGCGCCGCCGAGGACATCCGCGGCGGCTACATGCTCGGCGAGGTGGAGGCCGGCCTTTCGCCGCTGATCGTCGCGGTGCACCTCACCATCGATGGCGCGCTGCATCGCGGCCGGTCGATCGCCGTGGCGGATACGCCCTATCCGAGAGGCAAGAAGGCGACCGAGGCGCAGCGCGCGGAATGGAACAGCCAGCTGGAATCCGCCATCGCGGCGGCACTGGCCGACCTCGGCGACAGGATCGAAGTCGCCTTGTCTTCGCCGGAGGGAGCGGTGCAGGGCACGGATGAGGCCTCGGAGGTGAATGCGCCTTCAGTGCCGCCCGCACTCCCTTCGCAGTCGATGCCCGCACAGATACAGGGTCCAGGCCCCCAGACCCCCGTTGCCGAAGCGTCGGCCAGCGAGGGCTCGACAGCCGCACCGACCGACGGCATGACCCCGCCACGGACCGAAACCGCCGAGCCAGCCGAACCTGAGGTGATCGAACCCTCTGCCCCTGTCGGGGCCGGCGGGCAGACGCCGCTGCCTGCGGCGAACCCGCCCTCAGTGGACCTGCCCTCAGTGGACCCGCCCTCGGTGGACCCGTCACCGTTGCGCTGAGCGCTGCCGCGTCTTTGGCGCTCGGGTGAGTGGGCGGTCGTCATCGCCTTCGAGACGGCGCCGGCCGGACGGCCCGGGGGCGGAGGTGGACGCGAAAAGGGCGCCGCGTGGGCACCCTTCGCATTCGATGCCTGCCGTTCGGTGGAAGGCGGGTGGTGACCGCCGCGACGCGGTGTCGCGGCCTCGCATCATTTCGGCTGGAAGGCCCGCTCCAGCGCGCCGAAGCCGGCCGGTGCCTCGTGGGCGGTGGCGTAGCGATACAGCGCCGCCGAATAGATGCCGCTGAGTGCTGCCTGGACCACGCCCAGCATCAGCACCACCAGCACGAACACCACGCCCAGACCGATCGCCAGGCCGATCGAGGCCTGTGCGGCCAGGAAGCAGACGCCGGCGCCGAGCAGCACCACCGCGAAGGTGATCAGGCCGAACGCCGCGCCGATGCCGACGTTGCCGATCGCGTTCTCGCCCCAGGTGCGCTTGAACAGGGCCACGCTTTCCTTCAGCGCATCGATCGGGCCGATGTCGCGGTTGACCAGCACCGGCACCACCAGGAAGGTCGCCAGCGTCCAGGCCACGCCCAGGCCGCCGCCGATCAGACGCACGATGACGTTGTTGTCGCGGTCCTTCAGCCACTTCAGCAGCAGGCCCACGGTGGCGGCGATGGCGGCGTAGCCGAGGATCGCCGGCAGACGCGCACGTGCGGCGCGGATGCCGTCGGAGAAGGTCGGGTCGCCGCCCTCCATGCGGATGGTGGCGGCGGCCACCAGCGCGCTGTTGAAGAACACGATGACCGTGTACTGGCAGAAATAGAACAGGAAGCCGATCACCGCCGCCAGCGGGCTGAAGCCGTCGGCGAAGATATCGGTGAAGGCCACCGGCAGGGCGAACGTCGCCAGCACCAGCAGCGTGGCGAGCGAGGACAGGATCGGAAACAGCAGCATTTCCTTGTCGGCGCGGAGCACGGCGGCGCTGGCCTTGGCCAGTTCCCAGCTGCGGGCGAATTTCTCGAACATCGTGACCCCTCCCCGGGTGCGTGTGTGTGCGCACAGCGTCGCGGACCATGCCGCAGCGCACAAGCGCAGGAAGTCACCCGTCCGTATTGCGCTCGCCGCCTGGCGCATCGGGGTCGCGGAAGATCATGTACACGTCCGCGCGCTGGTAGTGCGTGCCGGGTTTGACCCCCGGCTGCAGCTCGAACCCCGCACTCTCGTACAGCTGGAGCGCGGCCTGCAGCCGGCGCTGGGATTCCAGGAACAGCCGGGTGCCGCCGCGCCGGCGGAACTCGGCGATGGCCGCTTCGATCAACCGCCGGCCGAGGCCCAGGCCCTGGTAGCGCTCGGTGACCGCCATCTTGGTCAGCTCATACACCCCTGGGCTTTCCGGCAGCAGGGCACAGGTGCCGACCACCTCCTCGCCGAGCAGGGCGAAGAGGATCGCGCCGCCCGGCGCGAGGATGTGCGCCTCGGGGTCCGACATCATCGCGTGATCGATCGGCTCGATGCTGTAGTACTTGACCAGCCACTCGGCGTTGAGGCGATAGAAGTGCTCGCGCAGATCGGGGCGGTAGGGCACGACCCGGACCGCATCGCGCAGGCGGTCGCGGTGGCGGACGGCGATCTCCGCGGCCAAGGGCCGGTCCAGCAGGCCTGCCTCGAACTGGTCGAGCGCGCCGAGCAGGTCGACGCCGGTCGCTTGCAGGCGGTCTTCGACGCTGGCATGCATCGCCTGCCACAGCGGGCGGGCCGCGCGCAGCTCGGCTTCGGCGTCGCTGGAGAGCGCCAGCCTGCGCCGACGGCGGTCGCCGCTGTCGGCGTGCAGCAGCAGCCAGCCATCGCGCGCCAGCCGGGCGGCGAGCTGGCTGATCGCCGAGTGGGTCAAGCCCAGCGCCTCGGCCGCTTCGCCCACGGTCAGCGGACCGCGCTCCTGCAGCAGGCGCAGCAGCGGGAACCACCGCGCCTGCAGGCGCAGGCCATGCGCGCGATAGGCCTGGTCGATCTGGTCGTAGCAGCGCTCGCTGAGCACCTTCAGCCGGCTGGCGAGGGCGAGGGGGCCTTGTTCGGACAGGAAATGCATGCTGCGTTCGACAGTCGTTGTGTAATGACTAACGTAAGTGGCCGCAACGCCCGCGTCGACCGAGTCCTTGCAGAGGAGGGCGAAGCCGGCCGCGGGCCCGCCAGTGTGCCGGCTTGCCGGGTGAAGGAGATGCGTGGATGGCGCATGTGTCTGCGCAGCCCACGGCCCGCGCTCGCATTCGCGTCTGTCCCGCGGGTGGCGGGGCGGGCGGCGTCCGGGACGCAGGTGATGGCGTCCAGGTTGCGCATCGGCAAGGAATGCCTATAATTTCAAGAATTACTGAAATAGAGAAAAGAGATGCTCAGCCCTCTGGTCCAACGGTTCGTGCTCCATTTCGGCGAGATGGGCAGCCGCTGGGGCATCAACCGCACGGTGGGGCAGATCTACGCCCTGCTGTTCGTCTCGCCCAGGCCGCTGAATGCGGAGGAGATCGCCGAGGCGCTGGCGTTCTCGCGCTCCAACGTCAGCATGGGCCTGAAGGAACTGCAGAGCTGGCGGCTGGTGCGCCTGCAGCACCTGCCGGGCGACCGCCGCGAGTATTTCTCCGCGCCCGAGGACGTCTGGGCGATCTTCCAGACCCTCGCCGAAGAGCGCCGCAAGCGCGAGGTCGACCCCACCCTGTCGCTGCTGCGCGATGCCCTGCTGGAGACGCCCGCCGGTGCCGACGACGCGCATGCCCAGGCCCGGATGCGCGAGATGCACGACCTGATCGAACTCACCGTGGGCTGGTTCGAGGACGTGCGCGCGATGGAGCAGGAGCGCCTGGTGGAACTGATGAAACTCGGCCGCAAGGTCGGCCGCCTGCTCGATGCCCGCGACAGATTCCTCGGCGGAGGCAAATCCAATGATTGACGTATCCCTGGCCGCGGCCTCCATGAGCACCGCGCTCGACCCGCTGCTGCTGGCGCGCATCCAGTTCGCCGCCAACATCAGCTTCCACATCCTGTTCCCCACCATCACCATCGCGCTGGGCTGGCTGCTGCTGTTTTTCAAGTGGCGCTACGGCCGCAGCGGCGACGCCAAGTGGATGGAGGCCTATGGTTTCTGGGTGAAAGTCTTCGCGCTGAGCTTCGCGATGGGCGTGGTCAGCGGCATCACCATGAGCTTCCAGTTCGGCACCAACTGGCCGGGCTTCATGAACACCGTCGGCAACATCGCCGGGCCGCTGCTCGCCTACGAGGTGCTCACCGCGTTTTTCCTCGAGGCCAGCTTCCTCGGCATCATGCTGTTCGGCTTCAAGCGCGTGGGCAACCGCATCCACACCCTGGCCACCTTTCTGGTGGCCTTCGGCACCACGTTGTCGGCGTTCTGGATCCTCGTGCTGAATTCGTGGATGCACACGCCGGTCGGTTTCGAGATGCGCGATGGCGTGGCCCATGCCACCGACTGGTGGGCGATCGTGTTCAACCCGTCGATGCCCTACCGCTTCACGCACATGCTGCTGGCCTCGTTCCTGACCGTCGGTTTCCTGATGGCCGGCCTGTCGGCGTATCGCTGGCTGCGCGGCGACCGTGTGCCGGCGGTGCTGGCGGCGATGCGCACCGGCGCGATGGTCGGCGCGCTGCTCATCCCGGTGCAGATCTTCGTCGGCGACCTGCACGGGCTCAACACGCTGGAACACCAGCCGCAGAAGATCGCGGCGATCGAAGGCATCTGGACCACCGAGCGCGGGGCGCCGCTCACCCTGTTCGGCTTCCCCGATGAAGAAGAGCGCACCACGCATGCCGCGGTGAAGGTGCCGAAGCTGGCCTCGCTGATCCTCACCCACGACCTCGACGGCGAGCTGCAGGGCCTGGACGCCTTCCCCGATGCACACCCGCCGGTGGCGCCGGTGTTCTGGGCCTTCCGGGTCATGGTCGGCATCGGCATGGCGATGTTGCTGGTGGGTGCGTGGTCCGCGTGGCGGCTGCGCCGCGGCGGCGAGCCTTCGCCCTGGCTCGCGCGTGCGCTGGTGGCGATGAGCTTCTCCGGCTGGGTGGCGGTGCTGGCCGGCTGGTACACCACCGAGGTCGGCCGCCAGCCGTGGCTGGTGCAGGGCGTGCTGAGCACGGCCGACGCCGCGAGTGCGGTGCCGGCGCCGATGATCGGCGCCACGCTCGTCGGGTATCTGCTGCTGTATGCGGCGCTGCTTAGCGCCTACATCAGCGTGCTGTTCTACATGGCACGCAAGGCCGGCGTGCGCGAGGAAACGCCGCGTGCCGAAGGGCCGGGCGTGGTGCCGTTCACCGACCCGTCGGCGGCCGCAGTGCCGGACACCGCGTCGGGCCCATCACCGGATGCGTCACCCGAAGAGGTGGCCCGTGCCTGACCTGCCCATTCCCGACCTGTCCACGCCCGCCGGCTGGCTGCCGGTGGCCTTCCTCGCGGTCATGGGCCTGGCGATGCTGGCCTACGTCATCCTCGACGGCTACGACCTCGGCGTCGGCATCCTGATGCGTCGCGCCGACGATGCGCAGAAGGACCGCATGGTCGCCTCGATCGGCCCGTTCTGGGACGCCAACGAAACCTGGCTGGTGCTGGGCGTCGGCGTGCTGCTGGTGGCCTTCCCGGCGGCGCATGGCGTGATCCTGGGTGCGCTGTACCTGCCCGTGGCGCTGATGCTGCTCGGGCTCACCCTGCGTGGGGTGGCGTTCGACTTCCGGGTGAAGGCCAAAGCCCACCACAAGCCGTTGTGGAACCGCGCCTTCTACGCCGGTTCGCTGCTCGCCACCGCCGCCCAGGGCTACATGCTCGGGCAACTGGTGATGGGCTTCGCGCCGGGCTGGGGCGCGGCCGTGTTCGGGCTGCTGATCGCGGTGTGTCTGGCCGCAGGTTACGCGCTGCTCGGCGCCGGCTGGCTGATCCTCAAGACCGATGGCGAACTGCAGCTGCGCGCGGTGCGCTGGGCGCGCGGCAGCCTGTGGTTGACCGCGGTCGGCGTGGCGGCGGTGTCGATCGCCACGCCGTGGCTGTCGGAGCGCATCTTCGAGAAGTGGTTCGCACTGCCGTACATCGTGCTGCTGGCGCCGGTGCCCATCGCCACGCTGGTGCTGTTCCTGGTGGTCGACCGCAGCCTGCGCCGGCTCCCGGTGCGGCTGGAGCAGGGCAACGAATACGGCGCGTGGGTGCCGTTCGCCGGCACGATCGGCATCTTCCTGCTGGCGTTCTACGGCCTGGCCTACAGCCTGTTCCCGTATCTCGTGGTCGACCGTCTGAGCATCTGGGACGCCGCCGCGGCGCCGGAGTCGCTGATGATCGTGTTCGTCGGTGCCTGCGTGGTGCTGCCGCTGATCGTCGGCTACACGGTGTTCGCCTACCGCGTGTTCCGCGGCAAGGCGCAGGCGCTGGAGTACGGGTGACCCCGGCCGTGGCGTCCCGGTCCGTGCTGCCGAGGCCGGCACATGGCCGCGCCACTGAACTCGGACACAACAGGTGTCGATGAGAACGCCCCCGTTCGTCCGCCCCGCACCATCGCATCACCGGTCCTGGATGACGCAGACGCCCTGGTCTGGTATCACTGGCGGAGCTGTCGCCGAAGGCTACCCCAGGTAGCGGGAGCCCCGCGACGGCGCCCTCCGTCCACTGTCCGAGCGCACATGCCTTCTCTCGATCGCCGCATCCTGTTGCCGATGCTTTCGGTCATGCTGGGCTGCTGCACGATGGTCACCGCCTGCGCCAAGGAGACCCGCCTCATGTCCACCACCGACGCACCACCCGTGCGCGCCGCCGATGTCTTCACCGAGCCGGCGGTCGCCGCCCTGGCCGATGCCATCGCCCGCGGCAATCTCGACGAGGTCCGCCGGCTGGCGCCGGCCACGGATCTCTCCGCACGCGGCGACAAGCGCATCACGCTGCTGCAGTGGGCGCTGATGCAGCGCCAGCCGGAAGCGATGCGGATCCTGATCGATGCCGGCGCCGACGTCGCGCAGGCCGGTCTGGATGGCGACACCGTGCTGCACACCGCCGCGATGGCCAACGACCCGGCCTATCTGCGCCTGCTGCTGGCCGCCGGCGCCCAGCCCGACGCCGCCAATGCCGACACCGGCGCCACGCCCCTGCGCAACGCACTGATGGGCGAGCGCACCGAACAGTTTCACGCCCTGCTGGCCGCCGGTGCCGACCCCGACCGCCCCGACCGCACCGGCAACACGCCGCTGCATGTCGCCGCGCAGGTCAACGAGCCCGCGCTCGCGCTGGAACTGCTGCAGGCAGGCGCCGACCCGCAGGCGCGCAACGCCCAGGGCGCCACCTTCCAGCGCTATCTGTTCATGACCCGCTCGGCCCTGCTGAGCGCCGATGCGCGCAGGCAGCGCGAGGCGGTCGAGGCCTGGCTGACCGCGCACCGCATCCCGCTGGAGACCGCACGATGATCGCCGCGACCCGACTGCACCCCGGCGCTCACCGCATGGAAGGAGGGATGGCATGACCCAGACCGCACCGGCCCATGCGCAGGCCCAGGCCGATTCCTATTACGCGGGGTACGACGCTGCCGCCCCCGCGGCGCAGCGCACGAGTTTCGCCGACGAGGTGCGCGGCCGCGACCCGCAGGGCATCGACCTGACCCTCGCGAAACTCATGCGCGATGTCTACGACTACGACCGCAACGGCCGTCAGGAGGGCATTCCTGGCTGGCGCCCGATGCAGCCCGACGAACTGCGCGGCGTGGGCATCGACCCCAACCAGCTGTCCAGCGCCACCAACGGCCTGAAGTCGGTGATCTACACCGACGACCACGGCCGCCACGTGCTGGCCTTCAGCGGGACCGACGAGCCGAAGGACTGGCTGACCAATCTGCGTCAGGGTCTTGGGTTCGAGGACGCGCAGTACAACCAGGCGATCGCGGTGGCCCGCCAGGCCAAGGCGGCGTTCGGCCAGGACCTGGTCATCACCGGGCATTCGCTCGGCGGCGGTCTGGCGGTGGCGGCGGCCTACGCCGCCGATGCGCCCGCGGTGACCTTCAACGCCTCCGGCGTGCACAGCAAGACGCTGGACAGGATCGGCCTGGACCGCGATGCGGTGGTCCGCGACGCCGAGAGCGGCAACGTCAGGCGCTACGCGGTGGACAATGAGATCCTGACCGGCCTGCAGGAGCGCACGCCGATCATCCGCGGCCTCATGCCCGATGCCATCGGCCACAAGATCGAACTGCAGGACCCCGACCCGCTGAAGGGCTGGTCGCGGATCAACCCGGTCAAGCAGGTCAAGCATTCGGTCGAGCTGCACTACATCGATGCGGTGATCGATTCGATGGAGCGCACCTACGGCAAGGATTTCGACACCCGCAACGCGATGTCGCATGCCTCGCATCCGGCCAACGCCCACTTCGCCCACGTGCTGCCCGCGGTGCAGGCCAGCGCGGCCGAGCAGCCGCAGCTGCTGGCGACGGCGGGCCAGCAGCAGGCCTTCGCCGGTGCGGTGGTGAACCAGGCACTGGAGCGCGACATCGACCCGCAGCGGATCGGCGGCGTGCGCCACCATGCGCCCAGCGGCGAGACCTTCGTGATGCTGGGGCATGGCGAGGCGCAGAGCGTCGGCCTGCGCCTGCCGACCGCCGAGGCCGCCTACGCGCCGTTGTCCCAGAGCAGCGAGCAGGCGCGCCAGGCACTGCAGGCCCAGCCGGCCCTCGAGCCCACGCCGCAGGCGGCACTGACGCAGGGCGGCGTGCCCGCACCCGAGTCGCCGGAAGGCGGCATGGCGCGCACCGGGCGCTGATCCCGGGCCGGGCAGGCGGATGCATCCGCCCCCCGGCCTGCCCATCGGCGCGACCCTCCGCGCAATCCCCGGCGCAATCCGCTGATCCGCAAGGGAAAACCCGGGCCTGTGTTTGCAAGCGCCGGGCACGGTGGGCATACTATGCGGCCCGGTTCGCCGGGCTGCGTCTGCAATACCCAGGACCCGCCTTGGGTTCCGAACGGGATTTCCCTTCGGGATCAATGGCCTACCACCGGCAGGGCAGGACGGAAAGCGTGACCGTACCCCGGTCGCCGCCCCATGCCAGTTCTCGCAAAGACCCCAAGGATCCACCGATGCCCAAGATCAAGACCAATCGGGCGGCGGCCAAGCGCTTCCGGAAGACCGCTTCCGGCAAGTACAAGTGCGGCCACGCCAACAAGAGCCACATCCTCACCAAGAAGGCGACCAAGCGGAAGCGCAACCTGCGGCAGACGAACCATGTTCGTGCCGAGGACGCGGGCCGTCTGGACCGCATGCTGCCGTATTTGTGAGGAGACTGAACCATGGCACGAGTTAAACGTGGTGTAACGGCGCGTCGCCGCCACAAGAAAATCCTGAAGCAGGCCAAGGGCTACTACAACGCCCGTCGCAAGGTCTTCCGCGTCGCCAAGCAGGCGGTGACCAAGGCCCTGCAGTACGCCTACATCGGCCGCAAGCAGAAGAAGCGCAATTTCCGCAGCCTGTGGATCGCGCGCATCAACGCCGCATCCCGCGCCAACGGCATGAGCTACAGCCGTTTCATCAACGGTCTGCTCAAGGCCGGTATCACCCTCGACCGCAAGGTGCTGGCCGACATCGCCGTGCACGACGCGAAGGGCTTTACCGCGCTGGTCGACAAGGCGAAGAGCGCGCTCGCGGCATAATCCGACGTCTCCCGCGCAGGCCCGTGCATCCGTGCACGTGCCGCGCAGGTCGAGGTCAATGATCCATGCATGGGGAAGGGCGCAAGTCCTTCCCCATGTGCGTTTTGGACGCACGTTTTCTGGCTGCGGGTTTCAGGCAGCGCATTCTGGAAGCCCATTTCAGGAAGCGTCTGGAAGCCCGCTTCAGGAAGCCCGTCTCAGGAAGCGCGCTTCAGGAAGCGCACTTCTGGAAGTCGCGTCACCGGGCGTGCGTTTCAGGACCACCTCGAGTCGCGATGCGCCCCTCGCGCACGCCTTCGAGTTTCATTCGATCTGGCCTGCCGGGTCTTTCCTCCCCGACCTGGCCTGCTCGACCCGCCTCCCGCTTTCCGATGTCGTCCCGAGCGCAGCGAGGGACCTGCTTTCCCGCCGCCTAGGCGATGGCCTGCAACCGCCGTCGCCGCTCACCCGCAGCGGCCACCCAGGGCACGAACACATGAGCGATATCCAACAGATTGCGAACCAGGCGCTGGCCGACATCGCCGCCGCCGAGACTCCCGATGCGCTGGAAGCGCTGCGCGTGGGCCTGCTCGGCAAGAGCGGCAGCATCACCGCGCAGCTGAAATCGCTGGGCGCGCTGCCGCCGGATCAGCGCAAGAGCGCGGGCGAAGCCATCAACCGCGCCCGCGACGCCATCGGCGACGCCCTGGCCGCGCGCAGGGCCGAGGTGGAATCCGCCGCGCTCGACGCCCGCCTCGCCGGCGAAGCCATCGACGTCACGCTCCCCGGGCGCGACGCCGGACGTGGCGGCCTGCACCCGGTCTCGCGCACGCTCGAGCGCATCGCCGACATCTTCGGCCGGCTCGGCTACGCAGTGGCCGACGGCCCGGAAATCGAGGACGACTGGCACAATTTCGAGGCGCTGAACTTCCCGCCGCACCACCCGGCGCGCGCGATGCACGACACCTTCTACATGCGCGCCGACCAGTGCGGCGAAGGCCGGCTGCTGCGTACGCACACCTCCGGCGTGCAGGTGCGCTACATGCTGGACGCCGTCGCCAGGCAGAGCGGTCCGCCGCTGCGCATGATCGCCGCCGGCAAGGTGTACCGCAGCGACAGCGACCAGACGCACACGCCGATGTTCCACCAGGTCGAAGGCCTGCTGGTGGACGAGCACGCCAGCTTCGCCGACCTCAAGGGCACGCTGTCCGAATTCGTGCGCGCGTTCTTCGAGCGTGATTTCGAAATGCGTTTCCGCCCCAGCTACTTCCCCTTTACCGAACCGTCCGCCGAAGTGGACATCGCCTGGCAGCAGCCCGACGGCAGCACGCGCTGGCTGGAGGTGCTGGGCTGCGGCATGGTCCATCCCAACGTGCTGCGCAACGTCGGCATCGACCCCGAGCGGTACACCGGCTTCGCCTTCGGCCTGGGCGTGGAGCGTTTCGCGATGCTGCGTTACGGCGTGAACGATCTGCGCGAGTTCTTCGAGAACGACGTGCGCTTCCTGCGTCGGTTCGCCTGATCCGGAAGGCGTCCGCCACCGTTGTCGTCCCGGGTGATGCCCGGGACCTGCACTTCAATCCGCACACTCGAACGGCAGAGTCCCCGCTGCGTTCGGAACGACCAACGCGAGATCTCCCATGAAATTCTCCGAACTCTGGCTCCGCCAACACGTGAAGACCGACGCCTCGCGGGAGCGGCTTGCGGCGACGCTCACGGCCATCGGTCTGGAAGTCGAGGAACTGACCGTGCTGGGCGCGGCGCTCGACGGCGTGGTCGTCGCACGCATCGTCGAATGCGCGAAGCATCCCGAAGCCGACCGCCTGCAGGTGTGCCAGGTCGATGCCGGCGCGCACGGCCGCCTGCAGATCGTCTGCGGCGCGCCGAACGCACGTCCGGGCCTGGTCGCGCCGCTGGCCACCATCGGCACCCAGGTGGGCACGCTGACGATCAAGGCCGCCAAGCTGCGCGGGGTGGACTCCAACGGCATGCTGTGCTCGGCGAAGGAGCTGGGCATCGACGCCGACGCCTCCGGGCTGCTGGAACTGCCCGACGACGCGCCCATCGGTGCGCCGCTGGCCGATTATCTCGGCCTGCCCGATGCGGCGATCGAACTCAAGCTGACCCCCAACCGCGCCGACTGCTTCGGCGTGCGCGGCATCGCCTTCGACGTGGCCGCCGCGCTGGGCAGCACGGTCGAACCGCTGCAGGCGGACCCCGTGCCGGCGCAGAGCGAGGCGACGCTGGCGGTGGAACTGAACGCCGGTGCCGATGCGCCGCGCTACTGCGGCCGCGTGATCGAAGGCGTGAACGCCGCCGCGCCCACGCCGCTGTGGATGGCCGAGCGGCTGCGTCGCAGCGGCGTGCGCCCGATCAGCCTGCTGGTGGACGTGACCCAGTACGTGATGCTGGAGCTGGGCCAGCCCATGCATGCCTTCGACCGCACGCGGCTGCAGGGCCCGGTGGGCGTGCGCCTCGCGCGCGCGGGCGAGCAGGTGGTGCTGCTCGACGGCCGCGAGGTGGCGCTCGACGAGGGCTTCCTGGCGATCACCGATGCCGACCGCGTGGTCGCGCTCGCCGGCATCATGGGCGGGCTGGACACCCGCGTCACCGAGACCACGCGCGACGTGTTTCTGGAGGCCGCGCATTTCGCGCCGGCCGCGATCATCGGCCGCAGCCGCAGGCTCGGCCTGCACACCGATGCCGGCCATCGCTTCGAGCGCGGCGTCGACCCGGAACTGCCGCGCATCGCCATCGAATACGCCACCCGGCTCATTCTCGACATCGCGGGCGGCATCCCCGGCCCGGTGGTCGAGGCCGTGCGCGAGGGCGACCTGCCGCAGCCGCGCACCGTCGCCCTGCGCCGCACGCGCCTGGCGCGCGTGCTCGGCACCCAGGTGGCCGACGCCGAGGTCGCGCGCATCCTGACCGCGCTCGGCCTGGAGGTGGACGCCACCGCCGACGGCTGGACCGTGCGCGCGCCGACCCGGCGCTTCGACCTGGCGATCGAGGAAGACCTGATCGAGGAAGTGGCCCGCATCCACGGCTACGACAACATCCCCACCACGCTGCCGGGCGGTGCCACGCGCATCGCCGCACCCAGCGAGACCGTGCTCGAGGAGGCCGCCGTCCGCCGCCAGCTGGTGGCGCGCGACTGCCTGGAAACCATCAACTACGCCTTCGTCGACCCCGCGCTGCTCGCCGCCTGGCAGGCCGAGGCCGGCCTGGTGCCGCTGGCCAACCCGCTGAGCGCGGAACTGGCGGTGATGCGCCCGATGCTGCTGCCCGGTCTGGTGGCGGCGCTCGGCCGCAACCTGGCCCGCCAGCAGGACCGCGTGCGGCTGTTCGAGATCGGCAAGGTCTTCGCCGCCCCGTCGGCACCGGGCGACGCCCCGGTGGAGACCCGCCGCATCGCGGCTGCGGTCTGCGGTGATGCGCATGCCGAGCAATGGGGCGTCGCCGCGCGTCCGCTCGACTTCCACGATCTCAGGGGCGACCTCGACAGCCTGGCCGCCGCCGCAGGCGCCTCCCTCGAATACCGCCCGGCGCAACCCGCCTGGGGGCATCCGGGGCGCTCGGCCGCGGTGTTCCGCGACGGTGCCTGCCTGGGCTGGATCGCCGAGCTGCACCCCCGCCTGCTGCAGGCCCTGGGCCTGGAGCGGGCCGTCGTGGCCTTCGAACTCGACCTGGTCCCCCTGCTGCGTCGGCCGCTGGTCCGCGCCGGCGGGTCCAGCCGCTATCCGTCCGTCCGCCGGGATCTCGCGTTCGTCGTCGCGGACGGTGTGTCCTGGGAGGCCGTCCGGGCGACCGCGGAGCGTGCCGCAGGCCCGTCGCTGCGGGAGGTTCGGCTGTTCGACCGCTATGTGGGCAAGGGGGTCGAAACCGGGTGCAAGAGCCTCGCTATGGGCTTGATTCTGCAAGAAGAATCACGCACTCTGACCGACCGTGAGGTGGACGCGTCCGTGGCCGAAGTGGTCGCCGCCCTGCGCGCCGAACACGGTGCGGAGCTGCGAGGCTGAATCCGCACGCGCTCCGGCCGCGGCAGTGACAGGGCGCCTGCCCTGCGCGCTGCCGGCCACGTCGGGGGCATGGCATACGGCCCGCACAGGCGCATCGCATACGCGGCATGGCAAGACTGGCTCGTTTTGGGGGAAACGGATGGCATTGACCAAGGCTGAAATGGCCGAGCGCCTGTTCGACGAAGTCGGACTGAACAAGCGCGAAGCGAAGGAGTTCGTCGACGCATTCTTCGATGCGTTGCGCGAAGCGCTGGAACAGGGCCGCCAGGTCAAGCTGTCCGGCTTCGGCAACTTCGACCTGCGCCGCAAGAACGAGCGCCCCGGCCGCAACCCCAAGACAGGCGAGGAGATCCCGATCTCCGCCCGCACCGTCGTCACCTTCCGCCCGGGCCAGAAGCTCAAGGAGCGGGTCGAGGCCTACAGCGGAGGCGCCGATGCTGGATCCGGGCAGTAATCGCGAACTCCCGCCGATCCCGGCCAAGCGCTACTTCACCATCGGTGAGGTCAGCGAGCTGTGCGACGTCAAGCCGCACGTGCTGCGCTACTGGGAGACGGAATTCCCGTCGCTCAAGCCGGTCAAGCGCCGCGGCAACCGCCGCTACTACCAGCGCCACGACGTGCTGATGGTCCGCCAGATCCGCAGCCTGCTCTACGAACAGGGCTACACCATCGGCGGCGCCCGCCTGCGCCTGGACGGCGAGGGCGCCAAGCAGGAATCCACCCTCAGCGTCCAGATCGTCCGCCAGGTGCGGATGGAGCTGGAGGAAGTGCTCCAACTCCTCAAACGCTGACACCGGCCGCAGCGGGCCCTTCCACCGCCCGCGCCGCCGTCGACCCCTCCGGGCTGGCCCTGCGCCACCCTCTGCGGGTACAATGCCGACCTCTTCGGGGTATAGCGCAGCCTGGTAGCGCACTTGTCTGGGGGACAAGTGGTCGTCGGT
>CBFGMS010000003.1:0-120696 GCA_965649985.1 uncultured Gammaproteobacteria bacterium | reverse complement strand
TGATCACCACCTGGGTGACCTCTTCTTCCTCAGTGTCCGCGCCCGGCGGAGTGACCGGGACCATGATCAGCATCAGCGCAGCGATATGGCTGGCGATGGCGAAGCTGATGGCGGTGATGCGCGGCCAGTTGAGGCCGGGCGCCTCGCTATCGTCGCGGCGGCGATGCAACTCAGGGTTCGGCAGCTGTTCGGTCATTCGCTGGAGGCTCTTGTTGCGGCTCCCGCGTCCTGGCGATCGGGATGGTCATCCTTGGCGCGGGGAGGCCGTGTCGTTCGAACCGCGCCTGCCGTCCTAGGAAGGCCGGCAGGCGCGGGAACCCAGAAGCATATACCAATCGTCGCGACGGATACCAATCCACCCATCGCAGCGGCCGCGTCCAGCGGCGGTCGCGTCGTCGGGCGCCTGCCCGACAACGCGACAGTGGTCTCACTTCGCGTTGAGAATGCGGCGCGCCTCTTCGGGCTTGGGCACGCCCTTGTCCAGCGCACGCTGTGCGGCCTTCTTCGCCTCCGCAAGGCGGCCATCGTTGTACAGCAGGGTGGCGAGATTCAGCGACACCTGCCCCTTCGAGGACATCTCTTCGGCGCGCTGGTAGTAGCGGATCGCCATGTCGACATCATTCTTGTCGAAGTAGGCCGATTCGGCGACGGTCTGGTAGTCGACGGCGAGATTCTCGTCCGGGACGATGATGCCCTTGGCGACGGCTTCGTCGATGAGCTCGAGCGCCTCCGTCAGCTTGCCTTCCTGGATCAGCGGCCGGTACATGTTGCGGTACTCGGCGGGCTCGGTGAGCATGTTGCGTTCGCGCGCGTGCTTGAGCAGCGCCATCACCCGGTCGGTATTGCCCAGCTGATAGTTCAGCGCCAGCGTGTTGGTGAAGATCGACTTGTCTTCCGGGAATTTCGCGAGCAGCGCGTCGTATTCCGCGGCGGCTTCGGCGTTGCGGTCCAGCTCGATCAGCATCGCCGCGCGGAAGTTCAGGTGCTCGCGGTCCTCGGAGCGGGTTTCCTTCAGGAAACGATCGATGGTCGCGAACGCCTCCTGCTTCTTGTCCTGCTGGTTCTGGACCACGGCGAGATTCAGCATCGCCTGGTAGTGGTCGTTGTTGGCGAGACCGTTGGTCTCGACCGCCTTGGCGAAGTAGGTCTCGGCCAGATCCAGACGGTCCAGACGCGAGGCGGCGCCGGCGGCGAACAGATAGCCGAAGCCCTTCTCGTAGGCGTTCAGATCGTCGGTGATGCCTTCGGCGGTGGTGAGCGCGTCCTGCCACTTCTCCGCTTCGACCTCCTTCTGCATCTTGTTCAGCAGCTTGGCGCCCTTGCTGCCGGCCTTGCCGTCGGGCGACTCGCGCGTCGCATTGGGGAAGCGCTCGTCGGCGGCCTTCGCCTTGCCGCGCTTGCTGCCCCTGTCCTCGCGGTCGCTGCGGCTTTCGCGCAGTTCGCGGGCACGCTCGGAGGCCTGGGCCGCGCGGCTGCCGTCCTGCATGCCCGCTGCGCCGGCGGCATGCGCCTGGCCTGGGGCGAAGGTGCAGCCGAGTGCGACCACCGTGGCGGCGGTCAGGACGGAAAGGACGGCGGGACGAAACGGAATGGACATGGTCATGCGCTCTCGGGGCTGACGTTGGAAAGGATCGGCGGGTGCCGGTGCGCCCGCTCGGGGCATGCCCGACGGGACGGGCCCGACAATGCAGGCCACCGGGCATCGAATGGCGGCCGGTCGCGAAGGATACGCCTTTCGCGCCGGTGGGGTTGCAGCCCCGCGGGCGTGGCTTCAGCCACAGGTCGGGCGGCGGCCGTTGGCGCGGGCCTGGTTGTAGACCGGCACCAGCGATTCGGCGCGCCTGCGCATTTCGTCGATGCGCGACCGCGGATCCGGATGGGTGGACAGCCATTCCGGCGGCCGGCTCTGCGAGGCGGCCATCATGTTCTGCCACAGATCCACCGCCTGGCGCGGGTCGAAGCCGGCCTGGGCCATCAGCCGCTGGCCGACCACATCGGCCTCGTTTTCCTGGGCGCGGGTGCCGGGCAGGACGAACAGGCCGATGGCCGCGGCGCCACCCAGTTGCTGTGTCGTCTGCTGGGCGCCTTCACCGTAGCGCGAGCCTGCCGCGGCCCCGGCAACGGCCACACCGAGCTGCGCCATCGTCTGCCGGGTCACGCGCTCGTCGTGGTGACGCTCGCGGACGTGGCCGATCTCGTGGCCGACAACGGCAGCCAGCTGGTGCTGGTTTTTCGCCACGCCGAACAAGCCGGTGTACACGCCCACCTTGCCGCCGGGCAGGGCGAACGCGTTCGGCGAGGGGTCGACGAAGACCGCCGCTTCCCAACGTTCGCGGCGCCCATCGGGCAGCTCCGCCACCAGGGCATCCACCACGCAGCGCAGGTAGGCGTTCTGCCGCGCGTCCTGGCTGAGCGGTTTTTCCTTGCGGGTCTGCTCGAAGGCCTGGGCGCCCAACTGCTCCAGCTCCTGCTGCGACACCGCGCCGACGTACTGGGTACGGCCGGTGGACGAGGTCGTGGTGGCGCAGCCGGCCACGGTGGCCGCGATGAAGGCCGAGAGCACGAGTGCGCGGGCGGACGTGCGAGACGGCTGGGTCTGCGGCTCGCGGGGCTGCGACGGGATCGGAGTCGGGCGCATGGCGGGTCCGGGGTGAAGATGAACGGGCGTCTGTTGTAATCCCTGCAGGATTAACGTTTCGTCAATCCTGCGCTGTGCAGGACCGGGGATGGATGCCCGTGCAGATTCGTGCCTGCTCCTCCACCACGAAGGATCATCCCCGTGCGAAGGCGCGAGTTTCCTGAGGCGGGGATAGAGCGATCTGCGATGCACTGTCGAGCGCTGCGAACTGCGTCGCCATCTCGGCCATCGACGGAGCCGGTTGGTTCATATCGACCACGCCACGTACGCCTGGCATGTTGCCGACGGCGAAGATCTTGTCGTTGAAGATCACCACCTGTTCCAACTGCTCGGGCGATTTGATGCCGTCCTGGATCGCGCGCAAGGTCGCTTCGGCGGCGCGGTCGTTACCGATCTCGACGGGGAGCTGCTTCCGCACTTCTTCGTACAACGCGAGGTTGGTGATGGCGGGGGCTGTGCCGGCGTCGGAGATCAGGTTGCAACCCTCGCTGCCCGGCGGAGCAACATCCGTCTCACGATAGGGCCAGAGACTCCCATGCGCACCCGGGTGACCGCCAATCCACTCTTTATAGCGGTCGAGACGCTCACGCGTTTCCGCAGTTCCGTCAGGAATCGCTCCAAACACGGACTTGTGAATGTCGTTGGGATGCTGAACGCCGTCTCCATGCACCCCTTCAAGCCCATTTCGGGAGGCAAGGTCACGCCAGGCGAGTTCCGTCGTCTCGTCATACCATCCCGTGACTGCTACATCATCGTAGCCGGCGATCCGCAACCCCTCCTGCAGGAATTTGACGTCTTCGCCGCACATCCCGGGGAGCAAGGGTTCGCGGAGGTAGAATTCTGTAGTCATGGGAACGGCTCCGTTCAGTAGGCGATGCGGGTTGTACGTCGAGAGGTCATACGTCGAGGTTAGCCACCTTCAGCGCATTGTCCTCGATGAACTCGCGCCGCGGTTCCACCACATCGCCCATCAGCGTGCTGAAGATCTGGTCGGCGGCCACCGCGTCCTCGATGCGCACGCGCAACAGGCGGCGGGTGTCGGGGTTGACCGTGGTCTCCCACAGCTGTTCGGGGTTCATTTCACCCAGGCCCTTGAAGCGCTGGATCTGGCGGCCCTTCTTCGCTTCCTCCAGCAGCCAGGCGTGGGCCTGGGCGAAGCTGGAGACCGCTTCCTCGCGGTTGCCGCGGACGATCTTCGCGCCCTCGCGCAGCAGGCCGTGCAGCAGCGCCGCGGCGTCGCGCAGCGGGCGCAGTTCGCCATGCTCGAAGCTGGAGACCGGCAGCTCGAGACGCTTGGTCTCGCCCATGTGGGTGCGGCCCACGATCAGCGCGGCCGGCGATTCCTCGCTGCCGGCGCGCGCTTCGATGCGGTAGCGCGGACGGCCGAGACCGGTCTGGTTGAGGCGGGCTTCCAGTGCGTCCAGCTCGTGGCGCTCGTCGGTGTTGCGCGCGAGCGAGGCGGCGTCGAGCGGGGTGAAGTCGATCAGCGCTTCCAGCAGCGCCGGGTCGAAGCGGTAGGCATTGCGGGCGATGGCTTCGCGCGCGCCGGCGTAGGCCAGCAGCAGCTTCTCCAGCTGCGCGCCGGCGATCGCCGGCTCGTTCTCGGCCGGCACCAGCTGCGCGTTCTCGACCGCGTTGCCGGCCAGATACGCATCCAGCGCCGCGTCGTCCTTGAGATACAGCTCGTTCTTGCCCTGCTTGATCTTGTACAGCGGCGGCAGGCCGATGTAGATGTGGCCGCGCTCGATCAGCTCCGGCATCTGCCGGTAGAAGAAGGTCAGCAGCAGGGTGCGGATGTGCGAGCCGTCGACATCGGCGTCGGTCATGATGATGATGCGGTGGTAGCGCAGCTTGTCCGGGTTGTATTCGTCCTTGCCGATGCCGGTACCGAGCGCGGTGATCAGCGTGCCCACTTCCGCGCTGCCGAGCATGCGGTCGAAGCGCGCGCGCTCCACGTTGAGGATCTTGCCTCTCAGAGGCAGCACCGCCTGGTTCTTGCGGTTGCGGCCCTGCTTGGCCGAGCCGCCTGCGGAGTCGCCCTCGACGATGAACAGCTCGGACAGTGCCGGATCCTTTTCCTGGCAGTCGGCGAGCTTGCCCGGCAGGCCGGCGATGTCGAGCGCGCCCTTGCGCCGGGTGAGCTCGCGCGCTTTGCGCGCGGCCTCGCGCGCGCGCGCGGCGTCGACCACCTTCTCGCAGATCGCGCGGGCTTCCTGCGGATGCTCCTGCAGGAATTCCTCGAGCTTGGCGCCGAAGCTGCTTTCCACCACCGGCTTCACTTCGGAGCTGACCAGTTTTTCCTTGGTCTGCGAGGAGAAGCTGGGGTCGGGCACCTTCACCGACAGCACCGCGATCATGCCTTCGCGCATGTCGTCGCCGGACAGCGCGATCTTGGCCTGCCTGGCGATGCCGCTGTGCTCGATGTAGTTCGACAGCGTGCGCGTGAGCGCGGCGCGGAAGCCGGCCAGATGCGTGCCGCCGTCCTTCTGCGGGATGTTGTTGGTGAAGCAGAACATCGTTTCCTGGTAGGCGTCGGTCCACTGCAGGGCCACGTCCACGGTGATGCCGTTCTGCTCGCCGCTGACCGAGATCACGTTCGGGTGCAGCGGGGTCTTGAGCTGGGCCAGATGCTCGACGAAGGAGCGGATGCCGCCCTCGTACTGGAACACGTCGCGCTTGCCTTCGCCGCCGGTCTTGTCGGCACGCTCGTCGATCAGCGTGATCTTCACGCCCGAGTTGAGGAACGACAGCTCGCGCAGACGCTTGGCGAGGATGTCGTAGTGGAACTCGATGTCGGTGAAGATCTCCGCCGACGGCAGGAAACGCAGGCGCGTGCCGCGCTTGTCGGACGCCTCCAGCTGCTTCAGCGGGTACTGCGGCTCGCCGAGGGCGTATTCCTGCTGGTGATGGTGGCCGTCGCGCCAGATGTCGAGCCACAGCTTCTCGGACAGGGCGTTGACCACCGAGACGCCGACGCCGTGCAGGCCGCCGGAGACCTTGTAGCTGTTGTCGTCGAACTTGCCGCCGGCGTGCAGCACGGTGAGGATGACCTCGGCCGCGGAGACGCCCTCTTCCTTGTGGATGTCGACGGGGACGCCACGGCCGTTGTCGCTGACCGAGCAGGAGCCGTCGTCGTGCAGGGTGACCACGATGTCGTCGGCGTGGCCGGCCAGGGCCTCGTCCACCGAGTTGTCCACCACCTCGAACACCATGTGGTGCAGGCCGGTGCCGTCGTGCACATCGCCGATGTACATGCCGGGGCGCTTGCGCACGGCCTCGAGGCCGCGGAGCACGGTGATCTTGCTGGAGTCGTAGTTGCTGCCGCCTTCGGGCGGACGGGTCTCGTCGGTCATTCGGTTGCGTCTTCGAAGAAGTCGGGGATGGAGCGCCGGCACGCCGGGCCTGGAGTGCATGTCCGGGCGTGCCGCGATCGCCATGGCGGGTCGCGCACGCGGTGCACGACACACTAGTTATGGGGAACGTGGGGCGATTATATCAGTGGGCCCCTCCCCGTGCGCCCTGCCCGTCGGTCCATGTCCGTGCAGCGGGCTGCGCTGCGGCGCGGGCTTGCCGCGCCCATGGACGGCGGTCGTGGCCGCGCCGGCCCTACTTGCCGTCGGCGGGGGGCGTGTCGGTCTGGCCCGCTCCCACGCCGTCCAGCAGGACGAATTCGCCCCTGCGCCCGTAACGGACCGGGGTTTCGCCGATGCGCACGCACAGGCCGTCCTTGCCGCAGCGGGTGATGGCGCCGCTGTTGGTGGCGTCGAGGATGTCCTGGGCGAAGTCCGCCTGCTTGAACAGCTGGCGCGTGTGCCAGGCGAAATAGGCGCTCACCGCGGCGACCAGCACGGAGGCGACCAGCAGCGCGATGCCGGCGCGGCTCACCAGGTTTTTCTGCGATTTCTGCAGCGTCTTGGCCTGTTCGGCGATCAGCTTGGCGCTGTCGCCGGCGCTGCTCTGCGCCTGCTGCAACTCCTTGCGCAGTTTGTCGAGGGCTTCGGCGGTGCCGGCCTCGATCGCCTGTTTGGCGTTCGCACTGACCGCACCGATCACGGTCTGCACCATGTGCTGGCCCTGCTGGTTCAGCCCCTGGGCCACGTGCTGGAGTTGCTGCGCGCCGTGCGCGGCGGCATTGGCCGCCTGCTGGCTGCGCTGGTCGAGCATGTCGGCGATGGCCGCGAGCTTCAGGGCCATGTCCTGCAGTTCGCTGGTGCCGATGGGCGTCGCGGGTGCGGCCGTGCCCTGCGGCTGCGGCACGTGTTGCGGTTCGTTCATCGCGGTCGGTTCATCGCGGTGGGTCGGCTGCGGGGGACATGCCGTCGGACGTGGCGGCGACAGCGGAGGGGCGGTAGCGGTGACGGTCGCATGGGCCGAGGTCGCCGCGCACGATGCCGCCAGGGCAGCGCAGGACGCTCCACAGGCCGCTCAAGGCTACTGCCTCATCGTCGGCGCGCTCCGTTCCGGAGATTCGATCTGCGGCGGCGGCATGGCCTGCTGCGGTGCCGGCTGTGCGACTTCCTGCGCCTGCTGCTCGCGGTGGTGGGCGCGACCGGCCTCCAGCCACTGCTGCTGCTCCGGAGCAAGCAGATAGTCGGCAGCGATGCCGCGCAGGGCGTCGGGAGCCGCCTGCGGGTCGCGTGCGGCGCCGGCCAGGCGTTCGAACAGGACCGCCTCGCGGCCCTGTCCCTGCCCCTCGACCGGCGCGATGGCGCCCTGACGCTGGTCGGCCTGCTCGGCGGCTGGCCCACGAATCGGGAAGGTCTGCGGGGTGTGGTACTCGAACCGGCCGCTGAGCGCCTCGTCGATCGGCGCTTTCTGCCGACGGTCGCCATCGGCGCCTTTCGGCGCGAGGTCGGCATTGATCTGGCGCTCGCCGGCCTTGTCGAACTCGCTGGTGCGGTAGAACCACTGGTGCTGTTCGGAGCGGTGGACCACGTACTGCGACGGGTCGGCCGGCTCCTGCTGACGCGGCACGATGGGCCTGTCGCTGAGCCCGTTGATGTAGTCGCGCGCCAGGTTTTCGCTGAGCGTGCCCAGCCCCTTGCGCGTGTAGGCGCCGCCGATGTCGCTGTGCGCGCCGCCCACGGTGACGTTGAGCATGCGCCCGTCTTCGCTCAGGGTGTTGCCGCCGTTCTCGCGGGGCAGCAGGTGCGAGCCCTTGAACAGGTTGCGACGCTCGTCCTCGGAAAATACCTGCAGGCCGGAGACCACCGAGGACGGCAGACGGCGATCCATGTCCAGGGCCTTCCCGGTGCCCACCGGGTCGTGCAGCATCACCGCCTGCGCGACCTGGCCGGGTTCGACGATCGGCGGCTTGCTGTAGCTCGCGCTCTTGACCAGGCCGTTGTCGTCGTAGGTGTATTTGGCGCCGGTCGGGTCCTGGATGCCGCGCTGGTCGACCATGCGGGTGAACAGGGCCACCTCTTCCGCGCCGCGGCTGAAGCCCATGGCCGCCACCGAGATCTGCGCGTCCGGGTTCTCCTGCTTCCACGTGAAGGCGCGTTCGATGAAGTTCTTGTACATCGTCTCGGCGCGCTCATCGACCGTGTGTCCCTGCGCGCCGTCCTTCGTTTTCGCCCACCAGCCTTCCTGGGTGCCCGGGCCGGTGATGTACGAGGCCGAGACGTTGGAGACTTCACCGAAGCGCTCGGCGTCGCGGATGTCCTGGTAGATGCGGGCGACGCCGGTGCGGTTGGCCACCGGGTCGTTGTGCATGTCGTTGCCGGTGCCATCCATGACCGCCACGAACAGCCGGCGGTTGGGATGATCCTCGCCGACCAGCTGGGGTACGCGCATCTGCGCCAGGTCCGCATTGGCGTCGCGATAGCTGCGCAGGTCCTCGGGCGTCGCCGGATAGATCTCGATGCCGTCGCTCTTGCCGTCGCCGTTGCCGCCCTTGTTCGAATCTCGGCCCATCACGTGCTCCTGGACACATCCGTTTGGTCAGTGTGTGGACCGTGCGGCCCCGGGATACGCAGGTCGGAGTCGACCTGCCCTGCTTCTGTTGGTGCGTGCGGGTGGTGATCGATCGGCCCGCGCCGCGTCAGTACGACCTGCTGTAGACCTTGATCAGGTCGTTGCGGCCGGTGCTGTAGCGGTTGCCCGGGATCTGCTCGGCCCGGGTCGGAATCAGCGTCCGCGTGTAGACGTTGAGCGTACGGTCGTCCACTTCGAGGATGACATGCGTGAAGCCCATGCTCACGTCTTCGGGGATGTCTTCGCGCGGCACCTGGTGGCGGATGAGACGGTCGGCGAAGATCGCGTCGAAATCCACCTGGGCCTCGTGCGTGCTGCCGTCCTTCGCGGTCCAGCGCACGTCGGCCGGCGGCGGGAAATTCGGCAGGTCGCCGTAGGTGCCGATCATCAGCGCGTCGTAGCGCTCGGGAGGGAGCGAGGCCTTCGACGGGGCGGCACGCTCGGTGCCGTGTTCGCGGCGGTCGTACAGCACGCTGCAGGAGCGGGTGTCGAAGCAGGCCACACCGAACATGTGGCGTTTGAAGAACAGCGGCCAGTCCGCGACAGTGCCGGTGTACGGGCGATCGTCGGCGGACGCGGCTCGATTGGCGACGGACGTCGTCATGACGGCTTGACACCCCGAAAGCAGAAAAATGAGAAGCGCCACGCACGGCGAGCGCCAGCCGGCCATCGCAAAGCGGGACCGGATGCGGTGTCGGGCACATGACATTGTCCAGGCCGGACGCTGCCGCATCGCGGTGTCTCTGTATGACCAGATCCGAGCCTACCAGATCGCATCCGGGCCGCACACCGCTTCGCGCATCGCGGCAGACCAGGGGATGCCCGCCCTGCGGACGCTCGTCCGGCGTCAGCTCCCAGGAAAAGTCCGGACACCGTGCGCCATCCAGCGCGCAGCAGTGCCCATGCTACCGGCGCGCGGTTGAGCCGGCATGAAGCCGGCAGCACGCTGCACGGAGTACCTGCGGGCTGGGTCCGAAGGCATCCACCGGCAAGCGCCCTGCGCTGGGGGCCGGGTGGATGGCCGTGCTGCAGCCATCCGGTGGCGGCTACGCCGCCAGTGTGCGCGAGAGCGGTCGTTCGACTGGCCGCGACCTGTCGTTCGCACACCACGGCCCCGTGCCCACTCGCGAACGTGGGCGTCGCGGGGGCGATTCCCTCGAAAATCAGGAGGTTGTGGCGGAATCGGGGCGGAGCGGAGCGTTCTGCCCCGCCGGTACGGCCTGCAGCGCGCTTTCATTCGCGCCGACAGGTTCCACGTGGAACATCTCGACCTCGGCAGAGAGGGTCTCAAGCGCCGCCGGGGCTTCGGTGCCCGTGATCAGCACCTGGGCCCCGCTCGACAGGAGCCTGCCCAGCACCCGGGCCTGGTGCGACCGGTCCAGCTCGGACGCGAGGTCGTCCAGAGCCACCACCGGCCATTCCCCGCACCGGGCCGCATGCATTGCGGCCTGTGCCAGCAGCAGCGACAAGGCGGTGAGTTTGGCTTGGCCCCGGGACAAGGCTTCCCGCCCCGGCAGCGCTGCGAAGCCGATGCGCCAATCGGCACGATGCGGGCCGACGGAGGTGTAGCCATAGGCCAGATCGCGATCCCTCGCCAGCAGCAGGGCATCGGCGAGCGACACGCCTTCCCGGTTCCACCCTGGGGAGAACGTGAGCTCGGCCGCCCCCAGTGCGGGCACCAGATCTGCGGCGGCCACCTGCACTTCTGGGGCGAGCTGATCGAGGTAGCGCTGCCGATAGCGGGTCAGCGGTTCACCAGCCTCCGACAGCTCATGATCCCATGCGTCCAGCTGCGCATCACGAACGCGCGCCTTCAACAGTTGATTCCGTTGCTTGAGTGCGCGGGCGTAGCGGCGCCAGACCGGGAGGAAATCTGGTTCCACGTGGAACAATCCCCAATCGACCAGCCGTCGCCGCGGTTCCCCACCGCCGGTGACAAGCGCATGGCTTCCCGGCTCGAAGGTCACCACGGCCAGCGCCGCACACAGTTCGCCCAGATGGGAAACGGACTGGCCATCCAGCCGTCCCTGCCACTCGCTGCCCGAGTGCCGCAGCCCGACCTTGCGTGTGCGGGGGCTCTGGCGTTCCTGCCATTCGGCGAAAACTTCCACCGCCTCGGCGCCGGTCCGCACCAGCCCGTCACGCACCCGACCACGAAAGCTGCGGCCGTACGCCAGCAGGTGCACGGCTTCGACCAGCGTGGTCTTGCCGGCACCATTGCCGCCGCTGATGAAATTGAGGCCGGGCGCGGGCAGCCACTGTTCTGACCGGAAGCGCCGCACGCCGGAGAGCTGGACCCGGGTCAGGAACATCAGGACATGCTCTCTCTGGACAAAGCCCTGTGCGGTTGATCCCCTGAGGCGAGCAGCTGGAATGCGGCCCTCAGCGTCGAAGCGGAAGTCGCCCCCCCCGCAATGCCCATACGACAACGCCCAGGCAAGCCCGGGCGTCTGGAATGTTTCACGTGGAACATCGCATCCGGCCTGGCCTGCGTGTTCTTGTGGGTGTGAGCCGACATCAGAGCCGCAGCGGCATCACCACGTGCCGGCACTTGTCGCTGCTGGCTTCACGCACCAGCGCGGACGAGTTGGCGTCCCGCAGCTGGAGGATGATGTTTTCCTCGCGCAGTGCGGACAGGGCGTCCAGCAGGTAGTTCACGTTGAAGCCGATCACCAGGTTGTCGACCCGGGTATCGGCCTCGACCTCTTCCTGCGCCTCTTCCTGTTCCGGATTGTGCGCGTTGATCTTCACCTGGCCCGGCGAGACCTCGATGCGCACGCCGCGGTACTTCTCGTTCGAGAGGATCGCCGCGCGCTGCAGCGACGCGCGCAGGACCTCACGCTCGATCTTCACTTCGCGGTCGGCACCGATCGGGATCACGGCCTCGTAGTCGGGGAAACGGCCGTCGATCAACTTGCTGGTGAAGGTCACGTCGTCGCGCTTCACCCGGATCTGGCTGCGGCCCAGTTCGAGCTCCAGTTCACGGTCGCCGCCTTCCAGCAGGCGCTGCAGTTCCAGCACGCCCTTGCGCGGCACGATCAGCTGGCGCTTGGTCTGTACCGGTGCCTGCAGCTCCGCTTCGCACAGCGCCAGGCGGTGGCCGTCGGTGGCCACGCAGCGCAGCACGCTGTCCCGCAGGTCGAACAGCAGGCCGTTGAGGTAGTAACGCACGTCCTGCTGTGCCATCGCGAAGGCGGTGCGTTCGATCAGCTCCTTGAGTGCCGACTCGGCCACGGTCACCCGCTCGGTGGTCTCCACTTCGTCGAGTGCCGGGAAGTCGTTCGCGGGCAGGCTGGACAGCGTGAACCGGCTGCGTCCGGCCTGCACCGTGATCTTGTCGGCGGCCAAGCTCACGGTCACCTTGCTGCCATCCGGCAGGGCCCGCACGATCTCGAACAGTTTGCGTGCCGGGATGGTGGTCTCGCCCGGCTGTGCATCGTCCACTGCCGTGCGCGCCACCATTTCGACTTCCAGATCGGTGCCGGTGAGCGAGAGACGGTCGCCTTCGACCTTGGCCAGGAGATTGGCCAGCACCGGCAGGGTCTGACGCCGTTCAACCACGTTGACCACCTGGGCCAACGGCTTCAAGAGCACTTCGCGCTGCAGACTGAAACGCATGATGTGTGGTGTCCCCTCGGGCGGGATCCGGAGCGGGCCGCTGCTGCGATGGCTGTTCCGATGGTGCGACGAACGCGGGTGTCGGAGTGGCCGGCAGGACGGCGGCGTAGCCGCTTTGGATCAGGATAAATCTATAAAGGCGGTGGTGATGGTGTCGCGAATTTCTGGGTATAACGATGGTAACACGCTGATTCCATTCCTGTTTTCGTGACTCCGAAGCGTGTCGACAAATGCCTTCGGGGTTGTCGACAGCCTGTGGACAAATCGGAGGGGGTGTTTCGTCCACCGGGTTGTCCACAGCTTGTCCAACGACCTGCGCGGAGACTTGTCCCCAAGCCCAGGTTGTCCACACGTTGCTTCGTTACTCGCTCAGTTTCCGGATCAGCTTGTCCCAGTCCTCGCGCAGCTTGCCGTCGCTTTCGATCAGGGTGCGGATCTGCCGGCAGGCGTGCAACACGGTGGTGTGGTCGCGCCCCGCGAACGCATCGCCGATCTCCGGCAGGCTGTGCTCGGTCAATTCCTTCGCCAGGGCCATCGCCACCTGTCTGGGACGGGCGAGCGAACGCGTCCGGCGCTTGGACAGCAGATCCTTGATCTGCAGCCCATAGTAGTCTGCCACGGCCTTCTGGATGTTGGGGATGCCGATGGCCTGCTGCTGGGCGCGCAGCAGGTCGCGCAGCGTTTCCTGGGCGAATTCCGGCGTGATCGCGCGTCCGGTGAAATTGGCGCGTGCGGCCAGCGTGTTCAATGCGCCTTCCAGGTCACGCACGTTGCTGCGCATCTTCTTGGCCAGCAGGAAGGCCACCTCTTCGGGCAGCGCCACGCCGCGTTCGCGTGCCTTGGAGAGCACGATCTGCGCACGGGTCTCGAAATCCGGCGGCTCGATCGCCACCGACAGGCCCCAGGCCAGGCGCGACTTCAGGCGCGGCTCAAGGCCCTCCACCTCGCGCGGGTAGCGGTCGCAGGTCAGGATGATCTGCTGGCGGCCGTCGAACAGCGCGTTGAAGGTGTGGAAGAACTCCTCCTGCGTGCGGTCCTTGCCGGCGAAGAACTGGATGTCGTCGATCAGCAGCGCGTCGACCTGCTGGAACTGGCGCTTGAACGCGTCCATGGTCTTGTCCTGCAGCGCCTTCATCATCGCGCTGAAGAACTGCTCGCTGCGCAGGTACATCACCCGCATGCCCGGGTCGTTGCGGCGCATCTCGTTGCCGGCGGCGAACATCAGATGGGTCTTGCCCAGGCCCGTGCCGCCGTAGAGCAGCAGCGGGTTGTGCGAGCGGTCGCCTGGCTTGAGCGCCGCCTGCCACGCGGCCGCGCGGCCGAGCTGGTTGCTGCGGCCCTCGACGAAGTTGTCGAAGGTGTAGTGGTTGTCGAGATTGCCCGCGAACTCCGCCGCCGCGGCGATGCGTGCCTGCTGCTGCGCCAGGCTCGCCGCGCTGCCGGTGCCCGCGGAGCTGCCCGAGCCGTTGACGGCCGGCGCGGGGCTGCGCGGCAGAGAGCCGATTTCCAGACTCACCGCGCCGTTGCCGGCGTAGTGCGCCAGCAGTTCGCGGATGCGCGGCAGATAGCGCTCCTGCACGGCGTCGCGCACGAACCCGTTGGGCGCGTACAACACCAGGGCATCGTCGCGCAGTCCGGCCTGCAGCGGCTTGAGCCAGGTCTGCACCTCCTCCAGCGGCAGTTCGGCTTCGAGGTGTTGGAGACAGCGGGGCCAGGCGTCCATCGATCAGAAAGTGCTACGAAAAGTGCGGAGGAGGAACTGCACACGCGGCGCCGCCTGCGGTGGGGCGTCGCCAGTGGCGCGAAACGGGCAGGGCGCGGGGCTGCGTGCAGGCCGAGGGGCCGGCGGCCGTGGCGCCGTGAGCTGCGCATGCGCACACGCAACTCCGGCGAAGGGAGCGGCATGCGGTCGTGGGCAGGTGGGGCAGACTACCATCGTGACCGCCTCCCCGCACCCGCGCCTCGGGGGATCCTGCGCACCAAGGCCCGTGCCGGCGGCCCGCCAGGACGGATCCGCCCGGGCGCGATTCACACAGGGCGCGGCACAGGCGCACTGCATCATCGGCACACCTGGCGGCCTGGTTCGATGGGTCTGTCCATGGGAATGCAGGGCTGCATGCGCGTCACCCCCACGTCAGTCCTGATCCCGGTCGAGCCCATGCCCTGCCGGCCGTAGGTGCATGCGACAGGCGCCGATGCCGACCCTGGCCGCCCGGTTTGACGCGGGCGCAGGGGTGCCGGCATAATCTCCGGTTCATTGCGCCCTCACCTGTGGGCGGCGCATCGCCGGCTTCGAAACGTCCGCACTCCCGGCCCCGTCGCAGCGCTCCGCGCTTCGGCCGCCACGGATGTCCGGTCGCTCCGGAGCCAGGTGTCCCTTCCACGCGTTCCACGTCGTACGTCTCCACGTCCGCACGCCTCAACCAGAGCCCTGTCATGGCCACCAAGCGCACCTACCAGCCCAGCAATCTCAAGCGCAAGCGCGACCACGGTTTCCGCGCCCGCATGAAGACCGCCGACGGCCGCAAGATCCTCGCCCGCCGCCGCGCGAAGGGCCGCAAGCGCCTGACGGCCTGATTGCGTGTCGGCACGGTCCCTGCCCTCCGGCCGGGACCGATCCGACCACACAGGCCTCCGGCAGCGTCGGCCATGTCGACGCGCCGCCCCCGCCTTGCAAAGCCCGGTGGACCCTCGCCCGCACGAATCCCCGCCTGTCACCGGCGCGGAGGGTTCGCATCGGAGCGGGGGTTTTCCGCGTTCTGCACGGGTCCGAACCAAGGCCGAGTTCACCCGGGTCTTCGCCGAAGGACGCCGTCAGGGCGATGCGGTGCTCGCGGTGCATTTTCTCGCCGACGACCAGCCGCCACGGCTGGGCCTGGCGGTGTCGCGCAAGGTCGACAAACGCGCCGTCGGCCGCAACCGCATCAAGCGCCGTCTGCGCGAGCGTTTTCGTCTGCTGCATGCATGCCTGGCGCCCGGTGCCTACGTGGTGGTCGCGCGCAGCGGCGCGGCGCGCGCCGACAGCGCGGCCTTGAACACGGCCTTCGAGCACCTGCTGCGCCGCCTGCGCGCGTTGCCCCTGCCGCCGCCGGCCGGCACAATGCCCGCCGCCGCGCGCGACGTCGCGCAGGGACGCCCGAGCGTTCCGGCCATCGAGCCTTCCCCCTCCGCTCCCACGTCGGATGATTCCGGCGTCACGACTCCGTCCGCCTCATGACCTCCATTCGCACCATCCTCATCATCGCCTGGCTGACCGTGGGCGCGTTCCTGTGGCTGGAGTGGACCAAGGAGCAGAACGCACCCGCCGATGCGCCGAGGGTCGAAACGTCCGCCACGGCCGACGAAGAGGCCCTCCCGCCGCCCGGCCTACCCGCCGCGCGTGACACCGGTGTGCCGCGCGCACCCGGCTCCGCGCCGCAGATGGCCGCCGCGACGACGCCTGCTGCGGGCACCGCGCCGCGGGTGGAGCTGAGCAACGACGTGCTGCGCCTCACGCTGGATGGCGGCAGCGTGCGCCGCGCGGAGCTGCTGCACTACCGCGAGAGCCGCAAGCCCGACGCGCCGCTGGTGCGCCTGCTCGACGACACCGCCGACAGCCGCTACCTCGCGCAGAGCGGCTGGGTGTCCGAGCGTGGCGCGCCGAATCACGAGACCGGCTTCGTGCCGGCCGATGCGCAGACCCGCGTCGCGCTCGCCAAGGGCCAGGACAGCGTGTCCACCGCCTTCGTGTGGACCGGCGCCGACGGCGTGACCATCCGGCGCACCTACACCCTCGCCCGCGGCGACTACGCCCTGCGCGTGCGCGACGAGATCGTGAACGGCAGCGCGCAGCCGTGGACCGGCTACATCTACCGCCAGCTCTCGCGCATTCCGCCGAATGTCGAGCGCAGCATGACCAACCCGGATACGTTCTCGTTCCGCGGTGCGGCCTGGTACACGCCGGAAGAGAAATACGACAAGCGTGCCTACGAAGACTTCGTCGACGACGGCCCGATCGACCAGAACAACGTGCAGGGCGGCTGGGTCGCGCTGCTGCAGCACTACTTCTTCACCGGCTGGGTGCCGCAGAAGGACCAGGCCGCCAACTACGCGCTGCAGACCCGCGGCCGCGTGCACGGCGTGTCCGCGACCGGCCCGGAGTTCACCGTCGCGCCCGGCACGAAGGACAGCACCGAGGCCACGCTGTGGATCGGGCCGAAGCTGCCCGAACGCCTGCAGAAGACCGCGCCCGGCCTCGACCTCACGCTCGACTACGGCATCTTCACGCTCATCGCCGAGCCCATCCACTGGATGCTGCGCCAGCTGCACACGCTCACCGGCAACTGGGGCTGGGCGATCGTGCTGCTGGTGGTCATCATCAAGCTGCTGATGTATCCGCTGTCGGCCGCGCAGTACAAGTCGATGGCGAAGATGCGCAAGTTCCAGCCGCGTCTGCAGCAGCTCAAGGAGCGCTACGGCGACGACAAGCAGAAGCTGCAGATGGCCACCTTCGAGCTGTACAAGAAGGAGAAGATCAACCCGGCCGGCGGCTGTCTGCCGATCCTGATCCAGATGCCGGTGTTCCTGGCGCTGTACTGGGTGCTGCTGGAATCGGTCGAACTGCGCCAGGCGCCGTGGATGCTGTGGATCCAGGACCTCACCGCGCGCGACCCGCTGTTCATCCTGCCGGTGATCAACGCCGCGGTGATGTGGTACACGCAGAAGCTCACGCCGATGACCGGCATGGACCCGATGCAGCAGCGTATCTTCCAGTTCATGCCGCTGGTGTTCGGCGTGATGTTCGCGCTGTTCCCCGCCGGTCTGGTGCTGTACTGGGTGACCAACGGTGCGATCGGTCTGATCCAGCAGATCTGGATGATGCGGATCTATGGGGACAAGGACGCGAAGAAGTAATCGTTGTTCGCGTACCTGCATCGGATCACCGAGGCACTCGAAACACCCGCCGGGAGGCGGGTGTTTTCGTTTGAGTCCGCGATGCTACGGCCGGCATCCAAAGTCAAAGGCTTTCGCGCTGACGCGTGACGAACTTTTCTTTGCTGGTGCACTGTGCCGCTTGCGGCACGAACGGCGAAGCCGGCCCGAAGGGCGAGCGCCGCAGGCGCGAGTCAAGAAAAGACAGGCAAAAGAAAGCATCTTCCCTGACGAAGCTGACGTGGCGGTTCGATTGTCGCCGGGATGTTTCGATGAGGCGTCCGTGCCTCATCGAAAAACGGCGCACTTGCTGTGCGCCGTCGTCCGGGTCTCCGATCATCGAGGTAGGGCCTCGATGCTTGAGTCATCGATCCTGCGTTATTTGAAGCGTCACCTTGTCACGCCTGCCCTGCCTTCACACATCCCCGGCATTCCCCGGCAGCACATGCCGGCAATAACGCCATTCGTGGACGGCCTGGTCGTCGATATAGACGTCGGGCTTGGGCAGAAAACCGGCGAAGCAGTGCGCGATGCCGAGTTCGCGCGCGGACTCGCGCGCGTAGTCCGCGCCGCCGGAACTCCACAGGTACAGCGTCGCACCGTCCGTATGCAGACGGCGCACGTGTGCGACGGCGGCCGGCATCGGGATGCGCTTGGTGCCGGCGGAGCGGACGAGAGTGTCGTCGACGTCGATGAAGATGATGCGCGGTGTCATGAGCGGCTGCCGGTGGTATCGATCAGGTCGAGGGAAGCGAGGCATTCCGACAGTGCATGCGAGAAGAGCGCAAGGCATGAAGGGTCGGTGATGAAGTGGAACTCGCCACTGAGAGCGCCACCGGAAAATCGCAGCGTGACGGTGGGTTTTCGTGTGAATACCGTGTCCTGCCGAGCGCCAAAACACAGCGTCAGGCGCTGACCATCCAGGGCGGCAAGCTCGAACTCGCCATCGAGCTTTTCGGCGAGCAATGCGTCGAGGGGGGCATTCACCCAGTCGGCGATATGAGCCTGCAGCGAAGCAAGTCCGTCAATGCACAGGCCAATGCCCTCCATCGACATCCTGAGCGGGAAACGATCATGATTGCCATCGCACAGATGGCCTTCGATGCCGATCGACGATTCCCAGAGGATGGTCGAAGTGTAGTGATCGACGGTGCCGAACTGGAGGGTCACGCAGGATTCGCCGTCGTTGGATCGAAGTGTGGCGCTCATGGCGGGAAGGGTCTGCGCTGGTGAACGGAACAACAGGGAACCTCAAGGGTATCACCCGCGCCGAACGCACTGTGGAAGCGACTGTTCCCACGGACGATCAAGCCTGTCCGATCCGTGTTCCGGGTGTTCGGCGGACGGTGCCATGCCGTTCGATTTCGTCTGAAACCGATGCGTCACAAAACGACGCAGCCCAGTGTTGGATGCTGATTCCGTGCGCTACGCTACGCGCGGTCAAACGACCCACGCACCCCAGGGAAGTCGGGGGCGGGTGCCGCGCGGATGCGGTCGCTTCGAAGGGGCCAAAAAAGGATGGTCCCGACGACATGGCTTCGGTCTCTACCCACACCAAGGAAAGAAAGATGTCCACGATGAAAATGAAGGTCGGCGTGCTTGCGCTGTGCCTGTTCTCCGCGCTGCATGCGCAAGCCGCCGATCCGGTGTCGCCCCGCCAGGATGCGGGCACGCTCGATGCGGAGGCCCTGATCTATGGCTACGACGAGATGTTCGAGTTCGACGTCCCGATGTGGCTCGCGCGCAAGGCACCGCATCTGCTGCCCTACAGCGAGAGCATCTCGCACTGGGCCGGCTACAGCGGCATCAGCCCGAAGGTGTTGATCGCACTGATGGAACAGCAGAGCGGAATCGTCTCCAGCCGCAACATCGCCCGCAATGGCCTGGACACGCCGTTCGGCGCGCTGTCGAAAGCGACGGGATTCAATGCCCAGACCCGCGATGTCGCGCAGGCGCTGCGCGATGCGCTCTACGAGCGTGAAGACCAGGCCGCCACGCAGGCCCCCACCGGGCGCGCGGCGCTGGTGGCGATCAATCCGCTGCAGGTGCTGCATCTCGCGGCGGGCGAGAGCCTCGCCACCGCATCCTTCAAGAGCGACGCCGGATTCCAGAAGACGTACGCAGGCCTGTTCAATGGCCCGCGTCGTGCGAAGCCCGTGAACCAGCAGGATTCGGCGACCGCGACCGGCGATGTCTCGATTCTCGCCAACAGCTTCCTGCAGTTCCCATTTCTGAGAGGCCAGACCTGGCATGTCGGCGGCGCGCACACCACCACCGGTTCGGGCAGTTACCCGATGTCGTCCCTCGACATGTCCAAGGGCGGTGGCTGGGGCAGCAACCAGAGCACCACGTGGGTGGTCGCATCGGCGCCAGGGCAGTTCAAGCGGCACTCGTCCTGCTTTGCCGAGATCGTGCACAGCGATGGCTGGTCCACGACCTACTACCACATGATGAATCTGCGCTTCAGCACCGGCGCGACGGTCAGCCGCAATACTGCCATCGGCAATCCCGCCAATCTGAAGGCGCAGGCGCTGTGCGACGGCGGTTCCTCCACCGGCCCGCACGTGCACTGGTCGCTGAAGTTGAACGGCAGTTTCCAGCACCTCAACGGGGTGACGTTGTCGGATTACGTGATCACCGCGACTGGCAGCAGCTATGACACTGACTGCAGCCTCTTCTACCTGACGCGGAACGGTACCAACTACTGCTCCGGATGGTTCTACAGCCACTGATGTCCGACCGACCGGCGCCTGCGCGATGCAGGCGCCGGTCGCGCCTTGGGCTGGTGAAGCTGTGTCAGCCCGCCGCCTTCGGCGCCACCATCTTCGCGACCAATATCCCGATCTCGTACAGCAGACACATCGGAATCGCGAGCAGCAGCTGGGAGATCACGTCCGGCGGGGTGACGATCGCGGCGAGGACGAAGATGGCGACGATGGCGTAGCCGCGGGCGTCCTTGAGTTGCTGCGGGGTGACCCAGCCGAGCAGGGCCAGGATCACGATCGCCACCGGCAGTTCGAAACTCAGGCCGAAGGCGAGGAACAGCATCAGCACGAAGTCGAGGTATTCCATCGGGTCGGGCGAGAGCGCGATGGAGTCGGGGGCGAACTGGATCAGGAAGCCGATCACGCCCTTGAGCACCACGAAATACGCGAACGCGGCGCCGCCGTAGAACAGCAGCAGGGCCGAGACCATAATCGGCAGGGCCAGGCGCTTCTCGCGCTTGTACAGGCCGGGTGCGACGAAGGCCCAGGCCTGGTAGAGCAGCCACGGGATGGTGGCGAACAGCGCGGTGAAGAAGGCCACCTTCACCGGTGCCATGAACGGCGAGAGCACCTTGATGCCGGGCAGCTTGGCGCCTTCGGGGAGGTTGGTGAACAGCGGCATCGCCAGGCCGTCGAACAGCTGGTTGGAGAACGGCACCAACGCGAAGAACACCACCAGCAGCACCGCCGCACCGCGGATCAGGCGTGCGCGCAGTTCGATGAGATGGTCGAGCAGGCGCATCTCGCCGGCGGACTGCGCCTGGGCGGTGCCGTCCTCGAAGGACTCGCGCGGGTCGGGGTCAACGCTGGCCATCGTCGCGGCTCTGCTGGGGCGCGGCACCGGGCGGCGCGGTGGTGGCGTCCGTGTGGTCGATGCGCGGCGGAGCGACGGCGTCCTGCGCATCCTCATGTGCGGGTGCGGATGCCGCGTCCTGGGTGGTGTCGCCGCCGTCCTCCACCAGAGCGTCGATGCGCGCATCGGCCGGACGTGCGCGTCGCGCGTCGTTCAGCGCTTCGCGCATCGATTCGAAATCCTTGCGGGTCTGTTCGCCGGCGGCGTGGATCTGCGCGCTGAAATCTTCGGCTTCTTCGCGGACGGTGCGCAGACTGCGCTGCAATTCCTCGGCCTCCAGCTCGCGCTCCAGCTCGCTCTTGACCGAATACCACTGCGCGCGTGCGCGCCGCACCCACAGGCCGGCGAAGCGCGCGACCTTGGGCAGACGCTCCGGGCCGAGCACGACCAGCGCGATCAGCCCGATCACGCCCAGTTCGGGCAGGGACAGGTCCAGCATGGGCGCGTCCGGGGGCCGGGCCGGCGCGGTCAGCGCGAGGCGCTGTCGTCGCGCTGGCGTTCGCGTTCGGCGCTGCCGTCGTCTTTCGCGTCGCTCTTGAGCTGCGCCGGCTTGTCCTCGTCGCGCATGCCCTTCTTGAACTCGTTCACCGCCTTGCCCAGATCCTTGGCGCCGCTGGTCAGCCGCTTGGTGCCGAACACCAGCAGGACGATGACGAGGACGATGATCCAATGCCAGATGCTGAAGCTGCCCATGATGCGCTCGAAAAGACGGGGCGCTCAGGATAGCGCAGGCGCACGACGGGCGGACGACAGCCGGTCACGGAAGCCTCAGGGCGTGCGCGGGGGATCCTCCGGCAGTGGTTCGGTGGTGACGGCAGGTTCCACGGTTTCGAACGGCTGCGGCTGCGGTGCGGTGGTCGGCGGTGCCGGCACGGCAGGTGCTGCAGGTGCCGTGTCCCGGGGAGCGACCGATGCGGGTGCCGTGTCGTCGTCGCTGCGGCGCGCGCGCGCGGAGGCGGTGGCCTCGTTGAGCCGGCCGCGCAGCCCGGCGATGGCGACCGAATCGCCGGGCGAGACACGGTTCTCGAAGATCATCCGCGGCGTGGTGTCGCGGCCGTAGGCGGCCTCATTGGCGTCGTGATCCATGCGCAGCACCGCGCCGTCCAGCGCCACGCCGGCGAACAGGCCGCGCGCGCGCGACCAGGACCAGATCTCCGCCTTCAGCTGGCCATCGGTGGCGGTGGAGGCGTTGCGGCCCAGCGGGCCGGCGGCCACGCCGGCGTCGGCGCCCAGGGTGAATTTGCCGTTGACGATGGAATCCAGCCCGCGGCGGGTGCGGAACACCAGGATGATGTCGGCGGACTGCACGCCGACCTGCAGCCCGATGCTGCCGCCGGTCAGGGTGACGAAACTCGGCGCCGACCAGCCGCCGTCCTCGGTGCGCACCGACAGCACGCCGCGCCCGCGGCGCCCGCCCAGCACCAGCCCGGCCTTGATGGTGTCGGGCACGATCACGATGGCTTCGGCCTCGTCCAGCAGTTTGTCGGGGATGGCCGATTCGGGAATCGCCTGGATTTCGGCCAGGACGCGGCTGGCGTTGTCGGCCTGCGCATCCTCGCGCGGACCGGCGTGGGCGGTGGTGGCGATCAGCGAACCGAGCGCGAGGCCGAGCACGGCCAGACGGAAGCGGTTGGGCATGGGGGCACTGCGCATGGGGGACTCCGGAGAAATGCGGCACAGGATACGACCGCAGGTAGGCGGCGCGGTTCAGCCTAAAAGCCGGCGCGTGAACGGGGAGGAAGCGGGTGCGCGGCGCATGCCGGTGGGCCCCGCGCCGGCCCTGTCGTCATGCGGACGGGATCGCGTGGGAGAATCCGCCGACCCGACCCCGTTCATACCGATCATGTCCAGCCGATTCGTATCGCGCGATATCCATGTGGAATTCCCCGCCATGCTGCGTGCGTGGCTCGCGACAGGGCTGTCGCTGCTTCTGATCGCCATGGCCGGCGCTGCCGTCGCGGCGGGGCCGTCGGCCGCGCGCCCGGCCAGTGTGGTGGCCGGCGAGCAGGCGGTGTGCATGGAGGACAGCGATGGCCGCTGGCGCTGCCGCGGCTATGCCGCCCGCGCGTCGATCCTCTCGAACCACCACTTCACCGCGATGTCGATCGGCCCGTTCGATCTCAACTGCGGCCTGAAGACCGACGGCAGCGCGCTGTGCTGGGGCTTCAGCTCGCCCGACCCGGACACCATCGCGACGCCCGGCCCGTTCCGCGCCGTGTCGGCCGGCGGCGACTACGCCTGCGGTCTGCTGGGCGATGGGCGGGTGCAGTGCTGGGGCTCGCCGGTGACGGCCACGCTGCGCACCCCGACGGTCGGCACCTACCGATCGGTGGCCGCGGGCTACGGCGGCGTGTGCGCGCTGCGTGCGGACGGCACCGTGGAGTGCTGGGAGAACCAGGCCAACACCGCGTTGCCGGCCGTGCCGGCCGGCCGCTTCCAGTCGGTGGGTGTGGGCGACCGCTATGCCTGCGCGCTGACCTTGGAAGGCCGCATCGCCTGCTGGGGCCAGAACAACTACGACGGGCAGAAGGACGCGCCCACCGATGCGGGCTATGTCTCCCTGAGCGTCGGCGTCTTCCACGCCTGCGCGCTGCGTGATTCGGGCACTGCGGTGTGCTGGGGCAGAAACTCGAACCAGGAAGCCACACCACCGTCCGGCGTCTTCACCGACGTGACGGCCGGCAGGAGCTTCTCCTGCGGACGGCGCGGCAACGGCACGGTGGACTGCTGGGGGGCCGCGTGGTTCCAGCCGAGCATCGGTTACCCGGAGATGGACGACCCCTTCAGCGCTCCGGTTGCGCAGATCGCGATGGGCGGCGGCCAGGCATGCGCGCGAGATGCGCTCGGCAGCGTTCTGTGCACGCCATTCAACAACACGACCGCACCGCTGGACGGCCGGTTCCACACCATCAGCCTCGGCACCAGCGGCGGCTGCGGCATCGACCGGGCGGACCGGCTGCGCTGCTGGGGGACGACCCCGCCCGGAGCACCGGCCGGTGCCATGCAGGCGGTCAGCGTGGGTACGGGACATGCCTGTGCGATCCGCAAGGACGGCGGCGCCCAATGCTGGGGCGACAACGCCGCCGGGCAGGTCGCGGCGCCGCCGGGACGCTTCGTCGAAATCGCCGCAGCCGACACCTACAGCTGCGGCCTCCAGGAAGGCGGCGCCGTGGTGTGCTGGGGCCAGGGCGCCGGCCTGCCGCGGGTCCCGACCGGCAGCGGCCATCGCAGCCTGAGCGCGAATGCGCGCCGCGTCTGCGTGCACACGGCCGCAGGTCGGCTCCAGTGCTGGGGCGTCGGTGCGGCCGAGATTCCGGCGTCGTTCCTCAATGCCACCTGGGATGCGGTGGCGAACAGCGATGCCATGGTCTGCGGTCTCACCAAGCCGTATAGCGTCGTGTGCGCCCGGCAAGACGGCAGCCAGTTCATGCCGCTCCCCCAGACCGGCCAGTATGAAGGGCTGGCCGCCAGCGGCCTGGATGCGTGCACCCGGCAGGGCCTGCGCGCGATCCGCTGCAGTCGTGGACTCTTCTTCGGCCCGACGCGACCGGCCGGCCCGGGCGAGCTGGCGCTCGGCGCCGCGCATGCCTGCAATCTGCGTGCCGATGGCGGCCTGTCCTGCTACGGCGACGACACGTATGCGCAGCGGCAGGCGCCTGCGCAATCGTTCAAGGCGATCGATGCCAACGCGAACCACACCTGTGCGCTCGGTGCCGATCACCGTTTGCACTGCTGGGGCGATGCCGCCAACGGCGGGTCGCAGCCTCCGACGACGGCGCTGCGCGACTTCGACGTGGGCCAGACCAACGGCTGCGGCATCGGTGTCGATGGTGCCGTGCTGTGCTGGGGCTGGAACGTGAACGGTCAGGGCAACCCGCCCGCCGGCACCTTCCGGCAGGTGGCGACCGGGCTCAACCACAGCTGCGGCGTGCGCGACACCGGCGCGCTCGCCTGCTGGGGGTATGGCGCCGATGGCCAGACCAGCGCGCCGGCCGGTCAGTTCATCATGGTGGACGTGGGCGAGCGCCATTCCTGCGCGATCGCGGTCAACGGCCAGCTGCGCTGCTGGGGCCTGAATACCGAAGGTCAATCCACGCCTCCGCAGGTGGTGGGTGCGACCTATCGCGCGCTGTCGGTCGGTGCGTTCCACGCCTGCGCGGTGCGCAGCACCGGCGAAACGGCCTGCTGGGGCCGCTCCGCGCAGGGCCAGACCGCGGCGCCCGCCACGGGGCGCTATGTCGACATCGCGGCCGGAACCGCCACCAGCTGCGCGATCCGCGAGGACGGCATCCGCGTATGCTGGGGAAGCAAGGCGAATGCGCAGGTGCCTGCCCTCGCCGTCGTGTCGACCACGCTGCCGCGGCTGCGCTACGGCAATGCCTACAGCTGGACGCTGGGCGCCACGGGGCAATCGGGGTACCTGCCCGTCGGGCCGGAATTCACTCTCGCCTCCGGCGCGCTGCCGACCGGGTTGACCCTGCGTGCGGACGGACTGCTGTCGGGGCAGTCGACCGCCTATGGCCAGTTCCCGTTCGTGGTGCAGGTGCGCGACGACAACGGCGTCGCGGCCACCTATCCGGCGTGGCTGAGCAACATGCCGTTCACCGGAGGTCCCTCGCCCTACGTCCCGGTGCGTCCGGCATCGTCGTCGCCGCCGACCAGGCCCGCCGCGCAGCCTGCCGCGCCGGTGCGTCCTGCCGTCCCGGTGCGCCCGGCCACATCGCCGCGTCCGGCGCCTGCGCAGTCCACCCCGTCACGGCGCCTGCCCGTGCAGCACGAACTGCAACAGGACGCGCCCGCGCGTGCATCCGCGCCCCGCTGTCGCGGCTGTCGCCGACGCTGAGGCCACGCTTCCGCTGCGCGGGCGGCCTGCTCACGGCTGCTTGCGCGAAGCCGCACCGTCCGGTTCGCCGATCCATGCGGCGAACCGGAGGTGTCCCGCAGCAGCGCGCAGGTGGTGGCGACGACGATCCGCCCCGCCGCAGGCCCGCGCGGTCCATCGCGCCGGGCCTGGGATGGGGCCTTGGGCCGATCAGTTCTCGCTGACGCCACCGCCCGATTGCTGCACGGTGATCGAGGAAAAGCTCGCCTGCATGCGTTGGCCGATCACATGGCTGCGGTTGTTCGCCGGGGACAGGCCGCCGATGGTCACCGTCGTCGTCACGGTGGTGGCGTAGGCCGACGAGGACATGTGGATCAGCCGGATGCTGTCACCGTTGGTCACCGTACCGGGCAGCGTGGTCTGCGCCGCGCCGTTGATGCTGTAGGCGCCGCCGGTCACGTGGATCGGCACGCGCGCACCCGCGCTCAGACCGCTCACGGTCACCGCCGGACTGGTGATCTGGGTGATGCGCGGGATGTTGTAGGCGGTGGGGAACGTCATGGCGGCGGGCAGCAGGTCCAGCGCATCGCCCTGATAGCGCAGGTTGAACATCGCGCCGTCGATGCGTCCGCCCACATGCACGCGGCCATCGGCGGCCACCGCCAGATACTGCGCGGACACGTCGTAGTGGCTGCCGCCGCCCACATCGCCCAGCTTGTAGCCGACGCCGTTGTTGTAGGCGGTGTCGAGCGTGCCGGCCGCGGTGAATCGCGCGCTGAAGATGGTCCGCGTGCCGCTCGTGGGGATGTGCAGGCCGCCGACCACGATGGCCTCACCGGTGGGCAGCAGTTCCAGCGCCTGCACGCTGTAGTTGCCGCCCGGTGCGAGCGTCGTGAACAGATGGCCGCTGCCGTTGTAGCCGGCATCCAGCGTGCCGTCGGCGTTGAGCCTGGTCATGTTCATGCCCTGCACATAGGGCGAGTACTGCAACGCATGCGAGGCCACCACCAGCCGGCCCTGCGTGTCCATGGCGATGCCGCGCGCATACAGCCCGTAGCCGGTGCGTGCGAGCCGGACGATGCCGTTGCTGCCGAAACCGGGAACCAGGTCGCCGCCGGAATTGAGCGCGACCACGTCGGTGTGGTTCTGGGTGCCGACGCGGCTGTCGATGGCGAGCACGATGCTGCCGTCGTCGCGCACCACGGCGCCGCGCACTTCGTCGTGGTCGGTGGACATCGGCAGCGAAACCTTGCCGCCGACGCCGAAGGTCTGGTCCAGCGCGCCGCTCGGCAACACGCGCACGATGGCGGCATCCTTCTTGCCGCCGGCATTCAGGCTGTAGCCCAGCAGCAGCACCTTGCCGTCGGGCTGGACCGCGATGGCGTTGGCGGCGGCACCGCTGCCCATCGACACCGAAATGCGTCCGTTCGAAGCGAAGGTGTAGTCGGGCGCGCCGCCGTGGGTGATGCGGGCCAGCGTCATCGACGGCACCGCGCCATCCAGCGTGCGTCCACCCAGATAGGTGCCGACATCCGCATCGGCGACGAAGCTCACCTCGTCGTTCTTCATGTAGAAGGCGTCGTAGACCAGCTGTCCGCTGGACGGGCCGTAGCTGTAGTCGACATCGCCATCCACGAGGTGGCGGGCGATACCCAGGTCGGTGGGCGCATAGGCCTGAGCCTGCGCGGTGCCGGCGATCAGCAGCGCGCCGTCCGGACGCAGCACGCCGACCGCGCTGCGGGTGGGGAGCTCGGAAAACGAACGGATGAAGCCACCGCCGAAGATATAGGTGGTGTCGAGATCCGCATTGCCGGCGACGGCATCGTGCACGGGGGATGCGGACAGCGAGAGGCAGATCGAGAGTGCCAGCACGCGCAGGGAGCGGCCGGAAGCGGGAGTGTGGGTTCGCAGCATTCGATGGAGTCCTGGAGTCGAAAGTCGGCATGGCCTTCCGGCGCGCGCACGCCGCCGCGCATGGGCGCGCAGGCGCACATGCAGGCGGGCCTGCGGAGGGAACGGAAGGGTGTCGGAAGCGTCGAGACAGCGCACGCCCCGGTCCGGAGGCGTCGGCCACGGTTCCCCGGACCGCGCCGTCCTGGCAGGGTCCGATCATCTTCGGGGAACGCGGAAAGAATGCCATGCGTCCATCTCAGCGATCGAGACCGGACGCGGTGAATCATCGGTGTTCATGGGCCTTCGTGCGCGGTGCGCGGCATTACGCAGAAGCCAGTCCTCTCCAGCGCGACACCCCGGGCCCGACGGTGCCTCAGGCGTCGTTGACCGCGCGCATGGCGTTCTCGCGCTCCGCGGCGTCGAGCACGCGTGGCGGGGCGATGGGCTGCCCATCCGGCGAGAAGAAGGGTGACCGCCTGTACGCACCGTCCACACGCGTCTTCAGCACGGCGCCGAAGAACCGCGCACCGGAGAGAATGATGGACGGCGAGAGCGACCGCTCCACCTTGCCCTTCGCACAGTCCGTCTTCACGTGCATGCGTGCCGTGCCGAACGCCGCATCGATGGCGCCGGGCGCAGGCGCCAGGCAGGTATGCAACAGGCCCACGAACGCGACGCGGCGGTCGCGCATCATGTTGCCGATGGGGGTGTCGCAGCAGCGCGCGTACCAGCGCAGCAGCCCGCGTTCGCTCAGCGACATGCATGCAAGCGCGTCCACGCCCTTCGCGAACGCGACGTGCTGCTGCAGCGTGGCGACCACCTCGCTCCCGCCCAGAGGGTCCAGGATGCGTGCGGGGTTTCCGGTGGCATGTGCGTACGCCTGGCAGTCGCGGCAATAACACACCACGCGGCAGGCACTGGCGGCATGACGCACATGGCCCTCGACGGTGCCGCATTCGCAGCGAAGTGGATGTTCCATGTGCGTGTGATGTCCCTGCTGCTGGCCTGTGCCGTCGGCAACGCAGACGCAGCGTGCCTGCCGACGCCGCGCCGGACATGACGCGGCCAGCGAGCGTATCGCAGCCGCTCCGCCGGGCGCCACCGCGCCACCCTGCCCCTTCGTGCGAGCGCGACGCAACGGCTCGAACGCTCTCGCCCGCAGGCTGGAGTAAGCGGAGCGCAGTCTGCCGTGTTGTGGCTACAGCACATGGAGTCTCCATTCCGGTGAAGCGTGATGGCAGGCGTACGTGTCCGAGAACTGGCGGGTGTGCTTGTTTCAGTTGGTGGGTGTCCTTATTACCACCAGTTGGCGACGCGCATCGGGCAGCGGTGGCTGAAAGGCCTGCAACTGGCGGAGCGATTGGGGTGATATCCGCAAAGCGGTGAAACGCGACGCCCGCGGGGGGATCCGGCGTGGGCGATGGCCTGCCGGAAGGGCTGCAGGCTGGAGAATCATGGGCGCTGGAATGCTGGGGAGCAGCGCAAGAGATCACGCTATGTAATTTTGGGTGTCCTTGTTTCCTTTAGCGCGCCACTCGCTCGATGTTGAAATAGAGATCATGGAGCCAGCGAAAGAAGCCGACAGGAAGGGATTGCGCGCCGATGGCGAAAGTTGAGCCACGGGGGCTGATTGTGGTATTGCTCCATCCAGAACCTTGTTTGACGAAACCGAGAACAATAATTGGGCCAAGTATGCTCGCGAGAGCAAGGTTTTTCCCATCTTGAAAAAGGCTAAATCCGATAATGTCAGATCTTTCAAACGGAACATTCTTACCGTTGAGAAAAATCAAATGATGGTCCTCATCTTTAGGCTCTCCAGTAAGTATTGTTTCTGACCATTTTATGCGGACACTTTCTGTCATGGAGTGCTGCTCTTCAGGAATCTGACTTGAGAGCATCAGCGAGATTCTGGATTTCTCAGCATAGTTATCAGGTTCTGAGAGTTTGAGGTACGTCAGAACTCGCCAAGAAATTGAACAGCAGCATATGTAAAGGCTTGAGTTATAGGTGATCGGTAGAGAAGGTGGTTTATCTTTTGGAAAAAGCATTCTCTGAAACTCTCTTTCGTGGAAAGAAAGTTTCACCTCACAGGCGTGGCACAGTAGATGAGCCCATGTTCCGCCTTGCTTTTTTAATCTTGGTCGGAGTGCATCATAGAAGCTTCCCGGCAGAGACATGATGCTGCGATACGCGAATGCCGGTAAAATGTGGCTTCTCGCCAGCGGAGAGGCGGAGCCGCAGAGTTCGCATTTATCGAGTTGCGGAAATGGCATGGGCGCATTAGCGTTTGAATTAAGCGGCGGAATCGATCGCGAAGCGATTGATCTGTCCGCTTGAATGATGAAATGGGCTACCATTTCTGTAGCCCGCCACTGTGCATGCTACAACCGTCGCGATTGATCTTGCAAAGGATGTGTTCCAGTTGGCGTTCGCCGATGCGCAGGGGTGCATCATCGACCACAAGCGCTTGTCCCGATCTGCATTCACTCGGTGCCTGACGAGTCGGCCGTTGTTGCGTACAACGACGAGGACACCACTGTAAGCAGCCCCGATGCGCACGGCCCATGACCGTTCCTGGTGCGCCTCGCCCCGTCCATCGCGAAGCGACCGCTCTCATGCCACGCCATCCCACGAACCGTTCCACCCCACCCGCTGACGCCACGCCTCCAGCCTGTCATCCTTGCCGGATGACCACGACGCCCTCTCCCGACGCCCAAGGCACCCCCACCACCGCCGTCCTGCTCGTCAACCTCGGCACGCCCGATGCGCCCACGGCGCCGGCGGTGCGGCGGTATCTGGCCGAATTCCTGCACGACCACCGGGTGGTGGCGTTGACGCGGTGGATCTGGTGTCCGCTGCTGCATTTCATCATCCTGCCGCTGCGCGGGCCCAAGGTGGCGGCGAAGTACGCGCAGATCTGGATGGAGGGCGGGTCGCCGCTGGCAGTGCACACGCGCGATCTCGCCGCTGCGGTGCAGGCGCGGATGCCGGAGCTGCGGGTGGACTGGGCGATGCGCTACGGGCAGCCGTCGATGGCGGCCACGGTGCAGGCGCTGCGCCGCGACGGCGTGCGCCGGCTGCTGGTGCTGCCGCTGTATCCGCAGTATTCGACCACCACCACCGCGTCGGTGGAGGATGTGGCGCAGCGCATCGCGCGCGATGCCGGGCCGGCGCTGCGGGTGGACACGGTGCGCGAATACCACGTGGACCCGGCGTGGGTGGCGGCGGTGGCCGACAGCATCCGCGCGCACTGGGCGACGCACGGGCAGGCCGACCGGCTGCTGTGCTCGTTCCACGGCATCCCGCAGCGCCTGGCGAAGGCGGGCGACCCGTATCCCCTGCACTGCGAGGCCGGGTTCGCGGCGATCGTGCAGGCGCTCGGCCTGCCGCGCGAACGCGCGCTGATGACGTATCAATCGCGGTTCGGGCGCGAGCCCTGGCTGCAGCCCTACACCGACGACACCCTGCAGGCGCTGGCGCGCGAGGGCGTGAAGACTGTGGACGTGGTCTGCCCGGGATTCGCGGTGGACTGCCTGGAAACCCTGGAGGAAATCTCGGTGGAGAACGCGCACCTGTTCCGTGAGGCGGGCGGCGAGGCGCTGCGCTACATCCCCTGCCTCAACGCCTCCGGCACGCATGCCGACGCACTGGCCGCGCTGGCGCGCCGGCATCTGCAGGGCGCGGAGGTGTCGGCATGAGCGGCCTGGAGGGCGCCGCATCCGCGGCGATGCGCGAGCGTGACCTGCCCACCGCACGCGGGCGCTTCGCCGCCCTGGACAACGGGGCTGACGACCGCGACGACGGCCGTCCGCCGCTGCTGGCCCTGCACGGCTGGCTGGACAACGCGGCCAGCTTCCTGCCGATGGCGCCGCTGCTGTCGCACTACCGGCTGGTGGCGCTGGACATGCCCGGCCATGGCCGCAGCTTCCACTACCCGGACGACGCGGAATACAGCCTGTTCAGCACGATCCTGGACATCCTCGCCGCGGCCGACGCGCTGGGCTGGGAGCGTTTCTCGCTGCTCGGGCATTCGATGGGCGGTGCGGTGTCCAGCCTGGTCTGCGCCGCGGCGCCGGCCCGGGTGATCTCGGCGCACCTGATCGAGGCGCTGGGCCCGCTGTCGGCCGATGCGCCCTCCACCGCCGAGCGTCTGGAGGATGCGGTGAAGCGCCGGCGCGCGCTGGACGTGGCCCGCAAGCGGGTGTTTACCGACCTGAATCTCGCGGTGCAGGCACGCATGCACACACCTGTGGCCGCGGTGGACGAAACCACGGCGCGCCTGCTGGTCACGCGCGGCGTGCGCGACGTGGAAGGCGGCTACCTCTGGAGCAGCGACGCGCGCCTGACCCTGCCCACCGCGGTGCGCATGACCGAGGAGCAGGTGCGCAGCTGCCTGCGCGCGATCCGCTGCCCGGTGCATCTGGTGGTGGCCGACCCGCCCCCGATCTATTTCTCCCCCGAGCTGCGCGATGCGCGCATCGCCTGCGTATCGCAGCTGCAGCTCACCGTGCTGCCGGGCGGCCACCATCTGCACATGACCCATCCCGCGGAGACCGTGGCGGCACTGGGCTTGTCGGCGACGCCCTGACCCGCTCCACCTGACCCGCGCGACGCCGGGCCCGTCCGCCCTCAGCGCCCCGGCGCCTGCGGCGGCGCGGCGAGTTCGCGCGCGTCCAGACTGCCGTCGCTGTTGCTGTCCTGCCGCCGGAAGGTCTCGGCCACGCGGGCGCGGTGCGCTTCGAGCGTGAGCACGCCGCCGCGTCCGCCGGGCTGCTCCTCGGGGGTCAACACGCCGTCGCGGTTGGCGTCCATGCGGTCGAAGGCATAGCTCAGCCAGACCTGATATTCGATCAGCGAAACCTTGCCGTCGCGGTCGGTATCCATGCGTGCGAGGTAATCGCCGCTGCGGGTGATGCCGGGGTCGACTGCGACGGGCGCTTCGGCCGGCATTGCGCTGCTTCCCGACGTTGCATCAGCCGGCTGCGACGCAGCAGGCGGAGGTGCCGGCCCCGGCCGCGGCGCATCGGGATTGGACGACTGCCATTTGAGCGAACCGGCTGTCGCGCCCGACGCAAGGCCGACGAAAAGCGCGACAGAAAGCGCCGCAGAAAGCGTGATCGAAAGCGCGCGCGCGGCGGGCAGGGACGTGCGGAGGCGGGGCATCGGCGGCATCGTGTCATCGGGGGCGACAGCGCCCTAGCCTGCTCCGGCCGATCGCTGCACGCAAGCTGCACGCAAGCCGGTCAGGCCCGCACGGCCTCGGCGCGCTGCGGGCGTTCAGTCGTCCTGCGGGTCCGTGCCTGTGGCCGGCACCGCAGCCTGATCGGCAGGGGGTGTCGCGCAAGTCGGCGGCCGACGCAGGAACAGCCACGCGAACACCAGCATCGCCGCTGCGGCCAGATAAGGCGACAGCGCGATGAACAGCCCGAGAAACAGCAGGCTCCAGCCGATGCGCAGCGGTACCGCAAGACGGCGTTCGGTGAGCGCGACGCCGGCCATCAGCAGAGTGCCGGCGAGTGCGGACAGCAGCATCAGCACGAACCACCACTCGGCCAGCCACCGTGCGACCGAAGCGACGGCGCGCGCGAAGACACCGTCCCCGCCCGCGCCGAGCGCCTGCGCGACGGCGACCACGCCATGCAACGGGTCGAACTCGAACAGGCCGATCAGCAGCACCACGACGAACGGCAGCAGGACCAACACGATCGCCGCTGCGCAGCACAGACGGCGAAGGCGCAGCACGGAGCGGGAAGACAGTGGCACGCGCGACCTAGACATGGTCGAGGACGTGCACCCACAGGTCGGCGGTGTAGCCCAGCACAAGCCCGATCCCGGCGGCGATGCCGTAGCCGGGAAGATCGGCACCGAGCACGGCCGCGATCGCCAACGCACAGGCGACGCCGAGCGCGGTCTGGGCGGTGATCGACAGCGTGCGCCGTTTGTGGGCCGTACCCGCGATCACCAGGCCGCAATATGTGCCGAACAATATGAGCACGGCGAATACGGCGCCGGCCTGCGAAGCCGGCGGATCCACATCGAACCAACTCAACACGGCGAACACGCCCCCGAACAGCAGCGCGCCCAGCAGCGACGACCATGACATGGCGGAGACTCGTTCGGAGGGCGGCGGCAGGCTCGTGCTGATCACGCACCGTCTTCGCGCCGGCTTTACGCCTGGGGGAGGGGCTGCGTCGGGGCCGGCCGTTCCGTCGTTCATACAGTCGAGCCAGGCGTGCGATCCGGACGCATCCGGACCAGCCTGCCCCGCCATCTGCGTTCAGGCATGTGCCGCCAGCCATGCCCGCAGCGCGGCCGGCTTGACCGGTTTGGTCAGCACGGCGCAGCCCTCGCGGCGTGCGGCGGCCTTGAGCGCGTCGCTGCCGTCGCCGGTCAGCAGCGCGGCGGGAATGGCGCGGCCGGCCCGGCGGCGCAGTTCGGCCACGGTCGCCAGGCCGTCGAGGCGGTCGTGCAGGTGGAAATCCACCAGCAATGCGTCGGGAGTGTCGCTGTCGGGATCGCCATCGGCAGGTGCTGCGGCAGGGGCCGCATCCACAGGCGTGCCGCTGCCGACCAGTGCCAGCGCTTCGTCCACGGTCGCCGCCACGCGGACCTGCACCCCCCAGCGGGTCAGCAGCACGCGCATGCCGTCGAGGATGTCGGCGTCGTTGTCGACGCAGAGCACGCGCAGGCCCGCCAGATCGTCGCTGGTCGCAACGGCGCGCACTGCGGCGGGGGCGACGACCGGTGCGGTGGCGGCCGGCACCCGGATCGAGAACACGCTGCCGTGGCCGACGCGCGAGCGCACCTGCAGCGGATGGTCGAGCGTGCGCGCGATGCGCTGGCAGATCGACAGGCCGAGGCCCAGGCCGCGTTCGCCGCCGGTGCCGCCGGCGCCTGCATCGAAGCGCCGGAATTCCTCGAAGATCTGCGCCAGATGGTGGGCGGGGATGCCCGGGCCGGTGTCGCACACCGCCAACTCCACCGCGTCGCCGCGCGGGCGCAGGGCCAGCAGCACGCCGCCGCTGCGGGTGTAGCGCAGCGCGTTGGCGAGAAAATTCTGCAGCGCCCTGCGCAGCAGCCTGCGGTCGCTGCGCACGTGCGTGCCCGCGCCCGTACCTGTCGTATGCCCGCCTGCGCGCACGCGCAGTGCGAGACCGCGGCCGGCGGCGGCCGGTGCGTACTGCGCGGCCAGTTCGTGCAGCAGTGCGCCCGCATCGAACACCGCCGGCTCCGGCTGCAGTGCGCCGGCATCCAGCCGCGACACGTCCAGCAGCCCGTCCAGCAGGTCCTCGGCGGCGCGCAGCGCGGTGTCCACGCGCTCGGCCAGATGTGTGCGCTCGTCGGGGTCGCGGCTTTCGCGCAGGGCCGAGGCGAACAGCCGCGCGGCGTTGAGCGGCTGCAGCACGTCGTGGCCGATCGCCGCCAGGAAGCGGCTGCGCGACTGCTGCGCGGCCTCGGCTTCGCGGGTGCGCAGCTCGACGCGCTGTTCCAGCGTCTCGTTGATCTCGCGCAGCGCGCGCTCGGCGCGCTTGAAATCGCTGATGTCGTTGAAGCTGGTCACATAGCCGCCGCCGGGCAGCGGCTGGCCGCGCATCTCGATGGTCTGGCCGTTGCCGCGCACGCGCTGGAACACGTAGGGCTGGCCCGCGCGCAGGTGCGCCAGGCGGCGCTGCACCCGTGCTTCGAGGGATTCGTCGACCGACGCGGCCTGCGGCCCCCGCTCGTTCGTCTCGGCGCGCTCGGTGCTCCAGCGGATCAGGTCGGCGATCGGCCGGCCCACGTACAGCATGCCGTCGGGATACCCCAGCATCTCCTGATAGCGCCTGTTCCACGCGATCAGGCGCAGGTCGGCGTCCACCACGCTCACGCCCTGGCTGATGTTCTCCAGCGTGGTCGAGAGCACCTGGCGGTTGAAGCGCAGCTCCTGGCTGGCCTCGTCGAGCAGCGCCACCACTTCGCCCAGTTCCATGCCGCTGCCGCGCAGGGCGCTGGTGAGCGTCAGCCGCGCGGAGGCCGCGCCGATGGCCGAGGCCAGCAGGCGCTCGGTGAACTGCACCAGCGCGCGGTCGGCCGGCAGCTGCGGCTGCCAGGGGCGACGCATCGAGGCGTCGGCGTAGTCGGCGAAGGCGCGGCGTGCCAGACGCTCGCCGACGATCCGTTCGGCCAGCGCCAGCAGGTCGCCGCTGCGCACGCTGCCGGCCCAGCCGCCGGGGGCCAGCGGCGAGCGCTGCGCGTAGGGGTCGAGATAACCGGCTGCGCGCAGCTGGTCCTGCAGCATCGGCCGCCGGCGCAGCGAGACCAGCACATAGGCGCCCACGTTCGCCAGCAACGACCAGAACACGCCATGGGTGAGCGCGTCCCAACCGCTCAGCCCGAACAGCTGCCGCGGGCGCAGCCAGGCGATGCCCGCAGGCCCGTCGCGCAGCCAGGCCGCGCCGAAGCCGCTGCTTTCGCCCAGCGCGCTCTCGGCGAGCGTGGGCAGCAGCAGGGTGTAGGCCCAGACCGTGGCGCCGGCCAGCAGCCCGGCGAAGGCGCCGGCACGGCTCGCGGCGCGCCAGTACAGGCCGCCGATCAGCGCCGGGGCGAACTGCGCCACCGCCGCGAACGCCAGCAGGCCATGCTGGGCCAGGCTCTCGCCGCTGGCCGCCGCCATGCGGTGATAGGCGTAGGCCAGCAGCGCCAGCGCCAGGATGGTCACGCGCCGCACCCACAGCACCTGGCGGTCGATGCCGCGTTCGGCCATCGCCCGGCCGCGCAGCAGCAGCGGCATCACCAGGTCGTTGCTGACCATGGTGGCCAGCGCGACGCTTGCCACGATCACCATGCCGGTGGCAGCGGAGAACCCGCCGATCCAGGCGACCAGCGCCAGCGTCTCCTGGCCGAGCGCCAGCGGCAGTGCCAGCACGTAGGTGTCGGGCGAGGCGCCGCTGCCGGCCAGCAGCGCCTGGCCGGCCAGGCTGATCGGCAGCACGCCCAGACTGAACAGCACCAGGTAGCCGCCGAACAGCCAGCGCGCGGCGCGGATGTCGGCGGGGTCCTGGCATTCGACGACGGCCACGTGGAACTGCCGCGGCAGGCAGACGATGGCGGCGAAGGCGAGCAGGGTCTGCGCCACGAACCCCGCCGGCATGCCCTGACCCACCACCGCCTGCGCCGCCTGCAGACTGCGCGCCGCGGTGCCGCCGCTGCCGGGCAGGTGCAGCAGCGCGAACGCCGCCACCGCGAGGAAGGCCAGCAGCTTGATCAGCGACTCCAGCGCCACCGCCAGCACCATGCCGCGGTGATGTTCGGTGGCGTCGATCTGCCGGGTGCCGAACAGGATGGCGAACACCGCCAGCAGCAGCGCCACGTACAGCGCCGGGTCGGCGAACGGCGTCTGCCCGCCGCCGGGCGCCAGCACCTCCACGCTCATCGCCACCGCCTTGAACTGCAGCGCCACGTAGGGCACGGCGGCGGTCAGCGCGACCACCGCCACCAGCGCGGCCAGCCCCGGGGCGCGGCCGTAGCGCGAGGACAGGAAGTCGCCGATCGACACGATGCGGTGTTCGGCCGAGATCAGCGCCAGCCGCTCCAGCATGCGCCAGCCGAACAGCAGCAACAGCAGCGGCCCCAGATAGATCGGCAGAAAGCCCAGCCCGGTCCGCGCCGCGGTGCCGACCGCGCCATAGAACGTCCACGACGAGCAGTACACCGCCAGCGCCAGCGCGTACACCGATGCCCGCCAGCGCGGCGACACCGGCCGCTGCGCGCGCGCATCGCCCACGTAGGCCACCGCGAACAGCAGGCCCACGTAACCCAGCGACACCAGCAGCAGCACCCAGCCGGGGATCATGCGCACTCGGAAAACGGCGGTGGCGACGAGTGTACGGCCCGGCGCAGTCGGCGCGCCGGGCTTCGACCAAAGTCGAAGCCGAAGTGTCTGGCTGCGGGGCGCGGCGGCCGGATGGCGACATGCGCAGACAGCCCGCATCGCCGACGGCTAAGCTGCGGCAGGCCGCCGTACCGTCAGCCCGGCGGCGCGCGCACGCACCTTCCTCTCCGGATCTTCCCCATGGCCATCCACATCAGACACAGCGAACCCCAGGACATCGAGGCGATCCGTCGCCTGTACGCGCAGCGCAGCAACTACGCCAATACCCTGCAGCTGCCGTACCCGTCGCTCGCGCTGTGGGAGGAGCGGCTCGGGCAGCGGCAGGAGCATTTCTACTGCCTGGTGGCCTGCGACGGCGAACGGCTGGTGGGCCAGATCGGCGTGCAGACCTTCGCCAACCCGCGGCGGCGCCATGTCGCCAACATCGGCATGGGCGTGTGCGAAAGCGCGCGCCGCAAGGGGGTGGGCAGCGCCCTGCTGGAGGCCGCGAAGGACCTCAGCCACCAATGGCTGGGAGTGCGGCGGATCGAGCTGGAAACCTACACCGACAACGCCGCGGCCATCGCGCTGTACGCCAGGCACGGGTTCGTCCACGAGGGCACCGCGCGCGGCTATGCCCTGCGCGACGGCGTGTATGTCGATGTGGCGCTGATGGCGCATCTCGCCCCCGGATGAGGGGCGAGGAAAGCGGCGCCGTGGCTCAGGGCGCAGTGGCCTGAGTCGCGCGCGGCCAGCGCCAGGCCAGCCGTGCGATGCCGAGGGTGAGTGCGATCTCGACCACGCCGAGCATCTTGTAGTACCACCACATGTCCAGCATCGACACGGCCATGAGCAGGCTGTAGGCCAGGCCGAACACGATGTTGGCCCTGCGTGCCCACGTGGCGGGCAGCAGCAGCGACAGCGCCACCATCAGCGCGGGCACGGTCATGATCCCGGCCATGGCCACCAGCACGCCCTGCGACACCGGCCCCATGCCCTCCAGCTGGCCGTCCAGCAGGGCCTGCAGCATGCCGGGCTTGTAGAGCGTGAAGTAGTCGCCGTAGAGATAGCAGAGCATCGTCGCCGCCCACAGTGCGGACAGGCGGTAGCGGATCGGAACCTGCAGATCCTCGAGGGGCATCCTGCGCATGACGACGTGACTCCCCGCCGATGGCGGCGGTGTGGACAACGATGGAAGGGCGAGGCGAGCGACTGCAGCGGATTGTCGGCGAGGCGGACCGCCGGCGCCAGCCTGCATGGCCGCGCGATGCCTCCACCGCGGCGCATCCGCGCAGGACGCGACAGGCAGGATGGGACAGGCGCGTCCATCGCGGTCATGCGGCTGGCAGTAGGCAGCGAGACGGTGCGGCCGCCCGCGCCGTCGTCCGGCGGGCTTACGGCATCGCCGGGAAATCCGCGCGTTCCGGGTAGAACCCGTTGATGTCGATGTTCTCGCGGTGTTCGCCCGCAGCCAGCGTGACCTCGGCCAGCATGTCCGGACACGGTGCGCGGATGCATTGCACCGGTCGCACATGGCCGCCCACGCGTGTGCCGGCATGGTCGAGTGCCGCCACCACCTGGTAGGTGCCGGGCTGCAGGCCGACGAGGCTGTAGTCGTCGGCGCCCGCGCGCGTGCGGATGCACACATCGGGTGCGGGCGTGGCGACGCTCTTGTCGGACAGTGCGCAGATGCGCATCGCCGGCACGGCCTGCGCCGGGTGCAGGATCACGCCGGACATGCGGGCCGAGCGGTCGTGATCGGGCTGCGCCGTGGCTTGGTGTGCGCAGGCGGCCAGCGCCGCGACCGAGACCACGGCGAACGTCGCAACGGCGACAGGGCGGAAGGCGGGCATACGCGGCTGCGGGTGACGCCGACGGCGCGTCGGCCCCCGCATGCTGCGCCGGGTGAGCGCGGCACGCAATCGGCAGCGCGCGCGGGTGTTCAGGTGTCGACGCAGTGCGTGCGGGACGCGATGCGCAGGGCGTCCCGCAGGCTCAGCGGCACGCCTTGCGGATGCCTTCGAAATCGCGCACCACCGAGCCCCCCTCGGGGAAGGCGGCCTCGATCTGCATCGCGAGTTCCGCCAGCTGCTCGCGCGGCGTGGGCTCGCGCGGCGGGGTGCCCTGCAGCGTGCCCGATCCGGACAGGTCGTCCGCGGCGGCGCCCGCGCCGAACCCCGCTTCGGTCGCCGCGGACACCGCGTCCTCCAGGTCGGCCTCGGTCGGCGACGTGCCGGAGTGCTGCGGGTGGAGGCAACGCCAGGCCGCGGCACGCGCCGCGGCGATCCACGCGATCTTGCGCAGCTCCGGGTCGGTGGGTGGCAGGGTGGACAGCGCATCCAGCCGCGCCAGGGCGTTGTCCACGTGCGCATTGCGGTCGGCGCGCTCATCCTCGCCGGCCGGGCGGGTGTCGTCGATATGCGCCAGCAGATGCCGGACCAGCGCGAGTTCGGCGCGGCGGGTGTTGGGGTGGGTCAGGCCATAGCCGTCGCGGGCGCGCTGCAGCGCCTGCTCCAGCTCCGCGCCGGCCGCTTCGCGCCGGCCGAGGGCGTCCAGCACCTCGCCGTGCAGCCGCGCATGCATCGCCAGGCTCTTGTGCCGCTCGCCGCCGTGGGCGATGCGCAGCGCACGCACCCGCTTGAGCAGCGGCAGCGCCTCGGCCGACCGCCCGCTCTCGTGCAGCACCATCGCCTTGTTGAACAGCACGCCGGCCAGCAGCGGGTTCTGCGGCTGTTTCTCCAGCACCGCCAGCGCGCGGTCGAGGTGGCGCAGCGCGGTCTGGGTCTGTCCGCGTTCCCAGGCGATGATGCCCAGGCTGTTGTCGTCGCGGGCCACGTCGGCATGCTGGCTGCCCAGCCGCGCCTGCAGCCAGCGCCGGCTGTCGATGAAGGCCTTCTCGGCCTCGCGGTAGCGCCCCATGTCGACATGGATCGCCGCCAGTTCCCGGGTCACGTCGATGGTGTCGGGGTGGCGCGCGCCCTGCAGGTCGAGGGCGAGGGTGAGCGCGTCGTGACAGTCGCGTTCTGCGATGCCCAGCTCGCCGCCCGCGCGCTCCATCGCACACAGGTTGCGGCGCAGCCCGATCGCCAGCCGGTGGCGGTTGCCCTCGCTCGCCTCCAGCTGCGCCAGGGCGTTGCGATAGCCGCGCAGCGCGGCCTGCACATTGCCCGCGTCGCGCTCCAGCGCCGCCAGATCGCCCAGGTTCTCCACCGTGCCGGCCATGTCCTCCAGCGTGTTGCGGCGGATCGCGATCGAGCGCTGGAACAGCAGGCGCGCGGTGTCCAGTTCGCCCACCGCGTGCTGGCAGCGCCCCAGTTCGGAGTGGAAGTCGGCCGCCTGCCCGGGCAGGTTGCGCTGCAGGCCGCGAGCCAGGGTTTCCTGCGGGCGCATGCGGGCCACGCACTCGCCCGCGCGGCCGAGCAGGCGCAGGGTGCGGCCGCTGTCGGTGGCCGCCGACAGGCGCAGGCTCTCGGGCGCATCCGGCAGGGTCTTCAGCAGTGCCTGCTGGCGCTGCAGCAGGCGCAGCGCCTGCGGGTAGTCGCCCAGCCCCAGCCGCAGCCGTGCGATGACCCCGAACAGCTCGGCCTGCGACAGCGGCTGGTTGGCCAGTTCGCTTTCGGCGCGCGCTTCGCCATCCGACAGCAGCTGGCGCACGTCCAGCGGGCCGGGTCCGGCGCGTCCCCCGGCCTGCTCGAACAGGCCGGCGATGAAGTCCTGCAGCGCCTGCGCGCGCGCGGCCTCGCGTCGCGCCTGCTCGCCCTGCCAGGTCACCAGCACCAGGGCCGCGGTCAGCACGCCCACGAACAGGCCGGCGGTGGCCAGCGCCCATCGGTTGCGCTGCAGGAACTTGTGGGTACGGTAGGCCAGGCTCTGCGGCCGCGCCAGCACGGGCTTGCCTTCGAGGTGGCGCAGCAGGTCCTGCGCCAGCGCCTCGACCGAGGCGTAACGGTGCTCCGCGCGCTTGGACAGCGCCTTGAGCACGATGTTGTCCAGATCGCCGGAGATCAGCTTCGCGCGCCGGCGCAGCGCGGGCGTGCGCGAGGGGTCGCTGTCGGCCTCGCGCAGCAGGCCCTGCGAGGGCCGCAGCGGGTCGGTCAGCAGGATCGCCTCCTCCCAGGCCGCGTCGCTCTGCCGGGCCAGCTTGTACGGCTTGGTCTCGGCCAGCAGCTCGTACAGCACCACGCCCAGCGAATACACGTCGGTCATGGTGGTGACCGGCTCGCCGCGGATCTGCTCGGGCGCGGCGTAGTGCAGGGTGAAGGCGCGCACCTCGGTGCGGGTGTGGTCGCGGCCCGGCTCGGGGCTGTCCAGCAGCTTGGCGATGCCGAAGTCCAGCAGCCGCACCTCGTCCAGCGCGGTCACCAGGATGTTCGAGGGTTTGAGGTCGCGGTGGACGATGAGATTGGCGTGCGCGTGGCTCACCGCCTCGCACACCTGCAGGAACAGACGCAGGCGCTCTTCCACCGTGAGATCGCGGCTGCGGCACCAGTCGGTGATCGGCTCGCCCTCGACGTATTCCAGCGCCAGATACGGCTGGTTCTGCACGCCCTGCCCGTCGCCGCCGATGCCCGCGTCCAGCAGCCGCGCGATGTGCGGGTGGCCCAGGCGCGCCAGGATCTGCCGCTCGCGGGTGAAGCGCTGGCGCAGGTTGGGGTCGGCCAGGCCCGGTCGCAGCAGCTTCAGCGCCACCCGGCGCTGGTACAGGCCGTCGGCGCGGCGCGCCAGCCACACCTGGCCCATGCCGCCCTCGCCCAGCATCCGCTCCAGGCGGTAGGGGCCGATCAGCGAGTCGGCCTTGGCGCTGGGCGGCGGCGCGATCAGCGGCTCGCTGAGGAAGTCGGTGTTGTCCTCTTCCAGCGCCAGCAGTTGCTCGAGCTCGTCGGTCAGCGCCGGGTCTTCCGCGCGCAGCTCCGCCAGACGCGCGGCGCGCGCCTCGGGTTCGAGATCGATCAGCGCATCGAGCAGCGGCGACAGGCGCTGCCAGCGTTCGGCGTCCATCGGTCCGGTGCGGGTCCGGTCAGCGGGTCAGTGGGAAAGGGTGCACGCGCCCATCCTCGCATGCACGCGCCGCGGGGGCGAGCCGCGTGCGCCGGGGGTTGTCGCGGTCGCCGTCAATCGCGGTCGGGTTCGCCCAGCGACGCCAGCAGGAACATCCGCGCCTTCTGCCAGTCGCGGCGGATGCTGCGCTCCGAGCGCTTGAGCAGGTCGGCGATTTCCTGTTCGGACAGGCCGCCGAAATAGCGCAGTTCCACCACCTGGGCCAGCTTGGCGTCGACATCGGCCAGTTTGGTCAGCGCGTTGTCCAGCGCCAGCATGTCCTCGTCCAGGCGCAGCCCGCCCTCGACGTCTTCCGGCAGCTCGGTGACCCGGTGCAGGTCGCCGCCGCGCTTCTGCGCCATACGCTGGCGGGCGTAGTCCACCACCACGCTGCGCATCGCCGAGGCCGCATAGGCGAAGAAGTGCGCGCGGTCGTCGAACTGCACCTCGCGCCGGCCGATGAGCTTCAGGTAGGCCTCGTGGACCAGCGCCGTGGCGTCCAGCGTCTGCCCGTACTGCCCGGCCAGCTGCCGGCGCGCCATCGAATGCAGTTCGTTGTAGAGCGTGCCCAGCACCCGGTCCAGCGCACTGCGGTCACCGCCGCGCGCGGCGTCGAGCCACTGGGTGATCTCGGGTCCGGTTTCCGGGCCGTCTTCGGCGCCGGTCTCGTCGACGGGTTCGGTCATGGCGATGGGCGGGTCGCGCCGGGAACTAAAGAGGGACTATACCCCAGCCCGGCTACCGCCGGTCACCGGTGGGCATCCTGCAGATCGCGTGCCCGCTCATTGGCCGTCCTCACCTGCCGGGTGCGCGTCCGGTGCCCGGCGCGATGGCCGTCGCCGGCCTGCGCAGACCGCGGCTCAGCGCTGGCAGTGCCCGCACCAGACGGTCGCGCGCTGCGCCAGCATCGCCTGCTTCAACGGCCGGCCGCAGGTGGGGCAGGGCTCGCCGCCGCGGCCGTAGGCCGACAGCTCCTGCTCGAAATAGCCGGGCGCCCCGTCCGGGCTGAGGAAGTCGCGCAGCGTGGTGCCGCCGCGGTCGATGGCGTAGGCCAGGATGCGGCGGATCTCCTCCGCGATGCGCACGTAGCGCTCGCGCGAGACCTTGCCGGCCTCGCGCAGCGGCGACACCCCGGCCGCGAACAGCGCCTCCGCGGCGTAGATGTTGCCCACGCCCACGACGACCTTCTGGTCCATCAGGAACGCCTTCACCGCCACGCTGCGCCCGCGGCTGCGTTCGAACAGATAGTCACCGGTGAAGCCCGCCTCCAGCGGCTCCGGCCCCAGCCCGCGCAGCAGCGCGTGGGTGGTGCCCGGCGGCTGCCACAACAGGCAGCCGAAGCGGCGCGGGTCGTTGAAGCGCACTACCTGCGCCGCTGCGTTGGCGGTCGCCTTCGTTGTCGTGCCGCCCCGTGCCCGGGGGGCCGGGCCCAGCAGCAGGTCCACGTGATCGTGCGCGCGGACCGGCGTGTCCGCCGGCAGCACGCGCATGCTGCCCGACATGCCCAGATGCCAGACCGCCGTGCCCAGCTCGGTGTCCATCAGCACATACTTCGCCCGCCGCCGCACCGCGCGGATCGTGCTGCCCGGCAGCTGATCGGAAATCTCGCGCGGGATCGGCCAGCGCAGGTCCGGCCGGCGCAGGGTCACCGCCGCGATCCGGCGGCCTTCCAGATGCGGCGCCAGGCCGCGGCGGGTGGTTTCGACTTCGGGGAGTTCGGGCATGGCATCAGGGTAAGGCCTGCGTGGCGTCGCAGCCTATCGCGCGTCGCGCCGCGTGTGGCCGCACTCAGGGCGCGCTGTCCCCGATCAAGGGGTCTTCCGGCGACGCCTCCTCCCACGTTGCCTCCTCGGCGGGTGCGTCGTAGGGCCCGTAACAGAATTCCTCGATGCCCAGGGCGATCTGCGGGCAGCCCTGGTCGGTCGGCAACCCGTGCCGGTTACAGAACGTCTGGCGCCAGGCGATCACCTCGCCCACCCGCTTCAGAGTGGTGTCCCCGGTCATCTCCGGGCAGATGCCGGTCTCCAGCTCCGCCGTCTGCAGGCAGCCGTCCAGCCACAGCCGCGCCGACAGCGCCGAAATCGGCCCGGTGTCGCGCTTGTAATCGGCCATGACCTGCGCCACGCAGCCGGCGCTGTCCAGCTCCGCCCCGGCGGCCTGCCCGGCCGCCACCTGGCCCTTGCCCTGCTCCATCCAGCCATCGGCGTTGCGCGCGACGTACCGCACCGCGAGTGCCGCGCCGATGATCACCAGCACGGCAAGGACGGCGAAGACGATGAGGATGATCCTGGTGCTGCGTTGCATGGAGGGCTCCCGGGGACAGAGACGTGGGGGTTGCGGCGCTCAGCGCCGGCCAGGCGGCCTCACACCCACCAATACCGCACGACATGGAAGAAGATCGGCGCGGCGAAGACCACCGAGTCCAGGCGGTCGAGCACGCCACCGTGGCCTTCGATCATGTGGCCCCAGTCCTTCACGCCGCGGTCGCGCTTGATCGCGGACATCACCAGGCCGCCGAAGAAGCCCATCAGGCAGATGACGAAGGCGATGGCGGCGGCTTCGCCCGGTGTGAACGGCGTGAGGCCGTGAATGAGTGCGCCCAGCGCCGTGGCGCTGGCGACGCCGCCGATCAGGCCTTCCCAGGTCTTCGACGGCGACAGCGACGGTGCCACCTTGCGCCTGCCCAGCAGCTTGCCCCAGATGTACTGCAGCACGTCGCTGCCCTGCACCACGATCACCAGGAAGGCGATCAGCTGCAGGTGGCGGCCCTCGAAGCCGGGGATTTCGAGCGTCATCAGTGCCGGCACGTGCGAGAGGCAGAACACGCAGATCATCAGCCCCCACTGCACCTTGGCCGCACGTTCGAGGAAGCGCGTGGTGTCGGCGCCGAAGGCGGCGAAGATCGGCAGCAGCAAGAACGCGTAGACCGGAATGAAGATCGAATACAGCCCGTACCAGTCGATCCAGATCAGCCAGTACTGCACCGGCAGGGCGACGAAGAAGCTCATCGTCAGCACCAGATGGTCGCCGCGGCGGGTGTAGCAGAGCGTGATGAATTCGCGCAGGGCGAAGAACGACAGCAGCGCGAACAGCACCACCACGCCGGCCTTGCCGAGCCAGAACGCCGCCGCCAGCACCGCCACCATCCACCACCAGGCGCGGATGCGGCTGTTGAGGTTGTCGATGACCGCGTGCGGGCCGTCGAAGGCGTAGCGCAGCTTCAGCCCCCAGCCCACCAGCGTGGCGAGCACCAGCACGATGCCGGTGCCCAGGAACACGGCGCCGGCGCCGGAGGTGGGCGAGAGGTTCGCGAAGGTCGCGCTCATCGGTGTTCGGCCTGTGCGGTGGCGGATGCAGAGGGGGCCGTGCCGGGCGGCGCGGTCTGTGCGGTGTCCGCATTGGCCGCGTCCTCGTCCGCCGGACGCAGCGCCAGCAGGGCGTCGCGCGCGCGGGCGAGGAAGACGGCCTTGTCTTCACCGTCCACGTGCTCCAGCGGCGGCCCGAAGTGCACAGTGCACAGCAGCGGGATGGGGATCAGCTGGCCCTTCGGCATCACCCGGGCCAGGTTGTGGATCCACACCGGCACCAGCTCGGCACGCGGCTGTCTGCGATGCAGGTGGAACAGGCCGCTCTTGAACGGCAGCAGCACCGCATCGGTGGTGTTGCGCGTGCCTTCGGGGAACAGGATCAGCGAATCGCCGTCGGCGAGGGCGTCGGCCATCTGTTCGACCGGGTCGGGGCCGTCGTCGCGGCGTTCGCGTTCGATCAGCACCGCACGGAACACCTTGCCGCCGACATACCGGCGCAGCGCGCTCCTGTTCCAGTAGTCGGCGCCGGCCACCGGACGCGCCTGGCGCCGCAGCCACGGCGGCAGCGAGGCCCACAGCAGCACGAAATCGCCGTGGCTGGCGTGATTGGCGTAGTAGATGCGCAGCGAGGCGCTGGTGCGGCAGCGCCAGTACGCGCGCGCCCCGGTCAGCAGGCGCACGAAGCCGATGATGACCGCAGCGACCAGTCGTTCCAGCACGGTGCCTCTCCCCGGGTCGCAGCCCGCGATGTGCGGGCCGTGGATGCCGCCCCGGGTGCACTCACACGCCCGGCAGCAGTGCGGGCAAGCATAGCAAGGCCTGCAGGCCGACGACCGCGGCGTGGTGCCTCCACAGGCGCAGGGTGCCGGCGATGCGCGCATCGAGCGGACGCGGTGTGTCGGAGGGCGCGACGCGCCACGGCGACAGCGCATCGTCCAGCGCCTGCAGCGAGGCGATGCGGCCGTCGGCGAGTTCGGCGAACAGGCCGCGGTCGAAGCGCAGGCGCAGCGCCAGCACGCGCTCGGGCAGGGCCAGCACCAGCGTCGACCAGGCCGTCCACTGCGTCCAGCCGTCCGCGGGTGGATCCAGGAGCCGCCAGAGTGCGGCCGCCGCGGCCAGCAGTGCCAGCCATTCCAGCGCCTTCGCTGCGTGCAACCAACGCGCGGTGGCCGCGCATCGGGCGCGGGAGGCGGGGTCGAGCGGGGCGGCACCAAGCGGGACAGCACCAAGCGGGACAGCACCGAGCCGCGCGGCGTCGGGCTGCCCCTCATCGCGCGGTGCCGTCCCGGGCGATGTGGATGGCGGTGCGACGTCTGGCGTGCGGTGAGTCGGCATCGCGCTCAGGCCGTGTGCGCCAGCGGTTCGGCCAGCAGCGCGGTCAGGGCGGCGCGATGGCCGGCATGCAGCACCAGCTGCGGCCGATGCGTGCGCAGTGCGGCGATGGCATCGTCGATGTCGGCATGGTGGCCACTGCGCAGCAGCCAGGCCGCCACGCTCGCGGCGCTGCGCGAATAGCCCAGCGCGCAGCAGACCAGCACCGGCGCGTCGCCCGGATGCGCGGCGAGTGCGGTGTCGATCGCATCCGCGGCCGCGCGCAGCTGTGCGGGCGTGGGCGGCACCAGGTCGAGCATCGGCACGCAATACACCGCCAGCGGAGGCGTCTGCGGCGAGGGCAGCTCCGCGCTCACATCGACCAGTGCGGCGAGGCCTTGCCTCCGCGCCTCGGCGGCATCGGGCTGCCGTCCCAGCCACACCCGCCCGTTCACCCGCACCGCGGGCGCCTGCCCGCGCGTCCAGGCCCAGGCATTCAGGCGTGCGGCCAGCAGGTAGGGCGCCAGCAGCCAGCGCGCGGCGGGCGACATCGCACCCGCCGTCGATTTCTGGAACCCCGACGGCCCGACGCGCAGGTAGTTCGCGGCCACCAGGCCCAGCGCCACGCCCGGCCAGCACAGCCAGAGCGCGGAGGCGCCGAGCCAGCGCATGGCGTCGCCCGTGGCGTTGGCCCAGCACCACGCACCCACGCCCGCCAGCGCGAAGCACGCCATGCCGCCCAGCGCATAGCGAGCACCCAGCCGCAGGCGGACGCCGCGCTGCGCAGCGTGTGCGCCCGCGTGCAGGCCCGCCCGTGCGGCACGCAGCGGACCGCCGCCCTCCAGCGGCCACAGCCACACGCACAGCCAGCCGAGCAGCGCGCCGGTCGGGATGTCGATGAAGTGGTGCTGATACGTGGTCAGCACCGAGACCACGATCGCCAGCGCCCACAGGTGCAGCAGCCAGTGCCACCGCCGCGCGAGCACGCGGCGGTAGAGATCCCAGAGGATCGCCACCAGCGCGATGTGCAGCGACGGCGCCTGGTTGAACGGCTTGTCGAACCCGCGCAGCGCCGCGAACAGCCAGCCGGCCGCACCCTCGGCTTCGGGCTGGCCGAAGCGGAAGGCCAGCGGGAACAGCAGGAAACAGGTTACCGCGACGACCTGCGCGCTCAGCAGGCGCAGGCCATGCGCATGCACTTCGCTGCGGCTGCGGCACAGGAACGGCGACAGGCCGTAGAAGACGTTGATCGACCAGTACGGAAAGATGGTCCAGGCCAGAAACGGCAGGCCATGTTCCCAGTCGAACACCACCGACGGCACGTCGGCGCGCTGCGCTGCGAGATGATTGGCGACGCCGTAGCTCAGGTAGAAGAACGGTGCGAGGAACGCCAGCCACAGCGCGGCCTGTTTCCAGGGGCGCTGTGTGGTGCGCGCGAGGGCAGCGGCATCCGATCTCATGCGTCGGCACAGCCCTGCGCTGCGCGCACGCCAGCGCGGGTCGCCGGTGCGCGCACAGCGGAAGGCGGACAGGGCCCTTGCCGCCGCCTCATCCCTCGCGCACCGCCAGCGACACGGTGAAGATGCCCCAGGGGTCGATGCGCTGACGCAGCTTGCGGAAGCCGGCGGCCTCCACCAACTGGTCCATTTCCGCCTGGGTACGTCGACGCATCACCCACGCCTGGCCCTGGCGATGGCTGGTGAGCGCGCGGGCGATGAGTTCCAGCTGCGGGTGCCAGGGTTGGCCGGTGTAGACCAGACAGCCGCCGCGCGGCATCGCGGCCGCGATGCCTTCCAGCGAGCGCGCCACCATCGCGTTGTCGCCGAACAGCTCGTACAGCCCCGACACCACGGTCACCGTCGGCGCGGGAGAGACCGCCGCCAGGTCGTCGCGGTCGAAGGCATCGGCGCGCACGAACCGTGCGACGTCCTGCAGCTTGCGTTCGGCGATCAGCGCCGCACCGTCGCGCACGTTGATCTCGCTGTAGTCGCGCAGCAGGATCGATTCGGGCTGCGCGTCGCTGCCCGCGATCGCGTCCAGCACATAGCGCCCATGCCCGGCGGCGATGTCCATCACCCGCAGCGGCAGGCCCTGCGCCCGCACGCGGGCGAAGGCTTCGGCCAGCAGCGCTTCCACGTGCGTCTTGCGCACGCGGATGCCGCGCCAGCCGATGGAGTCCAGATAGGTGCGGTCGATGGCGGTGCCGACCAGCGGCACGCCCTGCGCCCGATTCCGATACACGTAATCGAGCGTGCTGCCGGAGTCGAAGCCGGTGTCGTGGCCCAGGCGGATGCCGCGCGACAACAGGCCGCCGAACTTGAGCGACGCGCGGGTGAGCGCCCAGTACGCACCGCGCGGCGTGTACCACGGCAGCGGCCGTGCCAGCGCCTGCGCTTCGTCGAAGGTGTGGCCGCGGGTGTCGGCGTCGCGCAGGGCGATGCGCTGCGGCGGGTCGTCGAACAGCCCGCGCACGAAGCCGCGGATGCGGTCGGTGGCCTGTGCGCGGTCGCGTTCGCCGAGCGTGTCGTGGAAGAACCCGTCGAGGACGTGCTTCTCCTTGCGCGGATGCGACAGGCGCTCGAAGAAGCGGTGCTGCGGCGCGTGATGGACCACCCAGTCGCTGCCGGAGATCAGCAGCTGCACCGGCAGGGTGATCGCCGCGGCATCGCTCACCACGCGCTCGGCCGCGTTGTACAGGCCCAGCAGGATGCGCACCGAGATCGGCCGGGTGATCAGCGGGTCGGTGCCGTAGCTGGCGATGCGTTCGGGGTCGTGGGTGAGGAATTTCGCCTTGACGTAGCTGTTGACGAAGAAGTTGCCGCGCAGCCTGTGCATCAGCGCGAGTGCGGGCCGTGCGAAGGGCACGTACAGCTTGACCTTGAACGCCGGCGAGGCCAGCACCAGGCCGCGGATCTTCGGCGCGTAGTCATGCGCCCAGGTGGAGGCGATCACCGCGCCCACGCTCTGTGCGATCACCACCACATCGCCCGCGGCGATGCCGTGCTGCGTCGTCACGTGATCGACGAAGGCCTGCAGGTCGGCGACCGAATGCGCGAAGCTGGGGCTGTCGCCGCGCTCGCCCGGCGATTGGCCGTGGCCGCGCATGTCGTAGGCGAACACCGCGAAATCCGGCAGGTCCAGCTCCCCGGCCAGATGCGCCATGCGTCCGGAATGCTCGTGGCCACGGTGCACCAGGATCAGCGCACCGGTGGGTCGCCGTCCGTCCGCGGTGCCGGCGGCGGGCCAGTAGCGGTAGAACAGGGGTGCGCCGTCGTGGCTGGCGAAGGTGGATTCGAGCGCGGCCTGGCGGGTGTCGGTCATTGCGGAGTCCGTAAGCGTGGTCGTGACATCTGGGAGCGGTGCGAGCGCGATGCCGCGGAGTGGCGGCACCGTCCCGGTATACGCCGCCGCCGTCTGCGCGGGGCCGCGGCCCGGGTGCCGGCGTGCGGAGTCGCGTGTCGCGCTACCCTGCGTCCGTGCCTGCGCTGCCCTGCGCGGCCTCGCGCAGGCCTGCGCGCACGCGGCGCACGATGGTCCACGCGATCAGCGCGCACAGCGCGGGGAAGATCCAGGCGGCCCACGCCGGCAATGCGCCGGCAAGACCGACCCACAGCGCCAGCGCGCCCAGGACGAAGGCCCGGTCGCTCTTGCCCATCGGCCCGTCGTAGCGGCGCGTTGCGCCGACGGTCGGCCCGAGCGCGCCGGCGAACTCGCTCAGCCCCGCCAGGACCGCGAAGGCCGCTACCCAGACCGGTGCGAACGGCAGCCCCCCCGATACGCCCGCCGCCGCGCTCGCGAACGGCAGCGCCAGGGCGGCGTCGGCGATCACGTCGGTCAATTCGTTCAGGTACGCACCGAGCCGCGACTGCTGGCCGAATTCGCGCGCCAGCATGCCGTCCACCGCGTTCAGCGCCATGCGCAGGAACAGCCACAGCGGCAGCAGCAGGAAAGCGACGGGCGCCGGGGCGTCCAGATACAGCCACAGACCCAATGCCAGCGAAACGGCGCACGCGAAGACCGTGACCTGGTTCGCAGTGACGCCCAGGCCATGCAGTGCACGCACAGCGGGCCGCAGGAGGGCCTGGAAGCGGGGTTTCAGCGCGTAGATGCTCATCCGGGCATCATTCCACAGCGCACCGCGCGTCGGCCATACGCCGGCGCAGGGATGGCAATCGTCATCGTGCGCCTCCATGATGGGGATTCGTCCACCATTCCATGGCGCTTCACATGCTTCCCGCGATTCCCGAATCCGTGCTCGACTTCCTCGTTGGCGGCGCTCTGCAGCCGGGCTGGGGCGGGCTTGCGATCTACTTCCTGATCGCCACCCAGCTCACCATCCTGTCGGTGACGCTCTACCTGCACCGCTGTGCGGCGCATCGCGGCGTGGATTTCCATCCGGTGGTCGCGCACTTCTTCCGCTTCTGGACCTGGATCACCACCTCGATGATCACCAGGGAGTGGGCCGCGATCCATCGCAAGCACCACGCCAAGTGCGAGACCGAGGACGACCCGCACAGCCCGATGATCAAGGGCATCGGCCACGTGTTCTGGCGCGGTGCGGAACTCTACCGCGAAGCGCGCCGCGACCGCGCGTCGATCGAACAGTACGGCAAGGGCCTGCCCGACGACTGGATCGAGCGCAAGGTGTACACGCCGCACGCCACCCTCGGCCCGACCCTGCTGCTGTTCCTGATGTTCGGCCTGTTCGGCGCCAAGGGCGTCGCGGTGTGGGCGCTGCAGATGTGCTGGATCCCGTTCTGGGCCGCGGGCGTGGTCAACGGGCTCGGCCACTGGTGGGGCTACCGCAACTTCGAGACCACCGACACCGCGACCAATCTCAGCCCGTGGGGCGTGTGGATCGGTGGCGAAGAACTGCACAACAACCACCACGCCTTCCCCAGCTCGGCCAAGTTCGCGCTGCGCAAGTGGGAGTTCGACATCGGCTGGGCGGTGATCCGCGGCCTGCAGGCGCTGGGCCTGGCCAAGGTGCTGCGCGTGGCGCCGCAGCTGGATGTGCGTCCCAACATCCCGATGCCGGACACCGACACGCTCAAGGCGCTGCTGGCCCTGCGTTTCCAGGCCATGACCGACTACCAGCGCAAGGTGGTGATGCCCGCGCTGCGCGAGGAGGCCCGTCAAGCCGGCGCGAAGATGCGCGCACTGCTGCCGCGCAAACTGCGCAAGGGCATCGTCGACGACGGCCGCTGGCTCAAGCCCGAGGCGCGTGCGCAGCTGCAGGCCTGGGTAGACGAGCGTCCGCGCATCCGCACCCTGATCGAACACCGCGCACGTCTGGCCGCCGTGCTGGAAGCGCGCAGCCAGAGCGCCAACGACACCCTCCAGGCCCTGCAGCAGTGGTGCCGCGAGGCCGAGGACAGCGGCATCCAGGCACTGCGTGAATTCTCCGAGCGGATGAAGGGCTACGCGTTGCAGCCCGCTCGGCTCTGATCGGGCAGCTCCGACTCCGCGAATGCCGCGTCCGGCGGTGGTCGCCCCAAACGAAAATCCCCCCGCCTTCTGGCGAGGGGATTTTTTTTGGCCTGTGCTGCGCGGACCCGGACCCGGACCCGGCCTGTGCCGCCTCTCGGCCGTGCAGGCGTCAGATTTCGGTGTGCGTCGTCGCCTCGGCGGCGGCGGGCTGCGCCGACGGGATGGCGATGGAGGTCGCCTCGATCCGGTACTCCTGTGCCGCCACGGCGCCCTCGCGCCCGGCGTCCTCGGCGAAGTGCGCGGCCTGCTTGTCGCTCAGCGTGATCCGCGACAGCGTGCCGTAGACCACCGCCGGGCCGCTGGCGTCCTTCGGCACCGCGAAGCCGTGGTCCTTGGCCATCACCCGCGCCACCTTGCCGTCCGATTCCAGCATCACCCAGCAACCCTTCTTCTGGCACACCTCGACGATGCGCCCGCTGAACTTGGCCGGGGCGTCGTCGTGGGCGTCCACGGCGGCCAGCGCGGTGGCGATGTCGACCGCCTCGCCTTCGGGCATGGGGGCGCCGAAATCGGCGGCGAGGGCCGGCATGGCGAAGGCCAGGGCGGCGAACGAGCACAGCAATCCATTCCTGTTCATCTGAAATCTCCCGAAGGTCGATGGTCGACGTCGATGCATGACGTCGATGCATGAGGGGGCCGCCGGACGTGGCGGACGGTCGCCGAAGCGTACACCAGCGCGCCGCGCCTTCCGCAGCGGGCGGGTCGCGGCCGTTCAGAACCCGTAGCGCAGGAACCCGCCGTCCACCGCGATGCATTCGCCGGTGACATAACTCGATGCCGGCAGGCACAGGAAGGCCACGGCCGACGCCACTTCCTCCGGTTCGCCGATCCGGCCCATCGGCGTGCGCAGCAGCACGTCGTCCAGATAGTCCGGGTCGGCCAGCTTGCCGGAGGTGCGCCGGGTGCGGATGTACCAGGGCGCGACGCAGTTCACGCGGATGCCGTCCTCGGCCCATTCGCAGGCCAGGTTGCGGGTCATCTGGTGCAGGGCCGCCTTGCTCATGCCGTAGGGCGCGCCGCTGCGCACATGGGTGATGCCGGAGACACTGCCCACATTGACGATGGCCGAGGCCGCGTGGCGGGTCAGCAGCGGATGCGCATGGCGGCACAGCTCGAACGCGCTGAACAGGTTGGTCTCGAAGATGCCGCGCCACTCGTCCTCGCCGTAGTCGGTCGCGGCCCGGGTGATGTTGCCGCCGGCGTTGTTGACCAGGAGATTCAGGCCGTCGCCGCTGTCCTCGACGCGGTCGAGCAGTGCGCGGCGCTGGTCCTCGTCGCTCACGTCCGCGACCCAGGTGTGCAGGTCCGCGTCGGGGAAGTCCTCCTCGCACTCCGCACGCAGCGTGTCGAGGCCGTCGGCATCGCGCGCGCAGGCCAGCACCTCCGCGCCCAGGCCCAGCAGCTCGCGCACGATCGCGCGGCCGATGCCGGCGCTGCCGCCGGTGACCAGGGCACGCTGTCCATCCAGACGCCAGCGGTGGGGATCCATGGTGATGCTCCGGATGCGAAGGACGAAGGGCGTAGGATAAGGCCGGTCGCTCGTCCATCGTGGAGGTCAACCATGCCCGCTTTATCGACTGCCCCGGCCCGCGCTCTTTCGACGCCGCTCGTCCCGCCCCGCGGCATCGCGGCCGCGATGGTGGTGGCCCTGCTGGTGTGCGCGGGCTGCTCCCGCCCGCAGCCGGCCGAGACTGATCCGCCGCCGGAGCCACGCACCGCGCAGCAGGCCACCGAGCTGCGCGATGCCATCCAGCAGCCGCTGGATCAGGCCAAGGCCGTGAAGCAGGCGACCGAAGACGCCGGCCAGGCCCAGCGCGCGGCCATCGACACGGCTATCGGCGGCTGATCCCGCCTGCCGGCGCGATCGTTCGCGTCGAACCGCCGGCTCCACGACGGCAGGGCCGCGGTGGCGGCCCTGCCCCGGTCCGGATGCAGGCTCAACGCCGCGGAGGCGGCGCCTTGGCTGTGCGCGGCCAGGCCGCGATGAACGCCCACAGCCCGCCGATGCCGGCGATCCAGGTGGCCGCGGGCACGCCGAGGAAACGCGGGCCGCCGGCCTCCATCGCGTACAGCACCGCGGCCACGATCCACAGCCCGGTGCCGAGGATCGCCGAGACGATGCGCCGCTGCATCGCGTTCATGGTGCCGGTGAGCTCTGTGAGGTCGTGCGAGCGCATCGCCAGCTCGTGCCGGCCGGTGGTCTGCTGGGTCAGCCAGGCATGCACCAGCTGCGGCATGTCGGGCGCGCGGGTCACCAGCTCCGGCAGGCGCTTGCGGAATTCCCGCGCCAGCCGTTCGGGGCTGTAGCGCTCGATCAGGATCTTCTCCAGCACCGGCTTGGCGACGGCCCAGATGTCCAGCTTGGGGTCCAGCAGCCGGCCCACGCCCTCGATGTTGAGCAGGGTCTTCTGCAGCAGGATGAGCTGCGGCTGCAGGGTGAGTTCGTACTTCTGCGCGGTGCGGAACAGCTTCACCAGCACTTCGGCCAGCGAGATCTCGCTCAGCGGGCGGGTGAAGTAGGGCTCGCACACCGCGCGCGCGGCGGCTTCCAGCTCGTCGACGCGGGTATGCGCCGGCATCCAGCCCGCCTCGATGTGCAGTTCGGCGATGCGGCGGTAGTCGCGGTTGAAGATCGCCATGAAATTCTCGGCGAGGTAGTACTGGTCCTCGCGCGAGAGCTGGCCGACGATGCCATAGTCGATGGCGATGAAGCGCGGGTTCTTCGCGCGGGCCGGGTCGCTGTCCACCCAGATGTTGCCGGCGTGCGCGTCGGCGTGGAAGAAGTTGTCGCGGAACACCTGGGTGTAGAACACGCGCACGCCCTTCGCGGCCAGTGCGCTGCGGTCGATGCCGGCGGCATCCAGCGCGGCCACGTCGTCGCTGGGGATGCCGTAGACGCGCTCCAGGGTGAGCACGCGCTCGGCGGTGTGGCTCCAGATCACCTCGGGCACGTACAGGTCGGGCGAGTCCTTCCAGAAGCGCCGGATCACCGAGGCGTTGGCGCCTTCGCGCTGCAGGTCGAGTTCGGCGGCGAGCGTGCTCTCCACCTCGCGCACCACTTCCAGCGGGCGGATCTTGTCGGCGCGCGGGTGGGTGCGCTCCACCAACTGCGCCAGGCTGGTCAGCAGCGCGATGTCGCCGTCGATCTGGCGTTCGATGTCGGGCCGCAGCACCTTCACCACCACCTCGCGCCCGCCCGGCAGGCGCGCGGGATGCACCTGCGCGATCGAGGCCGAGGCCAGCGGCGTGGTGTCGAAATGCTCGAACGCGTCGCGGATGTCGAGACCGAGCGAGTCCTCCACGATCCGGCGCGCGGTCTCGCCGTCGAACGGCGCCACCCGATCCTGCAGCAGCGCCAGCTCCTCGGCGATGTCGGGCGGCATCAGGTCGCGGCGGGTGGACAGGATCTGCCCGAACTTCACGAAGATCGGGCCCAGTTCCTGCAGCACCATGCGCAGGCGAGCGCCGCGCGAGAGCTTCGCGACTTCGGGCGAGGCGCTCGGCACGAACGGCCGGGCCAGCTTGAGCCAGCGCTCGGCCGGCGTGCCGTCGAGCAGCGCATCCAGCCGGTAGCGCAGCAGTACCCGGCCGATCCGTGCGGCGCGCAGGACGGCACTCATGCGCCGGCTCCGGCGCTTCCGGCGTCGCGCGCGCCTGCATCACGCGGACCGGCATTGTCGGGCGCGACCGCGTCGACGCGGCGGCGCATGCGCGCGATGCGTGCGGCCAGGCGTTCGGCGTCGTCGCGCAGCGTGTCCACGTCGTCGAGGAAGGCGTCGAGTACGGCGCGCGGCACCACGTCGCGCGACTCTTCGGTCACGTACTCGGCCGCGCTGCCGGCGACGCTGCGCGCACCGGCGCGCGCGCCGCGCAGAGCGGCGGCGACGCCGTTGGCGATCTGCACGCCCAGCACCTCGCCGAACACATCGGCGAAGGGCTTCTGCCAGTCGGGGTCGAAGCGTTCGACCATGCGCTGCAGGCGCCGGGCGAGTTCGGCATCGCCCTCGATCCGCAGCTGGCCGATGGGTGCGGCGTCCTCCTCCTGCGGCGCGCCCAGCAGCCGCGGCAGCACGGTGCGCAGGCCGAAGCCGAGCAGGCTGCCGGCGCTGCTGCGCACGCCGAGGTCGGGCGCGTGTTCCGGATCGACCGGGCCGACGCGCAGCGCGTCGCCCTCCACCCGCAGCTGCAGCGCGAGCGGCGGCGCGTCCATGCCGCCGCCCGCCTGCGCCGATCCGTCCAGGCGCAGCGCGACGGTGCGGCCGTCCAGCGGACGCAGCGCCTCGCGGGTGTCGGGGTCGAGCGACAGCGCGCGGTTGAGTGCGGCTTCCAGCGCGCGGCCGGCGAGGGGTTTCCAGTCGAAGGGCGAGGTCATCGGCGCATTCTAGCCGTGCCGTCCCGACCAGGCGGCGACGGCGGCGTGCGGGGGCGTCGCCGGGACGCCGCGGCATTCAGCGTGCACGACCTCAGCGCACGCTGTCGTGCGCGATGGGGATCCGCCGTGGCCGTCTGCCGCGGGCACGCGCCGTCGTGGCGCATGCGCGAGGGCCGCGGGAGCGTCGGGCGCGCGCAAGCCCCTTCATTCGGACGAGCAGGCGGGCGCCGGGCGCTGGTCGCGCGCGCCGGGCGCCAGCCGGCGCGCGGCCACCAGGGCCTGCGTGTGTGCGTGCCGCGGATCGCCCAGGACCTGTGCGGTCGGGCCGAGTTCGACGATGCGCCCGGCCTCCAGCACCGCGATGCGCTCGGCCACCGCGGCCGCGGCGGCGAGGTCGTGGGTGACGAACAGCAGCGCGAGACCACGCGCACGCTTGAGCCGGGCCAGCAGTGCCAGCACGCCGGCGCGGTGGTGGGCGTCCAGTGCCGACACCGCCTCGTCGCAGACCAGCAGGACCGGGTCGCAGGCCAGTGCGCGGGCGATGGCCACGCGCTGGCGCTGGCCGCCGGAGAGCTGGTGCGGCCAGCGCGCGGCCAGCGCGGGGTCGAGACCGACATCGGCCAGCAGGGCCTGCGCCCGTCCGTCGCGGCCGTGTGCGTCGCCGATGCCGTGGATGCGCAGCGGCTCGGCGACGATGGCGCCGATGCGCATGCGCGGGTCGAGCGAGGCGTAGGGGTCCTGGAATACCACGCCGATCCGCCGCCGCAGCGCACGCAGGGCCTGGCCGCGTGCGGCGGTGAGTTCCTCGCCGTCCAGCCACACCCGGCCCTGCGCGCCGTGCAGCAGACGCAACAGCGCACGGCCCAGCGTGCTTTTGCCGCTGCCGCTCTCGCCGAGCAGGGCCAGGCCCTCGCCGCGGTGCAGGTCGAGCGACACCGCGTCCAGCGCCGGCGATGGCGCGCGGCGGTAGTGCATCGACAGGGATTCGGCGCGGAGCAGGGGGGCTCGGGACGACATCGGGAGGGGGTGCGAGGGCTGCGGATGTGCGTCTTGCGGATACCTGTCCTGCGAATCGTCCGTCCTGCTGCCGGCCAAACCGATGTCCGCGCCATCCGATGCATGCGACGGATGCGCGCGCGCGTTCGGCAGGCGCACAGGCAGCGCATCCGCCGCCAGCAGTTCGCGGGTGTAGTCCGCCTGCGGTGCGGCGAACAGCGCCGCGCTCGCGCCACGTTCGATCACGGCGCCACGTCGCAGCACCAGCACATCGTCGGCGTAGGCGCCCACCAGCGGCAGGTCGTGGCTGATCAGCATCAGGCCCAGGCCCGCGTCGCGGCGCAGGCCATCGAGCAGGTCCAGCACCTCGCGCGCGATGCGCGCGTCGAGTGCGGAGGTCGGCTCGTCGGCCAGCAGAAAGCGTGGGCGGCAGGCCAGCGCCAGCGCGATCACGATCCGCTGGCGCTGGCCGCCGGAGAACTGGTGCGGGTGACGCGTCAGCGCGGCCTGTGCCTGCGGCAACTGCACGCGGTCGAGCAGGCGCAGGGCCTCGTGGCGGGCCGCGCTGCGGTCCAGCCGCGGCGCATGCGCGCGCAGGGTTTCGACGAGTTGCGCGCCGACGCTATGCAGCGGATGCAGCGCCGCCAGCGGGTCCTGCGGCACCCAGCCGAGCGTGCGCCCGCGCAGTGCGCGATGTGCGGCACTGCCGAGCGGGTGGAAGGCGGTGGCGTGCGCGTGCGAGGCCGCATCACGGGCGCCGTCGGGCACCAGGCCGACGCGTCCCTGCCCCTGCAGCCCGGCCGGCAGCAGGCCGAGCAGCGCGAGCGCGGTCAGGCTCTTGCCGCTGCCGCTTTCGCCGACCACGCCGAGGCAGCGCCCGGCGTGCAGCGCCAGATCCACCGGCCCCAGCAGCGGCGCCGCGCCGGCCTGCACGCGCAGACCGTCCAGCACGAGCGTCGCGACCGGCGTCGCATCGGTATCGCCCGGCCCGCTCACGACGCGGTCTCCGGCGCGGGTGCCTCGCGCGGCGCGCGGCGCACGTCCAGCCAGTCGCGCAGCGCATCGCCAAGAAACTGGAAGGCCGCCAGCGTGGCCACCAGAAACCCGGCCGGGAACAGCAGCGTCCACGGCGCGGTGTCCAGCTCCTGCACGCCCTCGGCCAGCAGCGTGCCCCAGCTGGCGGACGGCTCGTCCACGCTCAGGCCGAGGAAGCCCAGGAAGCTCTCCACCAGAATGGCCTGCGGCAGGATCAGTCCCAGGTACACGAAGGCCAGCGGCAGCAGATTGGGCAGCGCATGCCAGCGCAGGCGCTGGCCGAAGCCGGCGCCCATCGCGGTGGCCGCGAGCACGAAGGGCATCTCGCGCAGGCGCGCGGCCTCCGCGCGCATCACCCGCGCGAGGTCGATCCAGACATAGCCGCCGATGGCCGCCAGCAGCAGGCCCAGCGAGCGTTCGAACAGGGTCAGCAGCAGGATCACCACCAGCAGGAAGGGCAGGGCGCTGGCCATGTCGAGCACGCGCATCACCAGCCGCTCGGCCCAGCCGCCGGCCAGGCCCGCACCGGCGCCGAGGGTCAGGCCGATGCCCAGCGCCACCAGGCTGGCCAGCAGGCCGATGGTCAGCGACAGCCGCCCGCCGGCCAGGGTGCGCGCGTAGACATCGCGGCCGATGGCATCGGTGCCGAACCAGTGCCCGTCCGTGCCCGGCGCGACCGACAGCGCGGCCCAGTGCGGCGTATGCGGGTCCCAGGCCGAGGCCAGCGGCCCCAGCCAGCACAGCAGCGCCAGCGCGGCCAGGAACAGCAGGCAGGCGCGGGCCAGCGGCGGCAGACTGCGCCAGGTGGAGAAGATGCGCGTGGACATCGGCCGGATCATCGGCCGATTGTAGGGCGGGCCCCGGCCCGCCATGGCATCCCATACACGCCGGGCCCCTGGCCGTCATGGCGACATGCAGGGCGCTCCCGGCGTGCGAAGGCGTGTTGCACGGCTGGGCGGCCGATCGATCCCCACCGGAGCCACCGCATAAAGCCAGCGCGTATCATCCCGCCCATGACCTGCCCCATGCCCTACTACCCCATGACCCGCCTCCGCCGCATGCGCCGCAGCGAATTTTCGCGCCGGCTCATGCGCGAACACGTGCTGACCGCCGACGATCTCATCTATCCGGTCTTCGTCCACGAACTGTCCGGCCGCGCCGCGGTGCCGTCGATGCCGGGCATCGAACGCCTGTCCATCGACGAACTGTTGAAGGTGGCCGAGGAGGCCAGCGAGCTGCGCGTGCCGGCCTTGGCGCTGTTCGCGGTCACCGCGCCCGAGGCCAAGTCGCTGGACGGCGTGGCCGCCTGGGACGATGAAGGCCTGATGCAGCGCGCGGTGCGCGCGCTCAAGCAGCGCTTCCCCGAACTGGGCGTGATCACCGACGTCGCGCTCGACCCCTACACCAGCCACGGCCAGGACGGGCTGCTCGACGACACCGGCTACGTGGTCAACGACGAGACCGTGGAGGCGCTGGTGCAGCAGGCGCTGTCGCATGCGCGTGCCGGCGCCGACGTGGTCGCGCCCAGCGACATGATGGACGGCCGCATCGGCGCCATCCGCGAGGCGCTGGAGGCCGGCGGCCACATCCACACCCGCATCCTCAGCTACGCGGCCAAGTACGCCAGCAGTTTCTACGGCCCGTTCCGCGACGCGGTGGGTTCGGCCGGCGCGCTGGGCAAGGGCAACAAGTACAGCTACCAGATGGACCCGGCCAACGGCGACGAAGCCCTCCGTGAAGTGGCGCTCGACATCGACGAAGGCGCGGACATGATCATGGTCAAGCCGGGCATGCCGTATCTGGATATCGTGCGCCGGGTGAAGGAGCGCTTCGGCGCGCCCACCTTCGCCTACCAGGTCAGCGGCGAGTACGCGATGCTCAAGGCCGCCGCGCAGAACGGCTGGCTGGACGAGCGCGCCTGCGCGCTCGAATCCCTACTCGCGTTCAAGCGCGCCGGCTGCGACGGGGTGCTGACCTATTTCGCGCTGGACGCCGCGCGCTGGTTGCGCGATTAGTTCTCCCACTTTGATATACAAGAAAAACATCTAACTCATGATCGTCTTCTTGACAATTATGCTGATTTACGCAGAGTACGTCGTCATAATGTCGATGCCCTCGAAGGCCGATTATTTCTCGCCCTATCCATCATGGCGTCAAAACGTCAAATATCATTTCCAGCAGAGCCCGGACTTTGCGATCGCAATTTCGATTGGTGCTCCATACTTTGTCGTTTACGCCAATGCCGCAGACCTTCTTGCGAAAAAAGAAGCGATTATAACAATCTTGGCAACCACAATCGTAGGGGCTATCGCTTCGGTTTTATTATTCTTATACAAATATAGAAACACTACGTGGCTGAAAAGCATCTTTATTTTTTTTAAGACTTCCTTTGTCTTCATTTCTTTTATCGTGTTTGGGATAGGGAGTGCTATTGCCGACGAAGAAATTCAAAGTTTAACCATGCTCAATCCAGAGGATTTTTCAACCGCGTCCCAAATGCTGGCCGGCGTATTTTCCATATGGTTGTGGATTATAATTTTTTCAATTTTATTTTCGATGATGGCCATTATACACTTTTTTCTGATGGTTCCTGTCTGGATTCGTGAGTCAGGTCGAAGTGGTCTTGGAAAAATTTCCAGAAATAACCGCGAACCGGATGAAAAATCGAAATCGAGTGGTGAAAAAAACATAGAAGATTGTGCCGACGCTAACAAAATTTCTTCAGCGACAGAGGTGAATAGAGATTTCGCGATAATTCCTGGTTTATTTCTCGCTTCCATATTTCCACTTTCTATAGTGACAAGTGGTTGGAATATTGAAAATCTACGGTCGGCCGTGCCGGCGATCGTTATTTTGACCTCGTTCTTCGATCCGACAGAAAAATTGAAGAAATGCATGGAGCCGGGATATACGGCGATCAGAATAATCGGAGACGGAGATCGCGCCGTACTCAGTGACGGCAAGGCTTTCAAGGTCGTGCCGTGCGACTCTTATCAGTAGTTACTTCACAGAGGAGTAATCACGGTGATTAACCGCTACGCCGTCTTCGGACAACCCATCCTGCATTCGCTGTCCCCGCGTATCCACCAGGCCTTCGCGAAGCAGGAAGGTATCGCGCTCGAATACGAGGCGATCGAATGCGCGCCGGGCGCGTTCGAGACCGCGCTGGCCTCCTTCGCCGAAGCCGGCGGCGCGGGCGCCAACGTCACCCTGCCGCACAAGCAGCGCGCGCTGTCGCTGTGCGCCACGGTGAGCCCGCGCGCGCAGCGCTGCGGCGCGGTCAACACGCTGACCCACGTCGGCGACGCCTGGGAAGGCGACAACACCGACGGCGCCGGTCTGGTCCGCGATCTCACCGATCGCCATCGCCTCGACCTCCGCCAGCGCCGCACCCTCTTGATCGGCGCCGGCGGCGCCGCGCGCGGCGTGTCGCCGCTGCTGCTGGACGCGGGCATCGGCGACCTGTTCCTGGTCAACCGCGACCCGCAGAAGGCCGACATGCTGGCCGACCTGCTCGGCCAGCCCGGACGCGTGCACACCCGCTATTTCGCCGACCTCGGCCAGATGGGCGTGTTCGACCTGGTGGTCAACGCCACCTCCGCCGCGCGCCACGGCAGCATCCCGCACCTGCCGATGTCGCTGGTGGGCCCGCGCAGCACGGTGGTCGATCTCAACTACGGCGAAGCGGCCATCCCGTTCCTCGCCTGGGGCCGCGCCGCCGGCGCGCACGAGACCATCGACGGCCTGGGCATGCTGGTCGAACAGGCGGCCGAATCCTTCCACCGCTGGCACGGCGTGCGCCCGGACACCGACCCGGTCTACGCCGAACTGCGCGCGGAACACGGGCATCTGCCGACCGGGGATTGAACGCGGTCGCCGGTATCGGCACCACGTCATTGCGCGCAACGACATCTGCATCACGCAGGAGGGCCTTCAGGCCCGACACCGACAGGCGCGTGATCGCAGCAGGCGTGCAGCGGCGTTGTGGCATCCGCGGTCGCGGCTGAAGCAGCTCCTGCGCCCGCAGCCCGTGATCCCGCATCCGCTGCATGCATGCCGGAAGCGGTCGGTCAGCGCGATGCACGACCTCGCATGCCCACGTCCCGGATACCGCGAACGTTGTACCGGGCCACCGAATTTTGTTGCGTCGCAGCAGCAACCGTATTCACGCCCGTCGCCGACATGGCGGGCTATCCTGCGCCTCCACCCGGGAGGACCGCCCATGCTGCGGATGCAACAACGCCTGTCGTCGCCGTTCCTGATGCTGCTGGCCCTGCCGTCGACGGCGATGGGGTTCGCGCTGTCGGTGCAGATTTCGGCATTGAGCTGGCTGTTGTCGACCAAGTACGGGCTCGACATCCACGAGATCGGTCTGGTGTGGGCGGCCGGTCCGCTGGCCGGCATCCTGGGGCAGATGATCGTCGGCATCATCAGCGACCGCGTCTGGTTCTGGGGCGGGCGGCGTCGGCCCTTCATCCTGATCGGCGGGCTGCTGACCTCGCTGATGCTGCTGGCGCTGCCGTCGATCGGCGCGATCCGCGAGGCGCTCGGGCTCGACGCGATCATCGGCGTGGCGATCACCGTGGCGCTGGCGCTGGACCTCTCGATCAACGTCAGCTTCAACCCGACCCGCTCGATCATCGCCGACCTCACGCCCGAAGGCCCGCGCCGCACCGCCGGCTACACCTGGATGCAGACCGTATCGGGCAGCTTCGGCGTGCTGGCCTACGCCATCGGCGCCATCTACGGCAACGTCGCGCTGATCTACACCGGCGCGGTGCTGGTGGTGCTGTTCTCGGTGGTGCCAGCCCTGCTGATCGAGGAGCCGCGCCAGCTGGCGCACGTGGAGACGGGCAGCGCCGAGCGGCTTGGCTTCGCCGCGTTGCTGCTGCTGATGCGGCCGCTCTGGCCGTTCGCGGTCTACGCGGTGATCGTGATGGCGCTGAAGGCGGTCGGCGCCGAACGCGATCTGTGGCTGGAGGCCGCCTTCGGTGCGGTCGCGCTGGGCTTCGTGGTGCATGCGCTGCTCGAACGCCAGCACCACGGTGCCGGGGAGGACATCGCCGGGTTCCGCAAGGTGCTGGCCGCGCATGCGATCAGCTGGTTCGGCATGCAGACCCTGTTCGTGTATCTGATCGGTTTCGTGAAGCAGCGCTTCCCCGAACTCGACGACGAGGCCGTGGGCAGCCTGATGTCCTTCAGCTTCCTCGCGCTGAACGCGGTGGCCGCGGTGATGCCGGCGCTGCTGCTCAACCCGCTGGCCCTGCGCTTCCGCGAAGTGCCGGTGCACGTGGCGGCGCTGGCGAGCATGGCGCTGGGGTTCGGCCTGGTCTATGCCTTCGGCTACAGCCCGACCATGGTCTATGTGGGCATGGGCATCATGGGCCTGGGCTGGGGCGCGATCGTCAGCCTGCCGTTCGCGGTGTTCTCGCAGATCGTCTCGCCCGCGCGCATCGGCCTGTACATGGGCGTGTTCAACCTGAGCGTGGTGCTGCCGCAGCTGGCGGTGAGCCTGGGCGTGGGGTATCTGCTGTCGCAGATCGAGGACAAGTCGCTGGTGTTCGGCATCGGCGGCGTGTGCATGGCGCTGTCGGCGCTGGCCTGGCTGGCGGTGAAGCAGGGCCCCCGGCGCGGGACCGCCGCAGACCCGGCGGGCGGCGGCGGGCACTGAGACCCCGGATCGGTTACAAGGCTTCGCTGCCGGGAAACGGGGCGCCGGTGCTCAATCCTTCGTCGCCGCCGCCGTCCTGGTCTCATCGGAGCGCACCGCTTCGGGGCTCACCTTCTCGATGGTGTGGCGCAGCTCGCGGCCGAGGATGGTCTTCGCGTCCTTGGCCAGGTTCTCCAGCCGGTTGTCGAACTGCAGCTTGGCGTTCTCGTCCGGCCACACCAGGCGCAGCTCGCGCAGTTTCTGGATGAAGGTGCGGAACAGGGTCTTGTCGAAGAACTCCGGCGCGGCCGGGGCGTACAGCAGGCTCAGCCGCTGCGCGGCGAGGTGGCAGAGGCTTTCCAGCTCGCCCGCGCCGAGCGTGCCGCTGCCGTTCTTGTCCAGCACCGACAGCGCGATGTAGTAGCGCTCGAACGCCTGCTGCAGCGGATGGCCCAGCGCACGCAGGCGGAAGACCTCGTCCGACTGGCCGGCGTTGCGGCCGAGGATGCCGCCTTCCTCGTCGCTGACCAGCTCGATCAGCCCCTCGCGGATGAACACCTCGATGGTCCGCTCCAGACGTTCGGCGAAACCGTCCTCGTCCCATGGCAGATACAGCTCGGCCTGCAGGAACGGGTACAGCGAGCGGCCCACGCGCAGCACGGTGGCGCGGCTCATCCGCCGGCTGTTCTGGAAGCAGCAGGCGATCCACGCGCTGGCCACGAACAGGTGGATGACGTTGTTGCGGAAGTAGCTCAGCAGCACCGCGGTGTCGCCGCCGACGTGCAGCACATCGCCCAGCGGGTGGCCGGTACGCGTCAGCACGCCGATCTCCTCGCCGTGGGCCACGATCTGTTCCGGCGGATGCGGGGTGACGGTGACCCGGTCGGAATACGGCACCTCGGCCAGCAGCGTCTTCGACAGCGCGATCTGCGCCAGCAGGTCGGCCTCGCCCATCGCGTGCTTGGGCGTGGACAGCAGCGCCAGCGCCAGCAGGTTGATCGGGTTCACGTCCGCGGCGCGGTTGATGTTGATGTGGATGTCTTCGGCCAGCGCATCGATGGTGTCGGCCAGCCACGTCGGCTTCTCGTCCTCCGACACCGGGCTGCGGTCCCATTCCGGTGCCTTCCGGGCCAGCATCTCGTCCAGCAGGATGGGCTCGCCGAAGTTCACCACCACCTGGCCGTAGTTGTCGCGCAGCACGCGGGGAATGCCGGTCACCAGTTGCCAGATCGACTCCTTCTCCTTCGGCTTGCCCGACAGCTCGTCCAGGTAGCTGCGGCCCTCCATGATCTTCTCGTAGCCGATGTAGACCGGCTGGAACAGCACCGGCCGCGCCGGCTGGCGCAGGTAGGCGCGCACGGTCATCGCCAGAGACCCGCCCTTCGGCGGCAGCAGCCGGCCGGTGCGCGAGCGCCCGCCCTCGATGAAGTACTCGATGGAATAGCCGTCGGCCACCAGCTGCGCCATGTACTCGCGGAACACCGCCGAATACAGCGCGTTGCCGCGGAAACTGCGGCGGGCGAAGAACGCGCCGCCCTTGCGCAGCAGGCTGCCGATCACCGGCAGGTTGAGATTCACGCCGGCGAAGATGTGCGGCGGCACGATGCCGTGGTTGTACAGCAGGTAGCTCAGCAACAGGTAGTCCATGTGGCTGCGGTGGCTGGGCACGTAGATCACCTCGTGTCCGGGCGCGGCCTGCTTGAGCCTGTCCAGGTGGTGCACCAGCACGCCGCGGTAGATGCGGTTCCAGACCGTGGTCAGCAGGAACGAGGCCGAACGCACCACCGGGTGCGAATAATCCGCCGCGATCTCGTAGGCGTACCCGTGCGCGCGTTTCCACGACTCCTCGATCTTGATGCTCTCGCGGCGCGCGGTGTCGGCGATGGCCTGGCGCACCGGCTCGGAGGACAGCACCTTGTCGATCAGCAGCCGGCGGGTGGACAGATCCGGCCCGACCACCGCCTCGCGGATGCGGTTGAAGTGGGTGCGCAGCACGCGCGAAAGCTTGCGCACGGTGCGTTCGGGCGGCAGGTCTTCGGCCAGCGCCTCGCGCACCGAGACCGCGGCCGCGAACTGCACCGCGGTGTCGCGGCCGTTGAGCAGGATCGCCAGCAGTCGGCGGAAACGGCCGACGATGGTCCAGTTCTCCGAGAACAGCACCGAGAACCAGCCGCTGCTGCGCGCGGGGGTGCGGCCGACGAAGATCGACACCGGCACCAGGCGCACATCCAGGCTGTCGTTGATCCGGTGCGCGTCGATCAGCCGGGCCAGTGACTCGGAGTGCGACTTCTTGGGTGCGGGCGCGGTCGGTGTCTTGCCGGCGGCGAGGTCGCTGGCCAGGTTGGCGGCGAGGCTCAGCGCGCTGCCGGCGTGGCGGCGCGACAGCGCCACATAGGCGCGCTTGCGGCCGATCGGATCGCCCGGCACGGGCAGCGGCTTCAGCGGCGAGGGCAGGCCGGCGCGGCGGCAGGCGCGGTCCAGGATCAGCGCGTTGGACAGGCCGTAATGCTCCAGCACGTAGCAGATCGGCCGCGGATCGGCGGCCAGCCCTTCCGGCAGCGGGTCGATGCGCAGCTCGATCCACGGTTCGAGGAACCTGCCGAGGATGCGCGACCACAGCGGCCTCCGGCCACGCGGGTGCGGCGGGCCGACCGCTGCAGGCGCTTCGGCGGCGACGGCGCGCGCGTTCGGGGCTGTCGACAGCAGCTCGCCCTGTGCGGGCGGGCCCTGCGTCCGTGCATCGTGCGGGACGTGCCTGTCGTGCGCAGGCGTATCGTGGGCAGGCACATCCTGCGCAGACACGCCCTTGGCGGGCGTGTCGTGCGCGGAAGTGTCGTCCGCGGGAAGCGGAGGCGCGGAGGCCTCCGTCGGGCGCTCGTCGGCCAGGGGCGGCTTGGGTTGGTCGGGCATCATCCCGGCATTATGACGAGGCCGGACGCGGATGCATCGGCCTCAGGGGCCGGCGACACTTCGGGCTGCGCCCGGGGCGCGACCGCCGCCGCGTCGCGTCCCGGCCCCGATCGTCGGCTCAGCGCTTGGCGTCCAGGGCTTCGCGCTTCATCCGGCGGCGGCTCTCCGCCGGCTCGCTCCAGGCGTTGTTGAACAGCGCCGGCTCCCAGGAGCCGTAGGTCGGGTTGGGCAGCACCCACCAGCGCCGGCCGAACCAATCCTGATGTTTGGCGGCAAGATCGGCGCGGTACTGTGGCGTATTGGCGACGATCTCGACGAAATCACCCAATTGATCGCCGAACTGCATCAACACCCGGTACTGCCGGCCGGCCAGCTCGCGCCGGCAGCGCTTCTCCGACCCTTCCTGCTCGCAACCTTCCACGAACGTGCCCAGGCCCAGGAACACGCTCTCGTCCTTCACCGGGAAGCCGGTGGCGCGCAGATTGTCCAGCGTGGCCGGCCCCAGATGCTCCGCGCGGTTGGTGACGTACAGCACCGTCACCCCGCGGTCGGCCGCGGCGCGGGCGAACTCCAGCGCACCGGGCACCGGGGCGGCCTTGCGTTCCTCCACCCAGGTCGACCAGCTGACCTCGTCGTAGAAGGTCCCATCCAGCACCAGGCGGGCCTGGTAGGGCGAGTTGTCCAGCACGGTCTCGTCCACGTCCACGATGACCGCCGGCGGCAGCCCGCGCGCGGAATTGGCGCGTTCTTCCGGCACCAGCGCGTCCCAGTCGGGGTCGGCCAGCGCGGCGTCCAGGGTCTCGGCCGCGGCGCGGTACAGCGTCTGGGTGGTGGCGGCATATTCGGCCGAACGCTGCACCCAGACGGTGGCGTTGAGGTTGTCGTCGGCCGGCACCGTGGTCGCCGGCTGCGTGGACGCGGCCGGCACCGCCGGTACATCCGACATCGGGACGGTCTGGCAGCCGGCGAGCGCCAGCACGGACAGCGCCAGCAGGGACAGGGGCAGGGCGGACGCCGGACGGCGCAGGGACGGGAGAGTCGTCATGGGCGGGAAAAACACGTGTCGTGGAAAGCGGCCGAGTGTAGCGGATGCGTCCGAACGGCCCGTGACGGTGCCGGCCACGCGCATCGCCCGCGGCCTCCCCTTTCGCTTCACCCCGCGGCCGGCGCGCGGCGCATGCGCGCGAGCCAGAAATCAAGCGACACATAACGCCCGCCCCCCTGGAAGAACAGCACCGCGAGCATCGCGAAATAGATCGCGGCGAATTCGATGCCGTTGTTGAGCAGGGTCACGCTGCCGTTGCGGGTGAGCCAGTCGTAGTCGCCGTGCTCCTGCAGCAGGGCGATGACGCGCTGCTTCTGCTCCGCGGCGGCCAGCACGCGGTCGTTGGCCAGCCAGCTGGAGGCGTCGGAGATCGCCAGCCAGCCGTTCTCCCAGTGCACCGCGAAGATCGCCACCAGCATGGTGACCATCAGCGGGATCGAGACCAGCCGCGTCGCCAGCCCCACCAGCAGCAGCGCGCCGCCGATCAGCTCGGTGCCGCCGGCCAGCGCGGTCATCAGCTCGGGAAACGGCAGGCCCAGGCCCCAGTCCGGGTTGCCGAACCAGGCTGCGGTGTCGTCGAAATGCGCCAGCTTGTTGTAGCCGGCCTGGAGCATGACCGGGGCGAGGATCAGGCGCAGCAGCAGGGCCGGCAGGCCGTCGAGCGGACGGGCGGCGGCGAGCAGACGGTCGTACAGCCGGTGGACGGTGGAGAGGAGTGCGGGCATGGCGAAGATCCTGTGGGCAGCGTTGGGGGGGCGCCGTGCGGGGCGACGCGCCGACGCCCTGGGCCAGGAATGAGCGGGCGGGCGGCGCGCGAGAAGGCGCTGGGTGGCGGCAGGCGCCGTGTTCGATCGACAAGAGCGGGTGAGCAGACGATTCGGTGCGCGGCCGCTGCGGCCGGCGTCCATTCGCGATGGCGGGCTGAATGGCTGCATATGACATGTGACATATTGACGCTGTCACATGTGAGATTTAACCTGCGCTCATGGAACGCCGCTCCTCCGCCTACTACCAGCGCCGCCACCGCGACCGGCTGCGCGAGCAGGGGCTGATCAAGAAGGAGCTGTGGGTGCGGCCGGAATACGCCGACGAGCTGGCGATGATCGAGCGGCGCATGCGCCTGCCGGCCGGTTCCGAGGCGGCGGGCGAGGTGGCGGCGACGGGGCTGCGGGCAGGCAGGGAGGAGACGACGATGGGGGAGACGACGATGCGCGACACCACGCTGTGGACACCGCTGGGCCTGTACGAGGCGCTGCGCGCCGCGCCGCAGGCCGCCGACGGCGCGATGACCGTCGAGCTGATCGAAGGCGCCGAGCCCAGTCTGCTGCTGACCATGCACGACTACGGCGACCTGCCGCTGTTCCTCGCGGTGGGCGGGCATCAGATCGTGGTCGAGGCCCTGCTGTGGCCGGTGACGATGGTGCGCGACCCCGCGCGGTTCAACGAGGACCTGCTGCGCACCCACAAGCTGCTGCCGCTGTCCACGCTGGGCATCGAATCGCTGGCCGACGGCAGCGACGTCTACATCATGTTCGGCGCGCTGAGCGCCTCCTCCGCACTGGCCGATGTGGTGTTCGAGGTGGAGACCCTCGCCGACAACGTGATCCAGGTGACCGAGGCGTACGCGCCGCATCTGCGGCAGGAGGCCGCATGAGCACGCGCGGCGGCCGTGGCCGCGATGCTGCAGCGGCGTCGGGCCCTGCGAAGAAGAAAGCCGCGACGCGCACGGCGAAACCGGCGGCCGGTGCGCAGCCGGACAGCCAGGACGACGCCGCCAGCGCGCACCGGGCCGCGGCGGCGGCAGACACGCCGCAGCAGGACGACACCGGTCCCCTGTGGCGCCGCCTGGTGGTGGCGGTGCGCGGCGGCATCGGCGAGCTGGGCGAGGCGATCGCCGAGAGCCAGGCCCTGCGTATCCTCGATCAGGAGATCCGCGACGCCGACGCCGAGCTGGCGCGCGCGCGGGTCGAATTGGGCGAGCTGCGCGCGCATTACAAAGTCGCGCTGGATCGCCAGCAGGCGGCCGCGGCCAAGGTCGCCGAATTCGAAGGCTACGCGCTCAAGGCACTGAAGGCCGAGGACGAGGCGCTGGCGCGCGAGGTCGCGGCCAAGGTGGCGCAGCTGGAACAGGTGCGCGATGCCGAAGCGGACGAGGCCGATCGCCACAGGGCGCGCATCGAGGCGGCACGCAAGGCGATCGCGCAGCAGGAATCGACGATGCGTCGGCTGCGTCAGCAGGTGGACACCGTGCGCGCCACCGACAACGTGCAACGCGCGCAGGCCACACTGGCGCACCGCCGGCTGCAGGCCGGGGGCCGCGCGCAGACCGCGCTGCAGGCACTGGAGCGCATCCGCCGTCGCCAGGCCGAACGCGGCGCGCGTCTGGATGTCGAGGCCGAGGCAGACGATGACGACGATGCGCTGGCCGACAAGCTGCGTCGCGCCGGGATTCTCGACGCCGCCGCCGACGGTGCCGATGCGGTGCTGGCGCGGTTGAAGCGCCGGCGCCGCGAGTAGCCCCCACCCCTGCCGCGACGGGGAGGCGCACGTCCTGCGTGCGCACGCGCGGCCCACGATCACCGCAACACTCCGGGAGAGCCCGATGGACACGTATCTTGAGATCGTCTCGACCTATCCGACCGTGATCTACACCGTGCTGATGGTCGTGGTGACGCTGTACTGGCTGCTGTCGGCGGTGGGCGTACTCGGCATGGAGACACTCGACGGCCTGCTCGGGCTGGACGTGGCCGGCGATGCCGGCGGCGAAGGTGCGGACTCCGGCGCGGTGGCCGCACTGCTGAGCAAGTTCGGCATCGACGGCATTCCGCTGATGGTGCTGTTCACGCTCATCGCGATGGTCGGCTGGAGTGTGTGCTACCTGACCGAACTGCACCTGCTGCGCGGGATGACCGGCGCGACCGGCGCCCTTGCGCGCACCGGCACGGTGGTGGCCGGCCTGCTGCTGTCGATCCCCGTCGCGCGTGTCGTGCTCTCGCCGGTGCGCGCGCTGATGCGCCGTCATCGCCCGGTGAGCCAGGCGCCGCAGCTCGGACGCATCGCCATCGTGCGCAGCCCCGAGATCACCCAGACCTCCGGCATCGCCGAAGTCGACGACGGCGGCGCCGGGCTGATCCTGCAGGTGCGCCACGCCACACCCGGACTGTTCGTGCGCGGCGACCGCGTGGTGCTGATCGAGTACCTGCCCGACCACAACGCCTATCGCGTGATTTCCTGCGAGGAATTCGACGCGCTTTGAGAACCAGGCGTGTGAGGCCCCGCATCCGTTTCATGTCGTGAAGTCATCGCTACTGGCGGCCCCGCGCCGCCACCCCATCGGATCCGCAAGGTCGCGACGCGCGCCTGGCGGGCGACACCGGCACCGCGCGTCGATTGGAGAACGAAGATGTCCGCAGAAAACGTGTTTGTCGTGCTGACCATCGGCGGCGTGGCATTCGCCTGCCTGGTGGGCATGCTCGTCATGTTCAAGGCCTTCTACATCAAGGTGCCCCAGGGCACGGCTCTGATCGTGAACGACATGTCGTCCACGCCCAAGGTGCATTTCACCGGCGCGCTGGTCTACCCGGTGATCTACAAGAAGGAGTTCATGCGGATCTCGCTGATCACCCTCGAAGTGGACCGCCGCGGCAAAGACGGCCTGATCTGCCGCGACAACATGCGCGCGGACATCACTGTGGCCTTCTATCTGCGCGTCAACGAGACCGCGCAGGACGTGCTGAAGGTGGCCAAGGCGATTGGTGTGGACCGCGCCTCCGACAAGGTGGCGGTGAACGAGCTGTTCAACGCCAAGTTCTCCGAGGCGCTGAAGACCGTCGGCAAGCAGATCGACTTCGTGAAGCTGTTCGAGAACCGTCAGGAATTCCGCGACCGCATCATCGAAGTCATCGGCAACGACCTCAACGGCTATGTGCTGGAGGACGTGGCGATCGACTACCTGGAGCAGACGCCCAAGTCCTCGCTCGACCCGAGCAACATCCTCGACGCCGAGGGCATCCGCAAGATCACCGAGCTCACCGCCGCGCAGAACGTCATCACCAACGAGCTGGCGCGCAACGAGGAGCTGGCGATCACCAAGAAGAACGTCGAGACCCGCGAGGCGATGCTGGCCCTGGAACGCCAGCAGGCCGACGCCGAGGCGCGTCAGCACCGCGAGATCGCGACCATACAGGCGCGCGAGCAGGCCGAGACCGCCAAGGTGCAGGAAGAGGAGCGGCTGAAGGCCGAGCAGGCGCGCATCGCCACCCAGGAGCAGCTGGATATCCGCGACCAGAACCGTCTGCGCGAGGTGGAAGTCGCCGAGCAGAACCGCCAGCGCGCGGTGGTGATCGAAGTGGAGAAGGTCGCGCGCGCCCGCGACCTGGAAGTGGTCGCCCGCGAACGCGACGTGGAACTGCAGCGCATCGAGAAGGAAAAGGCGCTCGAAGAGCAGCGCAAGGAGATCGCCAACGTGATCCGCGAGCGGATCGCGGTGGAAAAGAGCGTGGCCCAGGAAGAGGAGCGGATCAAGGAAGTGCGCGAAGTCTCCGAAGCCGACCGCCACAAGCAGGTCGCGATCCTCGCCGCGCAGGCCAAGGCCGAGGAAGAGCTGGTGCGCCAGGTGAAGCGTGCCGAGGCCGAGGAAACCGCGTCCAAGCACAAGGCGGTGGAAGTCACCGTGCTCGCGCAGGCGGAGCTCGAAGCCGCGGCCAAGCAGGCCGAGGCCAAGAAGCGTCTGGCCGAAGGCATCGAGGCCGAGCGCGCGGCGCCCGGTCTGGCCGACGCGCGCGTGCGTGAAGTCACCGCGGCGGCGTTGGAGAAGGAAGGCCTGGCGCAGGCACGGGTGGTCGCCGAAACCCTGGGTGCGGAAGCCAGGGGCGCGCGCGAGAAGGGCGCGGCCGAGGCCGAGGTCATCAAGCAGGTGGGCCTGTCGGAAGCCGGCGTGATGCGCGAGAAGTACCGTTCGGAAGCCGAAGGCCTGACCGAGAAGTTCGGCGCGCTGGATGCGCTGAGCGACCAGGCGCGCGCGCACGAGGAGTTCCGCATGCAGCTGGAGAAGAGCTTCGAGCAGGCGATGGCCGGGATCGACGCCAACAAGGCGATCGCCCGCGAGCAGGCCGAAGTGCTGGCGACGGCGCTGGCCAAGGCCAAGATCGACATCGTCGGCGGCGAGGGCGCGTTCTTCGACTCCTTCGCCAAGGCGCTGTCGGTGGGCAAGGCGGTGGAAGGCGTGGCCGAGAAGAGCCCGCTGGTGCAGGAGCTGATGCAGAAACTGCTGTCGCTTCAGGTGGGCGGCGGCAAGCCCGTCACCCCGCGCGCGTCCACCACCGAAGATCAGGCCTGATTCCATTCCGCGCCACATCGCCGTGCAGACCGCCGGCGATGTGGCGGAGGTCTCGCCAGTCGCTGTCGCGGCCGGCCGGATCAACGTGTGACGATCAAGCCGGGAAGACCAGGCCGCGAAGATCAGGCCGGCACAACCTCCGCAGAGCATGAGAGGGCAGAGCACGATGTCCGACACCCACACTCCTGTCGTGGCCACGGCCGACGCGCCGGTGGACCGCGCCGTCGCCGAAGGCGGCGCCTATGACGTCCTGCGCCGCCGGCTGCAGGGCCAGGGCGCACGCCTGCGCGCGCTCACCCAGGCGCTCAACGACGGTCGCGTGGCCGCGTTCGGCAGCAGCAGGATGGAGGCCGTCGGCCGCATCCGCGTACGCACCGAGCACAACTGCGTGGCGCGGGACATCGTGCAGGTGGGCGATGTGCTGCTGTTCGGCTACAACGTGTTCATCGGCCTGAAGAAGGAAACGCGTGTCGAGGACGTGTTTTCGCTGTATCGGCTCGTCGAAGGCGCCGAAGGCTACGACGTGACCCCGGTGGAGGCCGCCGGCAGCTTTCTCGCCGACCCGGCCTTCGCCAAGGATTTCGCCGAACTCTTCGCCTACTACAAGCACGCGCGGCTGCTGCAGCTGGTGCGACGCGACGGCCTGCTGCTGGCGGCGTTCCAGATCGGAGAGCGCATCGAGGACATCCGCGTGTTCCGCTGGCGGGTGGACGCGAGCGGAGCGCACTACGTCGACAACCGCGGCGAGCGCGACATCGCGCTGCCCGCGGCGCACGATTTCGAATGGGTGCGTGCCACCCGCGAGCAGGCGGTGCAGGGCCGCCACCCGCATCTGAACATCCTGGACACCGTCTTCGTCGAATGCATCGACGGCGATCTGACGGTGAAGATCGAAAACAACACCGCCACCGGGCTCGGCATCTACAGCGAGCCGGTCGACGACCGCACCCAGTCGCTGGACGACGCGCAGATCGACTACGCGCGCATCGGCGGCAAGGACGCGGCCATGGTGCTGCTACGCGTGCTGCCGTACCGGGAGACCGCGCCACGCTACCTGGTCTACAACACCGTCTCGCGCCGCGTGCATCGCATCGACGCCATCGGCCAGGCCTGCGTGCAACTGCCGGAGGACCACGGCATCGTCTTCCCCGGCGGCTACCTGCTGCAGAACGGCGAGCTGCGCACCTTCGACGCCGATGTCGCCGGCATGCGCTACAAGCGCACCCTGCGCGCGCCCAACGGTGAGGACGTGCTGTATCTGTTCTACGAGCCCGAGGACGGCCGTGTCGCGCTGTGCGTGTACAACACCATCGAGCGTGAGCTGCGCCCGCCGGTGATCGGCCACGGCTATGCGCGTTTCGACGACGGGCGCATCGTGGTGTTCAGCGCGCAGACCAACGAACCCACCCGCATCCATCCGATGCAGATCTGGCGCACGCCCTTCGCCAGCGACGACCACGCGGCGAAGGCGCCGACGGGCAGCGGCTTCTTCGCCCGTGTCGGCAATCCCGAGCTGGTGCGCGGCGTGTCCGAGCTGCTGGTGCTTGCGCGCGAGATCGACAGCGAGGAAGTGAGTGCCCAGCGCTATCAGCTGCTGGCCGCGGGCACGCGCCGTCTGTTCGACCGCTACCACTGGCTGGACGACGCGCAGTGCGAGGGCCTGGCGCCGCTGCTGCGCGAGATCGTCGCCAGCAGCGAGGCGGTGCTGGACGAATTCGAGAAGGTCGAGGACATCCGCAGGCGCAGCGGCGAGGCGCTGGCCGAGGCCACGCGGCGGCAGAAGACCCTGCTCGGCGCGCTGGACCCCGACCGCTGGGAACAGGTGCAGGACTGCGTCGACGCCCTGAATGCGCTGGCGGCGCAGCGCGGGCGGCTGCTGACGATCCGTGAATTGCGCTACATCGATGTCGCCGCGGTCGACGCACTGCAGGCCGAGCTGGCCCAGGCGCAGGCACGCGGCAATGCCGCGGCGGCCACCTTCCTGGCCGGCGAGCGCGCGCTGGCGCCGCTCGTCGCGCGCGTGCAGGCACTGGACCAGGAGGCGCAGGCCGCCGCCGGCGCCGCCGCCCTGCGCGCGCCGCTGGACGCGATGGCGGCGCAGGCCGCCGACCTGGACATGCTGTCCACGCTGATGGCCGGCATCGAGATCGACGACGCCGCGCAGCGCACGCGCATCGTCGAAGCCATTTCGGAAGTCTATGCACGTCTCAACCAGACCCGTGCCCGCGCCGACCAGCGCCGCCGTGCGCTGGGTGCGGACGAGGCGGTGGCGCAGTTCGGCGCGCAGTTCGCGTTGCTCGGGCAGAGCGTGGCCGGCGCGCTGGCCGCCGCACGCGACCCGGAGTCCTGCGACCGCGAACTCTCCCGCCTGCTGGTGCAGCTGGAAGAGTTGGAAAGCCGCTTCGGCGAGCACGAACGCTTCCTCGGCGACATCGTCGCCAAGCGCGAGGAGATCCTCGAAAGTTTCGAGCGGCACAAGCAGGCGCTGACCGACGAGCGCCAGCGGAGGGCGCAGGCCATGGCCGACGCCGCGGCGCGCATCCTCGAGGGCCTGTCGCGGCGCACCGCGCGGCTGGAGGACATCGACGCGCTCAACGCCTTCTTCTCGGGCGACGCGCTGATCCTCAAGCTGCGCGACCTGGCCGGCAAGCTGCGCGCGCTGAGCGACAGCGTGCGTGCCGACGACATCGAGGCCAAGCTCAAGGGCGCGCGCGACCAGTCGGTGCGCGCGCTGCGCGACAAGACCGACCTGTACGAGGACGGCGGCAATGTGGTGCGCCTGGGGCCGCGGCACCGATTCAGCGTCAACACCCAGGAGCTCGACCTCACCCTGCTGCCGCGCGGCGACGCGCTGGCCCTGCACCTGACCGGCACCGACTACTACGCGCCGGTGGACGACGCCGAGTTCGACGCACTGCGCGCGTACTGGCAGAGCGGCCTGGCCTCGGAATCCGAGGCGCTGTATCGCGGCGAATATCTGCTGGGCGAACTGCTGGACGCGGCCGAGGGCGGGCGCGACGGGCTCAGCCTGGATCTGCTGCGCCTACAGCTGCCGCAGCCGGAAACGCTGGCCCGCACCGTGCGCGACTTCGCGGCGCCGCGCTACCGCGACGGCTACGAGAAGGGCATCCACGACCATGATGCGGCGCTGCTGCTGGCCGCATGGCTGCCGCTGCGCGACGCCGCCGGCCTGCTGGCGCATCCGCCCGCGGCGCGCGGCTGGGCGACGGTCTTCCGCGCTCACGGCGCCGATGCCGATACCTTCGCCCGCTGGCAGGCGCGCGCGATCGACGCGCATGCGCTGGCGCGGGCGTTCGCCCGCGACGGTCAGCCGCGCGCCGAGGCGCAGGGCCGCGCGCGCGAGGCGCTGTGTGCGGACATCGCGGCGGCCATGGCCTCCGTGGCGGAGGCGCAGGCGCTGCCGGTCGACAGTGGCCTGCACCGCCAGGCGGCGGCCTATCTGGTCGACCTGCTCGCCGATGCGCGTGCGGTGCCCGTGTTCAGCCGACATGCCCGTGCGCTGGTCGAGGGCCTGCGCGCGCGGCTGGTCGAGCAGCGGCTGTGGGACGGGCTGCAGTCCACCCTGCACGCGCTCGGCGACGACCTCGCCGCGCGCTGGCGCCTGCTCGCGCACTGGCTGGACGCGCTGTGCGCGCAGCCCGAACACGCGGCGGATGCCGACTACGCGCCGGAAGCGCTCGCGGTACTGCTGGGCGGCGATGCGCAGCCGCACTGGAGCGAGGTGGCGCTGCGCACTACGGTCGCCGGCCTGCTCGGCGAACATGCGCGCATCGTCGACGGCCGCACCACGCTGGCGGTGGACGACCTGGCCGAGCGCCTGCACCGCCACCGCAGCGACTACCTGCCGGGCTACCGCCGCTACCAGGCGCTGCGCCATGACATGCTGGTGCGCGAACGCGCGTCGCTGCGTCTGTCCGAGTTCAAGCCGCGCCCGCTGAGCGCGTTCGTGCGCAACCGGCTGATCGACCAGGTGTATCTGCCGATCGTCGGCGACAACCTGGCCAAGCAGATGGGCACCGTGGGCGAAAGCAAGCGCAGCGACCTGATGGGCCTGCTGATGCTGATTTCGCCGCCCGGCTACGGCAAGACCACGCTGATGGAGTACGTCGCACATCGTCTTGGCCTGATCTTCATGAAGATCAACGGCCCGGCGCTGGGCCACGAGGTGCGCTCGCTCGACCCGGCGCAGGCGCCGGACGCCACCTCGCGCCAGGAGCTGGAGAAGCTCAACCTGGCGCTGGAGATGGGCAACAACGTGATGCTGTACGTCGACGACATCCAGCACACCCATCCGGAGTTCCTGCAGAAGTTCATTTCGCTGTGCGACGGCACGCGGCGCATCGAGGGCGTGTGGCGCGGACGCACGCGCACCTACGACATGCGCGGCAAGAAGTTCTGCGTGGTGATGGCCGGCAACCCGTACACCGAGTCGGGCGAAGTCTTCAAGATCCCCGACATGCTGGCCAACCGCGCCGACATCTACAACCTCGGCGACACCCTCGGCGGCATGGAGGATGCGTTCAAGCTCAGCTATATCGAGAACTGCCTGACTTCCAACCCGGTGTTGGCGCCGCTGGCCACGCGCGATCTCGCCGACCTCTATCGCTTCGTCGACAAACTCGAGGGCCGGGCCTTCAGCGCCAACGACCTGAGCCACGACTACGGTGCGGCGGAAATCGGCGAGATCGTGACGACGCTGGAGAAGCTGGCCGCGATCCGCGAGGTGGTCTACCGCGTCAACAAGCAGTACATCGCCAGCGCCGCGCAGGCCGACCGCTACCGCACCGAGCCGCCGTTCAAGCTGCAGGGCAGCTACCGCAACATGAACAAGATGGCGGAAAAGATCTCGGCCGCGATGAACGACGCCGAGCTGCAGCAGCTGGTCGCCGACCACTATCTGGGCGAAGCGCAGCTGCTCACCACCGGCGCGGAAGAGAACCTGCTGAAACTCGCCGAACTGCGCGGCACGCTGGGCGAGGCCGAGGGCGCGCGCTGGGCGCAGATCAAGCGCGATTTTCTGCGCAACAAGGCGATGGGCGGCGAAGACGCCGACACCGGCCAGCGTGTGGTGGCGCAGCTGGCCGACCTGGTGGAAGGCGTGCGCGCGCTCGACACCGGCGCCACGCAGGCGGCCGTGCCGGGCGCCGGCGGCGAGCCGTGGGTGCAGGTGCTGGAGGCGGCCGAGCGCCATGTGGAGCGCCTGGCCTCGGCGCTGCAGGCGGGACAAGCCGCGCACGCCGTGCGCGTCCGGGATGTGCCCAGCGACGATGCGCATCCCACCGCGGCGGACGTGGCGTCCGCCGCTCCCGAGCCACTCGACACGGCGTCGCCCATGCAGGCCGCACTGCCGGTCTGGTTCGAGCGCCACAGCGAACAGCAGCAGCGCCTGCACGAAGCCCTGCTGTTGCTGATCGCTCGCCTGGACAGCTCGGCGGACAGCGCACGCGCCCGCCCGCCGGCCGGCCGCCGCCGCGGAGCCACGGCCGAGCTGCCGCCGGACGAGCGCGAGCTGCAGCTGCAGAAGGCGCTGGAGGAATTTTCGGACCGGCTGCTGGGGCGCACGCCGCGCTGACGCCAGAGGCAGCCCGGCGGCGGATCCGGGCCGGATCGGGCCATGTCGGGGCCGTGTCGGGGCCGCGTCGAGGCCGATCCGGGGCCCGGCGCGGTACCATGCGCGCCATGCAAAAGACCTCTCTTCCCGACTATCCCTTCACCCCTCAGCGTCTCGACGTGCGTCCCGGCCTGACCATGTCCTATCTGGACGAGGGTCCGCGCGACGGCGAGGTGGTGGTGATGCTGCACGGCAATCCGTCGTGGAGCTACTACTGGCGCCATCTGGTGCTGGGCCTGCGCGACCGTTACCGCTGCATCGTGCCGGACCACATCGGCATGGGCTTTTCCGACAAGCCCGCCGACGGCCTCTACGCCTACACCCTGCAGTCGCGCGTCGACGATGTGACCACGCTGCTCGACAGGCTGGGCATCACCGGCCCGGTGACGCTGGCGGTGCACGACTGGGGCGGCATGATCGGCTTCGGCTGGGCGCTGACCCACGAGGCGCAGGTGCGCCGGCTGCTCATCACCAATACCGCCGCCTTCCCCCTGCCGAAGGCCAAGCCGCTGCCGTGGCAGCTGAAGCTGGGCCGCGATTCGGCACTCGGTGCGCTGCTGATCCGCGGGTTCAACGCCTTCGCCGGCGGCGCCGCGCGCCAGGGCACCTGCACGCCGATGGCCGAGGACGTGCGTCGTGCGTATGTGGCGCCCTACGACTCCTGGGCCAACCGCATCTCCACCCTGCGCTTCGTGCAGGACATCCCGCTCGATGAAGGCGACGCCGCGTGGCCGCTGGTCGCCGCCGCCGAGAAACGCCTGCCGCATTTCGCCGACCGTCCCGCATTCATCGCCTGGGGCCTGCGTGATTTCGTGTTCGACCACCACTTCCTGGAAGGCTTCGTGCGTGCCCTGCCGCGCGCGGACGTGCACGCTTTCGAGGATGCGCATCACTACGTGCTGGAAGACAAGCACGCGGTGCTGGTGCCGGCGATGCGGCGCTTCCTGGAGCAGAACCCGCTCTGAGGCATCGAGTTTCCCCGGGCCGCGGCATGCGGCGGCCCGTCAGGCCGGCGCGCCGTCCTCGCCAGGGGGCGAGGCGCTGAGCGACGCCTCGCTTGGCGGCGTCTGTTCGGGCAGGGCATCGCCTTCGCCCCGGCCGTGCCCGGCCGCAAGGCCCGATGAGGCCTCCGGCGCCTGCAGGAACATGATCGGCGCCCCACCGCCATCGGCCACCAGCTGCGCGAGGGTTTCGCGGCGGCCGGGAAGGGTCTGCCCGTCTCCGTCACGGGCATTCGCCTCGATCGTCGCCTCGACCGTCGCCTCGACCGAGACCCAGTCCGCGGGCGTCAGCGGTGCCAGGCCGTGCGCGGTCCGCGCGCGGTCGCATTGCACGCTGGGCTGGGCAGGCCCGTCTGCGTCCGGGTCCCACGAAGCGGTCACCGCGCGGCACGCCGAGGGCCGCCGCGGATGGATGCTGCAGCGGCTGTACACGCCGATCTCGGCCTCCAGCGCCGCGCAGCGCGGCTGCGCCTGCGAGGTGCCGCGCATGGCCCGCTCGTGCTGGCGCAGGGGTTCGGTGAGGGCGATCGGCACCGTGCCGCCCAGGTCCGGGTCGGCCTCGGACCAGTGGAGGGACACGCGGAAATGGGCGCAGCAGGCGCCACAGCGCAGGCACGGATGAGACATACGCGGTCGGGCGCCATCGGGGCGTGACGGAGGTGCGGCATTCTCCGGAGCGTGGCCGAGGCCTGTCAAAGCCGTCGGTCCGAATGGATGGGCCGGTGCTCCGCCCGTCCCGCGGCCATGCCCGTTGCCGCGTCCCGCGCGCGCACCCAGCCCGCGTCCCGCACGCATGACGTGGACAGGCCGCCCGGTAGAATCCCGGCCATGGACGCCTCCCACATCGCCACGCCGCACGCCACCTCGCCCTGCAACATCGCCGCCACCCTGCCGCGCCTGGCGCGCGAGCGCCCCGACCAGGTGGCGATGCGCTGCCCCGGCCGTGGCGGCAAATACGACATCGCGCTCACCTATGCCCAGCTGGACGCGCGCAGCGACGCCATCGCCGCGGGGCTGGCGAAGCGCGGCATCGGCCGCGGCACGCGCACGGTGGTGATGGTGCGGCCCACGCCGGAGTTCTTCCTGCTGATGTTCGCGCTGTTCAAGGCCGGCGCGGTGCCGGTGCTGGTCGACCCCGGCATCGACAAGCGTGCGCTGCGCCAGTGCCTGGACGAAGCGCAGCCGGAGGCCTTCATCGGCATCCCGCTGGCGCAGCTCGCGCGCGTGCTGCTGCGCTGGGCGCGCAGCGCGCGGGTGCGGGTGACCACCGGGCGCAGGGCCGTGCTGGCCGACGTCACGCTGGCCGAGATCGAACGCGCCGGCGCGCAGGCCGGGCCGCAGCTCGCCGACACCGCGCCGGACGATGTCGCCGCCATCCTGTTCACCAGCGGCTCCACCGGCGTGCCCAAGGGCGTGGTCTACCGCCACCGCCACTTCGTCGCGCAGATCGAACTGCTGGGCCGGGCCTTCGGCATCGCCCCCGGCGGGGTGAACCTGCCCACCTTCCCGCCGTTCGCGCTGTTCGACCCCGCGCTCGGCACCACCTCGATCATTCCCGACATGGACCCCACGCGCCCGGCGCAGGCCGACCCGCGCAAGCTGCACGCGGCCATCGCCCGCTTCGGCGTGGACCAGCTGTTCGGCTCGCCCGCGCTGATGCGGGTGCTGGCCGACCACGGCCAGCCGCTGACCGGGGTGAAGACGGTGATGTCCGCCGGCGCGCCGGTGCCGGCCGCGGTGGTGAAGACCATCCGCGGCCTGCTGCCGCACGACGCCGATTTCCACACGCCCTACGGCGCCACCGAATGCCTGCCGGTGGCGATCATCGAAGGCCGCGAACTGCTCACCCTGCGCCACCACGTCGAACAGGGCGCCGGCACCTGCGTCGGCCGCCCGGTGCCACCGAACGAGGTGCGCATCATCGCCATCACCGATGCCGCCATCGCCGACTGGGCCGATACGGTGCCGATGAAGACCGGCGCTGTCGGCGAGATCACCGTCGCCGGCCCCACCGCCACCGACCAGTACTTCAACCGCGACGCGCAGACCCGCCTCGCGAAGATCCGCGAGCGCCTCGCCGACGGCAGCGAACGCATCGTCCACCGCATGGGCGATCTGGGCTATTTCGACGCCGACGGCCGGCTGTGGTTCTGCGGCCGCAAATCCCAGCGCGTGGAGACCGCCGAAGGCCTGCTGTGCACCGAACAGGTGGAGCCGATCTTCGACGCCCACCCCGAGGTCCGTCGCACCGCCCTGGTCGGCCTCGGCGACCGCGGCCGCCAGCGCCCCGTGCTGTGCGTCGAACTGCGCGACCCCGACACCGCCGACTGGACCCGCATCGAGCAGGAACTCCTCCACATCGCCGAAGGCCACGTCCACACCGGCCGCATCCATACCTTCGCCCGCTATCCCAAGCCCTTCCCCGTCGACATCCGCCACAACGCCAAGATCGGGCGCGAAAAACTGGCGGAATGGGCGGCGGGGGTGGTGCGCGCTTGAGCGGGGTGAACGTGCACGCCGCGCACATGCAGGCCGCACACACAGTGCATCCCGCCCAGGGCGCGAACGTGGGCGCCACATCGCATGTCGTCCCGAACGCAGCGAGGGACCTGCTTCGTCCACCCCCGTCATCTTCTTCTGGAGGTCTCATGCGTCGCTGCCTGCTCGTCTGCCTGCTGCTGTTTTGTTCCGCGCCCGCATGGGCGAGCCGACCGACGGAAGCGTCGGTGATCTCGGTGCTGGAGGCGTCCGGCATCGAGAAATCGATGAACGAAATGTTCGTCCTGATCGAACGTCATATGCAGCGGCGGCTGGAGGCCGAAGCAAAGACGATGACGCCCAGACAACACCGCTCGGCCGAGGCGGCCGCCGCGGCCGTCATCGCGAATTTCCGCGAAGAATTTGCCTGGAAGAGTCTGCGCGAGGTCTACGTGCAGGTGTACCTGGAGACCTTCACCCAGGAGGAGATCGACGGCATGCTCGCTTTCTATCGCAGCCCGGCCGGGCGCGCCCTCGTCGAGAAGCAGCCGCAGGCCATGCAGCGCTCGATGCAGCTGATGCAGCCGCGGCTGGAAGCGATGCAATCGCGTCTGGAGGCCGAGTTGAAGCGCAGGATGGATGAAGCCGCGATGGACGAAGCCACACAGGACCAAGCCGCGCAGGATTGATCTCCCGCCAGCGGCTGGCGCCCTGCTGCGGTCGCTCATCCAAGAGGATGGCACCCTCTCCGCAGCCCTCTCGAATCAGCAGACAACCCTGGATTCAGGACACAAGCGATGCGTTACGCCGGCAGGATCCGCGAATGGAATGACGACAAGGGCTACGGTTTCGTGGCGCCCAATGGCGGGGGCGTCGAGGCCTTCGTGCATATCAAGGCGTTCGCGCCCGGCTCGCGTCGGCCGGTGGCCGGCGACCTGATTTCCTACACGCTGGGCAAGGATGCACAGGGTCGCCCGCGCGCCATCGACGCGCGCTTCGCGGGGCAGTCATCGACAAGGGCCAGGCCGGGCAAGCCGGGCAGGCCGCTTCCGCGCGCATGGCTGGGCACCGCCGCACTGGCCGCGCTCGTGGCTTCCGCGGCGCTCGGCCTCGTTCCGTGGCAGCTGGCGGCGGCCTACGCGGTGGTCAGTGTCATCACCTATGCGTATTACGGCCAGGACAAGGCGAGCGCCAAAGCCGGAGAACGCCGCGTGCCGGAAATGAGCCTGCAGATGCTGAGCCTGTTGGGCGGCTGGCCGGGTGCCCTGATCGCACAGCAGCACCACCATCACAAGACGGTCAAGGCCTCATTCCAGACCACGTTCTGGGGCACGGTGGTGCTCAACCTGTTGGGCGTCGGCTGGGCCATCCACTCCGGCACGCTGGCGCGCATGCTCGGATAGGTGTGGTCAGGTGGGTGCGACCAGATAGGCACGACAGTGACGCAGACACTGCACGTAAACCCAATGTCATCCCGAGCGTAGCGAGGGATCTGCTTTTCATCTATCCCGCGGAGCAAAAAAAAGCAGGCACCTCCCCTTGCATTCGCGAGGGCAAAAAGCAAAGAACGCTCGGGATGACAAAAGAGAATGAGACGGCGTTAGAGTCGATGCAGCGGCGACAGGGGACGATGCCATGGTGGGACCCGTCACAGGTGGATTGATTGCAGGCGGCCTGTTGAGTGCGGCCGGCGGTGTGCTGGGCGCAGCGGCGGATCTTCATGGCCTGGGCGCACCTCGTGCGCTGCGCCAGCTGATCGATCGGTTCGAAGCGGCACCGGACGAGACGCAGGTGTTCTATACCGCCATCTGGAAGGCCGCGGTCCGCGCCACCCACGGCTGCGTGCAACAGGTCTACGACCACACGGCCACCACCGACGATATCCGTGGCGACACCCCGAGCTGGGACCGCTTCCGCGAGACGCACGCACGCGTACGCAAGGTGCCCGAGTGGAGCGACGCCCCCACGCTGCCGCAGGCGCTGCAGGACGCCCTCACCCGCGACCTCGCGCACACCCTGCGTGCGCAGACGCAGCCGGAAGATGCCGGTCCGTCCTCCGCTGCCCAGGCGGTCTGGGCCAGCTATTGCAGCGCCTTGCGCGACGCTGGCATGCAGGGCGAACCGCCGGCGGTGATCCGTCAGGCTTTCTTCGGCGAACGGCCGGAAGCGAAGGTCTGGCCGTGGTCACGACACTTTGCGCTGCGCATCGGCGAGCAACTGCGCGACGACGCCGGGTTCAAGGCGATGTTCGATGCCGAACAGTTTGCGTGGATAGGCACTGGTGTCGCACGACTGGTCAAGGAATTCACTGCAGTCGAGCAGATGCTGTCGGAGATGTCGGTCAAGCTGGATGCGGTGCATGGCATCGCCGAGCGCACGGAGCAGAACACCCTGCAGCTCAGGGGCGACAACCAGCAGATGATGGATGTGCTGCGCGACATCCAGCGCAGGCTTCCGGCGGGCGCCATCGATTTGAACGAGGAAATCGAACGCCTTCGCCAGCGCCCCGATATCCATCTCGAAGACCTTGTGGGCTGGCTGCAAACCGCCTTGAAACGCAGCGATCCGTTGCCGCCGGACGAGCTGCCGAGACTGTTGCAGCATGCCTTGACCGTCGACCTGCCGAAGCTGCGCGCAGAGGCCGAGCGCTACCGTCTCGATCCTTTGGCCTCGCCAGAAGCACAGGCCCTGCTGGACGAGGTCCGTGCCCTATTACACCCGAAAGCCGGCACGCCGCTGGATCTGCAGCGGGCCAGCGAAAAGCTCAAGGCCTTGGATGATCGCGTGGTCGCCGAACGCGCCGCACGCCGTCGCGACGAAGACCAGGAATTGGCGCAGTTACGTGTTCTGCGCGCGGAAGCCGAACGATCGATGGCTCACCATGCCGCAGCTGCGGAGTTGATGGAACAGGCGGCCAGACTTTGCCACCGCAATGCACAAAAGATGGCCTTTAACGAACAAGCCGCCGAGGATTGGTTCCATCACGGAGAGCTGCATCCAGGTACTGATGCACTGCGGTCGGCGATCAGGCTATTGCGCATGCTCATCATCGCCCCGGCTTCAAGAGAAGACGCTGCACGGCTCCATCACTTGCTAGGCAATGCAGAAATGCGATTGGGCCAGCGCGTTGATGGTGAAGCTGGTCTGGAGGCACTACATGCGGCGGTGGAGAGCTATCGCGCCGCGCTGGAGGTGCGCACACGCGCCGAGATGCCACTGGCTTGGGCGGCAACACAGAATAATCAGGGGGCTTCGTTGCAGATCCTCGGCGTGCGCCTGCAAGGTGAGGCTGGCCTACGCGCTCTGCGTGCGGCAGAAGCGACCCATCTTGCAGCTCTTGAAGTACACACACGTACCGACATGCCGATAGCTTGGGCGATGACTCAGAACAACCTTGGGAATGTCCAGCAGATTCTCGGGGAGCGTTTGGACGGTGAGCCCGGCCTGCAGGCGCTATTCGCGGCGGAGGTTAGTTATCGTGCTGCATTGGAAGTAATAACTCGCGCTGATATGCCTGTGGACTGGGCGATGACCCATAGCAATCTGGCCACAGTACAGAGCAACTTGGGCGCCCGCTTGGGCGGTGAGCTCGGCTTGCAATCGTTGTTCGCAGCTGAGGAGAGTTATCACTTGGCGCTGGAGGTACTAACTCGCGCTGATAGGCCTGTTGCATGGGCGGTAGTCCACGATAATTTGGGTACTGTGCAATGTCGCCTAGGTGAGCGTCTATACGGTGCAGGCGGTCTTGATGAGCTGCGTGCGGCGGAGTTGAGCTACCGTACGGCGCTAGAGGTCCGTACGCGTGTAGACATGCCGGTAGCTTGGGCGATGACCCAGAATAATCTGAGTAACGCGCTACGCTGCCTAGGCAAACGCCTGAACGGCGAGGCGGGGCTGCAGGCGCTGCGTACTGCGCGGCTGTGCTGTCTTGAGGCTTTGGAAGTGTTCGTCCACGATACAATGCCGGCGCATTGGAATATCGCCAATCAGAATCTCTCTCGCATCGAAGAACTTATCGCCGAGCGCGGAGGTTGAGTTGATGTCATCCCGAGCCCTCAATCCCGCCCGAACACCCGCCGCAGCAACTCCGTCGTCCGCGACGCCGGGTTCCGGCGGATCTGCTTTTCCTGCTCCGCGATCACGTGGAACAGGCCGTCGATCGCTTCGCGGGTGACGTAGTCGTCGAGGTCTGCGGACTGGGCGTTGTCGCCGCCGAGCAGGGCGGCGCCGAGGCCGCTGCCGCCGGCCTTCTTGACCATGTCCTTGTACTTGCGGGTCACGCCGACGTTCTGGGTCTGCTGTTCGACGATCGGGCGGAAGGCGCTGTAGAGCTTCTCCTCGCTCACGCGGCGGAAGAAGTCGGTGGCCGAGGTCTCGCCGCCGCGGACCAGGCCGATCGCGTCCTGCAGGGTCATCTGGCGGACGGCGTCGCCGAGGATGCCGGCGGCCTTGGGGACGGCCTGTTCGGCGGCGCGGTTCATCGACAGCTCGAAGGCGTCGACGCGCTTGCCTGCGCCCAGCCTGCGGGCGAGGTCGGCCATCTTGCGCAGGTCCTCGGGCACCAGGATCTTCACCGCCTGGTCGCGGAAGAAGCCGTCCGGCTTGCCCAGCTGCCGCACCGCGCGGTCCACGCCCTGGGCCAGGGCTTCCTTGATGCCGCCGGCGGCCTCGGTTTCGCTGACGTTGCCGCGGCTGTCGCTGCGGCCCAGCAGGCTGTCGCGCAGGGTGTCCTTGAGCGACTGGCTGCCGGCGGTGCCGGAGGCGAGCGCCAGCGGCAGGGCGGCGGCGAGGGCGAGAACGAGGCGGCGCGGGGTCATGGCAGGCTTCGGGGGAGGATGGCGGACGGCGGGCCAGCCGCGGCTGGCGGGCCGAGCATACCCCCGCGCGGCCGCCCGCGGCAGGTGGCGGGGTGGCGTCGACAGCACGCATTCGGGATCATGTTTCATCCGAACGGGTGCCTGGTCCCGGCACGCTGCACGCGAATGGATGCATGGCGCGTCCGAACGGGTGCAGACCTGCAGCGCATTGCGGCGCATGCATTTCCCGTCTTCCTTCCCTCCAAGCGCAGGCACGACATGAAGATTCTGGTCACCGGCGGCGGCGGCTTTCTGGGCCACGCCCTGTGCAAGGGCCTGGTCGCACAGGGCCACGAGGTCGCCAGTTACAACCGCGGCCACTACCGCAGCCTGGAGCCTGTCGGGGTCCGCCAGATCCAGGGCGATCTGGCCGACCGCGACGCGGTGATCGCGGCCTGCGCGGGCATGGACGCGGTGTTCCACAACGCCGCCAAGGCCGGCGCCTGGGGCAGCTACGAGAGCTACCACCTCGCCAACGTGGTCGGTACTGGGAACGTGCTGGCCGGCTGCCGCGCGCATGGCATCGGCCGCCTGGTCTACACCTCCACGCCGAGCGTGACCCACCGTGCCACGCACCCCGTCGAAGGCGGCACCGCCGACACCGTGCCCTACGGCGAAGGCTTCAAGGCGCCCTACGCCACCACCAAGACCATCGCCGAGAAGGCGGTGCTGGCGGCGAACGATGCGGACCTCGCCACGATCGCCCTGCGCCCGCGGTTGATCTGGGGCCCGGGCGACCAGCAGCTGGTGCCGCGCCTGGCCTCGCGCGCGAAGGCCGGGCGGCTGCGGTTCGTCGGCGGCGGGCACAACGTCATCGACACCACGTACATCGACAACGCCGCGCAGGCGCATTTCGACGCCTTCGCGCATCTGGCCCCGGGCGCGGCCTGCGCCGGCAAGGCCTATTTCATCAGCAACGGCGAGCCCAGGCCGGCGCGCGAGATCGTCAACGCCCTGCTGCGCGCAGTGGGCGCACCGGAGGTCGACAAAAGCCTGCCCTTCCCGGTGGCCTACGCCATCGGCGCGGTGTGCGAGACCCTGTGGCCGCTGCTGCGGCGCAAGGACGAACCACCGCTCACCCGCTTCCTGGCCGAGCAGCTCGCCACCACGCACTGGTACAGCATGGAACCGGCCACGCGCGATTTCGGCTATGTGCCGCGGGTGAGCATCGAGGAAGGGCTGCGGCGGCTGGCGGAGCGGCACGCGGGGCAGGGGCTCGCGGAGCAGGGGCCCGGCTGAGCGCAAGGGTGCAGGCATCGGCGTACGTGCCTGCGCACGCCGCCCACGCTTTCAAGAACGGGCCTGCCGATCCACAATTCACGCTTTGCCGTATCGGCCGCGCGCGCCCGTCGCGACGACGCGTGACCAGGCACTGTCCCGCGGCGCTCGATGCCGCCACCGCATGAGACCTCCGCCATGGACTTCATGAACACTCCCATCCCGTGGCTGGAATGGACCGGCCTGCACGCCTCGCCGTGGAAACTGATCGGCCTCACCGGCGCGCTGATGTTCGGCGCGCGCTGGCTGGTGCAGTTCATCGCCAGCAAGCGCGCCGGCAAGCCGGTGATCCCGCGCCTGTTCTGGTACATGAGCATCCTCGGCAGCCTGATGACACTCAGCTACTTCCTGTTTTCCTCCAAACAGGACTCGGTGGGCATCCTGCAGAACCTGTTTCCGGCGTTCACCGCGGTCTACAGCCTGTATCTCGACATCCGGCACCGCGGCTGGCATCGGGATCGCAATACGCATTGACGGGATTCGGGAGATCCAGATTCGGGATCCGGGATCCGGGATTCGAAGGGTCGGGACCTGACCGGCGCGTGTCCTGTCCCCGGCCGGGTGTAGAGGCGATCCGCGGCGCCCTTCGACGACAGAGCGTCGACGCGGGCAGTGTCGGCGTGGGAGGTGCGTCGGTGCAGCCCATGCAGGCCGCAGGAGAGCCGCTCTAGGACAGCCGCTCTCGCGCCGCTCAGCGACAGCCCGGCCAGGGTGTGGCGCGGAGGGTCGGCGCTGCGTCCGGGGTCGCGCCGGGCGTCAGGGTCACGGTGATCTCGCCGGCCTGCAGTGCGATGGCGTCGACCGGCGCGCTCCTGGTGTCGGCCGCCTGCGCGGACTCCGCCTGCAAGCGACGCATCGCCGCGCGCAGGGCGTCGGCTTCGAGCGCGTCGCCACGCCCGATGCCCTGACCGCGATTGAGACCGTCGATCGCCGCGTCGCCGCGTGTCGCGTCCTGCAGTCCGCCCACGCCCAGGCGCACGCCGCGCACGGTGAGACCGTCCACCTGCCATGCGCGGACCTGCAGCGCACCGTCCGTGCAGGCCGGCGGTTCGGCGTCGAACACCCAGCCACCCCCGGCCCCCAGCGCATCCACGCGCACGCTGCCGTCGGCCTGCCAGCGCAGATGCAGGGCGCTGGCCTCGTCCACGCCGATGCCCCAGCGCGTGCCGGTATCGGCCAGCAGCCGCAGCAGGCGCAGTTCGCGCGCGCGCTCGGAGAAATGCGTGTCCACCACGATGCCCGGCGCGAGCCCGAGGCCGCCGCCGGGCCAATAAGTGAAGGCGTCCTCGTCGAGCCCGCCGACGCAGTCGCCGCTGCGCGTGCAGCCCGGCACCGGCGGCGGTGAGGCGATGGCGCCATGGCGCAGCGCGTCGCGCGGGGTGCCGTTGCTGAGCATCGGACCGCCCGACTGCACCGCGCTGCCTGCGCTGGTGCCGCCGATCACCACGCGCCCCTCCGCCACCGCCGCACGCAGCGCGTGCAGCCAGGGGTTGGGCGTGTCGCGCGCGTCGCCCGCATCGCCCATCACGAACGCGCGACGCAGTTGCCATTGGTCGCCGCCGGCGAAGAACACGCCGTGCACGCGCTCCGGCAGCGTGCGCAGCCGCTCGGGGTCGGTGCAGGCGCGCTGTTGTTCGTCGGCGAGATCGGGATAGACGCGTCCGCGCGCCGGCAGCCGCAGATGCTGTCGACGCAGCGCATCCAGCGCCGCGCAGCCCTGCGCCGTCGTGCCGTCACGGCCGAACACCGCCGCCGCCAGCGCCGCATCCACCGGCCACCATTCCACCTCGGCACCGGCCTGAGTCAGCGCATCGCGGTAGAAATCGACGGGGTCGAACGGGTCGAACGCCGATGCGGTGACCACCGCCACGCGCGGCCGTTCGCCCGATGCGTCGCCGGCACGCAGCCGCGCGGCCGCGACGAACGCGCGCAGGATGGCCGCGCCGTGCGGTGTGCGTCCACGATCGAGCGCGACACGCTCGCGGCGACGCGTGCCGTCGTCGTCGATCTGCGGCAGCTCCAGCGCGGCCAGCAGCGCGGCCCGATGGGCATCGTCCAGGCGCAGCCAGGGCGCACGCGCGGTGCCGCGGCAGCTGCGCACCTGCCCGCGTGCGTTCGTGCAGCGCGCCTCCAGTGCCCGGCGCAGCGTGTCCTCGCCCAGCGTTTGCCGGCCGTAGATGCCGCGCAGGTCGTCGAACACCGCCGCGAGCGCATCGCGCTGCGCTTCGCGCCCGGCCCACAGCAGCGGGTCGAGCGCCACCTCGAACCCCGCACCGACCATCGCCGTGGCCAGGCTGTAGCGCGGCGCTTCGCGCGATGGCGGCCCCTGCGCTTTCCCGCCCGGCGCACAGCTGCGCGGCGAAAGACTGCTGCAGATGCCGAGCGAGCCGCCGGCGAGGATGAGTTCCCGCGGGTGCGATGCCGGTCCAGGCTGCGCGGGCGTCGTCGATGCCGCTGCCGTGGCGCAGTCCGCGTGTCGATCTGCCAGCCGTTGCGGCACCGACGGGGCGGCCGGGCTGCAGCGCGCCCACCACTGCCGCATCTGCATCGTGTCCTGCGCGCTGTAGCGCCTGGACGGCATCGCGGGCGGATAACGGCCGCGGCGGTAGGCCTCGATCAGGTGAGCGGCTTCATCGCCCACGGTGGAGCCATCGCGCACGGTCGAGCTGTAGAGCGAGACCGCGGCACGGCTCGGACGCTCCGACCCGAGCGCGGCGACCAGTGCATCCAGATCCTCCTCCCACCCCCGGCGTTCGCAGACGCGATCCGGCATCCACATCCCGGAAGGCCGTTCCGCGAGCAGCGCGAGGACGGCGGCCGGTCGCATCGCGCACACATCCCCGCCATCGACGTCCATATCGCTGCCCGCTGCTGCTGCGGCGGCGTTCGCCAGCATCGCCCAGAGTACGAAAACCAGCGCTGCTCTCATCTCGACCGTTGTCCTGTATTCGTCATGTGCTCCGACTCCGTCTCGCGTCGATACGGCGAGTGCGGGGTACCGGGAGGTGCGGCGCACGCCGCGCGCGCCGCAGTGTCGCCGCTCGTGCCTGGTCTTGATCGCGTTTCGGTGCCGCTCGGGCGCGGGTGGTATTCGCGCTCGGACATCGGGCGCCGGATCGTGTTCCACAGGGTAGCGCATGCACGGGAATGGCGATGACTCCGCCGAGCGGCCTCCCGCAGCGCCTGGACATCACCGGGGCCACCCGGAGCAGGCGCCAGTGCTTCGCGCGGGCGGGGCGGACGGTTGACGGCACTGCGCGGATGGGTGTATCAAACATGCTGATCGATCGCATGCCGCTACCCGCGCGCCGCTTCATGCCCACACTCCGGTTTCATATCCGGCACCTCTGCCGGACCTACTACCTCAGCGAATGGTGGGACGAATAGTCCCGCACGCCTGATCGCAGCCCCGCAACGGGGCTGAAGGCCGCCGCTTCGGCGAGGTCGCCCGCCTGCGATGACAAACCGTCGCGCCGGTTCCGCCGGCTCCGGTTCGCATCCGAATCGTCCATGTCCGTGCCGTTCTCGCGCCGTGACGCCCGCCCGGGCCGCGGGCACGGGTCGCGCCGCATGCATGGTCTGCCGCCCGCGAATGCAGGTCGGCACGACCCATGGCGCGCAGGTCTGCGCCCCCCTCTCCGTTCGCGGCGCGCGCTCACTGCGCTGCGGCCGCGCGTGGCGTGACTGCGCCGACCGTTCCGCACTCCGAATTCCGCACGAGGTTTCCATGTCCCGCACCGCATCCCCTGCCGCGCGCCGTCGCGGCGTCGCGCTCAAACCGCTGGCGTTCGCCGTTTCGCTGCTGCTGTCCGCCCATGTCGCCGCCCAGGAAGGCGCGGCCGCTCCCGCGCAGGATGCGTCCACCGCCGAGGATCTCGACACCATCGTGGTCACCGGCACCAATCTGCGCGGCATCGACCTGGAAGAGGCGCAGCCGGTCACCGTGTTCGACCGTCAGGCCATCGAGGCGCTCGGCGCCAACAATGTCGGCGACGTGCTCAAACAGATTTCCGAAACCGGCGGCGGCACCGGCAATTTCAGCACCGCCAACTCCGGCGCGCTGCAGGCCGACGCGCCCGCAGGCAGCGCCGCGGCCTCGCTGCGCGGGCTCGGCACCAGCTCCACGCTCACCCTGGTCAACGGCCGGCGCATCGCGGTGGCGTCGTTCGCCAACGGCTCGGAGAACTTCATCGACATCAACGCCATCCCGATGGCGGCGATCGAGCGCATCGAGGTGCTGACCACCGGCGCCTCGGCCATCTATGGCGCCGACGCGGTGGCCGGCGTGGTCAACATCATCCTGCGCCGCGATTTCGACGGCCTGCGTCTGGGCCTGAGTTACGGCGACTCCACGCGCAGCAGCGACGAGGCACGCAGCAACGTCAATCTGGTGTGGGGCATGCAGGGCGAGAAGCTCGATGCGATGGTGGTGTTCGACGCCTTTCAGCGCAACGCGCTGTACGACCGCGACCGGCGCATTTCGGCGGTGGAGCCGCGGCCGTCGGAGCAGGGCATCTATCCCAGTTTCAACGATCTGGATTTCGCGCAGGACGACATCGTCGAATCCGGCTGTCCCGCCGACCAGTTCGGCGTCGGGCGTTTCGGCGAATTCTGCGCGCTCAACCGCAACGCCTACACCGCCACCGACCCGGAACTGCGTCAGATCGGCGCCTACGGCACGCTGGCGTACCGTTTCAACGATGCGCTGGAGTATTTCTCGGAAGTCGCGCTGCAGCACAATCGCTCGCAGGCCGATGCCGCGCCCGCGCCGTGGAGCGAGGAGCTGATCGGCTTCGACAACCCGGGCATGCCGGCGGAGCTGCGCCAGCGTTTCATCGATCAGGGCTTCGATACCACGGCGCTGGTCGGTTTCGGCCGCTTCCCCGACGCGCGCACGCTGGAAGTGACCACCAGGAACTGGCGCTGGCTCAACGGCCTGCGCGGCAGCATCGGCACCTGGGACTGGGAGAGCGCGCTCACCTATTCGCGCAGCGAGTCCGAGCAGAAGGCCGTCGCCGGCATCTACAACACCGCGCGTATCCGCGCCGGCCTGCTCGGCGAGCTGTGCGCCGACGGCCGCACCACCTGCACCCCCGGTGTGGATGGGCTCTGGTACAACCCGTTCGACGGCCAGACCGGCAACAGCCAGCAGGTGCTGGACCTGGTGCGCGAGCGCGTGCCGCGCGACGGCGAATCCACGCTGGCGATGTGGGACGCCAAGGTGGTCGGCGATCTCGGCAGCATCGGCGGCCGCAGCGTGGCCTGGGCCTTCGGCGGCGAAGTGCGCCGCGAGAAGATCGTCGACGACCCCTCGCCGCTGGCCGAGATCGACCGCATCAGCGGCGAAGTGCCGGTGTACGGCTTCGGCTCCACTGCGGTGGATGCGGCGCGCACGCAGTGGGCGCTGTACGCCGAAACCAATCTGCCGCTGGCCGAGACCTTCGACCTGCGCCTGGCCGGCCGCTACGACCACTACGACGACTTCAGCGGCGACTTCAACCCGTCGATCGGTTTCCGCTGGCGGCCCAGCGACCTGTTCCTGCTGCGCGGCGGCTGGAACACGTCTTTCCGCGCGCCGTCGCTGGCCCAGGTCGGCGCCGGCACCACGCTCAGCTCCGGCGCGGTGCCGTGCTCGCCGGGCAGTGAATTCTTCGAGACCTGGTGCGGCGGTTTCTCCGGCGACGACGGCTACCTGTCGGAAATCTACGGCAACCCCGACCTGGAACCGGAAACCTCCACCGCGTGGTATCTGGGCACGGTCTTCGCCTTCGGCGAACGCGCCACGCTCACGCTCGACTACTGGAATTTCGATCAGGAAGACCTGGTCGACATCGACGACGCCGAGCTGTTCCGTCGCGCGCTCACCGACCCGAGCCTGGTGTTCAACTCGCGCCCGCGTGCCGGCGACGTCAACCAACGCGTGCTCACCCCCGGCACGATCGGCATCGCCACTCGCGGCGGCACGATCGGCGACGTGGTCGACGACGTCAACCTGCAGTTGATCAACATCGGCCGCCAGCGCACCGAGGGCGTGGACATCGGCTTCGACCTGCGTTTCGACGAGACCGCGCTGGGCCGCTTCAACTGGTACATCGACGCCACCTGGACCCGCAGCTTCGAGCGCAGCGAATCCTGCGACCCCAACGGCGCGGACACCCGGCGCGGCGCCGGCCGCTGCGGCGCCGACGGCCAGCGCCTGGTCGAGCGCGTGGACGAATTCCGCTACCCGGAATGGCTTGTCAACACCGGCGTGAGCTGGTCGCGCGGCGACTGGGGCGCGCGGCTGTGGGCGAATTACGTGGACAGCTACTACGACGACGACCAGCGCGCCGAGGTGCCGGTGGGCCGCCGCGTCGCGTCGTGGACCACGCTCAACCTCAACGTGGACTGGGACATCGACGATCGCCAGAGCGTCGGCCTGAACATCCGCAACCTGGCCGACCGCGACCCGCCGGTGTCGCTGGGCTCGGCCAGCAACGTGGACCTGTACAACCACAACACGCTGGGCCGCTTCCTGACGGTGTTCTACACCTACCGCTACTGAGCACGACGCATCGCCGCCCGGCCCCTCGCCGGGCGGCGATGGGCGACGGCTCGACTGTCTGCGCACGATCGTCGTCGTCGTCATCGTCGTCGTCGCCGCCTTCGTCCGCCGACGCTTGATGGCGGATGATGCGAGTCGTTCGCCCTGCAGCCTTTCGCCATCGCGCGCCCTCGACGAGGTGATCATGTCCACCGAACCCGCCGCACCGCCATCCGCCGCCACGGCCGCCGCGCCCCCGGTCTCGCCCGAACGCATGCCGCACACCCTGCTGGTGCTGTTCGCGATCGCGCTGGCGGCGGCGCTGGTGGTGCCGTGGGTGGCGGCCGGATACTTCGAGCCCGGCGCGCCGGTGGCGCTGGAGCGCTATCGGGTGGCGGGCGATGCCGTCGGTACGGGGCTGTTCGGCGGCGACGACGCCCGCGGCTTCCTGCGTTTCCTGTTCGAGGGCTTCACCAGCGGCGGGCGCGACAGCGCGGCGGTGGGGCTGGTGGCGCTGATCTTCCTGATCGGCGGCAGCTTCGCCTTGGTCAACGCCACCGGCGCGGTGGAGCGCGGCCTGCTGCGGCTGGTGGCGCTCACCGGCGGCCACCCGGCCTGGCTGCTCGGCAGCCTGACCGTGGCGTTCTCGCTGGGCGGTGCGGTGTTCGGCATGGGCGAGGAGACGCTGGCCTTCCTGGTGCTGCTGCTGCCCTTGATCGACCGTCTGGGCCTGCCGCGCGAGAGCGCGGTGATGTGTACCTACATGGCAAGCCAGATCGGTTTCGCCACCTCGTGGATGAACCCGTTCAGCGTGACCGTGGCGCAGAGCGTCGCCGGCGTGCCGGTGGGCAGCGGGGCCGGGCTGCGCATCGCGGTGTGGGCATGCTTCACCCTCATCGGCGTGGTGTTCGTGCTGCGCTATGCGCATCGGCACCGCACGGCCGGCGCTGGCGACGTGCGCGATCTCATCGCCGCCACGCCGCTGCGCGGCAGCGACCGTCTCGTGCTGCTCGCGGTGCTCGCCACGGTGGGCTGGATCGTCTGGGGCATCACCACCCAGGGCTATTACCTGCCGGAGCTGGCCGCGCAGTTCTTCGCGCTCGGCCTGTTCTGCGCGGGGGTGCTGCTGGTCGCGCGGCCCGCGCAGCAGTCGCGCATCGCCGCCGGCAACCGCATCGCCGAGCTGTTCACCGACGGCGTGCGTGGCATGGTGCCGGTGGCGCTGGTGGTGGCCGCGGCCAAGGGCATGCTGTGGCTGCTCGGCGGCAGCGACCCGCATCAGCCCTCGGTGCTCAACACCGTGCTGTTCCACATGGGCGATGCGCTGGAAGGCTGGCCGGCCATGGCTTCCGCGGTGGGCATGTTCGGCTTCCAGTCGGTGTTCAACTTCTTCGTCACCTCCGGTTCGGCGCAGGCGGCCATCACCATGCCGCTGATGGCCGGGCTGGGCGACATCGTCGGCGTGAGCCGGCAGGTGGCGGTGCTGGCCTTCCAGCTGGGCGACGGCCTGACCAATCTGGTGGTGCCGACATCGGCACTGCTCATGGGCGCCACCGGCATCGCCGGGGTCGGCTGGGGCCGCTGGCTGCGCGCGATCTGGCGCTTCGAGCTGCTGCTGCTGGCGCTGTCGGCGGCGGTGGTCGCGCTGGCGGTGGGGCTCGGCTACGCATGAGCGCCACGCCTCCGCGCGTGCCCGCACCCGTCCGCGTACGGCACAGGCGGCGTCCGCCCTAGCGCCCCGACGCGCGCCATCCTCCCTTTCCGCAGGCGTCGTCCCGCTGCGCTGCATGCGCGGCGAGGCGGCCTGCACGCAAATTCCAGGACCAGACCCCCATGCACGCATCGCCTTTTCCATCCGCGTCCGACACGGCGCCCCTGCTCCTGTTGCGCGACATGGAGCGCTGCGCACCCGAGGCGCTCGGCCGCGGCGACGTGCTGATCGGCGGCGGGCGCATTCTCGCGCTCGATGCCGGCCTGAACGTCGGCAGCCTGCCGTGCACGGTCCTCGACGCCGCGCAGTTCGACGGCGCCGATGTGATCGCCGTGCCCGGGCTGGTGGATTCGCTGGTGCACATCGGCGGCGGCGGCGGCGAGGGCGGGTTCGCCACGCGCATGCCGGCGTTGCGCGCGGAGGACGCGCTCGCGGGCGGGGTCACCACGCTGATCGGCGCGCTGGGCACCGACGAGGTCACCCGCAGCCACGCCGACCTGCTCGCCTGCGCGCGCGCGCTGGGCGCGCACGGGCTCAGCGCGTACGCGCTCACCGGCTCGTACTGCGTGCCGCCGGCCACGCTCACCGGCACCGTGCGCGGCGACCTGGTGCTGATCCCCGACATCCTCGGCGTCGGCGAGGTGGCCATCGCCGACCATCGCGGCTCGCACCCGACGGTGGCCGAGCTGGCGCGGATCGCCGCCGATGCGCGCGTGGGCGGGATGCTCGCCGGCAAGGCCGGCACGGTGCTGGTGCACGTCGGCGACGATGCCGAAGGGCTCGGCCTGCTCGAAGCGGTCTGCGCGCGCCACCCGCTGCCGCGCACGCAGTGGCTGCCCACCCACGTCAACCGCAACGCGCCCCTGCTCGAACACGGCCTGCGCTGGGCGCAGGCCGGCGGCACGGTCGACCTGACCACCAGCACCACCTCCGAACTGCTGGCCGCGGGCGAAGTCCCGGCCGCCGACGCCCTGCTCCGCCTGCGCCGCGACGGCGTGGCCGCCGGGCGCATCACCCTGAGCTCCGACGGCCAGGCCAGCCTGCCGCATTTCGATGCCGACGGCCGCCTGCTGAGCGTGGAGGTGGCCCCCATCGCCAGCCTGCTGGCCTGCGTGCGCAGCCTGGTCCACGACCACGGCCTTGCCATCGGCGACGCACTGGAAGCCGCCACCCGCGCGCCCGCCGATGCCTGGGGCCTGCCGCGCAAGGGCCGCCTGGCGGTGGGCGCCGACGCCGACGTGCTGCTGCTCGACCGCGACACCCTGCGCCTGCGCGCCACCATCGCCGGGGGGCGGGTGCATCGGGTCTCATGACGGCATGGGCACGCGCGCGCAGGACGGTGGCGTGAGACGACGCGCCGGGGCGCTCCGGCAGGCCCGGCATGTATCATCGCCGCCATGAAAATCGCCAGCTGGAACGTCAATTCGCTCAAGGTGCGGTTGCCGCATCTCGCCCAGTGGCTGCAGGACGCCCAGCCCGACGTGGTGGGCCTGCAGGAAACCAAGCTGGAGGACGACAAGTTCCCCGACACCGAGATCGCCGCGCTCGGTTACCGCAGCGTGTTCGCCGGGCAGAAGACCTACAACGGCGTGGCCCTGCTCGCGCGCGGGCATGCCATCGAGGACGTGCAGATCGGCATCCCCGGTTTCGAGGACCCGCAGCGCCGCGCCATCGCCGCCACCGTCGGCGGCGTGCGCGTGATCAACCTGTACGTGGTCAACGGCCAGGACGTGGGCACGGAAAAATACGACTACAAGCTGCGCTGGCTCGATGCCGTGCACGGCTGGCTGGCAGAGGAAATCCAGACGCATCCGAAGCTGGTCGTCATGGGCGATTTCAACATCGCGCCCGACGACCGCGACGTGCACGACCCGGCGGTATGGAACGACAGCACCATCCTCACCTCCACCGCCGAGCGCGCCGCCCTGCGCCGCCTGCTCGACCTCGGCCTGCACGACGCCTACCGCCTGCATCACGAAGACGGCGGCGTGTTCAGCTGGTGGGACTACCGCCAGGCCGGCTTCCGCCGCAACCTCGGCCTGCGCATCGACCTGACGCTGGTGTCGGATGCCCTGCGCGACGCCGCCGAAGCGGCCGACATCGACCGCGAGCCACGCACCTGGGAGCGGCCGAGCGACCATGCGCCGGCCTGGGTGAGCGTGAAGCAGGACTGAGTCGCGCCGGTGCGGTTGACCGCCCCGGTGGACTGACCGGCCCGGCTGAAGCGCACCTGCCGGTCTCACCAGCCGGCCGAACGCGGCTTATTCCTTCGCCTGCCCTGCCGCCGGCTTCGCGCGCAGCGCCGCCGCCATCAGCCCCACACCGCCGGCCAGCAGGGCCAGCATCAGCAGCGTGTTGAACAGGCTGGTGGGCCGGAAGTAGATGTTGAGATTGACCAGGATGCCCACCAGCACGATGGTCAGGCCCGCGGCCAGCAAGATCCAGCCGGCGATCGATCTGGCGTTGTAGAAGATCAGCCCGGTGCCGAGAATGAAGGGGATCAGCGACAGGCCGAAGCCGTTGTAGCCGTAGAGGCTCCAATAGCCGCCCGAGGTCACCGTGACCTGGTTGAGCAGCAGCCAGCCGCCGGCCACGGCACACAACAGACCGATGAAGAATTGCCCGACGCCGCCCGGCGTCCCGCCCGCACCCTGCATGTGTCACCCCGTCTGGCTGGACCGTGTGCGCGGATCGTAGCGCAGCGGCACAGGCCGCGGGCGGGCGCGGCCATGCGCGCGCCCGGGCGCCCTGCGACGCAGGCGCGGTGCGCGCTCACGCCGGCTGGTCGGGGATCAGCGCCGATTCCATCCGCGCGATGGTGTCCTTGAGCTGCAGCTTGCGCTTCTTCAGCCGCTTCAGCGCCAGCTCGTCGGAGGCGATGTTCTCGTGCAGCCGGTCGATCGCCACGTCCAGGTCGCGGTGCTCCTGGCGCAGTTCGGCCAGACGGTATGCGATGCGGGCGAGTTCGGCGGGGTCTGAGGGCTGGTGCATGGCGGGCGGGGGTCCGGAAAACGTGGGAAGGGGCTGCGGAACCGGCGAGGGACGGAAAGGCATGGCCCTGGACAGGGCCGTCGCTACGGCGCGTTCATCCGCCACAGCATGAGATAGAACCACAGACCGTAGCCGATCCAGCACAGCCAGGGCAGCAGCAGCAGCGCCGACAGCGGGCGGATGCGGGCGAAGGCGACCAGGGTGACCAGCATCAGCGCCAGCATCGCGCCCAGGCACATCGCCAGCCACAGCGGGGCATGCAGGCCGAACAGCAGCGGCGCCCACAGCAGATGCAGTGCGTACTGGGCCGCGAACAGCTGCGTGGCGCGACGCGTGCGCGGGTCGCCGGTGTCGGCGTCCAGGCGCATCAGCCACAGCGCCAGCGCCAGCGAGAGGTACAGCCCCGCCCAGATCTGCGGGTACCACGACAGGGGCGGGCGCAGCGCGGGCTTATGAAGGGCGAGATAGTCCGGGCCCGGCGAGACCACCAGGAAGGGCAGCGTGCCCAGCGCGTAGAGCAGCAGCGCCCAGCCGATGAGCGCCATCACCCGCTCGGACAGCGTGGGGACATCCGGGTCGCCGGCATTGGACAGGGGCATGCGGACAGTCTCGGTCGCGGGTGCCGGGCGCTGCGTCGGGACGCAGGATGCGCGTCCGGAGGAGCCGTTGGCCGTTCCAGTCTAGAATAAACGTCCTGCGTGCGACGCACGCCCTCCATGGCACACGCCTTCCATGACGTCCTCCCGCATGCCGCCTCCGGTGGCGTCCGTGGCCGAGCGGCCCGGTGCCGCCGCCTCCGACAGCGTCGCCTCCGCCGCCCCGATGCCGTTCGCGCTGGCCGACCCCGCGCCGCCGCGCGCACGCCGCGCCGCGCATGAGGCCAACCGCCTGGCCAAGCGCCTGCGCCACCAGGTGGGCCGCGCCATCGCCGACTTCGGCATGATCGAGGACGGCGACCGGGTCATGGTCTGCCTCTCCGGTGGCAAGGACAGCTACACCCTGCTGGACATCCTGCTGCAGCTGCAGAAGAAGGCGCCGGTGTCGTTCAGCATCACCGCGGTCAATCTGGACCAGAAGCAGCCCGGCTTCCCGGAACACGTGCTGCCGGAGTACCTGCAGTCGATCGGCGTGGAGTACCGCATCCTCGAGCAGGACACCTACTCGGTGGTGACCCGCGTGGTGCCCGAAGGCAAGACCATGTGTTCGCTGTGCTCGCGCCTGCGCCGCGGCGCGTTGTACACCTTCGCCGAGGAGCAGGGCTACACCAAGATCGCGCTGGGCCACCACCGCGACGACCTGGTGGCCACGTTCTTCCTCAACCTGTTCTTCCATTCCAAGATCAGCGGCATGCCGCCGAAGCTGCTCAGCGACGACGGCAAGCATGTGGTGGTCCGCCCGCTGGCCTATGTGCGCGAGGACGACATCGCCGCCTACGCCGAGGCCAAGGCGTTCCCCATCATCCCCTGCAACCTCTGCGGCTCGCAGGAGAACCTGCAGCGCAAGCAGGTGAAGAAGATGCTCGACGCATGGGAACGCGACACGCCCGGCCGTGTGGAACAGATCGCCCGCGCGCTCGGCGACATCCGCCCCTCGCAGCTCAGCGACCCGAAGCTGTTCGATTTCCTCGCGCTCGGCAAGCGGGGCGACAGCACGCTCCCGGATGCGCACGCATGGCTGGGAAGCGACGGCGGCGCGACGCCTCCCGATATCTGAGCGTTCCGCGGGGACGGCCGACGTCGCACCGGCCCGCCCGACGTGGATCGTCCCCTCCGAACGGCGCTGCCGGCGCCCACCGCCCCCACTTCCGCTGGATACCTCATGTTCTTCCGCAATCTCACGTTCTTCCGCTTCCCCACCACCCTCAACTTCGACGATCTCGACACTGCGCTGGCCGAATGCACGCTCAAGCCGGTCGGTCCGCTGGAACTGTTCTCGCGCGGTTTCGTCTCGCCGTTCGGGCGCGACGGCGACGCGCTGTCGCACCGCATCGGCGACGCGATCTGGATCAGCGCCGGCAGCGAGGACAAGATCCTGCCCGGCGCGGTGGTCAACGACCTGCTGCAGAAGAAGCTGGCCGAGATCGAGGAGAAGGAAGGCCGTCGCCTGGGCGGGCGCGCGCGCAAGCGCATGAAGGAAGACCTGGTGCACGAGCTGTTGCCGCGCGCGTTCGTGCGTCCGAGCCGGACCGACGCGATCATCGACCTGGCCCACGGCTACATCGCGGTCGACACCTCCTCGCGCAAGAGCGCCGAGGCCGTGGTCTCCGATGTGCGTCAGGCGATGGGCAGTTTCCCGGCGCTGCCGCTCAATGCCGAGGTCGCGCCGCGGTCGGTGCTGACCGGCTGGGTGGCCGGCGACCCGCTGCCGGACAACGTCACGCTGGGCGACGAATGCGAACTGCGCGACGCCGCCGACCAGGGCGCGGTGGTCAAGTGCCAGCGTCTGGAACTGCAGTGCGACGAGATCGCCAAGCATCTGGAAGCCGGCATGCAGGTCGCGCGACTGGCGCTCACCCTCGACGATCATGTGAGTTTCGTGCTGGGCGAGGACCTGATCGTGCGCAAGGTGAAGCTGCTGGACGGCGCGGTGGACAGCCTGGAGTCGACCGAGCGTGAGGACCTGCGCGCCGAGCTGGATGCGCGCTTCGCCCTGTTCAGCGCCGAAGTCCGTCGTCTGTTCCTGACGCTGGAACCCGCGTTGAAGCTGTCGAAGGCCGACTGACCGGTACGCATCGACGGACACCGATCGGCAGGCGCGATCGCTGCCGCCATCGGCTGCGGTGATGAGCTGCGGTGATGGGCTGCCGTGATGGGGCCATGCTGGTCGCGAGACCCTCATCCGTCGCATCCACGCGGGCCGCGCGACGATCCATCGCGTGAATACGTCCACAGCGACGCGGGCATCGCCGGCGTCGCATGCGATCATCGCAGCATGCCGCTCCGCTTCCGTTTCGACCGCACTCCCACCGTCCAGGCCCCGCGCCCGCAGCGCGACACCGTGTGCGTCCGCCTGCAGGACGGGCGCGAGGTCGAGGTGCTGCGCGTGCGCGACCCGCGCGCGCGGCGGATCCGGCTGTCGGTCAACGAGCGCGGCGTGCGCCTGACCCTGCCGCTGCGCGCCAGCCTGACCGGCGGCGAGCGCTTCCTGCACGAGCATCGCGACTGGCTGGCCGAACAGCTGGATGCGCTCGAGGACCACGGCACCGAAGGCCTGCGCATCGACGGCACCGCCACGCTGCCGCTGCGTGGCGTGGAACTGCCGCTGCGCTGGCGGCCGGCGCGCTACACCGCGGTGATGCGCGAGGACGAGGGCCTGGTGTTCCACCACGGCGCACGTGCGGGCGAGATGGCGCTGCGTCGGGCGCTGCGCGACTTCTACGAGGCCGAGGCGCGTGCCGACGTGGGCCGCTGGCTGCCGGCGTATCTGCCCGGCCTGCCCTCGCCGCCGCGACGCGTGGCGTTCAAGCGCATGAGCTCGCAGTGGGGCTCGCTCGCCCCGGACGGCGGGATGGCGCTGGATCTCTCGCTGGTGCTGGCGCGGCCGTCGGCGTTCGAGTACGTGCTGGTGCACGAGCTGTGCCACCTGATCCACCACGACCACTCGCCTGCGTTCTGGGCGGAAGTGGAACTGCGCTGCCCGCACTGGCGCGAGGAACGCGCCTATTTCCGCGAGGAAGGCCGCCGGCTGAAGGCGGCGCTGCGCACGTTGCTGGGTTGAGCCGCGCAGGGGCGGCATTGCATCGCGATGCCACTTCGATGGTCGACCGACGAGCGTGTCCAGCACGGCATTCCGGTCGGGCCTGAAGGCCCTCCTGCGATTACGATCGGCATCAAACTGCAGGGCCTGCAGGTCCTCCTGCGATCGACATGATGCTGTAGGAGGGCCTTCAGGCCCGTTCCCTTCGTTCGCATGCAGAACAGTTCGGCATTGCCGTTTCGGCCATCGCTCCGATTCACTCAGCCGCCCGGCGCGTGGTCGAACAACACCGCCGGCACCATGGCTTCGAGCATCTCCACCAGCTCGGGATCCATGAACCGGTAGTCGTCGGGGATGTCGAGCACGTGGATGGGCACGTGTCCGGTGAGGTGCGGATAGTCGGCGCGGATGCGGTCGCGGTGTCTGGGCTCCATGACCATCACCACGTCGGCCCAGCGCAGGTCGCCTTCGCCGAGCGGGCGTCGGGCGTTGGGACTGGTGCCGGCCGAGCGAACGGCCATCAGCGGGTGGTGGCGGAACACGCGTTCGGCGGTGGGGCTGCGCCACTGGTTGCGGCTGCAGACGAACAGCACGTTCACGCGTTCGCGCTCGGCGCGCGTGCGGCCGTCCGGGCGTGGATGTTCTTCGCACAGCCGGGCGGCCCGATGCGGTTCCTCGGAGCGCAGTGTCTGCCGAGTGGAAGCAGGCAGCGCGCGGTTTTTCCCGCGCGGGAGATCGTCGCGTGATGACATGGTGCGGAAGTGTCTGGCTCTGGAGGCGTGCGGCCATCATGCATCAGCCGCCATGCGGGGGGGCTTCCGATGCACGGCCCGACGCTCGGCAACACGGGTGCAGGCATGCGCGCCGCACCGCGGGCGTCGTCCGGGTCTGCCGGATACCGCGTGCCTCCAGCCCTCCAGTCCGGACCCGGGCGCCTGCGTACGCGATCCCGCGCGCGGCAGTGCGCGGGACCGCGACCGCATGGAGATTCAGCGGTGCCGTGATGCGTGCTGCAGACCCGCACGCGCGCCTTCCAGCCGTGTCGTGTGCTTGCCCGGCGCCTGCGCGCCGACGCCTGCGCGCGTGGCAGGCAGCACCGACGCCGTGCGCGTCACCGGCGCGCTCACCACCGCATTCACCAGCAGACGGATGTCGGTGATCGCGGGCGCGACGCGCGTATTCACATCGTCGACCAGCAGTACGCCGGCCACCTTGGTGCTGCGGTCCACCCAGGGCGTGAAGCCGAACGCGCCGGGGCTGTAGACCACGTTGGGGTCGTTGATGTCGATCCACTGGCCGATGCCGTAGCCCTGGCCTTCCGCGCTGGGCGGTTCGCTGAGGCGGATGGTGCCCACGGTACGGTCCTGGGCCATGAAGGCGATAGTGGCGCGGCTGAGGAAGCGTCGCGCCGGCAGGCAGGTGGTGTACAGCGTGCCGTCCAGGCAGCCTTCGGCCAGCACCATGTCCAGCACGCGGCCGTAGTCTTCCAGCGTGCTGCGCACGCCGCCGCCGATGCGCGGGTTCACGGTGCGCACGTAACCCGGTGCGGTGGACGAGGTGGCGTAGTCGGTGGCGGTCAGCCCGAGCGGGCGGACCATCTCGTCGATGAAGATGTCGTCCCAGGCCTTGCCGGTGGCGAGTTCCGCCATGCGCCCGGCCACCTGCATGGATTGGCCGCCGTAGGCGAAGACCTCGCCGGGCGTGCCGATCAGCGGCTGCTGCAGGATGTACGCGCTGCAGGTCGCCAGGGTGTAGAGCGGATTGGACAGGCAGCCGCCTTCGCTCGCGGGCAGGCCGCTGGTGTGCGAGAACAGCTGGGCCAGGGTGATGCCGCGCTTGGCCGGCTCCACGTTCGGGAAATACTGGCCGACGGTGTCGCTCCAGCGCAGCTGGCCCTTCTCGACCACGCGGGCGATGGCCAGCGCGGACAGCCACTTGGTGGCCGAGGCGATGCGCACGCGGGTGTCGAGGGTGTAGCCGCCGAAGGCGCGGCGATAGACCACGTTGCCGTGGGTGTTCACCCGCAGCGAGGCGCCGTCGAGCCCGTAGTCGGTCACGAACGCCTGCATTTCGGCGGTCACCGGCCGGAAGTCGTAGCGGTTCGTGGAGGTCGTCTGCGCCTGCGCCGGCATCAGCGCGGTCATGCCCAGGGCGAGGGTGGCGGCAAGCACGGCGCGGAGCGGAGAGCGGTGCAGGGTGGCGCGGCGGTGCGGTGTCATGGCGATCTTCCGTGTGGACAGGAGTCTCCGACAACGCCTCGGCCCGCGCCGGGTTGACATGGACCCCATGCGCACCGGCGCCAAGCCGTGAACGGATGTATCTGCGTGCCCGTGCGCCGCGCGGATGCGAACGCCCGGCGGGACCGGGCGTTCGGAGGCGGCGCGAGGAGGCAGGCTCAGACCAGCGGATCGGGCCGGGAGAGCAGGCCGGGAGATCAGGCCGAGATCGCCAGCTTCTCCTGGTGGTACAGCCGCGCCGCGGCCAGCCACAGCAGCGCGCCCAGGCCGATGCCGCTGGCCAGATACACGCCCCAGATGTCGAGCGCGATGTATTCGCCGCGCACCAGTTTCAGGATCAGCTGGTTCTGCGCGAGGAACGGCACCGCGAACTGCCACAGCTGCTGCTTCACCGGGTTCACCATCAGGATCACGCTGGGCAGGATGGGCAGCATCATCAGCATGCTCATGTAGCTCTGCGCTTCCTTCACCGATTTGACGCTGGCCGAGATCAGCGTGACCAGGGTGGTGCCGATCAGCACCATCGGCAGCAGCACCAGCAGCAGCTGCGCCATCATCGGCAGGGTCATCGACAGCGCACGCAGGCTGTCCGAGCCGAAGAACAGGCTGATGCGGAAGGCCACGATCAACAGCAGCAGACTCAGCATGCCGAAGGCGCAGGCGGCGAGGATCTTGCCGCTCATGATCGCGGTGCGCGCCGCCGGCGTGGCCAGCAGCGGTTCCAGCGACTGCCGTTCGCGTTCGCCGGCGGTCACGTCCACCACCAGGTACGCACCGCCCAGGAACGCGCTGAGGATCAGGAAGTACGGCAGCATCAGCGCCAGGATCATGCCGCGCTTGGATTCCGGCGTGGCCGCGTCGCTCCGGGCGATCTGGATCGGCGCCGCGATCTGCGGATCCAGGCCGCGCTGGGTCATGCGCAGCGCGCCCAGCTGCAGGCCGTAGAGCTCGAGGTTGCGCTTGATGCGCTCCACCGGGATGGTCGAATCCTGGCGCGAGCTGTCGTACACGATCTCGACCATGGCCGGCCGGCTGGCGCGCCAGTCCTCGGCGAAATCGTCCGGAATGCGCAGGATCGCGTCGTGTTCCTGGCTGCGCACCGCCGCATCGGGGTCGGCCGGCGCTTCGATCGCCTCGATGTTGCGGGTCTTCAGGAAGGCGATCAGGTTGGGCGCGTGCTCGGCGCCGATGGTCGGCAGCTTGAGCGTGGATTCCAGCTGGGTCTTGGCGCGCTTCTCGCCCAGGTGCGACATGCCGACGATCAGCGCCGGCACCAGCAGCGGGCCGAGCAGCAGGCCCACCATGACCGTGCGCCGGTCGCGGAAGAGGTCGGTGAGCTCCTTGCGGGCGACGACGAGCAGGGTCTTGAGGCTCATGCGGTTGTGATTCATGCCGCGGCCTCCTGGTCGAGACCGGCCAGGCGCACGAACACCTCCTCCAGGTCGCTTTCGCCGGTGAGCGCGCGCAGCTCGTCGGGGGTGCCGATGGCCTGCACCTCGCCGCGCGCGATCACCACGATGCGGTCGCACAGCGCGGCCACCTCCTGCATGATGTGGCTGGAGAAGATCACGCAGCGCCCTTCACCGCGCAGACGCTGCAGGAAACCGCGCAGCCCGCGCGTGGTCATCACGTCCAGGCCGTTGGTGGGCTCGTCGAGGATGACGTTCTTCGGGTCGTGCACCAGCGCGCGCGCGATCGCGGTCTTGGTGCGCTGGCCCTGCGAGAAACCCTCGGTGCGGCGGTCGAGGAAATCGGTCATCTGCAGGGTCTTCGCCAGCGTGTCGATGCGCGTGGCGATGGTGGCCTCGTCCAGCCCGTGCAGGCGGCCGAAGTACGCGATGTTCTCGCGCGCGGTCAGGCGCTTGTACACGCCGCGCGCGTCGGGCAGCACGCCCAGGTTGCGGCGCACCGCGGTGGGATCGACGGCCACGTCCACGCCGTCCACGCGCACGCTGCCGCTGTCGGGTGTCATCAGCGTGTACAGCATGCGCAGGGTGGTGGTCTTGCCGGCGCCGTTGGGGCCGAGCAGGCCGGTGATGCGGCCGTCCTCGGCGGTGAAGGCCACGCGCTTCACGGCCTCGACCGTGCCGGTCTTGGTCTTGAAGGCTTTCTTGAGGTCGATGATTTCGATCATGTGGGTGCCAGGGTTGGTGATGCGTGATGCGTGATGCGTCGTTGCGATGCGTCGGGCGCTGTTCGGCCGCGACGCGGCGCTGGAGGGCGTGGTGATGTGGCGCGGCAGCCTATGGCTCCCAGCCGTGCAGGCCGGAGAAGGGCGGCAGCGGAGCCAGGCGGTCGAGGCAGGCGGCGTCGAGCGCCTTGGCATCGAGGCTGTCGAGGAACTGCGCCACCAGCTTGGGCATGCAGCCGGCGGCGAGCACGCCGTGGCCCTGTCCGCGCACCACCAGATGCCGGCCGTTGGGCAGCGTCTTCACCACCTCCTCGCCGTAGCGCGGCGGGGTGACCGGGTCGTATTCGCCGCTCAGCGCCAGCACCGGCACATCGCCGGCCAGCGGTGCGCGGAAATCGGCCGGGCGCTCGCCCCTGGGCCACTGCGCGCACTGCGCCTGCATGCCTTCGATGAACTCGGTGCCGAGCACGGTCCCCTCGTCTTCCGGACGCACCGCGAGCTCGGTGTCCTCCGTGCAGCTGACGGAGAAGGACATGCCCATCGCCATGCTGCCGCCCACACCGTTCGAGATCTGCCGCGCCTGCGCCAGCAGGCTCTGGTAGCGGCCGTCGGCGCTTTCCTTCACCACCAGCGGCAGCATCGCCGAGGCGCCGGGGTCGTAGGCGTAGAGGCGCAGCAACAGGGCCAGGTGTCCCCAGCTCGGCGCTTCGCTGCGCCAGGCGCCGCTGACCGGGTCGCGGTAGTCGACCGCCGCCAGGTTGCCCGCCTTCAGGCGAGTGCGCAGGTCCTGCAGGTGCGTGCGCGGATCGCCCAGTGCGGTCAGGCAGGCGCTCTTCGCGTCGCAGCGCGCGAACTGCGCGTCCAGCGCGTTCTCCAGATTGCGCGCGTGGTCCTGGCCGAGCACCAGGGTGTTGGGCACCACCGCATCCAGGATCACGCTGCGGGTGTGTGCGGGGAAGCGCCGGGCGTACTGCTGGGCGACGCGGGTGCCGTAGGACACGCCGGCGAGATTGAGCTGCGCGATGCCCATCGCCGCGCGCACCGCGTCGAGGTCGCGGATGTGGTCGGTGGTGGCGTAGCGGCGCAGGTCGGCGGTCTTCGACAGCCGGTCGCGGCACTGCGCGCCCAGCTCCAGCATGCGCTCGGGCGACGGCTCTTCGCCGGACTCGCGCATCACGTCCTGGATTTCGTCGCACTGCAGCAGGTGGGAACCGCCGGTGCCGCGGGCGTCGACCAGCAGGATGTCGCGGTCGCGGTGCAGATCGTCGAAGGCCGGGTGCAGGCTCGGGTAGGACTCGAGGATCGACTGCCCCGGGCCGCCGGCGATGAACACCACCGGGTCCGGCCGCGGCTGGCCTTCGGCGGGGATCAGCGCCAGCGCCAGCGAGATCTTCCGGCCCGCTGGTGCATCGTGGTCTTCCGGCACCTCGAACGACGCGCACTGCGCCTCGACCGTCTTCACCCGGCCGTTGCCGAGCGCGCAGGGCGTGAACACGATGCCGCCGTAGCGCAGGTTGCCGTCGGCGTCGGCCTTGGCGCGCGCGGCCGGTGCGGGCGCGTCGCTGCAGCCGGCCAGCGTCAGGCCCGCGCCCAGCAGTACGGCGGCGGAGCGGGCGAGCACGGTGCGCGGCAGGGGCATGCGGCGGGCGCCCGGGGTGGAGCGGGGCATGGCGGGCACGGGGGAAGGCGGCGCGGGATGACGCATGGGCGTGATTTCCTGGCGATGGAAGGGAGCAGGGCGGCCGGAGGGCCCGCCGCAGCGGTGGCGATAGGCACAGGACGCACGGCGGGCGCCGATGTGACCGCGGTCTGCGGTCGCTGCATCGCGCTGGGCCGGCGATCCGGGAGCGTGCCTGGCGAGCGGGCCCCGAGTTTGCCGCATTCACCCGGCCGCGGCAGGCTGCCTCTTGCCGAGCGTCCCCGGCGACGGCGTGCGATCCGATCGCCGGGTGATCCCAGGCGTGCATCGCCACATGGCAGGGTGCGTGCGGCTGCACCGTCGAGGGATGGCGGTGCGGTGCCGAGGCTGCGCCCGACGCGGCCGGCATGGCCAGGGCGTCGGGTGCGCGTCGCCGATGGCCCCGTTTCAGCCCGTGTGCCAAGCCAGGGTGGCCAGATAGCCCGGCCGCGGGGTCCAGGCGGCGATCCGCCAGTCCTCGGCGCGGCCCAGGGCCGGATCGCAGCGCATCAGCCGGGGCGCTGCGTCGCCGGGCGCTTCGGGGTCGAGGGCGAAGTGCAGCTTCTCCAGCCCGAACGACAGCCCGCGGCCGTCGGCCTTCAGCAGCGCCTCCTTGGCGCACCACAGCCGGGTGAAGGCGTGTTCCAGCCGCTCGGGGTCCGCGGCCAGGGCCGCGAGGGCGGCGGTTTCCTCCGGGGCGAAGAAGCGCGTGGCCAGCGCCAGGGTCCTGGGCCGCGGGCGCAGCAGTTCGATGTCCACGCCCACCCGGTCCACGGGGGCCCACGCCGCCAGCAGGGCCTCGCCGCTGTGGCTCCAGTTCACGTCCGCTCCGGGGCAGCCCAGGTGCGGCCGGCCACGGGCGTCGCGGCGGATCGGCAGCGCGCCCGGCGGCAGGTCGGGCGCGGCCTCCAGCCAGCCGGTCACCCGCGGCGCGGCCGCCTCGCCGCGCTGGTAGGGCCAGCAGGCGGTGCGCACCGGGCCCACCCGGTGCAGCGCCGCGCCGGTCTGGGGCGTGGTGGGGTCCGGGTGTGCATTGGGGTCCGGGTTCAGGACGGCGGAGGCGGCAGGTGGGCTGGTCGATGCCATGGGCTGGGATGCGTGGGCGGCGGGGCCGCGGGGCGGGCGCCCGGTCCGGTCCGTCGTCGGGGCGCGTTTGAGCGGTTCTGCGGGCCAGCGTAAGCTAGCCGCCGCATCCGCGCGAAATCCGCGCGGCCCGCGGCCGCCACGTCGGCCCGGGGTGAAGATTCGGTCCGGCGGAGTGCCGGCACCAGGGGGGGGCGGCGCCACGGCGCCGCGAACATCGGGCGAGCCGCGGGCCATGCAGGCGGCGGTGAGCCATCGCGTCGCGCCCGCAGCCGTCGACCGGATGCGGCCGCGCAGGTCGTGCCGAGTCAGAGCATCAGAGATGTCGTCATCGAAGGTCCTGCCCAGAGTCCGTTCCGGAGCGTCGCGTTGGCCGCGGTGATCGACGTCGCGTGCGACGGGCGTCCGCCGGATGGCCTCAGGCCCCGGCAGCCGCAGGCCGCCGCGCCCGGGCGGCGGCTGGCCGTGTTCGCGGCGCTGGCCGATGCGGTCGCCTTCGGTCCGGGCGGCATGCTCACCCGCGAGGCGTTTCTGGCCGATGTCGCCGCCGCGGCCGCACTCCTGCCCGATCCTGCCGCCGGTGTGGACGCCGCCGTGCCCGCCGCGGTCATCAATCTGTGCGAAGACCGCGACCGTTTCCTGGTCGCCTTCGCCGCCGCCGCGGCGCGCGGCCTGACCACCCTGCTGCCGCCCTCGCGCACCCCTGCCGCCATCGCCGACGTGCTGGCCCAGTACCCGGGCAGCGTCTGCATCGCCGAGCGCGTCCCGGTGCCCGCGCCGCCGGGGCTGCTGCTGTTGCCGCCGACGGGTACCCCGCTGGCCGACCAGGCGGTCGAGGCCCTGGCCGCCGCCACGGTGGCGGCCGATGCCGTGGCCCTGGTCGCCTTCACCTCCGGCAGCACCGGAACGCCCAGCGCCAACCCCAAGACCTGGGCCTCGGTGGCCTGCAGCACCGCGCAGAACCTCGCCGCCCTGTCCGACCTTTGGCCCGCCGATGCCGTGCGCCGGCTGGTGGCCACCGTCCCACCGCAGCACATGTACGGCATGGAGCTGTCGGTGCTGCTGCCGCTGTTCGCCGCGGTGGGCGTGCATGCGGCGCGCCCGTTCTTTCCGGACGACGTCGCGCGCGCGCTGGCCGAGGCCGGCGCTCCGGCACTGCTGGTCACCACGCCGGTGCATCTGCGCGCGCTGGTCGAATCCGGCGTGGCGCTGCCGCCGTTGGCCGGCATCGTCACCGCCACCGCGCCGCTGCCGCAGGCGCTGGCCGAGACGGCCGAGGCGCGTTTCGGTTGCGAGGTGCGCGAGCTGTTCGGTTCCAGCGAGACCTGCGTGATCGCCCAGCGCCGCACCGCGCGCGAGACGCACTGGCGGCCGTTCCCCGGCGTGCGCCTGCAGCCGCAGCCCGACGGCACCCTGGTGCATGCGCCGCAGCTCGCCCAGCCGGTGGCCCTGGCCGATCTGGTGACCGTGGCCGACTGCGGCGGCTTCGCCCTGTGCGGCCGTCAGGCCGACCTGCTGGAAATCGGCGGCAAGCGCGCCTCGCTCGGCGACCTCACCCGCCGCCTGCTGGCGGTGCCGGGCGTGCAGGACGGCGTGGTGCTGCAGCTGGACGCCTGCGACCGCTCCGGCGTGGGCCGCATCGCCGCGCTCGCCGTGGCGCCCGGGCTGGATGCCTGCACCATCCTCGCCGCCCTGCGTGGCGCGGTGGATCCGGTGTTCCTGCCGCGCCGTCTGCGGCTGGTCGACGCCCTGCCCCGCAACGAGACCGGCAAACTGCCGCGCGCGGCACTGCTCGCGTTGCTGCGCTGAGCGCGGCCGGAGCGGGCCGGACGACCTGCACGGGCGTCGGGCCTTCAGGCCCAACCCGTCCGCTGTATCGAGCCTGCGAAGGCGTGCCTGCGGCGGCTGCCGGGGGCATGGGACGATCGCGGTCGGCAGCCGCTGCAAGCGGCCCCTCCTCCGGTACCATCCGCCACCGATCCCGACTCCCCTTCCGGAGCCAACACCCATGCCCCACGCCCTGACCCTGTTCCTGCTCACCATCGGCTACGCCGCTGCCGGCGCGCTGCTGCTGTGGATCGGCTACCGCCTGTTCGATCGCCTCACCCCCGGCGACATGCACGCCAAGATCTTCGAGGAAGGCAATACCGCGGTGGCGGTGCTGGCCGGCGCGTTCGTGCTCGGCCTGTCGATCGTGATCGCCGCCAGCATCGCCGGCTGACGGCGTGTCCCGCGTCTTCGGCGCACTGCGCGCGGGCGATGCCCTGCGCATCGACGGTACCGCCTACGAGGCGGCCGGACGCATGGTGCTGCGCGCGCCCGATGGCAGCCACTGGAGCGAGTGGCTGCTGGTGCCCGTCGACAGCACGCCCGCGCTGGCCCTGAAGGAGCAGACCCACCGCTGGCTGTGCCTCGACGAGGAGGCGCTCAGCCTCTGGCGTCCGGAACCGCTGCCGCCCGGTCTGCAGCCGGAGGCGCTCGGCCAAGGAGAGGAGCGGGTGATCGATGGCCAGCGTTACCGCGTGGTCGAACGCGACACCGGGCGGGTGGACAGCGTGCAAGGCGATGTCGGCGGCGAGGCCAATATCGGCGCCGCGTTCGAGTACGCCGAACTGCGCAGCGGCCAGCGCAAGCTGTCGCTGGAGTGGGATGCGCGCGGCGCGGCGATGACCCGCGGCAGGACGATCGGCGATCACGATCTGGTCGCGTGGTCGCGTGCGGCCGACGGTGCGCTCGCACAGCGCAGCGGTGGGCCCCTCACGAAGACCCGGCGCGGGCGCGCCGCACACGTCGCGACTGCCGGTTCGCAGCGTTCCGACACCGGCCTGACGCTGTTCGCGGGCGTCGGCATCGCGATGCTGTTCGCACTGTCGCTCACCCGCTGCAAAGGCGACTGTCAGGCCCGCATCCACCCGGTCACCGGCCAGCAGGAGCGCGTCTGCGACGACGACGGCATCCGCAGCCGCAGCGGCGGCCGCAGCTACGGCGGCTGGAACGGCAAGTGAGCCCACGCGACGCTTCCGACGCGCCGCGCCCCGGCGACACGCGCGGCGTCGCGCAGCGTCTTGCGCCGCTCACCGGCGCCCGCCTCGCGCTGGTCACCGTGCTCACCGCGATGGCGGCGATCGTCTACGAGCTGCTGATCGGCACGCTGTCGACCTATCTGCACGGCGACAGTGCGCTGCAGTTCTCGCTCACCATCGGGACGTTTCTGGCCGCGATGGGCCTGGGCGCGTTCCTCGCCCGCGATGCCGGCGAGGGCACGCACGGCGCCGGGCTGCTGCAGCGGCTGGTGTGGATCGAGATCGCGGTGGCCACCCTCGGCGGGCTGAGCGCGCTGCTGCTGTACAGCGCGTACCAGGTGATGCCGGGCGCTTATCTCGCCTGCATGGTGAGCCTGGTCGCGGCGATCGGCGTGCTGGTGGGCATGGAGCTGCCGATCCTCGCCGCGCTGCTGCGCGAGGTGGGCGGCGTGCGCGGCGCCTTCGCCAGCGCGCTGTCGCTGGACTACGTGGGTTCCCTGCTCGGCTCGCTGGCGTTCCCCTTCCTGCTGCTGCCGACCGTGGGCACGGTGAAGACCGCACTGTTGCTGGGCGGTCTGAACCTGGCCGCGGTGGTGCTGTTGCTGCACGGCCAGCCGCAGGCCCGGCATCGCCGGCAGTGGTTCGCGCTGGCCGGCGCCGCGCTGGTGCTGATCGCCGGCCTGCTGCTGTCGGCGCGGCTGGTGGCGTGGTTCGAACACCGCCTCTACCGGGACGAGGTGGTGTGGGCCGAAACCACCCGCTTCCAGCGCATCGTGGTCACCCGCTACCGCGACGACCTGCGGCTGTATTCGGACAAGGAGCTGCAGTTCTCCAGCCGCGACGAATACCGCTACCACGAAAGCCTGATCCATCCGTTGCTGGCGGCGGTGGCCGCACCGCGACGGGTGCTGGTGGTCGGCGGCGGCGACGGCCTGGGCGTGCGCGAGCTGCTGAAGGACCCGCGCGTGGAGCGCATCGTGCTGGTCGACATCGACCCGGCGATGACCCGCCTGGCGCGCAGTCTGCCGCCGCTCGTGGCGCTCAACCGCGATGCGCTATCCGACCCGCGCGTGGTCACCGTGCATGCCGACGGCTATCGCTACCTCATCGACACCCGCGAGCGGTTCGACGCGGTGGTGCTGGACCTGCCGGACCCGCGCACCGAGGCCATCGCCCGGCTGTACTCGCGCGAGTTCTACGCCCGCCTGCTGCAGCGCCTGGCGCCCGGCGGCGCGCTGGTCACCCAGGCCGGCTCGCCCTACTACACCCGCGAAAGCTACTGGTGCGTGGTCGCCACCCTGCGTGCCGCCGGCCTGCAGCCGGTGCCCTATCGGGTGAACGTGCCGGCCTTCGGCGAATGGGGCTTCGTGCTGGCCGCGCGCACGCCGACCGGCTGGGACGCGCTGCGGCTCGATCTGCCGCGGCGCTGGCTGCGGCAGGACACGCTGCGTACCGCGACGCGCTTCGACGCCGATACCGCCGAACCACCCGGGCTGACGGTGAGCACCTTCGAATCCCCCGCGGTGTGGCGCCTGTATCGCCAGCGGGTGCGCTACTGGCGCGGCGGCGGCTGACACCGCAGGAGGCGCCGCTGCAGCGCGTGCGGCCGGTCTCCCGCGCGCATCATCCGCCGCTGGCCGCGCTCCGCCGAGCGTGCTTCGTCGCGCGTCTCCGCTGAACCCTGCCCGTCCCACCACGGCTCGCGCCGCCGGATTCGCGGGCCGACGGCCCGTCTCCCCGCTCATCCGCACGCGCGCGCGAGGTATGGTGCAGCCTCGCGCATCTCGACACCGCGCCCTGCCGGCGGCAGCGTACGGGCGTCGACGCGGTAAACATGGGGGCATGGAGTGCACAGTACGGCCGTACAGGGAATGGGGCTCAACTACCGGCGCCGGGTGGTCTACCGGGCACTGACCGCATGTTTCGCCGACGAAGGGCGCGCCCGGCGCTATTTCTCGCTGTGGAACCGCGACTTCGCGGAACGGCCGCATGTGGCCTTGACCCGTTTCGTGTCGGAAGTGGCGCGCGAGGACATGCTCGATACCACCACCTGCGGCCGTCTGCAGCGTGCGCTGTACGAAGGACTGAGCCTGCGCTACGAACAGCTGGGCTGGGTTCCGGACGACTGGATGCCGGCCGCGAACCACACCGGCGAATTCCCCGCCCTGACCGATGCCGCGGCCGGCGTGCCGTATCCGCCGGCCGTGCAGCCCGCCGGCCGATCCACCCCGACGACGCCCTCGCTGGAACGGGCCGACCGCGTGGTCTTCGGGGCGCTGGCACGCCCGCTGACCGCGGCCGTGCTGGCGCAGGCCGATGCGCATCCGGGGCGGCTGCAGAGCGCGCTGGCCGCACTCGCGCAGGCCGTGCAGGACGAGGAGCGGCCGGCCCATGCGCGCCTGGCGGCCTGGGCCGATGCGGGCTTCATCGAGCGCGACCTGCCGGTCATGGCCGGGCGCGAGGGCTATCGCACGCTCATCGCGCTGCTGGTGCGGATGGTGGCCGCTCTGGGCGGTGCCGCGCTCGCCGACCGTCTGCTCGCCGCCGCGCTGCTCGAGGCCTATGCGCTGCCGGAGGCCCAGGTGTGCCCGCCGCTGCGCCTGACCTCCGCGTGATGGGGCCGGCGGGAGCGCGGGACGCGGCGGCGGATGGCCGCCGGTTCGTGCCCTGTTTCACGTCGGAACGGACGCGGCATCTCCCGTCCGCATGGCCATCGGCGCACGTCCGCGCAATTGGCCGAAAGGGCAGCGGCGTGCTGCACCGCACAATCCTTCGCATGTGAATTCGGTCTCGGTCCGACTGTGTCGGTGGTGTACTGTCGGTGCGGGGACATCCAGATCGACACTACAGGGGAAACACCATGATCGGACGCGGTCGCTGGGCCGTCTTGTCGCTTGTTCTGCTGCCTGGCCTGGCCGCGGCGCAATCCTCCACCGCACCGGCATCGACCGATCAGATCGTGCACATGGTGTGGATCGCCACCTGCGCCGGTCTGGTGCTGATGATGCAGCCGGGCTTCGCGCTGCTGGAAAGCGGGTTCTGCCGCGCGAAGAACGCGGTCAACGTGATCATGAAGAATTTCACCGACTGCGCGGTGGCCTCGCTGGCCTACTGGGCGGTCGGCTTTGGCCTGATGTTCGGCGCCAGCTGGAACGGCTGGGTCGGCACCAGCGATTTCATGCCCGGCGGCGGCGGCGCCTCGCTGGTCGACGTGCTGTACCAGACCTTCTTCGCGGCGACCACGGCCACCATCATCAGCGGCGCGGTGGCCGAGCGCATGCGCTTCGGGCCGTACATCCTGGGCTCGGTGCTGGTGGTGTGCCTGATCTATCCCGTCTACGGCGCCTGGGTCTGGGGCGGCACCGCCGACGCGCCGGGCTGGCTGCGCGGGATGGGCTTCCTCGACACCGCCGGCGGCGCGGTGGTGCACACGGTCGGCGGCTTCACCGCGCTCGCGGCGCTGCTGGTGGTGGGCCCGCGCTTCGGCCGCTTCGCGCGCAGCGGCGAGGCGCGCCTGATTCCCGGCCACAACCTGCCGCTGTCGGCGCTGGGCGCGTTCCTGCTGTGGGTGGGCTGGATCGGCTTCAACGGCGGCGCGGTGGAGCGCGACTTCAGCGACCTCGGCAGGATCGTGCTCAACACCCACCTCGGCGCCGCGGCCGGCGTGGTCGGCGCGATCGTCGCGCTCGCCATCAACGGCCGCCCGCAGCTGATGTCGGCGGTGGTCAACGGTGCGCTCGGTGGCCTGGTGTCGATCACCGCCGGCGCCAAGTACATGGACCCCGGCTTCGCGGTGGCCGCGGGCCTGGTGGGCGGAATGATCGTGGTGGTCGGGCCGGCGGTGCTGCAGCGCTTCAAGGTGGACGACGTGGTCGACGCGGTGTCGGTGCACGGCTTCTGCGGCCTGTGGGGCACGCTGGCGGTGGGCCTGTTCCACAGCGAGCGCCTGTTCGACGCCGAGCAGATCGCGGTGCAGGCGCTGGGCGCGCTGGTCGCCGCGGCCTGGGCCTTCGGCACCGGCCTGGCGGTGTTCAAGGCGCTGGATCTGGCCGTCGGCCTGCGCGCCAGCACCGAGCACGAGCAGCGCGGCCTGGACTACACCGAACACTACGAGATCGGCTACGGCGAGTTCATGGCCGCGCGCACCCACCGCGACCTTGGCGGCGAAGGCTGATTCCGGGACATGAACGCGATGCAGAACACGATGGGTCTGAATTTCCGGCGCAGGGTGATCTACCAGGCCCTGCGCGAGACCTTCAGCAACGATGCCGATGTCCGCCGCTTCTTCACCCTCTGGCACCGCGACCACAGCCAGGAGGCGCATTTCGTGGTGACGCGTTTCGCCGCGGTGGTGTCGAAGGAGGCGGCGTTCGATTCCGAACGGCGTTCGCTGTTCCAGCGACGCCTGTTCCATGGCCTGACCCAGACCTACGAAAGCCTGCCCCGGGTGCCGGACGAGATGATGCCGGCGGCCCACCAGGGCGCCGGGCGCCCCGCGGTGCCGGTCGCGCCCGCACCGGCGTCACGGCCTGCGGCCGCAGTGCCGCTTCCTGCACCGCCGTCGCCGCCGCCGTCTTCCGTCGCGGTGCATCCGGCCGCGGAGGCCTTCGCGGCACGGACCGCGGCCGCGCAGATCGCCGATCCACCCGAACGCGCCGTGTTCAAGGCCATGGCCGCGCACATGCTGGACAGCATCCTGCCCAAGGCCGACCGTCAGCCCGGCGTGCTGGGCCAGGCCGTGGCCGATCTGGGGCGCGGCCTGAAGGGCCGCGAACAGGCGGTGCACCAGGCCTTCGTGCAGTGGTCGGCGACACGTTTCGAACCCCGCGCGCTGCCCCCGCTGCGTGCGGAAGAGGAACTGCGCCAGCTGATCCATCTGCTGTATCTGCTCGCCGCCGATCTGCTCGGCCCGGCCCAGGCCGACCGCCTGCTCGGCCAGGCCGCAAGCGCCTGCGAAAGCCTGCCGGACGCGCGGGTGTTCTCGCCGCAGCAATTGCTCTGAGGCCCCGAGGCCGGACGACGCCTGCGTGGCGTCGTCCGGGCGCGTGGAGCCGGCGTGGCCCGGGTCATGCGGTGATGCCCGGGCCACCGTGGTGCGCGCTCAGGGCAGGGCGATGCCGCAGCAGTAGCCCGCATTGATCGGGCTGCGGACCAGCGGCGGGAAGCCGACCGCCGGCCCGACCACGGTCGAGGCCACCGACAGGCTCGCGGCGGGCGTGAGCGGCGCGATCGGCGCCTTCCACGGCACGCTGCATGCGGTCTTCATGCCGGAGACCGACATCCGCACCGAATAGCCCTGCGAATCGCCCGCGCCGGTCCAGTTGCTGAAGGTCGTGCCCACCGCATAGGCGCCGCTGGCGGTCATCGCCACGCCCTGGACGCGTTCGCTGCCGGCCAGGGCGACGCCGTTGGTGCCGTAGCGCTGGCCGGTGTAGCCGCCCGCGGCGTAGGGCGCGAGGGTGATCGGCACCATCAGGTGCGACCACACGTCGCGGCTCGTCGCGATGCCGCCGAACGCACCGTCCACGTTGCCGACGATCAGCAGCTGGCCCGCCGGCACCGTGCTGAAGCTGGTCGCGGCGGTGGTGGCGACCGACTGCGCGGATTCGTGGTCGGTGCTCGACCCCCACTGCACCTGGCTCTGCAGCGCGCAGCCCAGATGGCGGTAGCTGGCGACGAAGGCCTGCTGGGTGCCGCCGGCGGCCGACATGGTCTCCCCGACCAGGGTGACGCCGGGTGCGATCCCGCTCACGTCGCCATGCGCGGCGACATCGTTGAAGCGGGCCGTGCCCAGGCCCGGCAGCTGCTGGCCGCAGACCGGCAGGCCGGTGTTGCCGTCGATCTGCAGCATCGCGGCGATGCTGCCCACGCCGCCGGCGATCACCAGGTTGTCGGTGCCGGCGGTGGCGCTGTCCACTTCGGCGATGCCGCGGCCATGCAGCGCCGCGCCGCCGGGCGCGGCGTACTCGCGCATCCAGCTCAACGCGCCGTTCGGGCGGATCCGCACCACGCGCACGCGCTGCACGCCGCCGCTGGCCGTGTACTCGCCGATCGCGACGAAATCGCCCGGACCGGTGTTGAAGGCCGCGTCGCCGGTCTCGGTACGGATGATGTCCCAGGCGATGTTGCGCCCGGCGGTGGGGCCGTAGCCGTTGTGCCAGAGCATGTTGCCGTTGCAGTCCACCTTGCTGATGGTCAGGAAGGTCTGCGTCGGCGTGGTCATCGGGTTGCGCACGCCGACCACCGCGAAGCCGGTGCCGTCGCGGAATTCGGCGATGCCCGCGCCGCTGTCGATGCGCCCGCTGTCGTAGCTGCTGCGCCAGAAGCCGCCGACGGGATTGTTGGCGTCGAGCCGCTGCACCAGCAGGTTGTCGAAGCCGGGCGCGGTGCTGGGCGCGGTCTGGGTGCCGGCGGCCGCCTGTCCGCCGCCGGGGCAGAAGCGCACGTCGACCACGCCGCGCAGCTGGTCGCGGTGCGGGCTGAGCCCGGTGTGGACTTCCCAGTTCTGCGCGGCGACGAGTGCCGGCCACAGCGCGAGCGTGCACAGGGCGACGGCCAGC
>CBFGMS010000002.1:0-160666 GCA_965649985.1 uncultured Gammaproteobacteria bacterium | reverse complement strand
GTCGGCGGAGGCGAAGCTGTTCGCCAGCGAGGTCGCCGTGAAGGCCGCCGACGAGTGCGTCCAGATCCACGGCGGCTACGGCTTCGTGAAGGATTACCCCGCCGAGAAGTACTTCCGCGACGTCAAGCTCCTCACCATCGGCGAAGGCACCAGCGAGATCCAGCGTCTGGTGATCGCCCGCAACGAGACCGGCGTACGCTGATGTCCGCCTCGGCACGCGTGCCGGAACTCCACTCCCCACCGGCCTGCGCTCTGCGCGGGCCGTTGTGTTTTGACTCCCCACTCCATCCGGTGCCGTATGCGCCGGCCTCGATCACGGACCGCAGCCTCCGCTCATGAGCAAGCCAATCAAAACCGTGCGCAAGACCGCGCGACCTCGCGACGACCACGGCGCCCCCGCCCTGCTGGACCCCATCTTCCAGGCCATCCGCCGCCTGGTCGGCAAGTCCGGGCACGTCCACGCCAGCGCGTTCGCCGCCGAACTCTACGCACGGATGAGCGAAGACGAACTGCCGGTGCACGGCGCCGACGGCTGGGCCGCGATGGCCTGTGACCTGCTCGACTTCGCCCGTGTGCGCAAGCCGGGCGCGCCGAGCGTGCGTCTGTTCAATCCCACCCAGGCCAGCCATGGCTGGGAGTCGCCGCATACGGTGCTGCAGATCGTCAACGACGACATGCCGTTCCTGGTCGATTCGGTCACCATGGCCCTGGCGGAGCGCGGGATCGGCGTGCACGTGCTCGGCCATCCCGTGGTGCACATCGCGCGTGACCGCAGCGGGCGTCTGACCGCCGTGGGCGAAGGCCCGCTCGAGTCGGTGATGCATCTGGAGATCGACCGCCTGCCGGCGGCGGCCATGCGCGAGGTCGAGCGCGGCATCCGTGCGGTGCTCGGCGACGTGCGCGCGATCGTGTCCGACTGGGCCGCGATGCGCACGCGCATGCTGGAGATCGTGTCGGACTTCGACAGCCGCACCATGCCGCTGGGGCAGGCCGAGCGCCGCGAGGCGCAGGAGTTTCTGCGCTGGGTCTCGGCCGATCACTTCACCTTCCTGGGCTATCGCGAATACCGCGTGCGCAGCCAGGGCGGGCAGCAGGTGCTGGTCGGCGACGCCGAGAGCGGGCTGGGCCTGCTGCGCGGCAAGCCGGCAGGCAAGGCGCGGGCGCTCGACACGCTCTCGGCGCAGATGCAGGCCGGGCAGGGCGCCTCCGAAGCCCTCATCCTCACCAAGACCAACGCCCGCTCCACGGTCCATCGCCCCGGCTATATGGACTACATCGGCGTGCTGCTGTTCGACAGCAAGGGCAAGGCCGTCGGCGAGCAGCGTTTCCTCGGCCTGTACACCTCCGGCGCCTACAACCGCCGCCCGTGGGAGATCCCGCTGGTGCGCCAGCGTCACGACCACGTGATGGAGGTCTCCGGGCTCAAGCCCACCGGGCACAGCGGCAAGGCCCTGCGTCACATCCTCGAATCGTTGCCGCGCGACGAGCTGTTCCAGTCCGACGCCGGCGATCTGTACCGCCTCGCCAAGGGCATCCTCGGCCTGCAGGAGCGCGTGCGCAGCCGGCTGTTCCTGCGCCGGGACCGCTTCGGCAACTTCTACTCGGTGCTGGCCTACATCCCGCGCGACCGCTACAACACCGAGATGCGCCTGCGCATCGAGGCCATGCTCAAGCGTGCGCTGCATGCCGACCGCGTGGATTCCACCATCCAGCTCGGCGAATCGCCGCTGGCGCAGCTGCACATGCTGGTCCGTCCGCGTCGCGGCGAGGACGTGCAGGTCAACGTGGCCGAGCTGGACGCACAGCTGGCCGCGATCGTGCGCAACTGGCAGGACGACCTGCGCGAGGCCCTGATCCGGCACCATGGCGAAGAGCGCGGCCTCGCGCTGTCCGCCGATTACGGACGTGCGTTGCCTGCCGGCTACATCGAGAAGGTGTCGGCCGAAGTGGCGGCGGAGGATGTCCAGCAACTGGCGCTGCTCGACGGCGACGACGACATGCGCCTGCGCCTGTACCGCAGCAGCGACGGCAGCCTGCATTTCAAGTCCTACCGCCTGCGCGACTACATCCCGCTCTCGGATGCGCTGCCGATGATGGAGAACATGGGCCTGCGCGTGATCTCCGAGCATCCCTACCGGGTGGAGGCCGCGAACGGCGTGGCCTGCATCCAGGATTTCGAGGTCGAGGCGCAGCGTGTCGACCTGGATGCGGCCGCGGTGGCCACGCTGTTCGGCGAAGGCTTCGAGCACATCTGGCGCGGCGAGGCCGAGAACGACGGCTTCAACCGCCTCATCCTGGCCGCCAATCTCGGCTGGCGCCAGGTGGCGATGCTGCGCGCGTACTGCAAATACCTGCTGCAGATCGGCTCGCCGTTCTCGCAGAGCTATGTCGAGGCCACGCTGGCGCGTTACCCGATCCTCGCCCGCCTGCTGGTGGAGCTGTTCGAGGCGCGTTTCGACCCGGCGACCGGCAAGGAAAGCACCGCCGCGATCAAGTCCGGCGTCGACGCCTTCCGTGCCCAGCTCGTCGCCCTGGTCGGCGATGATGCCGGCGCGGTGGCGGCGCTCGAGCCCGTGCTCGCCGCGCGCGCGTCGACCCGCGAGGCGCAGGCGGCCGCGACCCGCCAGGCCATCACCACGCTGCTCGACCGCGTCTCCAGCCTGGACGAGGACCGCATCCTGCGCAGCTTCGTGGGCGCGATCGAGTCCACCCTGCGCACCAACTACTACATCGCCTACCGGGACGGCATGCGTGCCGATGGCGGCCCGGCTGACTACCTGAGCTTCAAGTTCGACGGCACGGCGATGCCCGACCTGCCCAAGCCGCGTCCCTACCGCGAGATCTTCGTCTGCGGCCCGCGGGTGGAAGGCGTGCATCTGCGCTTCGGCCCGGTGGCGCGCGGCGGCCTGCGCTGGTCCGACCGTCGCGAAGACTTCCGTACCGAAGTGCTGGGCCTGGTCAAGGCGCAGATGGTGAAGAACACGGTCATCGTGCCGGTGGGGTCGAAGGGCGGCTTCTACTGCAAGCAGCTGCCCGACCCCGCGCAGGACCGCGATGCGTGGTTCGCCGAAGGCGTGGCCTGCTACAAGCGCTTCATCAACGGCCTGCTCGACATCACCGACAACATCGCCGGCAACGGCAGGATCGTCGCGCCGGCCGGCGTGGTGCGTCACGACGGCGACGACCCGTATCTGGTGGTCGCCGCCGACAAGGGCACGGCCACGTTCTCCGACATCGCCAATGGCATCGCCCGCGCGCACGGTTTCTGGCTGGACGATGCCTTCGCTTCCGGCGGCTCGGTGGGTTACGACCACAAGGGCATGGGCATCACCGCGCGTGGCGCATGGGAATCGGTCAAGCGCCATTTCCGCGCGATGGGCCGCGATTCGCAGCGCCAGGACTTCACCTGCGCGGGCATCGGCGACATGTCGGGCGACGTCTTCGGCAACGGCATGCTGCTGTCGAGGCACATCCGCCTGGTGGCCGCGTTCGACCACCGCCACATCTTCATCGACCCGGATCCGGATGCCGCCCGCACCTTCCAGGAGCGTGAGCGCATGTTCGCGCTGCCGCGTTCGAGCTGGGACGACTACGACCGCACGCTGATCTCCAAGGGCGGCGGCGTGTGGCCGCGTTCGGCCAAGTCGATCCCGCTGTCCGACGAGGCCAGGGCGGCGCTGGGCATCGATCCCGACATCGCATCGATGAGCCCGATGGCGCTGATGAACGCGATCCTGAAGGCGCCGGTCGACCTGCTGTGGAACGGCGGCATCGGCACCTACGTCAAGGCCGCCAGCGAAACCCATGCCGACGTGGGCGACCGCGCCAACAACGGCCTGCGCGTGAACGGCGCCGAGCTGCGTTGCAAGGTGGTGGGCGAGGGCGGCAATCTGGGCATGACCCAGCTCGGCCGCATCGAGGCCGCGCTGCACGGCGTGCTGCTCAACACCGATTTCATCGACAACTCCGCCGGCGTGGACACCTCCGACCACGAGGTGAACATCAAGATCCTGCTCAACGGCGAGGTGCAGAAGAAGAAGCTCGGCATGCCCGAGCGCAACAAGCTGCTGGCGGCGATGACCGACGAGGTCGCGGCGCTCGTGCTCAACGACAACTACCGCCAGAACCAGGCGCTCAGCCTGATGCAGCGGATGTCGCTGAGCCGTCTGGGTTCCAAGCAGCACTTCATCCGCACGCTGGAGTCGCAGGGCCTGCTGGACCGTCAGATCGAGTTCCTGCCCAGCGACGCGGAGATCGCCGAGCGCAAGTCGCGCCGGATCGGCCTGACCCGGCCGGAACTGTCGGTGCTGCTGTCGTACTCGAAGATCGTGCTGTTCCAGCAACTGCTGGAGTCGGACGTGCCGGAAGACCCGTACCTGTCGAAGGAGCTGGTGCGCTACTTCCCGCAGCCGCTGCAGAAGAAATACGCCAAGGCGATGGAATCGCACCGCCTCAAGCGCGAGATCATCGCCACCGCGGTGACCAACTCGATGGTCAACCGCATGGGCGCCACCTTCACCCTGCGCATGACCGAGGACAGCGGCCGCAGCCCCGGCGAGGTCGCCAAGGCCTTCACCATCACCCGCGAGACCCTGGACGCCCGCGAGCTGTGGGCGCAGATCGACGCGCTCGACGGCAAGGTGCCCGAAGCGGTGCAGGTGGACGCGTTGCAGGTCGTCTGGGCGCTGCAGCGTTCGATGACGCGCTGGCTGCTGTCGCGGCCCGGGCCGATCCCCGGCATCGCCACCGCGGTGGAGCGCTATCACGATGGTTTCCGTGAGATCCGCGCGGGCTCCGGCATCCTGCCGGCCTCGATGCGCCCCGAGTACGACGCCAGCTTCGCCGAATGGAAGGCCAAGGGCTATCCCGACCCGGTCGCCAGGCAGCTGGCCGCGCTGCCCTACCTCGAATGGTGCTGCGACATCATCGAAGTCGCGCGCGCGCGCAAGCTCAAGGCGGTCGATGTGGCCAAGGTGCATTTCCGCGTGGGTGCGGCGCTCAATCTGCCGTGGCTCTACGCGCAGATCGACACGCTGGCCGTCGACGGCCGCTGGCACGCGGTGGCACGCGGCTCGCTGCGCGACGAACTGGGCGCGCAGCAGCGCCAGCTCACCGCCCAGGTGTTGGCCATGCCCGGCGCCACGGCCGACGCCAAGATGGCCGAATGGCTGGAACACGGCGGGCCCTCGCTGCGTTTCACGCTCAACATGCTCGGTGAGCTCGCCGCGCAGAAGTCGCTCGACTATCCCACCGCCTCGGTCGCGGTCCGGCGTCTGGCGATGCTGGCGGCGGCGGAGTAGGTCCGCCGCAGGCCTGCGGGGCGACGCGGGCCGGCTCTGTCGGAGCCGGCCCAGGGGTGCGCATCGTCGCGTGCCCATCGCGGGGCCCCACTCCGGATTCCGCAGCGTGCCGGCACGGCCATCCGCTCGCAGCGCCGTCCCGGGCTCCGATGGCCCCACACGGCCGACCTCGGCGGGGCCGCCATCCGCCGGGTCAGGCATGACGCGGGATGCCGTCATCGGCAGCGGCTATAGTGACGCGACCGAACCATGCCGCCGGCACCGCCAGGGGACGCGCCACCGTGACGCAGAAGATCGCCTTCATGGCCAGCCATACAGAGGATGCCCAGGCCGCGTTGCAGGCCATGCGCGACCGCCACGGCACGCACGCACCCGAGGACGCCGACATCCTGTGCGCGCTCGGCGGCGACGGCTTCATGCTGCAGACGCTGCACCGCTACGGCGCGCTGGGCCGCCCGGTCTACGGCATGAAGCTGGGCACGGTGGGCTTTCTCATGAACCAGTACGAGGCCGAGGGCCTGCTGGAGCGCCTGCAGACCGTCGAGCCCGCGGTGCTGCATCCGCTGGAGATGCGCGCGCATACCGATTCGGGCACCGAGGTGGTGTCGCTGGCCTACAACGAGGTCTCGCTGCTGCGCCAGACCCGTCAGGCCGCGCACATCGCGATCGAACTCAGCGGGCAGACCCGCCTGGACGAGTTGATCTGCGACGGCGCGATGGTCGCCACCGCCGCCGGCAGCACCGCCTACAACTATTCCGCCGGCGGCCCGATCCTGCCGCTCGGCAGCGGCGTGATCGCACTCACGCCGATCGCGCCGTTCCGCCCACGCCGATGGCGGGGTGCACTGCTGAAGGGCGATACCGAAGTGCGCTTCCGCGTGCTCGACCGCTTCAAGCGCCCGGTCAGCGCCACCGCCGATTCGCATGAAGTCCGCGACGTGGTGGAAGTGGCCATCCGCGAGTGCCGCGACCGCAGCGTCACTCTGCTGTTCGACCCCGAGCACAATCTCGAAGAGCGCATTCTCAGCGAGCAGTTCGTGGCCTGAGGGGCGCACGACCACACCACCTGCAAGGAGCAGCCATGCGATCGTCCCGCTTGCCGGCTTTCAACGTCGTCGTCCTGCTTGCATCGCTGGTGATCGCCAGCCCCGTCGCGCATGCCACCTCATCGATCGGGCCCACAGGTCTGCCGCTCGATATCGAGCTGGTCGGCCGTGAATTCGGCGCCAATTTTTCCGGCACCGTTGAAGTCTCCATGCCCAAAGGCCCGAAGACGCTTCCCCGCGGGATGTATCGCCTCACGGGCTATCGCTACGGACATGCGCTCCAGCTTCGATTCGACAACCCGGATGGGATCGAGGGGCTCCCCGCGTCGTTTCATCTGCAGGTCTGTGGGCAACGCGCGGAGCTGCGGCTCGGCGGCCGGTCGTATCTGGGCTGCTTCGCATGGCACGACGACGGCAGCGACTGCGCGGGCGCTCTTCCGCCAGCCACCGTCCCGCCCTCCGGGTGTCCCGACCCGCTCTGAGCGCGCCTGTCGCAAGGCCGTCGCTGCCCTCACAGTCCGAGGGGCAATGAGAGCCGGACATCGGGCAGGCGGCTATACTTCCGCCCATGCCCGACATCCTGCTCGCCACGCTCAATGCGCGTTATTCGCACGCTTCGCTCGGCCTGCGTTACCTGCGCGCCAATCTGGGCGAGCTGCGCGAGCGCTCCGCGATCCTGGAGTTCGTGATCGGGCAGAAAACCGAGGACATCGTCGAGAAGATCCTCGCGCAGAAGCCCCGCATCGTCGGGCTCGGCGTCTACATCTGGAACGTCGAGGAAAGCACGCGGCTGGTCGCGCAGCTCAAGGCCGTGGCGCCCGGGATCATCGTCGTGCTGGGCGGGCCGGAAGTGAGTTACGAGGTGGGGGAGCAGCGGATCTGCGCGCTCGCCGATTACGTGATCACCGGCTGGGGCGATGTGACCTTCGTGGAGGTGGCCGGGCAACTGCTGCGCGGTGAAACCCCGCATGCGCGGATCATTCCCGGACGCCAGGCCGAGCTTGCCGAGCTCGTGCTGCCCTACGCGGAATACACCGACGAGGACGTGCGCCAACGTCACATCTATGTCGAAGCCTCGCGCGGCTGCCCGTTCAAATGCGAGTTCTGCCTGTCGTCGCTGGACAAGACCGCCTGGCCGTTCGAGCTGGAGCGCTTCATGACGGCGCTGGACACGCTGTATGCGCGTGGAGTGCGCCAGTTCAAGTTCGTCGATCGCACCTTCAACCTGAAGGTGGATACCTCGTTGGCGATCCTCGATTTCTTCCTGGCGAAGATCGCGGATGCGCCCGATGACCCGCCGTTCGTGCACTTCGAGCTGATCCCCGACCATCTGCCGGAGCGGCTGAAAAGTGTCATCGCCCGGTTTCCGGACGGCACGCTGCAGTTCGAGATCGGCATCCAGACCTTCGCGCCCGAGGTGCAGACCCGCATCTCGCGGCGCCAGAACGACGAGAAGGCCGCCGCCAATCTGCAGTGGCTGCGCGCACACTCGCGTGCGCATCTGCACGTGGACCTGATCGCGGGGCTGCCCGGCGAGACGGTCGACAGTTTCGCCCGTGGTTTCGACGCGCTGGTGGCGCTGGCGCCGCACGAGATCCAGTTCGGCATTCTCAAGCGCCTGCGCGGCGCGCCGGTCGCGCGCCACACCGCCGCACACGACCTGCGCTTCAATCCCGAGCCGCCGTACAACATCCTGAGCACGGACGTGATCGACTTCGCGACCATGCAGCGCCTGTCGCGGTTCGCGCGCTACTGGGACATGATCGCCAACTCGGGCCGCTACCCCCGCACCTTGCCCCTGCTGCTGGGCGATGCGCCGTTCGCGCGGTTCCTCGCCTTCAGCGACTGGCTGTACGCACAGACCGGCCAGACCCACGCGATCGCCCACGAGCGCATGGTGCATGCCCTGCAGGCCTACCTCACCGGCGAGAGGGGCATGGCCGAGGCGGTCGCCAATCACGCACTCATCGACGACTATCGCGCCCAGGGCGGACGCTCGCGTCTCACTTTCGAAGCGCCCGATGCGGTACTGCCCCCGCCGACGCCGAAGAGAAAGAGCGCCACGCCTTCACGCCAGGCCCGGCATCTTCACGGGCGGCGATAGGGCAGCACGCGTCAGCGTCAGGCGCCGCTCGCTTCCAGCTGCGGCGCTGGCGCCCGCCTGCCGCGGCGCAGGCGCCGCACGATCCACTCGGCGACCAGAATGTTCACGCAGAAGCCGGTCCAGGTCACCAGCCCCGCCGCGAGCGTGCCGGGATTGCCGAAGATGAAATACGTGGGCAGGAAGTACAGGCGCGTGGTCGAGAGCGCCAGTCCGATCGCATAGCCGCGGATCACCCAGGCGCGATGCGCGTCGATCCGCCGCTGCACGGCATGCCGCCACGCCAGTGCGAGCGATACGATGAGCGCGCAGGAGAACACCACGATCGCCGCGCGCTTCACATGGCCGCCACGCAGGGGGAAGACGAATTCCACGCCGAGCGCGGTCACCGCCGCGAGCACGCCGCAGACGATGAAAATCCTGCCCGATATGCGATGCATCTTCGGCCAGTGCAGACGGATGGATGGAATGAACTGCAGCGGCCCGATGAGCATGAACGCGATGCCCGGCAGGATGTGGCTCGCCGCCAGCCACGGGTGCTGCACGTAGACGATGCCGGCCGGGTCGGCAGGCGGAACGCCGGTCGCGAGCGCATGTCCGGTGATGGCGAAACGCACCAGGCCCGACAGCACCGTGACTCCACCGAGGATCCACAACAGGACCGGCACCCAGCCGATCTTCAATTTCCTGCTCATCGAAGCGAACGCTCCCTCTCCCTGGCGGCCGGTTGCCTGCGGCGCATGGTACGGCCTGGTGGCCCGGGAAGCATCCGTGCATGCAGCGCCCCGACTGCGCGCGGGGTGCCCTCATGCCTTGCGACGGACGGTGCATGCCGGTCGGCCCGTGTCGCGACATGCCGGATATTCAAATGCGGACGGCCGTGTTGCGTCCGGAACGATGGGCGCACTTCGGGCCACCCTGGATGATGGTTCCGGATACCCATATGGTCAGGCGTCATGGTCCTTGTCGAACATCCCGCAGAGCGCCTGGAAGCCGGGCTGTCCGCGCATCTCCTGCAGCGGGACATCGCCATCATCGTTCGGGCGCATGACATCCGCGCCGTGCGCGATCAGCATGGCGGCCGTGTCCGGGTGATTCCACCTGACCGCGTAGTGGAGCGGGGTATTGCCGCAGTCGCCGACCATATCGATGTCGCGGACGAAGGGAAGCATCGCCTGCAGACAGTCGACATCGCCGTCCATGGCAACCACGTGCAGCGGGGTGTCGCCATCCATCCCAGGACTGTCCGGTAGGACGATGTGGCAGTCCTCGAACATGGCCATGGCGCGGAACGGCGACAGCAGGGCGTCGAGTGTGCTCATGCAGGGAGTGCCTGTCGTGTGGACGAGGGCCCCGCGTTTCTGCCTGATGCCGACGCTGCGCCGCGACTGTACCTGCGAATGCACGGGCCCGCCCGGGCGAGTGTCACGGGGAGCGTACGGTTTTGCGGAAGGTGCCGCGCCCGCCCCGCCTCGATCCCGAGAGGGCGATCTCCCCGAGAGGGCGATCTCGCCGGCTGAGACGGCCCTCATGCACACTGTCGTCATGTCGCAGACTGTCACCGCCTTGCCTTCCGCCCAGCCTCCGGCCCCGCAGCCGCTGGTCATCGCCATTTCCTCCCGCGCGCTGTTCGATCTGGAGGAAAGCCATACCCTGTTCGAAGCCGAGGGGGTGGATGTCTACGCCGACTTCCAGCGCAGCCGCGAGGATGAGGTGCTGGCGCCGGGCATCGCCTTCCCGCTGGTGCGCAAGCTGCTGGCGCTGAATGCCAACGCGTCCGCCGAGACGCCGCAGGTCGAGGTCATCCTGCTCTCGCGCAATTCCTCCGACACCGGCCTGCGCGTGTTCAATTCGATCCAGCATCACGGCCTGGACATCCGCCGCGCCACCTTCACCTCCGGCGCGCCGACCTGGCCCTACATCCGGCCGTTCGGCGCGCATCTGTTCCTCTCGGCCGACGCCGAATCGGTGCGCCGCGCGCTGGAGCACGGCGTGGCCGCGGCCACCCTGCTGCCCGGGGCGGCCGCGGCGCCTGCCGCCGTGGCCGACGACCCGGCCCGCGCGATGCAGATCCGCATCGCCTTCGACGGCGACGCGGTGCTGTTCGACGACGAGGGCGAGCGCATCTCCCGCGAGGGCGGGCTGGAGGCCTTCAGCCGCCACGAGCGCGAGCGTGCGCGCGAGCCGCTGTCGGGCGGGCCGTTCCGCGCGTTCCTGGATGCGCTGCACCGGCTGCAGGCGGCGTACCCGAGCGACGGCACCGGGCCGATCCGCACCGCGCTGGTGACCGCGCGCTCGGCGCCCGCGCACGAGCGCGTCATCCGCACCCTGCGCGAGTGGGGGATCCGTCTGGACGAGGCGCTGTTCCTCGGCGGCCGGCCCAAGGGCCCGTTCCTGCAGGCCTTCGGCGCCGACATCTTCTTCGACGACTCGCCGCACAACATCGATTCGGCGCGTGCCCACGTCGCCGCAGGCCACGTGCCGCACGGCATCGCCAACCGCTGAGCGTCGAAAGCGGGCTCAGGCCGCCTGCGCGGCCTGCAACGGCAGCACGAACGCGATGGCGGTGCCTTCGCCGACGCGGCTCACTGCGTGCACCCGGCTGCCATGCAGGGCGAGGATGCGCTTCACGATCAAGAGCCCCAAGCCGCCGCCGCGGCGCACCGCCATCTGGCGCAGGCTCGATCCACGTTCCAGCAGGCCGGGCAGTTGGTCCTCGGCGATGCCTTGGCCGGTGTCGACCACGCGCACTTCCACCCCCTGCAGCGCGCGGCTGGTGTCCACCCGCACCGCGCCGTGCTCGGGCGTGTGGCGCAGGGCGTTGTCGACCAGATTGCTGATCGCGCGTTCGATCATGCCGATGTCGGCCCACACCTGCAGCGCGCCGCTGTCGCCTGCGGAGGCGGTGAGGCTGATCGACCGGCGCTGTGCGCTCAGCGCGAACTTCTGCACGATGTCCTGCGCCAGCTCGCAGATCGAGAAGGCCTCGGGCTGTGGCCGGGTCTCCTCGCATTCCAGTCGCGCCAGGTCGAACAACTGCTGCGCCAGATGCGCGACCCGGTGACTCTGGCGCACGGCGACATCCAGGTACTCGCGGCGCTCGTGCGCATCCAGGCGCGCGTCCATGCGCGCGAGGGTTTCCAGATAGCCCTGCATCGAGGTCAATGGCGTGCGCAGGTCGTGCGAGATGTTGGCGATCAGCTCGCGGCGCAGCGCGTCCTGCCGGCGCAGCTCGTGCATCTGCGCGTCCAGGCGCCCGCGCAGGGCGGTGAAGGCGGTGGAGAGGCGGTCGATCTCGTCGCCGCGTGCGACATGGGGCGAGGCGACGCGCGCATCGTGGGTGGCGGCGTAGCCTTCGATCTCCCGCACCGTGCTGCGCAGACGCCGGGTGATGCTGCGGAAGGCCGCCAGCCCGCCGACGAGGGCCAGCACCATCGCCAGCAGCCCGAGCCAGCCGGTGCTGCGCAGCACATAGCCGCTCCACGCCTCGGCCACCATGTCGCGGTACATGTCGTTGAGCGGCAGCAGGTAGACATAGCCGAGCACACGGCCGTCGCCGAGCACCGGAGCCGCGCTGAAGATGTCGCGGCGCCCGGGGTGCAGCGGGTTGTCGCCGCGCAGCGGCGGCGCGGCGCCGGCCATCAGCGCATGCACCGGGTCCAGATCCACCCGGCGCTGCGACGGGCGCAGGCCTGCGCTCGCGCCGACGATGCGGCCCTGCGCATCCAGCAGATAGACCTCGACGCTGGGATTGGCGGCGGCCAGCTCGCGGAACAGCGCGTCGGCGGCATCCGCATCGCGCAGCAGGCCGGGACGTTCGGCCAGATGCCCGGCCAGACCGAGATTCAACCGCTGCACGATTTCGTGCTGATGCCGCTTGGCGGCGGTGTAGCCGAGCGACGCCAGCGCCGCGCCCAGGGCGAGCACGATCAGGGCGAAGGCGAGAGCGATGCGGTGATAGAGCGAGGCCGGGATCATGCGGGCTCCCCTGTCGTGGCGAACTTGTAGCCCACGCCCCAGACCGTGAGGATGCGCGCCGGGCGCGCAGGGTCGTCCTCGATCTTGGCGCGCAGGCGGTTGATGTGCGAGTTCACGGTGTGCTCGTAACCGTCGTGGGTGTGGCCCCACACCTGGTTGAGCAGTTCGATCCGGCGGAAGGTGCGTCCGGCATTGCGCGCGAAGAACGCCAGCAGGTCGAATTCCTTGCCGGTGAGCACGACCTCGCGCCCGTCGATGCGCACCTCGCGCGCCACCGGGTCGATGCTCAGCGCGCCGTGGCGCATCACCCCGGCGCGCGCTTCGGCCATCGCCTCCGCGGCCTGCATGCGGCGCAGCACCGCGTGCAGCCGGGCCACCAGCTCGGGGGTGGAGAAGGGCTTGACCAGATAATCGTCGGCGCCCAGCTCCAGGCCGAGCACGCGATGGCTCTCGCTGGATTTCGCGCTGACGATGACGATGGGGATGTACCGCTCCTGCGCACGCACCTCGCGACAGACCGCCAGGCCGTCGATGCCGGGCAGCATCAGGTCCAGCACGATCGCATCGATGCCCGTCTCCGCCGTCTGCAGCTTCAGATGCCCGAGGCCGGCTTCGCCGCTGGCGGCGAGCGTCACCTGGAAGCCGTCGGCGCCGAGATTCAGCCTGAGCATCGCGCCGATGTCGGGGTCGTCCTCGATCACCAGCACCCGCGGCTGCGGACGCGGGGCGGGGACACCCTGCGGATCGAGGGACGTGGCGGGTGAGCGGGTCATGTCGTAGGTGTGCATCGCAGTGGGCCGGAAAGAGGGGAGGTGGCCGGTGTGCGATCCGGTGCGTGTGCGCATGTCCGCGCCGACGGACGGCCTGCCCGCATTCATGCGCTTCGGGTTGCCTCGGGTCAAATCACTTTTATTTGAAGATTTCGTGAGGCTTTCGGGAGGCGCGCGCGGGCACCGTGTCGATGCCGCCACGACGGCGGCGTCCCCCGATCGCATCCCCTGGATCTCATGATGACCCCCGTCCGCCGCACATCCGAATTGCATTCCGCATCCCATTCCGCATCCGCCCAGGCCGCTGCCCTGCGTCCGCGCACCACGCGCAAGGCGCTGTTCATCGCGCTGGCCACCGCCGCGCTCGCGCTGCCCGCGGTCGCGACCGCCGTGCACTACGCCGATGGGGCCGTGTACACCCTGACCAACGCCGCCGACGGCAACCGCGTGGTGGTCTACGACCGTCATGCCGACGGCCGCCTGGGCGCGCGTCGCACCTTCTCCACCGGCGGCAACGGCAGCGGGTCGGGCCTGGGCAACCAGGGCGCGGTGACGCTCAGCGATTCCGGCCAGTGGCTGCTGGCGGTGAATGCGGGCAGCAACAGCGTGTCGGTGTTCTTCGTGCTGGGCGGCATCCTGTACCGCACCGATGTGGAGCCCTCGGGCGGCACGCGCCCGGTCAGCGTGACCATCGAGGACGACATCGTGTATGTGCTGAACGCCGGCAGCGACACCCTGCAGGGTTTCCGCCTGACCAACTACGGCCGCCTGCGTCCGATCCCGAATTCCAGCCGCCCGCTCAGCGGCAGCGGCACCGCGCCGGCGCAGGTCGAGTTCAACCGCGACGGCGACCTGCTCGCGGTCACCGAGAAGGCCACCAACCGCGTGCTCACCTTCGCGGTGGACGGCGATGGCCGCCTGGGCCCGGCCACCGTGACCGCCTCGCCGGCGCCGACGCCCTTCGGCTTCGCCTTCGGCCGCGGCGACACCCTGCTGGTGTCGGAAGCGGCAGGCGGTGCGGCGGGCGCGAGCACGCTCTCGTCGTACCGGCTGGGCGGCGATGGCGCGGCCAGTCTGGTCAGCGCGGCCGTGCCGAGCGGCCAGAGCGCGGCCTGCTGGGTGGTGACCACCCGTGATGGACGCCATGCCTTCGTGAGCAACACGGCCAGCGGCAATCTCTCGACCTACCGCATCGATGGTGCGACGGCCAGCCTGACGGCGGCGATCGCCGCGAATACCGGCAACGGCAGCGGGCCCACCGACATGGCGCTCGATCGCAACAGCCGTTACCTGTACACGCTGGACCCGCGCAACGGCAACATCGTCGCGATGCGGGTCGCCGCGGACGGCGCGTTGACGCAGATCGAAACCGAGGCCGCGCGGCTGCAGCCGTTCGCGACCGGGCTGGCGGCACGCTGAGCCGGCGGGTCCGCGACGGCGCATGCGGTCCCCGCGTCGCCGCATCCTGGCCGCCGCCGCTTCCAACGGGACGAGGGGCCTTGCGGCCCCTCGTCTTTCTCATCGCGTGATGGCGGGTGGTCTGTGCACCATGGCGAACACCCGCACCCTGTGCGACGTCCAGCGCCCGGGTCAGCGGGCCTGCAGACGCCCGCGACCGCCGGTGTCCACGCCGCGTCGCGCGCCGTCGATCCGGCCAGCGCGTGCGCGCTTCTCCAGCGGAGCCAGACGCGACTGGTCGAGCAGCTCGAGCTGGCGGACTTCGAACGGCGCACCGTAGCCTTGCGGCAGGTGGCTGCGGTCGAAGGCCAGGGTCAGCGTGCCGTCGCCGCGTTCGAACCAGGCCGCGGAGTGCGCCTGCGAGACCGGGCGCAGCGTGCCGTCCGGAGCGGTGGCGTAAAGCAGACCGCGCGCTTCGTAACGGCCGGCGGATGCCGCCTCCACCGGGAGCGCCATCTGCAGCTTGGCCGCGTCGAAGTCGTACTGCCCGCCGAAGCGCGCGGTGGGCTGCGCGACCGAGAAGGCGGTACGCGCATCGCGCTGGATGCCGTCGGCGTCGGTGAACACCTGCAGTTCCCACAGGCCCGGGGCGTCGGTGGCGGCCTTCGGCAGCCGGACGCTCGCGCCCAGGCCATTGCCGGAGGAGGCGAGACGCACCGGCCACGAACGGCCATCGGGCGAGACCAGCAGGGCTTCACCGTTGGCGGCCACCTTGCGGCCGGCACGGGCGAAGTCCACGTCCAGGCGGATGTCGCCGCCGGCCAGCGCACGGTCGCGGTCGATGCGTGCGCTCAGCACGTCGGTGCTGGCGGGTTCGAACACGTGGACCACGTAGCGGCCGCGTGCCTCGGAGGCGCTCAGCGTGAAGCTGCCGGCGCCGGCCTCGGGTGCGAGCTTGGCCATCACCGTTCCCGTGCCCACCTCCATGCCGGCGGCCTTGAGCTGGCGCTCGTCCAGCAGACGTTCCAGCTTGGCCGGGCCGCGTGCGCCCTGCAGCTTGAGCGCATCGGTGGCCAGGCCGCGTGCGTCGGCGGCGGGGCTGATGCGGATCAGGCTGCCGGGGGCGCTGAGCTTGAGCGCAACGCCGCGCTGCAGCTCTGCGCCTTCGACGGTCTGCCAGTATTCGCGGCTCTCCGCGACGGCAGGTGCGGCGTCGTACACGGCGGCGGCGGGGTCGAGCTTCCACGAAAACGCGACCGGTGCGCGCTCGACCTGCATGGAAGGCGCGGGCAGGGCGGCGAGCTTGGACGGCACCTGGTCCTTGCCACCGGCAGGCAGCAGCGGTTGGGCGGCCGAGGCCGCGCCGGAGAAGGCGACGAGTGCGGTGGCGACCGCGATCGAAAGAGTCATGCGCATGTCGTCGGCCCTCACTGGCTCATGTCACTGCGGAGAATGGTGTTGAGATTCATGCAGGCGCGTCGGCTCTGGTTGTGCGAGAGCGGTTCGCTGCCGGCGGTACGGGAGGTGTCGTAGAACCACACCGAACCGGCCGCGCTCTGGCTGCTGCAGTCGAGGAAGCCGTCGGAACAGCTGTTCAGCCAGTTCTGCGTGGTCTCCAGCCCGACGTTCTCCCAGTAGCCGCCGCAGTAGCTGTCGCTGTCGAACGGCGAGGAATCGACGTCGGTGCCGACGACGCTGCGGAAGGTCTTCGGCAGTGCCGGGCGGCCGGCGGTGCCGTACAGCCAGTTGCCGTTGTAGGAGCTCATCCAGCTGGTCTGCTGCATGCGCACGGCGTCGTTCTGGTAGCCCATCACCCAGCCCACCGCCGCCTCGAACACCGTGCCGTTCATCACCGCATCGGCCAGCGGCGTGCCCGCGGACGACGGCGCCAGCGCATTGACGCGCACCAGCTTGCTGATGATGTTGGGGTAGCGGCTGTCCCAGGTCGGGTTGGACATGATCCAGCGCATCACGTTGCCACCGTTGGAATGGGTGATGACGATCAGGCGGGTGATGCCGCGGTTGTTGATGAAGGTGGTCAGCTGGCCGGCCAGGCACCCCGCGGCACGGCTGTCCCACATGTACTGGGTGAAATCGCAGTTGATGACCGTGTAGTTGGCCGGGTTGGGCAGGCCGCCGCGCACGGAGTCGACCATGGCCGGTTGCCAGTAGTCGTTGTAGGCGTTGGTCTGGGAACCGGTGCCGTGCACGAAGGCCACGCCGGTGTTGGCGAGCGCGCAGGGCGCGGCGACAGCGAGCAGAAGCCCGCAGAGCAGTTTTAGCACGTGGAGAGTCCTCTTCAGTGTGTCCTGTGTCGATGAAGACACGCCGAGGCCGCGGTGTGGCCGCAAGACGAAGGCATGTCGGGTCCTGTGCTGCCGGCCGGTCCACACCGGATGCGTCGACGACGACATCCGGCAACCGCCATGATCCAAAGCCCCCGGGCAGCCGGGCCATCTTGCGACGCGGCACAGCCCGACGCAAGCGACGACAGTCGCACTTGCGCGCCCGCGCAGTCATGGCATGCGCGCAGGACGCCGGCGGTCAGAATTCCAGGTCGAGCGCGGCGCAGAGGTAGTCGACGAACGGCGCGAGGCCCTTGAGATCGCGCGACAGCGTGGCGAGCAGGCGCGGGCCGGTCATCGTGGCGTCGTCGATGCCGCGCAGCGCGACGAAGTTGCGTCGCTTCAGGTCGTCGATGTGCACGAACTCCGGCGGGAAGCCGCGCGGTGGACGCACCAGCGATTCGCTGTCGTCGAGGTCGTAGCGCCTGCGGAACGCGGGCGCATGCGCGGCCCTGGCCCAGGCGTCGGGATTCTCGAACACGAACTGCCGCAGGCGGCGCAGCGTGGGCGGTTCCGGGTGCCACAGCCCCGCGGCAATGAAGCAATGGCCCGGCTGCAGGTGCAGGTAGAACGACGGCGCTTCCAGTTCGCGGCTGCGCGCGTGGAAGAGGCGTGCGCCCTGCCAGTTCTTGTACGGCGCCTTGTTGTTGGAAAAGCGCGTGTCGCGATGGATGCGGAACAGCGAGCCGCCGACGGTCTTCGGCTCGGAACGGTAGTGTTCGCTCACTTCGCGCAGGGCCGGCTGCAGGTCGGTCAACAGCGCGAGGAACGGCGCGCGCACGTGCGTTTCATACGCGTCCTTGTGTGCATGGAACCACTCGCGTTCGTTGTGACGGGCGAGGGCGCGCAGGAATTTCAGGCTGCGTTCGCTGAAATATCGACTCATGCGGCGATGGTCTCCGGGTTCGATGGCCTGCTGGCGACAGGCGGGTGCAGGAAAACGGTCGAGACGGTGCGGGTACGCGCAGCCGGTGCGGACGGAGGCGGAACGTGCCGCGGGGATGGCGGAGCGACGGTCTCCATGGCCAGGAGCGCGGGCGGCATGGCCTCAATGGCCGTCGTCGGTGTCGCCCTGCGCCGCAGACATGGGGACGGATGCCGCCCAGTCAACGCCCAGCCCGGCCGCAAGCGCTTCACCCCAGGTATCGAGTCGATCCAGGAGCGCCTGCGCCGCTCCATCCGCGGCGCGTTCGCGGCGCAGTGCGGCGATCTCGGCACGGTAGCCGTCGAACCCGTATTCGGACAGCGCAGGGGAATGCCCGCGTGCTTCGCACAGACGATCGCGGCGATAGTCGTCCCAGCGCGCGCGCTCGTCGGCATCGAGCGTCTGCGGCCAGTTACGCGCGCGGTAGCGGAACAGCAGCTCCGGCAGGCGCGGATCCTGGAAACCGAACTCCCGCGCGCCCATGGCGTCGGGCGGCGTCCCGCGGACGTCGGCGAAGCGGCGACGGTCGCCATCGGCCAGGAAGCCGTCGTACAGCGCGCCGTCGACGTCCGCGGCGGCGAACGGCGCACGTGCGGCGTACACCCGGCGCAGTTTTTCGGCCAGCGCCGGGCCGTGCGCGCGCAGCTGCGCCGCACGCGATTCCGCCAGCACGGGGTCGATGCCCAGACGCTCGAATTCGTTGGGCCGCAGATGCACCCAGTCGATCAGCATCGGACAGCGGTTGAGGTGCACTTCCTTGAGCGGAATGCGGCGCTCACCCGCGGGCAGGTCCTCATTGGCGACATACAGCCGCGCGGCGATCTCCTCGGCCGACAAGCGCAGCAGCGGCTCCGGGTCCTCGTGCAGGTCGTAGACCACCACGCGGCTGTCGATTTGCGGATGGCGGGTGATCGGCAGCACCGCCGCCGCGCACAGGCGCGAGGCGGGGAAGCGCTGCGAGACATGCAGCGCAGGCGCCATCGCGACCGTGTCGAGCAGGGTGGCGGCGAAGCGCTTGTCGCGCAGCTTCAGCGCGTAGTCCCAGAGCTTCGGCTGCGCGGTCTTCAGCAGACGGGCGATGCCGATCAGCGCGCGCACGTCCGAGACCGCTTCGTGGGCCATGCCTTCGCGCACGCCGTTGGCCTCGGCCAGATCTTCCAGCCGGAACGAGGGCGCGCCGTCCTCGCGCTTGGGCCAGTTCAGCCCGTCCGGGCGCAGCGCATGCGCCAGCCGCATCACGTCCAGCAGGTCCCAGCGCGAGTTGCCGCCGCGCCATTCGCGCTCGTAGGGGTCGTGGAAATTGCGGTACAGGCCGTAGCGCACGAACTCGTCGTCGAAACGCAGCGAGTTGTACCCCAGGCTGCAGGTCTGCGGCTGCGCCATCGCCTCGAAGATGCGCGCGAAGGCGTCGGCTTCGCACAGGCCGGTCTCGCGCAGGCGCAGCGGGTCGAGCCCGGTGATCATGCAGGCCGTCGGCGAGGGCAGCAGGTCGTCCGCGGGGCGCACCAGCAGGTCGATCGGCGCCTCGATCTCGCGCAGCTCGGCATCGGTGCGGATCGCCGCGAACTGCGCGATGCGGCTGCGCCTGGGGTCGGTGCCCCAGGTTTCCAGATCGTAGAACAGAAAGCTTGCGGCCATGTCCCTGCGAACCTCACTCCATGGTCAACGGCGCGAGGCGCGCATGCACCATCGCGTCGACCGTCGCCCAGTCCAGGCCGTCCAGGTCGCGTCGTCCGCGGGTGATCTCGACCAGCAGCGCGCGCTGGATCTCGCCGCGGGCATAGGCGTCGGCGTAAGGCATGCGACGGAAGGTGACCATGGCGTAGCGCGGCACGAAACGCTCGGGGTGACGCTCGGCCAGCGTGCGTTCGAGCGCACGCTGCAGCAGGAAATCCTCGTCGTCGACGCGGTCGCGCATCTCCAGATAGTTCTCGATCGCCATCTGCTGGATCGCCCGCGCATCGGGCATGCGGTCCGCTTCGAAGGCCGCGAACACCGTCGCCAACGCATCTGCGTCCGTGCCTGCGGCGTCCGCGGGCCCGTGCGCGGGCGAGAGCGGGCGCAGGTGCCTGGCAAGCGCCACGCAGTCCTCGAACGCGCAGTTCATGCCCTGGCCGTGGAAGGGCACCATCGCGTGCGCGGCATCGCCCAGCAGCACCGCCTTCCCGCCGTGATGCCAGCGGTCGAGATGGAGGGTCGCCAGCATGCCGATCGGGTTCGCTTCGTAGTCGCGACGCAGATCGAGAATGAGCGGCAGCGCATCGGCGAAATCGCGGGCGAAGAAGGCTTCGGCGGCGTCGGCATCCGCGATGCTGGCGAAACTGACAGGCCCGTCGCTGGGCAGGAACAGGGTGACGGTGAAGGTGCGCTCGTCGTTGGGCAGGGCGATGCACATGTAGTCGCCGCGCGGCCAGATGTGCAGGGCGTTCGGCTCCAGCTGGAAATCGCCATCCGGGCCCGGCGGGATCTCCAGCTCCTTGTAGCCATGCGGCATGACCTCGACGCGTTCGTTGAGGTCGACCTGCGTCGCCATCGCCGCACGCAGACCGGAGCCGGCGCCGTCGCAGCCGAGCAGTGCGCCGAAGGCGTGCGCGATGTCCTCGCCCTCGCCGACGAAATGCGCGATGCCGGCCTCGAAGTCGACGCGGTCCAGGCGACGGTCGAAATGCAGGCGCACGCCGGCGGCCTCTGCGGCGTTCAGCAGCGCGATGTTGAGATCGGCGCGGCTGACCGACCAGATCACCTCGTCGTCGTTGCGGCCGTAGCGTTGCAGCGCCTGGTGACCGTCGGCGAAATGCACCATCCGCCCGCGCATCATCACCGCCAGGGGCATCACATGCGCTTCCACCTCGGCCGCACGCAGCGCGTGACGCCCGCGCTCGGCCAATGCCAGATTGATCGAACGGCCGCCGGCGTAGCCGAACACGCGCGGATCGCCGCGGCGTTCGAACACGTCGACCGACCAGCCGTCGCGCGCGAGCAGCACCGCGAGCAGCGGGCCCGCGAGGCCCCCGCCGACGATGGTCAGGTGCGGGTGATCGCCACGCGCGCTGTCCGCACCGGTCGCGTGCGAACCGGAGGTCGGGGCTTCGTTCATGCCTGCGCCGCCCACGCGCGCGTGCAGGCCAGGAAGCGCGCGACATCGCCGTAACCGTTGTACAGCGGTGCCGGCGAGATGCGGATCACGTCGGGTTCGCGCCAGTCGCCGAGCACGCCGTGTTCGCACAGCCAGCCGAACAGCGCTCGCCCCTTGTCGCGCCCGCCGCGCACGCGCAGCGAGAGCTGGCAGCCGCGCTCGGCAGGGTCGAGGGGCGTGAGGATCTGCAGCACCTCGTCCAGATGGGTGAGGATGCCGTGCTCCAGCCAGCCGGTCAGCGCCTCGGACTTCGCGCGCAGCGCGGGCATGCCCGCCTGCGAGAACAGGTCCAGCGACGCGCGCAGCGGCGCGAGCGCCAGCACCGGCGGATTGCTCAGCTGCCAGCCCTCGGCGCCGGGCGTGGGCACGAACTCGGGCGCCATGCGGAAGCGGGTCGCGGCGTCGTGCCCCCACCAGCCGGCGAACCGCGGCAGGTCGCTGCGCGCATGGCGCGCGTGCACGAAGCAGCCGGCCACCGCACCCGGGCCGGAGTTGACGTATTTGTAGTGGCACCACACCGCGAAATCGGCATCGGCATCGTGCAGCGCGAGCGGCAGATTGCCCACGGCGTGCGCCAGGTCGAAACCCACGCGCGCACCGGCGGCGTGGCCGAGGCGGGCGATTTCCTTCAGATCGAACGCCTGCCCGGTGCGGTACTGCACGCCGGGCCACAGCACCAGTGCGATGCGATCGCGATGGGTGGCGATGGCGCGCTCGATCGCCGCCATCGACAGCGTGCCGTCGGCGCGATCGGGTTCCACTTCGATCAGGCCCTGCGCCGGGTCCACACCGTGGAAACGCAGCTGCGATTCCACCGCATGGCGATCCGACGGGAACGCGCCGGCCTCGATCAGGATCGCGTCGCGCCCCGGCTGCGGGCGGTAGAAGCTCACCATCATCAGATGCAGATTGACGCTGAGCGTGTTCATCGCCACCACTTCCTCGGCCTGCGCGCCGACCAGCCCGGCGATGCCGTCGCGTACCAGCGTGTGGTAGTGCATCCACGGTGCCGGTTCGAGGAAATGGCCCTCCACCGCCTGTTCGTGCCATTTCGCCAGCACTTCCTCCACGTGGTCGCGTGCGGTGCGTGGCTGCAGGCCCAGCGAGTTGCCGCAGAAATACGCCATCTCCTCGCCATCGTGCCGCGGAACCAGGAAAGCCTCGCGGAAGCGGCGCAGCGGGTCTGCGGCGTCCAGTGCGGCGGCGGTGGCGGTGTCGAAACCTGCGGGTGCGTGCATGCGTGTGGGTCGGTGACTGCGATCGGAAGACGGTGGCGAGGTGTGCGTGGGGCGTGACCGCGCCGCCGCCTCAGGCGAAGCGCGAGGCGGGCAGGCCCAGCCATTCCAGCGCGGTGCCATGGTACAGGCGCGCCTGCCCAGCGTCGTCCAGGCCGAGCGCGGCGATGCCTTCGCCCGGGGTCTGTTCACCCAGCGGGAACGGGTAATCGGTGCCCAGCATGATCCGCTCCACGCCGCAGGTGTCGATGAGATAGCGCAGCGCGCGCGCATCGGCCACCCAGGAGTCGAAATACAGGCGCTGCAGGTACTCGCGCGGGTTGCGGAAGTTGTCGGTGGCCACCAGGTCCGGACGCATGTGGAAGCCGTGTTCGATGCGACCGATGGTGTAGGGGAAACTGCCGCCGCCGTGGGCGAGACACACGCGCAGGCCGGGCAGGCGCTCCAGCACGCCGCCGAAAACCAGGCAGCAGGCGGCGCGCGCCTGTTCGGCGGGCATGCCCACCAGCCACGGCAGCCAGTATTTGGGCATCGATTCGCTGCCCATCATGTCCCAGGGATGGATGAGGATCGCCGCGCCCAGCGCCTCGGCGGCCTGGAAGAACTCGAACAGCTCCGCCGCATCGAGGTTCCAGTCGCCCACGTGCGAACCGATCTGCACGCCCTGCAGGCCGAGCTGCTCCACGCAGCGCTCCAGCTCCTGCACCGCCAGCCGCGGCGACTGCAGCGGCACCGTGCCGATGCCGGCGTAGTGGCGCGGGTGCGCGCGCACCGCCTCGGCCATGTGGTCGTTGAGCGCCTGGTGCAGCTCCAGCGCGTGCTGCGGCTTCGCCCAGTAGCTGAACATCACCGGCACCGTGCTCAGCACCTGCACCTGCACCCCGAACCCGGCGAATTCCTCGATGCGGATCGCCGGGTCCCAGGTCTTGGGCCGGATCTCGCGGAAGAACTTGCCGTCCTTGTAGATGCGCGCGCGGCCGTCGTCGCCGTGGTGGATCACCGGGAAGCGGATGTCGCCGTATTTCGTGGCCAGGTCGGGCCAGTCGCGCGGCAGGTAGTGGGTGTGGATGTCGATCTTGAGCATGTCTGCCGTCTGCCGGGCGCCGCTCAGGTGATGTCCGCCCGCGAATCCGCCGCCAGCTCGTAGCGCGAAGGCCGCGGGTTGAGCGTGCCGCACTGCGTGCAGGTGCGTAGCGCGTCGTCGCGGTAGAAGCGTTCGAACACGCGGAAGAAATCCTGCTCGATGTCGACCAGGTGGAAGAATTCTTCATACAGCTTGTGGTTGCACTGCAGGCAGAACCACATCAGCGCGTCGTCCTCGTGTGCCAGGCGCCGGCGCTCCATCACCAGGCCGACCGAGCCTTCCATGCGCTGCGGCGAGTGCGGCACCCGCGGCGGCAGGTAAAAGGTCTCGCCGGCGCGGATCGGAATGTCGCGTGCCTGCAGCCGGCCCTCGGCATCGGGCTCCTGCACGCGCAGCACCATCTCTCCCTCGATCTGGAAGAACCACTCCGGGCCGTCCTCGAAGTGGAAGTCGGTGCGCGCGTTCGGCCCGCCGACGATCATCACGATGAAATCGCCGTCCACGATGCATTTGTTGCCCACCGGCGGCTTGAGCAGGTGGCGGTGTTCGTCGATCCAGCGCTGGAGATTGATCGGTCCGGGCAGCATGGCGTCACTCGTGGCGGGCGATCACGCACTCTAGCAAAGCCGCTGCGTGCGGACCGCGGTGCGGAGCCTCATCCCGCCAGTCAATGTGCCACCGACGCATACAGCGGAATCCCGATGGCGAGGTTGAACGGGAAGGTGATGCCCAGCGCCGCGGTGATGCAGCGCCCGGCGTCTGCCTCGGGCAGGCCGGCGCGCACCGCGGCCGGCGCCGCGATGTAGGAGGCGCTGGAGAGCATCGCGCCGAAGATGCCCGCTGCGCCCGGGCTCATGCCGCAGGCGTGGCCGATGAGCGTGCCGAGCACGCCATGCACCAGCGGCAGCACGGTGGCGAAGGCCGCCAGCTTCAGCCAACCCTTCCGCAGTTCGGCCAGGCGGCCGGCGGCGATCATGCCCATGTCGAGCATGAACAGCATCAGCACGCCCTGGAACAGCGCGAAATACATCGCGTCGACCGACTTGATGCCGCCCGGCCCGGCGATGGCGCCGATGGCCAGGCCGCCGAGCAGCAGAATGGCGGTGCGCCCGGTGAACACCTCGCGCAGGGTGTGGTGGCTGGCGGCGTCGGTCTGGGTGCCGCGGCCGAGACCGAGCCCGATCAGCAGCGCAGGCACTTCCAGCGCCACCAGCAGCGCGACCATGATGCCTTCGGAGGCGTACCCGCTCTGCTCGGCGAAATGATTGGCGGCGATGAAGGTGACGGCCGATACCGATCCGTAGTGCGCGGCCATCGCCGCCGCATCGATCCGTCCATCGCGCAGCAGCCAGCGGGCCACCGCGTACGCGCTGAAGGCGGTGGCCGCGCCGGCGGCGAGGGTCACGCTCAGCAGCAGCGCCAGTTGCGTCGGGTCTTGGCCGCGCAAGGCCACGCCGCCCTTCAGGCCGATGGCCAGCAGCAGGAAGATCGACAGATAGCTCTGGATCTGATCGGGGATCGCCAGGTCGCTGCGCACCGCGCGTGCGAACAGTCCGAGGGCGAAGGCCAGCACGACGGGTGAGGCGAGATTGGTGAGCAGCAGATCCATGGAAAGGTCGATCCTTGTCGGGCAGGGCGAGACGGCAGGTCAGGCGCCTGCAGCGGCGATGCATTTCACTTCGATGGCGATGGGCGTGGGCAGCGCGTCCACGCCCAGCGTGGTCCGGCATGGCGCGCTGGACGGATCGGGAAAGTGCTCGGCCCAGACCGCGTTGTAGGCGGCGAAATCGCCGGCCATGTCGGTCAGATAGACGGTCACCTCGACCAGATCCTCCCAGCGCGCGCCGGCGGCTTCGAGCACCACGCGTACATTGGCGAAGACGGCATGCGTCTGGGCCACGATGTCGTGCGCGACGACCCGTCCCGCGGCATCGTACACGTTGCCCGGCACCGCATCGGTGAGCGCATCGCGCGGCCCGATCCCAGAGAGGAACAGCAGCCCGCCTGCCCGCTTCGCGTGCGGGTACCGGCCCACCGCCCTGGGTGCCGCGCCTGCATGGATGCCGCCTCCCGCGCTCATCCTTCGGCCCCACCACCGTAAGGTGTCGGCACCTGCCGTTCTCCGGTTTCGGTACGGTTGCCGACTGCGGCGATCGCGCCGGGGTATTGGGCCGCCAGATGCTCCGCGTTGTCGACGCTCAGCCCGAGCTGGCGCATCCGGCCGTCGTGCAGCCCGTAGATCCAGCCCCGCACGCTGAGTGCCTGCCCTCGTGCCCATGCATCTTGCACCACGGTGGTCTGGCAGACGTTGACGACCTGTTCGATCACGTTCAGTTCGCACAGGCGTGCATGACGCAGGTGGTCCGTCTCTTCCGCCTCGATCAATGCCGCGTGCTTCTGCGCGACATCCTTCACGTGACGCAGCCAGTTGTCGGCAAGCCCGACGCGGGTGTCGGTCAGGCTCGCGTGCACGCCGCTGCACCCGTAGTGCCCGACCACCAGAATGTGCTCCACCTTCAGCAGCTCGATGGCGAACTGCATCACCGACAGACAGTTCAGGTCGGTGTGCACCACCACGTTGGCGATGTTGCGGTGGACGAAGACCTCACCCGGAGCCAGTCCCATGATCTGATTGGCCGGCACACGCGAATCGGAGCATCCGATCCACAAGAAGCGGGGGTTCTGCTGTCGCGAGAGGCGCCGAAAGAAGTCGGGGTCTTCATCCCTGATCTTGTCGGACCACAGGCGATTGTTTTCGAGCAGCGTATGGGGAGGGCTCACAAGGCGATTCCGATGGTTTTGGGTTCGGTGAAAAAGCGCATGGCCTCCAGGCCGCCCTCGCGGCCCAGGCCGGAGCGGCCGACGCCGCCGAAGGGCGTGCGCAGGTCGCGCAGCATCCAGGCATTGATCCAGACCATGCCGGCGCGCAGGCCTGCGGCGAGGCGATGCGCACGCAGCAGGTCGCGGGTCCAGACCGTGGCCACCAGGCCGTAGTCCGAGGCATTCGCGAGCGCGAGGGCGTGCGCGTCGTCGTCGAACGGCTGCAGGGTGGCGACGGGGCCGAAGATCTCCACGCGATTGGTGGCGCAATCCGGCCCGAGGCCGTCGATCAGCGTGGGCGGCACGTACCAGCCCGGCCGGTCCAGCGCTGCCCCGCCGCAGAGCACCCGTCCCCCTTCGGCACGGGCCCGATCCAGTGCGGCCAGCACCTTGTCGAATTGCGCCTGCGAGGCCAGTGGCCCGATGCGCACGCCCGCTTCGAGCGGCGCGCCCACGTGCAGCGCCTGCGCGCCCGCGACCAGCGCGTCGCGCACGTCGTCGTAGATGCCGCGCTCGATGAGGATGCGCGAGCCGCACAGGCAGATCTGCCCGCTGTTCTGGAAGGCCGAGCGCAGCAGCGTGTCGATCTGCGCGCGCCAGTCGCTGTCGGCGAAGATCAGCGTGGGGTTCTTGCCGCCCAGCTCCAGCGACACCTTAAGCAGACGTTCGGCCGCGAGGCCGGCGATGCGCTGGCCCACCGCGGTGCTGCCGGTAAAGGTGAGCGCGCGTATGGCCGGATGCCGCACGAGCGCCTCGCCGGCCTCGCCGCCACGGCCGTGCACCAGATTCAGCACACCGGGCGGGAAGCCGATCTCCGCGGCCAGTTCGCCCATCATCCAGGCCGTCATCGGCGCGACCTCGGACGGCTTCGCCACCACGGTGTTGCCGGCGGCCAGGGCCGGGGCGATCTTCCAGGTCAGCAGGTACAGAGGCAGGTTCCACGGCGCGATCGCCCCGATCACGCCGAGCGGGGCGCGCAGGGTGTACTGCAGCCCGGCCTGCCCGTGGTGCGACTCGCTGGCGAACTGGGTGGCGGCGTGCGCGAAGAAGCGCAGATTGGCGATGGCGCGCGGGATCTCGGCCTCGCGTGCGAGCGCCAGCGGCTTGCCGGCATCGGTCGCCTCGGCGCGGGCGAAAGCCTCCAGCCGGGCTTCGAGCGCGTCGGCCAGCCGTTCCAGCCAGCGCGCGCGCGCGTCGGCGGGCAGGGCGGACCACGCGGGGAACGCGCGCCCCGCAGCGTCCACCGCCGCGGCGATGTCGGCTGCATCGCCTGACGCGACCTCGGCATGCGGCTGCGCCGTGGCCGGGTCGAATACCGGCAGCCACCCGCCCGAGGCGGGCGTTACGGGATGCCCATCGATGTGATGACCGAGGCGCTGCATCCGCATAGGGTAACGGCTGCCTGAATGATCCGCTGCCGTATGGTCGGGCGGTGGGGGCGGCTGGCCCCGTCGCCAGCCGGCGGGCCTGGCGATGGCAGGCTCCGGCGACGGCGACGGCGAAGGCGAAAGCGACGGCGGAGCGGATGCGACGCGGTGCTGGGCCGGCGGTGGCTCAGCGCTGGCAGCGCGGGCAGAGGTACAGCCGTCGGCTGCCCGATTCAAGCCGCTGGATCTCCGCCCCGCAGGCCGGGCAGGGCAGGGCCTCACGGTCGAACACCGCGAAGCGGAAGGCGTCGGGCGTGTCGGTGAGATAGTCGCGGCGCATGCCCTCGGCGGGCTCGATGCCGCGGGTGGCGTAGCTGCGCCGCGGGATGTCGAGCAGTTCGCGGGCCAGCGCGGCGGCTTCGGCCGGGTCCAGATCGCGTGGACGCCGCTCCGGCCGCAGGCGCGCGGCGAACAGCACCTCCGAGCGCAGGTAGTTGCCCATGCCGGCCAGAAACGTCTGGTCGAGCAGCAGCGCGCCCAGGTTGCGGCCGCAGAACCGGGGAGCGCGCAGTTGCGCCAGCACCGTCGCCACATCGAGCGCCGGGTCCAGCACGTCGGGGCCGAGCTTCATCAGGAACGGATGGCGGTGGATCTCCTCGCTGCGCCACATCTCCACCTCGGAGGCGGAGTACAGCAGGATCGCGCGTTCGGCGGTCTCCAGCGCCACGCGCAGCGAACGGGCGGTCTCGGGCCGTTCGCCGGCCGCGGCCACGGTCCATACGCCGTAGAGCTGGTTGTGGCTGTAGAGCGTCCAGCCGTGGTCGAACCGTGTCAGCAGCGCCTTGCCGTGCGGCACGATGGAGTCGATGCGGTGTCCGCGCAGCGGCTTTTCATGGCGCTTGAGCGCGGGGAACGCGAACCAGGCGTTGACCAGCGGTTCGCCGACCACCGCTTCGGCCAGACGGTCGGCGGCACGGCGGATTTCGGGGCCTTCGGGCATGGCGTCTGCGTCGTGGCGGGGGATGCGAAGGGTGACGGCGGCGACAGGCCGGCGGATGCGTGCCCGACCACGCCGGTCCTCAGCGCGAGGTCGGCGGCACCGTCTGCAGATCGTGGTATTCGAACCCCAGATGGCGCTCGCCCACGCGCGCGATCAATGCGGACACCGCCACCGCTGGGCCGGTGCCGTGGAAGAAATACAGCTGGGCCATGTTGCCCGGGGCGAGGAAGCACAGTTTGGGCCGAAACACGCCGCAGCCGCCTTCCGACAGGTCCGCGACATCCGCGACCCAGGCATGCTCACCGGACACGATGAGCACCTGCATCGGATAAGGCACGCGGGCGCCGAATCGGCGGTCGGAACGGGCGGAATCTTCCATGTCGTAGCGTGGCGGCTTGCGCGGGTCTGCGGGCGCACAGGCTGCGCGAAGCCGGAGGCGAACGCAAATCGACGGGCCGCTGCGGGCACGTGCGGTCCGGTGCGTGTTCAGCGGAGGGCGGCCTCCGCGCGGGCCAGGCGATGCCTCGGACGCTGTCTGCAGCGATGCATCCGCGCGTGGCTCAAGGCGGCACGCGCACCCGGCGACAGCGCTCAGCGCGGCAACGGCTGCTGTTCGGCGTACTGGAAGCCCACGAAGTGCTCGCTGCACCACATCACCCGTGCCAGGACGCTGTGCACGTGGCGCATGTCGACCATCAGGAACAGGCGCACCACGGCGCCGAGCGGCAGCGACCAGTCCAGCGGGCGCGTGGTGCAGCAGCCGGTCACCGAGACGTTCTCGATATGCGCCACGAAGCCCTCGGCCTCGTACGCGATGAGCACCGGACAGTCGTAGTCGTACCGCGGCGCCTGGCGGCGATCCTGTGCGAGCGGGATGGTGGAGTTGTCGGACATGCGGGGGGACATGCAGGGAGGAAGGAGCGGTGCGGAAGGGCGCGATTGCGGTGGGCTGCAGCGATTCGGGTCGACGGGATCACACCAGCGGCATTCACAATGGACTGCGTCCGGCGCGATCGCATCGGAATGGCCGATCCGATCTGTCGGACCAGATCGATCTGATCAGATCGACTGCATGCGCCCGCCGTCCACCGCGAGGCTGACGCCGTTCACGTACCCGGCGGCAGGGCTGCACAGGAACGCGATCACCGCGGCGATCTCGGCAGGCTCGGCGAAACGCCCCGCCGGCACGCCGGCGCGCATCGCGGCGGCGACCTGCTCGACGCTTTCCCCGGAAGCGGCGGCGCGATCGCCCAGGATCTGTTCCAGACGTGCGGTGCGAGTGTAGCCGGGCAACACGTTGTTGACTGTGACCCCGTTCGCGGCCAGTTCGCGCGAGAGTGTCTTGGCCCAGGCGGCCACCGCGCCGCGCACGGTGTTGGAAACGCCGAGACCGGCGATGGGTTCGCGCACCGAGGTCGACACCACGTTCACCACCCGGCCCCAGCCGGCCTCGCGCATGCCGGGCAGCACCGCCTGCACCAGCGCATGGTTCGCCAGCAGATGGCGTTCGAAGGCGGCCACGAACGCCGCCGCATCGGCGCTGTGCGCGGCGCCCCCGGGCGGGCCTGCGGTGTTGTTGACCAGGATCTGCACCGCATGCTCGCCGACCAGCGCGGCGACGCGATCGCCCAGGGCGGCGGGCTGCGCGGCATCGGCCGTCACCGCGGCGTGGCGCTGGCCGGCGGGACGGGGCAGGGCGTCGACGACGGCCTGCAGCGCATCCGCACGGCGCGCCAGCACGGTGACCTCCGCGCCCAGCAGCGCCAGCTCATGCGCGGCGGCGCGGCCGATGCCTGCGGATGCGCCGCAGACCAGAGCGTGGCGGCCAGTGAGGTTCAGATCCATGGCGTGGGCCCAACGGTGGGAAGGCATCGATTCTGGCGCATCCGCGCGGTGTCTGCAGCGCAGACGGATGCCCGGCCCGCGGCGTGTGATGCGATGCCTCGATCAGCGCAGCCAAAGCTGCTGGATGGCCCAGAGCACCGCGATGTGCGCAGGGTAATAGATGTAGAACGCCCACCGGATGCGCGGCACCGGCAGCGACCAGTAGCGGGCCGACAGCAGAATGGGAAGCGCGAGCAGCGCCCAGAAATTGCCGTTGATGAAGAACAGCGACAGCCAGAAGAACAGCACCGCCGAGGCGGTGGCCCAACCGGGGCGGCGGAAGTAGTGCCAGAGTGCGATCGTCAGGCCCAGGCCCGCCCAGTGGAACTCGACCAGGAACCCGCCGAACAGGAACAGACCCAGCGCACCGAGCTTCGCCACCGGCGTGCCGCGCTCGATCAGCCACGCGTAACCGGTGGCGGCGGCCAGCAGGAACAGGATGTTCAACGGCAGCCACAGTTCGCTGCCGGTACCGCCGCCGGCCACGAACGGGGGCATCGCCAGCAGGCCGAACAGCAGCAGGCGCTTCACCGTGCGCGGGTACACACCGCGTTCCAGCGTGCCCGGCCGCGCCAGATTCCAGGCCAGCACCGCCGCGAACAGCGGCATCGCGACCCGGCCCATCGCATACATCCAGCCGACTTCCCGGTCGAGCAGATAGCTGTTGATGTGATCGATGGTCATCAGCGCCAGCGCCATCCATTTCAGTGCCTCGACCGCGCTGTCCGGGATGACGATGCGCAGCGGCCCTGCGTTGTGTGCATGCGCGAGGCTCTGCGACATCGGAACTCCGGAGGCCTGGGGGAGCGGCTATCTGAACCGATCCGCCCGGCCGGGGCAAGCATGCGGCCTGTGCGAAGCCGATGCCTGCATCGGTGCAGGAGCGGTCCGTCGAGGGCATGAGTGAATGTCGCGGATCTGACGCGGAGTGCCGGCAGGCCGGACCGTTCGGCCGCTCGTCAGTCGCCGATGCGGCGCATCCAGTCGGCCACCTCGCGTGCCCCGGCCTCCTCGCGCGAGGCGAGATCGGCGGCCACCGCGGCACGGTTGGCGGCGGGATGGTTCTGGCTCAGTTTGAGCTTGATCGCGATGCGCTCGGCGCGGAAACGGAAGCCGACGATGCCGCGCAGCTGGCGGCGATGGTCCTCGCGCTCGGGCTCGAAACGCCAGTCGCGGCCGACGCTGGCTTCGAAGCGACGGCTCAGGCAGTCGACCAGGTCGGCCAGCGAGCCCTCGTCGTCGTAGACCTCCAGCCTGCCGTGCAGATGCGCCACCGCGTAATTCCAGGTGGGCACGCGGGCGGCGGTGTCCTTGTCGGGATACGCCCCGGGGGAGACGTAGGCGTGCGGCCCGTGCACGACGACGGTGGCGGGTCCCGCATGCCGCCACTGCGGGTTGGCGCGTGCCCAGTGACCTTCGATCAACACGCCCGTGGCGTCATGGCCATGGAGCACCGGCAGGTGGTTGATGCAGGGACTGTGGTCGGCATCGAGCGTGATCAGGGTGACGAAGGCGTCTGCGTCGAGCAGTGCATCGAGATGCGCCGGGTCGTCGGTGCCGAAATGGGTAGGCAGGTACATGCGCGTGTCCGTGCTGGCGCGGCCTGTGGTGCCGCGAAGGATCTGCAATAGTACGGACGGTGTCGCGGACGATCCATGTGTGGACCGACACGGCTCCGCTCAGGCCCGCGCGCCCAGCATCTGCACCATGCGCGCGCGCAGGGCGTCGTCCTTCTCGGCCGCCGGCGGTGCGACTTCCGTCAGCGAGAAGCCGCGGGCCAGCGCGTCGTCTTCGTCCAGCCCGTCGAAGGACACGAACTCCGCATCCATGAGCGCCGCTCGCGCGGTGTCTTCGCTGTCGTAGGGGAGGGTGGTGCCGTCGCTGTCGAAGACGTCGGCGGTACCGGCCTCGCGCACGCGCAGCCGCGCCCACACCAGCGTGCGCCCGAGGCTGGCCAGCCACCATTCGGTGCGCGCTGCGTCGTCGTGGGTGTCGCTATGCGGATCGGACATCGTGGAATTCCGGTGAAGGTGTCGAAAATGGAGCGGCCGAGAGGCCGCGATTCGAGGCGGGGGGCGAGGCGGGGGGGCGAGACTCAAGCCCGAGACTGTGGCCGGAAGATCGCCGATCGAACGATCGCCAAGCGCAGCGGGCGTCCGCCATCAACCCACCAGGCTGTCCACGCCCCACAGCAGGCCGCAGGCGCCCAGGCCGATCAGGATGGTCAGCAGCGACAGCCGCGCCGGTCGCGCCAGTCCGGTGAGGTTGGGATCCTTCGCGGCGGCATAGTCTGCTGTCAGCAGCCACAGCAGCCCGGCGGGGCTGAAGAACGGCAGCCCGCCGAACCCTGCATAGAGCGACGCGTGCCGGTCGCGCAGATGCACCAGCGTCAGCGGCCAGAAGATCACGAACGCGGTGAAGCCGGCGATGGCCAGCGCGAGGAAGACGAGGGCGGAAAACAGGATCATGCGGGGTCGCTCGAAGTCTGGGGCTCGCTGGCGTCGCGGTATTCGCCGATCGTTTCGATCCGTCCGACGATGGCATCGTTCAGGGCGTCGAGCTCTTCGGCAGGCACCCACCACTCGGTGTGATGCGCGCCGCCGACCTTCTGCACCGGATAGCGGTCCATGAAGGCCTTCGGCACGTGGAAGCGGGTCACATAGCCCACGCCACTGTCCTGGATGTTCCAGCGGACGGCGATCTCGCGGGCGTAGCGCGCATTGGTGACCGGGTAGAAGATCGGTTGTTCGAGCAGGCGCGGCGGCCAGCGGGTGAAGCCGTTGGCCTGCAGCAGCGCGTATTCGCGCGGCCCGGTGGGGCGATACAGCACGACCAGGTCGCCGTCGTACTCGACGGCACCCTCGACCGCGGCGTGGCCGCGGTCTTCCGGCATGTCGTCCGAGGCGCTCACGCTCAGAATTCCGCCGTCCCCGGCGCGCGCGGGTAGGGGATCGCGTCGCGGATGTTGCCCAGGCAGCAGACGTAGACCACCAGCCGCTCGAAGCCCAGGCCGAAGCCGGCGTGCGGCACGGTGCCGTAGCGGCGCAGGTCGCGGTACCAGCCGTAGTGCGCGGGGTCGAGGCCGAACTGCGCGATGCGCGCGTCCAGCACGTCCAGACGCTCCTCGCGCTGCGAACCGCCGATGATCTCGCCGATGCCCGGGGCCAGCACGTCCATCGCGGCGACGGTCCTGCCGTCGTCGTTCAGGCGCATGTAGAAGGCCTTGATGTGCTCGGGATAGTTCATCACCACCACCGGGCGGCCGACATGGGTCTCGGTCAGCCAGCGCTCGTGCTCGGTCTGCAGATCCAGGCCCCATTCCACCGGGAACTCGAACTTCTGCTTGGCGTTCTGCAGCAGGCGCACCGCCTCGGTGTAGTCGATGCGCTCGAACGGCGCGTTCACGAACGCCTCCATCCGGCTCACCGCATCCTTCTGCACGCGCTCGGCGATGAAGGCCATGTCGTCGGCGCGCTCGGTCAGCACCGCGCGGAACAGGTACTTCAGGAAATGCTCGGCGAGCGTAGCGTCGTCGTTGAGGTCGGCGAAGGCGATTTCCGGCTCGATCATCCAGAACTCGGCCAGATGGCGCGAGGTGTTGCTGTTCTCGGCGCGGAATGTCGGGCCGAAGGTGTACACCTTGCTCAGCGCCAGGCAATAGCCCTCGACGTTGAGCTGGCCGGACACGGTGAGGAACGCCTCCTTGCCGAAGAAGTCGCGGCTGAAGTCGACCTGCCCGTCGGCGGTGCGCGGCAGGTTCATCATGTCCAGGGTGGAGATGCGGAACATCTGCCCGGCGCCCTCGGCGTCGGAGGTGGAGATGATCGGGGTGTTGACCCAGTAGAAGCCGTTCTCGTGGAAGAAGCGGTGGACCGCCTGCGCCAGGCAGTGCCGGATGCGGGTCACCGCGCCGAACAGGTTGGTGCGCGGGCGCAGATGCGCGACTTCGCGCAGGAACTCCATCGAGTGCTGCTTGGGCTGGATCGGGTAGGTTTCCGGATCCTCCACCCAGCCGACGACCTCGACCGCGCTGGCCTGGATCTCGACGGTCTGGCCCTTGCCCTGCGAGGCGACCAGCGTACCGGTGGCCACCACCGCGCAGCCTGCGGAGAGATGCTTCACCTCGGACTCGTAGTTGGCCAGGGTGTCGTTGGCGACCACCTGGATCGGCGCGAAGCAGGAGCCGTCGCTCACCTGGACGAAACTCAGTGCGGTCGAATCGCGCCGGGTGCGGACCCAGCCCTTGACCGTGACTTCCTGACCGGCCGGAGTTGCGGCCAGCGCCTGCGCGACGCTCATCGACGCCATGTTCGATTTCCTGAAATGAATGCGGGTGTGTGGGGGAGTGTCCATGGGCACGTCCGGCAGCGGGCCGCCCGCAGCCTCGCGGCCCCGGGCAGGGAACAGGCCATGGACAGCCGATCCCGACCGCCAAGTTTAACCGACTCCATCCACGGCAACGCCCTGTTTCGCCCGGGACTTGCCCATCCCGCACCGCCACCCCATACAATCCCGTCATGAGCATCTCCCTCGCCCCTGCCGCACTCGAACGCATCCAGTCCTATCTCGCCAGCGACAGCGCGGCCATCGGCCTGCGCTTCGGGGTCCGGCGCACCGGCTGCTCCGGATGGAGCTACGTCGTGGACCTGGCCCGCGACGCGCGCGACGGCGACACGGTCACCGAGCATGACGGGGTCAAGGTGTACGTCGATGCGGACAGCCTGCCGCTGGTCGACGGTACGCAGATCGACTTCCTCAAGCAGGGCCTCAACGAGCAGTTCGTCTTCCGCAACCCCAACGTGAAGGGCGAATGCGGCTGCGGCGAGAGCTTCACCACCGACGCCGACCGCGCCGCCTGAGGCGGTGCAGGGACCGCACCCGGTCCGCAAGTCTGGTCTGCCCGCAAGCCTGGTTTGCCGGCTGGTCCGGTCAGTCTGCGCCTTGGAGCATGCGGCGGGCGGCGGCTTCATCGGTCGGAGGGCGGCACCTCCCCGCGGCCGGCAGGATCGCCTCGTCATCGCGAATGTGTCGCGCCCCGGCTGAACGAACGTCCCTTCTGTGCCGATCGACGCTCGATCTGCGATACGGTGCGCGTTTCCACCCACCGAGTGCCCCTTCATGCCGTTGCCTGCCATCCGTCGTGTTCCGTCTCTCGCCGTATTGGCGGTGCAGCTGCTCGCGGCCTGTCTGGTGTCGACAGCGCAGACCGCGCATGCGGCCTTCGCCCCTCGGTCGGCATCCGAGGCACCGGCGGCGCGTGCGGAGCCCCAGAGCGTCGTATCGGATGCGGTGTCCGCCCGGCTGCACGCCTTCTTCGCCGAAGAATGGGAGCGCGGGCTGCGGGAATCGCCCGAAGACGCCTCGTCGCAGGGCGAGCGCCGCTACAACGACCGCTGGACCGACCGCAGTCCGTCCGCCATCGCCGCCCGGCAGGCCGCCGACCGCGTCGCGCTGGAGACCCTGCGCGGCTTCGATCGTGTCGCGTTGTCGCCGGACGACCGGCTGCACTACGACGCCTATCTCTGGCTGTTGAGTCGTGCGGTCGAGCGTCAGCGCTTCCAGGAACATCTGCGGCCGATCTCGCATCAGGGCGGCATCCAGAATGCGGATGGGCTGGCGGAAGTGCTGCGCTTCGCCGAGGTGCGCGACTACCGCGACTGGCTGGCACGCATGCGCGCACTGCCGGAGGTCATCGACCAGACCATCGCGTTGATGCGCGAGGGCGTGCGTCAAGGCCGCGTGCCGCCGCGGGTGCTAATGCAGCGGGTGCCTGCGCAGATCGCCGCGCAGATCGTCGAACAACCCGAAGGCAGCCCGTTCTACCGCGCGTTCCGTGCGTTTCCCGCGGGCGTGCCCGAGGCGGAGCGGGGCGCGCTGCAGGCCGAGGCGCGCAGCGTCATCACCGACCGCATCGTGCCGGCCTATCGCCGCCTGCTGGCCTATTTCGACACCGAGTACCTGCCCGGCGCGCCGGCGGACATCGCCGCCACCGCGGGCCGCGACGGCAAGGCGCACTACGATTTTCTCGCGCGCTACTACACCACCACCGATCTGGATGCGGACGCGATCCACGCCACCGGGCTGCGCGAAGTGGCGCGTATCCGGGGCGAGATGGAGAAGATCAAGGCCGAGGTCGGTTTCACAGGCAGCCTGGCCGAGTTCTTCACCTTCCTGCGCACCGACCCGCGCTTTTTCGAGAAGACCCCCGAGGCGCTGCTGCAGCGCTACCGTGCGGTGAGCAAGCGCATCGATCCGGAGCTGGTGAAGGTGTTCCGCACCATCCCGCGTCAGCCCTACGGCGTGCGGCCGATCCCCGACAACATCGCGCCCGACACCACCACCGCCTATTACCAGCCAGGCGCCACCGACGGCAGCCGCGCCGGCTTCTACTACGTGAATCTCTACAAGCCCGAGAGCCGGCCCACCTGGGAAATCATCCCGCTGAGCCTGCACGAGGCGGTACCCGGCCATCATTTCCAGTTCGCCCGTGCGCTGGAGCTGCCGGATGCGCCGATGTTCCGCCGTACCGCCTATTTCGTGGCCTACGGCGAAGGCTGGGCGCTGTACACCGAGCAGCTGGGCTACGAGATGGGCCTCTACGACGACCCCTACGACCGCATGGGCCAGCTGGCCTACGAAATGTGGCGCGCGGTGCGCCTGGTGGTGGATACCGGCATGCACGCCAAGGGCTGGAGCCGCGAGCGCGCCATCGCCTATTTCCAGGACAACGCGCCGAAGGCCGAGCTCGATATCGTCAACGAGATCGACCGCTACATCGGCACACCCGGACAGGCGCTGGCGTACAAGATCGGTCAGCTCAGGATCTCGGCGCTCCGCGCGCGTGCGGAGCGCGCGCTGGGCGAGCGGTTCGACCTGCGCGACTTCAACGACGCCGTGCTGGCGACCGGCTCGGTTCCGCTGGAGGCGCTGGAGACGCACATCGACGCCTGGATCGCGCGACAGGCCTCCGCGATGCCTGCCGACCAGGCGCGATGACCCAGCTCCCGCACAGCGGAGCGCATCCACGCTCCGCTCTGCGGACGCCTGCAGGGCAGGGCGCAGCCCCGCCGCGCGCTACAGGGGCAGCGCCTCGAGGTGCAGGTCCTTCGCATCCACCCGCAGCACCGAGCCCTGGATGTACCAGTCGCCGAGTACGACGCGTCGGCACTGACGGCCGTGGACGTCGACCTGGTGCACGGCCGGGCGGTGGGTGTGGCCATGAATCAGCATGTCGACGCCGTACAGGGCCAGCGTGTCGACGACCGCCTGCGGGTCGGCGTCGGTGATGGTTTCGAACTGCGTGCGGTCGTCGAGCTTCAGCGTCTGCTGGCGCTCCGCACTGGCGGCGCGGGCCCGTGCGGCGAAAGCCAGCCGGGCGGCCAGGGGCTGCGCCAGGAACTGGGCCTGCCAGCGCGGGTCGCGGGTCTGCGTGCGGAAGGCCTGGTAGGCGGTGTCGCCGGTGCACAGCGCATCGCCGTGCATCAGCAGGGCGGGTCGGCCGTACAGCGACACCACCGCGGTCTCGGGCAACAGGCGCATGCCTGCACGACGCGCATAGTCGCGGCCCAGCAGGAAATCCCGGTTGCCGTGCTGGAACAGCACCGGCACGCCGGCATCGGCCACCGCGCGCAGCCGGTCGGCGACGAAGGCGCCGACCTCGGAGGGATCGTCGTCGCCCACCCACGCCTCGAACAGGTCGCCAAGGATGTACAGCGCATCGGCCTGCCGGGCTTCGCGCTGCAGGAATTCGCCGAACAGGCGCGTGACGTCGGGGCGTTCGGGGTCGAGGTGCAGGTCGGAGATGAAGAGGGTCGTCATGCCGGCATTGTAGGCGGCCAGGCACCGGGCGCATCGCCGGGGCGGGTCTTCGGGCGGACGAGACCCCGGCGCGTCCGTCCACATGTCGTCGCACGCAGCCGGAGACCGCCCGCAACCGGTTAAAATCGCCGACTGTCCCGCGACCCGGCGTCTTCCATGTCCATCCGCACCCGTTTTGCCCCCAGTCCCACCGGTTATCTGCACATCGGCGGTGCGCGCACCGCACTGTACTGCTGGCTCGCCGCGCGCCATGCCGGCGGGCAGTTCGTGCTGCGGATCGAGGACACCGACCGCGAGCGCAGCACGCAGGGCGCGATCGACGCGATCCTGGACGCGATGGACTGGCTGGGTCTGGGCTACGACGAGGGCCCGATCTACCAGACCCATCGCCTGGACCGCTACCGCGAAGTGGCCGAGAAGATGGTCGCCGACGGCACCGCGTACTACGCCTACGAGACCAAGGACGAACTGGAAGCCATGCGCGAGGCCGCGCTCGCCGCCAAGGAGAAGCCGCGCTACAACGGCGCCTATCGTGACGCCGACGCCGGCTGGCGCGACGACCCCAACCGCGTCATCCGCTTCCGCAACCCGCAGGACGGCACGGTGGTCTGGGACGACCACGTCAAGGGCCGCATCGAGATCGCCAACAGCGAGCTGGACGACCTGGTGATCTTCCGCAGCGACGGTTACGCCACCTACAACTTCGCGGTGGTGGTGGACGACATCGACATGGGCATCACCGACGTGGTGCGCGGCGACGATCACGTGAACAACACGCCGCGGCAGATCAACATCTATCGCGCGCTCGGCGCGGCCGTGCCGAATTTCGCGCATCTGCCGATGATCCTGGACGAGGAGGGCGCCAAGCTGTCCAAGCGCACCGGCGCGGCCGACGTGATGGGCTACCGCGACGCCGGCTATCTGCCGCACGCGCTGCTCAACTACCTGGTGCGCCTGGGCTGGTCGCACGGCGACCAGGAGATCTTCAGCATCGACGAGATGGTGCAGCTGTTCGCGCTGAAGGACGTGAACCCGAAAGCCGCGCGCCTGGACATGGCCAAGCTCGGCTGGCTCAACCAGCAGTACCTCAAGAGCGACGCGCCCGAGGCCGTGGCCCGGCACCTGCAGTGGCACCTCGAGCAGGCCGGCTACGACCTCGCGCGCGGGCCGGCGCCCGCGGACATCGTCGTCGCCCTGCGCGACCGCGTGCAGACGCTGAAGGACATGGCCGAGCGTGCGGCGGTGTGGTTCGGGCCGCTCGTGCAGTACGACGAGGCCGCGGTGGCCAAGCATCTCAAGTCCGACGCCGCCGCGCCGCTGCGCGATGCGCGCGCCCGCCTGGCCGGGCTGGAGGGCTGGAGTGTCGAGGCGGTGAGCGCGGCCCTGCACGCGACCGCCGAAGCGCTGGGCCTGGGCATGGGCAAGGTGGCCCAGCCGATGCGCGTGGCGATCACCGGCACCCAGGTCAGTCCCGATATCGCACACACCGTGTACCTTGCCGGGCAGGACGAGGCGCTGGTGCGGATCGACGCCGCGCTGGAGAAGATCGGCGGCTGAGTCGTGCGCGCGGGCCGGGCCGCCCCGGTTCGCAGGCGCGCGTTCGTGGACCCGAACCCGCTCCGCCCCGGTTCGGTCGCCCGAGCCCGGCCGCTTGCGTGCCGGGCCGAGCGCCGCGTGCTCGCCATGACAGGACGGAACACGCGCTCGCGGGTCATGCGCTTGCGGATCACGGGCTCGGCTTGAGTCCGTGGCGCCGCGGCGCCATCATTCGGCGATGGCCACGCATCACTGCACCGACCCCAAGCACCATGTCCACGACGCCGCCGGCTTCATCGATGCGGTCGAACGGGTCTGCCGCGAGCGCGGGCTGCGCCTGACGCCGATCCGTGCACGCGTGCTGGCGCTGATCGCCGAGCACGGCAAGCCGATCAAGGCCTACGACCTTCTGGATCAGCTGCGCGCCGACAAGGCTGCCGACCACGACGGCGCCGGCGCCGCCGCTCCGCCCACGGTCTACCGTGCGCTGGATTTCCTGCTCGCCAACGGTTTCATCCACAAGCTGGAGTCGGTGAATGCCTTCGTGGCCTGTCACCACCCGAGCACGGCGCAGCACTCGGTGCCGTTCCTGATCTGCGACCGCTGCCACAGCGCGGTGGAGCTGGAGGACGAGCGGATCGTCGCCCAGCTCGACGAAAAAGCGAGGGCCCTGGGATTCGTGCCGCAGGCGCAGACCCTGGAAGTCCACGGCCTGTGCGCGCGCTGCGCGCGGGTGGCCTGAGCGCTCCCGTTCGATCACGCAAGCGGGTCGGGACTTTCAGTCCGCGCAGGCCAACCTCTGCGCGCATGTGAGGCTGAACGGGCAGGGCCGGCATCCGGGAAAGGCTCACGGTACGCGTGTTGCAGCCGCAATGGCGCACAGCTGAGGGCGAGCCCCTCCCTGCGCCGACTTCAGTACCGACCTCGGCACCGCCCGGGAAGCGCATACGCCGCGGGCCGCCGGGGAGAGAGACGGCGGCGCCGCGACGCATGCGCGACACCTGGTCCGGCACGGGCCCGAAGGCCCGTGCGCGGCGACGGGTCAGAAGAACAGGCGCACACCCACGCCGATGTTGCGGCCAGGCAGGGGGGCCAGTTCCTTCAGGAAGGAGGTATGCGGGCGGGCCTCTTCGTCGAGCAGGTTGTCGCCCTTCACGAACACTTCCCAGGCATTGCCGCTGGCGGTGTCCAGATGCCAGGCCAGATCGGCGTCCACGAGGGTGTAACCGGCGGTCTTTTCCTCGAAGGCACCGGTCCGATCCTGGCGCAGATAGCGCACCGCACCGATTCCGGCGCGCCAGTGCGCGTTGGACCAGCGCAGCTCGGCCCCGAACCGGCCGGGCGCGAGCCGCGGCAGGTCGCCGCTGCGGGCGATGTCGGCGGTGAAATCTTCCACGTCGCCGTCCTCGTGTTCGATGCTGAAGGCCACCGTGCGCACGCCGCTGCCGGTGAGACGGCCGCGCACCATGTCGCCGAAGGCGTGCAGGGTCCATTCGCCGCTGGCGTTGGACAGGAAGGTCCAGTCCAGCTCGATCTCGCCGCCGGTGAAGCGCGCGTCGCCCTGGGTCCAGACGCGGGCCGGCGTGTCCTCGTCTTCCACGCCGGTGTCGGCGAGGTAGATGTAGTCGTCGAAGTCCACGTAATAGAGCGATGCGCCGATCCGCAGATTGTCGGTGTGCCAGTGCAGGCCCACCTCGGCGCGATTGGCGGTTTCCACGTCGAGATCGGCGTCGCCGAACTCGAAACTGGAGGTCGCCACGTGCAGGCCTTCGGAATACAGCTCTTCTGCGGCCGGCGCGCGCTGAGCGCGGTCCAGGCCCACGTTCAGATGCAGCGCATCCGACACGTCCCAGCGCATCGCGGCGGAGAAACTGCTGGTGTCGAAATCGCGGGTGCGGCCGACGTCCGGCTCGATGCGGTTGCGGTCGTAGCGCGCGCCGAGATCCAGACGCACCGCGCCGAATTCGCGCTCGCCGATCCAGAACACGCCCAGATCGCGCGCATCGGAGCCGGGCACGAAGGCTTCGTCGCCGATCGCCGCGAAATCGCGCTGCGCGCCCTGCAGACCGAAGGCGCCGTTCCAGCCGGCCCAGTCGCGATGGGTGAGCTCGGCGCGGGCCTCGACGGTGTCGTTGCGGAACACGGTGCCGATTTCGCTGCCCTCGAATTCGGTGTGGGTGTAATCGGTGTTGGCGAACTTCACGCGCAGGGTATCGAAGGCACCCAGGCCATCCAGACCGCCGCGCACCTCGGTGCGCCGCTGATCCATGCGGATGGTGACCGTTTCCTCGCCTTCCTCCTCGCCGCCTTCCTCTTCCGAATGGCCGTGCGCATGACCAGGCACGCCGTAGCGGGTGTCGAAGAGACTGGCGGAGGCGCCCAGCATGCCGCGCTCGCCGATCCAGGACATGCCGAACGCACCGGCCCGGGTGCGCACGGCGCTGTTGGGCAGCGTGCCGCGCACGCCTTCTTCTTCCTCGTGCTCTTCGCCTTCATGCGCCGAGTGGGTGTCCTCGGCGTAGCCGGGGATGTCGTAATCGTCGGTATCGCGGTGCAGACCGTCGACGTGGAAGACGAAATTTCCGGAGGAAGACGTGGCGTCGGCGCGGAACATCGCGGTCCTGCCGTCGTTGACGCCGTCGTAGCGGACTTCGGCACGGCCCTGGAAGGGGCCGTCGGTGATCCGTTCGGGAACGCGCCCGTCCACCACGTTCACCGCGCCGCCGATCGCGCCGCTGCCGTAGAGCAGGGTGGCCGGGCCTTTCAGCACCTCGATCTGATCCGCCAGGAAGGGTTCGATGCTGACCGCGTGATCGACGCTCAGCGTGGAGACATCGCCGGCGCCGAGCCCGCCGCTGAGCACCTGCACCCGCGCACCATCGAGGCCGCGCACGATGGGGCGGCCCACGCCGGGCCCGAAATACGAGGACTGCACGCCCGGCAGACGGTCCACGGTGTCGCCCAGCGAACTGCCGCGGGCGGTGTCGAGCGCTTCACCGGACAGCACCGCCACCGGCTGGCTCAGCTCCTCGGCGGTGCGTCGCAGCGGCGTGGCCGTGACGATCACGCGGTCCAGCTCTTCCGCGTCCCGATGGCGGGTATCGGCCGATTGCGCCGCCGCCAGGGTCGGAGACAGACCGAGTGCGAGCGCCACGGCCCAGGACAGGCGGTGGGTGGAGAGACGGAGTGTGCGTTCGAGGGGACGTGAGCTGGGCATGGGATGGGGTAAACTGTGGAAAGTTCGGAAATGTTATAATGTTTCACTCGCCGCCACCACCGACACCGCCAAACGTCATGCCCCTCCAGTCAGCGACCCTGCGCAAGGCCGACCGTCTCGGTATCGTCGCGTCCACGCTCTGCGCCATCCACTGCGCACTGCTGCCGCTTGCGGCCGCCCTGCTGCCCGCACTCGGTCTGGGGGCGGGCGGCTGGGTCGATTTCGACCAGGGCTTCGTGGTCTTCGCCTCCATCCTGGCGGTCGCCACCCTCACCCTGGGATGGCGCAGGCACCGTGCCTACCGCGCGTTCGCGCTGCTGGTACCCGGCCTGGCGCTGGTCTGGTTCGGCGCGTTCTCGCCCCTGCACGACCATGATCTCAGGCATGCACTGGTGATGACCGCTGGCGGCGTGCTGCTGGCGCTGGCGCATCTGGTCAACCTGCGCCTGACCCATCGGATCGCCTCCGTCTGAGTCCCTGTGCAGCGGGTGGCGTCGGCTGCGTGATACGATGCGCGGTTCGTGCCGTGCGGTTTATCCCGCAGGCCGTTCGGACAGCACGCGGCGGGTGCGAATCGCCTGCATCGCGAAGTATCCGGCATCGACACCGCTGGCCGGGCACCGCGTGCGGCACACATCTACACCATCATTCAACATTTCGACGAGGTTCAAAGCTAATGGGCAAGGGCGACCGCAAGACCGCCAAGGGCAAGCGTTACAACTCCAGCTACGGCAATGCCCGTCTGCAGGGCAAGAAGACCGTGGCGGCCACCGCGACGGTGAAGAAGGCCGCGACCAAGACGGTCAAGAAGACCGTCGCCAAGAAGGTTGCCGCCAAGGACTGAGTCCTCGCCGTCGAGGCCGCCGTGGCCCGGGCTTCGAGCCTGCCACGATGCGACCGGTTGTACCGACATCGAAACCCCGCCCCGGCGGGGTTTCGGCGTTTTGGGACAGCCGTTTCTGGGGACAGCCGCTTCAAGGGATGGCCGCTTCAGGGGGAGCAGCGGATCTCGTGCGGCGCCGCGGTTCGCCTCTGCGCGGCCGGCCTCCCTGCTCGCCTCGCCCTCTGCCGTGTCGATGCCGGCGCGGCGCTACTCCAGCGCCTTCAGTCGATAGAGCGCTTCCAGCGCCTGTTTCGGGGTGAGTTCGTCCGGGTCGATCGCCGCCAGCGCATCCAGCGCGGCGGAATTGGCAGCGAACAGGCCGAACTGCTGCGGAGAATCCAGCTGCTGCGCGCTGAGCACCGGCGTGGGGTCGTCGCGATGGCGTTCGAGTTCGGCCAGACGGCCGCGGGCTTCGCGCACCACGGACTTGGGCAGGCCGGCCAATGCGGCGACCTGCAGGCCGAAGCTGCGATCGGCCGGACCGTCCTTCACCGCATGCATGAACACCAGCGCATCGCCATGCTCCACCGCGTCCAGATGCACGTTGGCGATGCCGCTCCCCGGGCGGGCGAGGGCGGTCAGCTCGAAATAATGCGTGGCGAACAGGGTGTAGCAGCGGTTGGCGTGCGCCAGATGCTTCGCGCAGGCCTCGGCCAGCGCCAGACCGTCGTAGGTCGAAGTGCCGCGGCCGATCTCGTCCATCAGCACCAGCGAGTGCGGCGTGGCGTGATGCAGGATCGCGCTGGTCTCGCTCATCTCCACCATGAAGGTGGACTGGCCGCGGGCCAGGTCGTCGCCGGCGCCGATGCGGGTCAGGATGCGGTCGATCGGCCCGATCTCGGCCACGCTCGCCGGCACGAAGCTGCCGATGTGCGCCAGAAGCACGATCAGCGCGTTCTGGCGCATGTAGGTGCTCTTGCCGCCCATGTTCGGGCCGGTGATGACCAGCATCCGCCGGTCCTCGTCCAGATGCAGGTCGTTGGGTTCGAACGGCGTATCGCGCACCGCTTCCACCACCGGATGGCGGCCGCGTTCGATGCGCAGCCCGGGCTCGGCACGGAGCCGCGGGCGCGACCAGTCCAGCTGCTGCGCGCGTTCGCCGAAGCAGGCCAGCACGTCCAGCTCGCTCAGCGCGCCTGCGCAGCGCTTGAGCGGTTCGAGGACGGTGTTCAGGCGGTCCAGCACCGTCTCGTACAGCAGCTTCTCGCGCGCCAGCGACCGCTCGCGGGCGGACAGCACCTTGTCCTCGAAGCCCTTGAGCTCCTCGGTGATGTAGCGCTCGGCGTTGGTCAGGGTCTGGCGGCGGGTGTAGTGCACCGGCGCCTTGTCGGCCTGGCCCTTGCTGATCTCGATGTAATAGCCGTGGACGCGGTTGTAGCCCACCTTGAGCGTGGAGATGCCGCTGGCCTCGCGTTCGCGTGCTTCCAGATCGATCAGGAACTGGTCGGCATGCGTGCTCAACCGGCGCAGTTCGTCCAGCTCGGCGTCGTGCCCATCGGCGATCACGCCGCCGTCGCGCGCCAGCACCGGCGGCTGCTCGACGATGGCCCCGGCCAGAAAGGCCGCGGTGGCGTCGTGCTCGCCCAGCTCGGCGGCGAGTGCCTGCAGCCGCGGGGAATCGAGCGCCTGCAGCAGGCCGCGCACGTGAGGCAGGGCCAGCAGCGCATCGCGCAGGGTCGAGAGGTCGCGCGGCCGCGCGCTGCGCAGGGCCACGCGCGCGAGGATGCGCTCGATGTCGCCCACGCCGCGGAAGTGCGCGCGCAGCGCGTCGCCGGTGCCGGAGGCGATGAGGTGCTCCACCGCGTCGTGGCGCTCCTCCAGCGTCCTGCGGTCGCGCAGCGGACGGTGCAGCCAGCGCCGCAGCAGGCGCCCGCCCATCGGCGTGGCGGTGCTGTCGAGCACGCCCAGCAGGGTGTGGCGGGTGTCGCCGTCGACGCGGGTGTCCAGCTCCAGATGGCGGCGGGTGGCGGCGTTCATCGCGATCGCGCCGTCGCCGGTTTCCACCCGGATCGCAGTCAGATGCGGCAGCCGCTGCTTCTGGGTCTCCTCGACATAGCCGAGCAGCGCACCGGCGGCTGCGGTGGCGAGCAGGCCCCGGCACGGCAGCTGTTCGTCGATGCCGAACCCGATCAGGTCGTGCACGTCGAAGAACTGCAGCAACTGGCGGCGGGCGCTGTCGGCATCGAACAGCCACGGCGCGCGGCGGCGCAGGCCGGTGCGCGAGGCGAGGGCGGCCGGCCAGCCTTCTTCGTCCGGAACGAGTACCTCGGCAGGCTCCAGCCGGGCCAGCTCGGCTTCCAGTTGCTCGTCTTCGAGCACCTCGTTGACCAGGAACCGGCCGCCAGCCAGGTCCGCCCAGGCCAGGCCGTAGCCGCGACCCTTCGCGCCGCGCGCCACGGCCAGCAGCAGCGTGTCGCGGCGGTCCTGCAGCAGGGCCTCGTCGGTCACCGTGCCGGGGGTGACGATGCGCACCACCTTGCGTTCGACCAGCCCCTTGGCCAGCGCCGGGTCGCCGATCTGCTCGCAGATCGCCACCGATTCGCCCAGCGCCACCAGCCGCGCCAGATAGCCCTCGTAGGCGTGCACCGGCACGCCGGCCATCGGAATGGGTTGCCCCGCCGAGGCGCCGCGCTGGGTCAGGGTGATGTCGAGCAGGCGCGCGGCCTTGCGCGCGTCGTCGTAGAACAGCTCGTAGAAGTCGCCCATGCGGAAGAACAGCAGCACGTCCGGGTGCTCCGCCTTGGCGGCGAAGAACTGGCGCATGAGCGGGGTGTGCTGGGCGTGCGGGTCGGGAGCGGTGCGGCTGGTGGAGGTGGTCACGGGCTGGGGGGCTGTCTGCTGGGCGGTGGTCTGCGGGGCGGCTGGATGCGGTTGCGGGCGATCGCCACCGTCGACACCCGTGGGCGGCCGAAGAGGCGCCCGGGCGCGGGCGGCACCCGCTGGGAGGGGTGGCGGCGAAGCCCGCTGCGGGGCTCGCGGGCCTGCGCCGGCCGGCCTGCATCGCATGGGTGTCGGTGGGCCGGGCGAGGGGTGGAGCCGGCAGGTCCCGCGCGGCGCGCAAGTATGCCACCCGTCCGCCCGGCCAACCGCGGCAAACCGTGGTCATCGTCCCGCCCCGCGGGCGTCCGCGGTTGTGTTAAGTTCGCGTTCGGTGCGGGGTGCGGCGGGGTCGCAGCCTTCACCGCGAGGGGCGCAGGTGTCGCCCGGGTCACCTCGGCCGTGTCCGGCCGCGGATGTCCCGCGCGTATGCATCGGCAGGCTCGCGTCGGGTGGCATGGAAGATGGCAGGACAGGCCTCGATGGATGGGGCCGCATGCGCAGGACTGCATTGCATGCGCATGATCCGCCCGGTTCGCGTCGCAGGCCTGTTCGGGTCGTGCTGGTTCAGTCGGCCGGTTCAGCCGACAGGTTCAGCCGACAGGTTCAGCCGATCCTGCCTGCGCACCCGAATACACAGACAGAACGCCACAGGCGTCGTGACCCAACCATTTATTTGCAAGACACAAAGACGAGGGGAATCACATGGCAATGCGCGTACCGCGACACACCGCCCTGAGCCGGGCACTGCTGTTTGCCCTGGCCGCCGGCCTGGCCCATGCGCCATCGGCAATGGCGCAGGATGCCGGGCAGGATGCCGGCGACGAAGCCGACACGCTCGACAAGATCGTCGTCACCGCCCAGAAGCGCGAAGAGGCGCTGCAGGACGTGCCGGTGGTGGTCACCGCACTGTCCGAGCGCGCCCTGCAGGACAACGGCGTGCGCGACATCAAGGATCTGCAGACCATGGTGCCGGGCCTCACCGTCACCAGCACCCAGAGCGAAGCGCAGACCACCGCCCGCATCCGCGGCGTCGGCACGGTCGGCGACAACGCCGGTCTGGAGTCCTCGGTCGGCGTGGTGATCGACGGCGTCTACCGACCGCGCAACGGCGTGGGTTTCGGCGATCTCGGCGAACTGGCGCGCGTGGAGGTGCTCAAGGGCCCGCAGGGCACGCTGTTCGGCAAGAACACCTCCGCCGGCGTGATCAACATCGTCACCAAGCGTCCGACCTACGTGCGCAGCTTCGAGGGTGAGCTCACCATCGGCGACCATGGCACGCGCGGCGTGGCAGGCACCTACAACGATGCGCTGAGCGACAACGCCGCCTTCCGCATCTACGCCGCCAAGCGCGAGCGCGACGGCTTCCTCGACGTGCGCACCGGCGCCGGCCCGCGCCTGGAGCGCGAGGACCAGGACCAGAACTTCCACACCCTCCGTGGCCAGCTGCTGCTCGAGCCCACCGAGAATCTCGACATCAACCTCTCGATCGACTACAGCAACCGCGACGAGAACTGCTGCAGCAGCGTCACCATCGTGCGTGGTCCGACCGCGTCGATCATCGACGCCCTCGCGCCGGATTCCGGCGTGGCGCCGGTGGCCGACCCCTACGCCCGTCGCGCCTGGAGCAACCGCAGCAGCGCGCAGTCCATCGAAGACAACGGCGGCAGTCTGCAGATCGACTGGAACAGCCCCTGGTTCGGCGGCGCCACCGTGACGTCGATCACCGCGCTGCGCGAATGGTCGTCCACCAACGGCATCGACTTCGACTACAGCACCGCGGACATCCTGTATCGCAATCCGGAGAAGGGCGACAACTTCACAGGCTTCGAGACCTTCAGCCAGGAAATCCGCATGGCCGGCGCCACCGACAACGTCGACTGGCTGGTCGGACTGTTCTACGCCGACGAAGACCTCACCCGCAACGAGGCCTATCGCGTGGGCTCGGCCTACGAGGCCTATCTGTCCACCGCAGTGCTGGCGCAGATCAACCCGCTGCTGGCCACCAGTCCCACCGCGCCGCTGTTCTACTCGCAGGCCAGCGGCCGTCCCTTCGGCACCGTGTTCGCCGGGCATGCGGCCAACGACCGCTACAAGCAGAACTCCAAGAGCATCGCGCTGTTCACCAACAACACCTGGCACGCCACCGATGCGCTCGATCTGACCCTCGGCCTGCGCTACACCATCGAGGACAAGGAGCTGGATTCGAGCTACACCAACCCCAACGGCGGGCTGGGCTGCGGCTCGATGCTGCTCAATCCCGCACAGGTGGTCGCGGCGCTGGTCGCGCGCGGCCTGACCGTGGCCCAGGCCTCGGCCGCGGCGCCGCAGGTCGTGGGCTTCGGCTGCCTGCCGTGGACCAACGTGCGCCACAACGGTCGCGTGACCAATCAGGAGCGCGAAGAGAAGGAGTGGTCGGGCACCTTCAAGGCCGCCTACCGCTTCAACGACCGGGTGATGGCCTACTTCTCGGCCGCGCGCGGCTACAAGGCCGGCGGCTTCAACCTCGATCGCGTGCAGTCCAACAACGGCCTGTCCAGCGGCACCGCAGGCATCGTGCCGGTGAACGACACCTCGTTCGAAGGCGAGTTCGTCGACAGCTTCGAGCTGGGCACCAAGACCACCTGGATGGGCGGCAACCTGCTGCTCAACGCCACGCTGTTCCACCAGGAATACAGCGACTTCCAGCTCAACAGCTTCCTCGGCACCAGCTTCGTCGTGCGCTCGATCCCGACCGTGACCTCGCAGGGCGTCGACGCCGAGCTGCTGTTCAAGCGCAATGGCTGGATGGTGCAGGCCGGCCTGACCTACGCCGACACCGAGTACGGCGACGACCCGCTGCCCGACGCCGACCTGAGCCTGCTGCCGGGCAGCCGCCCCAGCTTCGCTCCGGAATGGTCGGGCACCGCGTCCGTCGGCTACGACTGGGACATGGGCAGCAAGCTCAAGGCCCGCGCCAATGTCGGCATGAAGTACATGTCCGAGTACAACACCGGCTCGGATCTCGACCCGCAGAAGCAGCAGGACGGCTATGCGCTGTTCAACGCCCGCTTCGTGATCGGCGGCCAGAGCGACCGCTGGGATCTGGAGTTCTGGTCGCAGAACCTGACCGACGAGGAGTACTACCAGGTCGCCATCGACGCGCCGCTGCAGCCTGGTACGTGGAACGCCTTCCTCGGCGCGCCGCGTACGGTGGGTGTGACCCTGCGCCTGCGCTACTGAGCGTCGCCCCACGGGGCTGCACGCGCCCATGACGTGATCCGGACGGCGGCCCTCGGGCCGCCGTCCGCTTTTTGGGCGACGTCGTCGAAGGGCTTCGGCAAGGCGGCTCCGGCATTCCTTTGCGTGCAGGCCTCGGGCTCGGCCGCGGATTCGATGCCTCGGTTCGATGCCTGGGTTCGAAGCCCGGATGCGACGTCTCGATCCGCCCCGGGTCGCTTCAGGTGTCGGAATGGTGCCGTGTGTGCCGTCTGTGCGCTCCGCGGTCTTGTCACCAGCTTCCTGAATGCGCATGCTCGAGGCTCGCGGCGCATGACGGGATGCGGGGGGATGCGCGGTGCGATCGACGCACGGGGTGTGCGTACGCAGACGCGCCGGCACGCGGGTTCTCCGATGGTCCTGTCCGTGCGCGCGCCTCGCGCCGTGCCGACCATGCGGCGTTTCCCGCAGTGCCATCCGTCCAAGGAGCAGAACGATGTCCGCGCAAGTGCCTGCCGTTGTCAGACCGTCCCTCTCGCCCGTCCCGGCAGTGCGCTCCACGCGCAGCCGGCTCGTGCCCCTGACCGCCGCCATCGTCTCGCTGCTCGTCGCCGCCTGCGGGGACAAGGGCGAGCCGTCCGCGCCGGCGGAGCCCGCTGCGGCCGCCACGCCTGCCGCCAGCGCGCCCAGCGTGTGCAAGGCCGACGCCAGCTGGATCTCCAGCCCCAATCCGCCTGCCGACGTCGCGGCCGCCGAGACCTTCTGCGATTTCTACCAGTTCTCCTGGCAGTGGTTCCTCGCCCAGGTCGCGCCGGCCCCGGACTACGCCGCCAGCGGCGAGCGCGTGTTCGAAACCAATCGCCTGCACGACCCGAACGTGCAGAGCGGCCAGTGCAGCGCTCCGAAGATCATGGGCCGCGCGATCGCGGCGCAGAAGCTGGCCATGCGCGCCGACAAGCCGCAGGATTTCGAGGACGTGCAGGCCGACGGCAACGCGCTCTACGACCAGCACGGCAACATCCTCCACTACAACATCTGGTATTCCGACGCCGAGTGCCAGTCCACCCAGAGCGGCTTCGCCGCGGGCACCTTCGAGATCAAGGTGTCGTGGAAGATCCTCGACAACCCGGACACCAGCTACTACACCATGCCCGCGAGCATCGGCGGCAAGGACGTGACCCTGGGTCTGGTCGGCTTCCACATCGCCAACTGGACCGCGAAGCATCCGGAGATGATCTGGGCCACCTTCGAGCACAAGAACAACGCGCCGCTGTGCGACGGCAGCAGCCCGATGCCGCCCTCCGGCTGGGCCTTCGCCAGCAACGACGCCGCCAACTGCCTCACCCAGAACCCGGTGGCGCCGGGCATGCCCGCAAACACCGCCTGCGCGGCGTTCAACTTCAACACGCCCGATGCCTTCACCGGCAACACCCCGCCCGCGACCAACACGCCCAACAACGTCTGCCGCATGTTCGCCCACGGCAACCAGCCCGGCGCGTCGATCAACGGCAACGACAACGCCGCCAATCTGCTGGCGATCCAGGAGCTCAATGCCCAGCTGGTCGGCGCCGATGGCCTGCTGACGAAGCTCCCCGACACCGACCCGATGGCGATCTGGAAGCACTACCACCTGATCGGCGGCATCTGGACCAAGGACGGCGCCGATTCCGGCAACCCGCCGGTGGCCTACACCGTGCACGAGAAGACCGGCGACAAGATCATGCCCGGCGATCCGAGCAGCCTGCAGCGCGGGTCGCTGGAGCTGACCAACATGAGCATGGAGACCTTCCAGCAGGGCGAGACCTCCTGGGCGCCCAACTGCTTCGGTTGCCACGGCTTCTCCAAGACCGACCCGCTGGATGTGAGCCATATCTGCAGCAGCCTGTTCGGCCAGGACGCGAACGGCGACTGTGTGATCACGCCGCCTGCCGGGGCCGCGCCCGATGCGAAGGCGATGGGTGAGGCGATGGCAGGCCACGACGGCAACGGCGCCAAGACCGCGGGTGCCGCGAAGTAACCCGTCGCGTACGCGGCAAGCCTGCAGTCATCACGCCCGGACGACGCAAACGCGCGTCGTCCGGGCGTTGTCGTTTGCGGGCACGGTGGGCCCATGGATCGACGCCGCGTATCGAATCCCTGCATCCGGCCGGATGCGCATCCCATCGCCCGCGCGGGCACTCGATGCGAGGCCAGTACGCTGACTGGGCGACCGCGTGCATGGCACGACGCACCCGGCGCATGTGCCCACATCGGCAACGGTCGGCCAGCCCCCCGGCTTCCGGCAGGGCCCCTGCCGTGGCGCGGGCGGTATCATCCGGCGACCTCCGGCAGGCATCCGTTCCCCATGACCAGCTTCACAGACGCCCAGCTCCGCGACCGCGCCACCGCTCTGGGCGAGCGCATGCGCGCCCAGCACCTGACCCTGGTGACCGCGGAAAGCTGCACCGGCGGCTGGATTGCCAAGACCGTCACCGACATCGCCGGCTCGTCGGACTGGTTCGACTGCGGCATGGTCGCCTACAGCTACGAAGCCAAGCAGGCCATGCTCGGCGTTCGCCCGGAGACACTGGAACAGTTTGGCGCGGTGAGTCGTGAGACGGTGATCGAAATGGTCTCCGGCGCACTCGTTCATGCCGGCGCCAGCCTCGCCGTGGCGGTGACTGGCATCGCCGGGCCGGGTGGTGGTTCGCCCGACAAACCGGTGGGTACCGTGTGGATCGGCTGGAAGCGCCGCGGTGGCTATGCCCAGGCCGATGTCTTCCACTTCGACGGCGACCGCGACGATGTACGTCGTCAGACCGTGGCCGCGGCCCTGGAGGGCCTGGAGCGGCTGGCCTGATGGCCGCGGATGCGCTGTCCTCCGCCCCGTTGCCGTCGGCAGCGCGCCAGCCCGAACCCACGTCCTCCATCCCGCCGAGTCCACCGGCCGCGCCCACACCCGGGCGTCGCGCACTGCGGCGCTGGCTGCTGGCGATGGCCGCGGCCAGCGTGCCGTCCCTGCTGCTGCTCTTTTTGTTCGAGGGTTCGCGCGGGTGGAGGGGACTGGTGTTCGATGAGCCGGGCCGTGGCCTGTACGGGCTGTCCGACTATCTCTTCACCGGGCCGGACTGGCTGCTGCATGCGGCGGTCTTCGCGGCGATCACACTGATCTTCGCGCTGCTGCTTGCGGCTGCAGCAGCCTTCGACCGCGATGGCCGTGCGGCCGACAGCCTGCGCTGGGCCTGTCGCCCGCGCGGCATCCGCATCCTGATGGGGCTGGCGCTGGGCTGTCTGGCGGGCGGGGTGATGTTGCCGTTGGATGCCGCGGAGATGCTGGGGGTCGCGCTCTTCCTGCTGGCGCTGCCGCTGCTGGCGGCAGCGCCCTTTCTCAGTGGCCATCCCGCGACGTTGACCCAGCCGACACTCGCGCGCTGGTGGCGGCCGTGGTGGCGGGGGGGTCGCGTACTCGTGCCGATCCTGATGTTGTGGCTGATCGCTGTGTCGGCGGCGGATTGGGCGCTGTGCCGGACGGATCCGCTCGGGCTCGATGGCGGGCTCCCGGGCGCACTCCTGGGGTGTCTTTCGGCAGAAGCCGTCGGTTTGACGGCGCTGCTGGCGACGATCGCGCTGTGGTTCGGCTACCGTCGCGGGCACAACTTCACCGCCGCTATGCGCACAGTGCTGCGATGGTCCGTGTTGAGGTCACTCATTGCGTATCGGCTGTATCTCGCCTGTGCGGCGGTGGCCTGCGGTCTTCCGATCCTGCTGACCGCCATGTACCAGGTCTATGCGCTGCCACACTTCGTCAGCGTGTCGCTGCGCAGTGCCGCCTCTCCGAACTGGGCACAGCAGGCATTGCTGGGCGTCCATCTTCCCTTTGGGGATATGAGCTACATCCTCTTCCCGCTGGTCATCGGCATGATCCTGCCGCTGTCCTTCGCCGAAGGCCGTCTGCTGTTCGTGCACGGCCTGGGTGGGCAACGCGGTCCGGACTCTCCATCGTCGGGAGCCGCAGGGGCAGGGCGCCTGGAGAGTTGACGGTCCCGCTTGTTAGTAGTAATACTACTAACCATGGACCTGACCGACACCCAGCAGAGCATCCTCGCCCTCATCTCCGAGCGCATCGCCGCCGATGGCGTGCCGCCCTCGCAGACCGAGATCGCGCACGCCATGGGCTTCAAGGGCGTGCGTGCCGCCCAGTACCACCTGGAGGCGCTGGAACAGGCCGGGATGATCCAGCGCGTGCCGGGCCGCGCGCGCGGCATCCGCCTGCTCCACGAGGCTGCCCAGCGCGTGCTGGACCTGTCGCCGCCGGTCAGCGAGGACGCCATCCGTCTGCCGGTGCTCGGCCGCGTCGCCGCCGGCCTGCCGATCGGCGCCGACCTGCGCTCCGACGACTATGTCCTGCTGGATCGCGCCCTGTTCTCGCCCGCGCCGAACTACCTGCTGAAGGTGCAGGGCGACTCGATGCGCGACGAGGGCATCTTCGAGGGCGACCTGATCGGTGTGTTCCGCACCAGCGAAGCCCGCTCCGGGCAGATCGTGGTCGCCCGCATCGAAGACGAGATCACCGTCAAGCTGCTGAAGATCGGCAAGGACCGCATCCGCCTCCTGCCGCGGAACCCCGACTACGCGCCCATCGACGTGCTGCCGGATCAGGATTTCGCGATCGAGGGCCTCTACTGCGGGCTGGTGAGGCCGAACCGGTGAGGGGGGACGCCGCACTGCGCCAGGCCCGCGAGCGCAGCCGCCGGTTGCGCGCGGTCATCGATGGCATCGAAGCCCTGTTTCCCGTTCCCGGCTTCCATTGGGGCGAGCGCGTCTACGACCCTTTGCCCGGCGATCCGCTGCAAGCCTTCAAGCTCGGTCTGATCGCGCAGGCGGTCGAAGCGGTCGCACAGGCCACGATGCTGCTGCTGGGGCGTCCGGTCGCACCGGTCGAGCGCTTCGATCCCCACGCCTTCGACACCGATGCCCACGCGCGGATCGCCCAGGTGCTCGCCGGCGATCCCGAGCGGGCGGCCTACATGCGGCTGTGCGACGCCATGCGCGATGCGGCCGCGACGCTCAGGCCGATGCTCGCCCCAGGTGCGCACGCATCGGCCGTCGTGTCGGGTTTCCCCGACCCCGCGACGCGAGGTCTCCCGATGGAGCCCGGCTGCCCCACTGCCTAGATTTCCGGGTGTCGCAGTCCGTGCGACGGCACCCCACCACACTTCACGCACCGCAACCACTGACGAGGATTTCCACGATGGACGAGAACAAGAAGCGCGCCCTGGCGGCCGCCCTGGGCCAGATCGACAAGCAGTTCGGCAAGGGCTCGGTCATGCGCATGGGCGACCGCCCGGTCGAGGCGATCGAGGCGATCAGCACCGGCTCGCTGATGCTGGACATCGCCCTGGGCATCGGTGGCCTGCCCAAGGGCCGCGTGGTCGAAATCTACGGCCCGGAGTCGTCCGGCAAGACCACGCTCACCCTGCAGACCATCGCCGAATGCCAGAGGGCCGGCGGCACCGCCGCTTTCATCGACGCCGAACATGCGCTCGATCCGATCTATGCCCAGAAGCTCGGCGTCAACGTCGACGAGCTGCTGCTCTCGCAGCCCGATACCGGCGAGCAGGCGCTCGAGATCGCCGACATGCTGGTCCGCTCCAATGCGGTCGACATCGTCGTCATCGATTCGGTGGCTGCGCTCACGCCCAAGGCCGAAATCGAGGGCGAGATGGGCGACCAACTCCCCGGTCTGCAGGCGCGCCTGATGAGCCAGGCCCTGCGCAAGCTCACCGGCAACATCAAGCGCAGCAACTGTCTGGTGGTCTTCATCAACCAGCTGCGCATGAAGATCGGCGTGATGATGCCCGGCCAGAGTCCGGAAACCACCACCGGCGGCAACGCGCTCAAGTTCTATGCCTCGGTGCGCCTGGACATCCGCCGCATCGGCGCGATCAAGAAGGGCGACGAGATCATCGGCAACCAGACCAAGATCAAGGTGGTCAAGAACAAGCTCGCGCCTCCCTTCAAGCAGGTCGTCACCGAAATCCTCTACGGCGAAGGCATCAGCCGCGAGGGCGAACTGATCGAGATGGGCGTGGACGCCAAGCTGGTCGAGAAGTCCGGTGCCTGGTACAGCTACGACAGCGAGCGCATCGGTCAGGGCAAGGAGAACGCCCGCCAGTACCTCAAGGAACATCCCGCCTCCGCAGCCAAGCTCGAAGCCATGCTGCGCGCCCAGTTCGTGCCCCAGGACGCTTCGCGCGACGAGGCCGACGAGGAGGAAGACGCGGAAGCCTGAGTCATCCCGTGTCGGCCCGCGCCTGAGCGCGCCCGTCGACACGGTTCAGGGCAGCGCATCCGTCACGACGGTGGATCGCGGTCGATCCCGGCTCCAGATCGCCGGCTCGGCCTCTTCCTCGGATGCATGGTTTCTCCAGCCGTTGCCTGAATTCGCTTCATTCCAGATCGCATCCGGTCATGCGGGGGCGGGCCTGACTACCTCGTCAGTGGAGGGCCCGCCCCCGTATGCCGACCATCTTCGCGCAGCCCCGAGGCTGCGCATGCGCCTGGTGATCTCACCACGGGCATTCGATGCCCAGGCGGCTCACACCACACTGGTGTCCGCTCGCCGAGTCATCCTCATACGACGCGCCATGGAGGTCGCGTCCGTCGCACCGGGGCCCCAAACCCGGCGCGGCACCCGCGACACCGCTCGCCGGTGGGGTCGCATGCCGGAGAGCGCGAAGGAATGCGCCCTCCGGCTTTTTCATGGCGATATCGCATCACTGTCTCATCCGTGCGGTTTCCAGGGGCGCGTTGTCGTCGGCAGCTAGAATCGGCGCATGACCGTGTTCCCCGGACCCTCCAGCATGCATCCCGAGACATCATCCGATCCATCGCCCGCCAGCCCCGCCGCCGACGGTTCCAATCACGGGATCGGCCACGACTGTGGTGATCTCGAGGCGTCCCTGCCGCTGTTCCCGCTGGCAACCGTGCTGGTTCCTGGAGCGCCGCTGTCGTTGCGCGTGTTCGAGGCGCGCTACCTCGACCTTGTGCGCGAGTGCGGCCGTCGTGGGAGCGGGTTTGGAGTCTGTCTGATTCTCGATGGCCAGGAGGTGGGCGCCGCCGCGATCCCCGCCCTGGTCGGTACGGAAGCCCGCATCGAGGATTTTGGCACCGGGGCCGATGGTCTGCTCGCCTTGCGCGTGCGCGGTCACCGCCGGTTCCGGTTGCGTTCCAGTCACGTGCGCGAGAACGGGTTGGTCGTCGGTGAGGTGTCCTGGTGCGCTCCGGATCCCGACGATGAGCTGCGTCCGGAGCATGCGGTGCTCGGTCTGGTGGTGCGCAAGCTGTTGGACGAGTTCGGCGGCGAGCATGCGCAGGCGCCCACACGGCTGCTCGATGATGCGGCCTGGATCGGGTGGCGGCTGAGCGAGCTGCTGCCGCTCACCGGGCAGCAGCGGCTCCAGTTGCTCGATCTGGACGACCCGCATGCGCGTCTGGATCTGCTCACAGGATTCATGTCCTGACATCCGCATGGGCGCCCCATGCCGTGCGGCGTCTTGCCCTCGGATCCGGTGCGCCCGTCAACCGGTTCAGTCGGTGCCCTGGTCGCGCATCAGGATGCGCAGCGTCGGCGTCCCGGTTTCGGGGTGCGGGGACAGCCGCGTGGGCTGAGTTCCCATTGCGTCGATCAGGGCATCCAGTGCTTCCCCGCCTGTACCGGCAGCATCCCCGCCGGCGCGCGGCGCCGGGTCGGGCATCCACAGCCCCAGGATCGGCAGTGGCCTGCGGTAGCGCAGTGTCTGGGCGGTGCCGACCCACAGGTGCTCGCCGTTCTCGCGCATCGCCGATGCCGGCCACAGCCGGATGGTCAACGTGGTCGCGGGTGCCGCCCCTGGACGCCGCATCAGCAACCGTTCCGGACGCGCATCGAGCGAGGCAGGCAGAACCGGCTGACTCTGCGGGGTGAGATCGCTGTCGAGCAGACGGAGGGCGTCTGTCCAGCCGGCTTCCGCCTGCGCGCGCCAGCCGGCAGACTCCAGCTGGCGCTGCAGCTGTGCGGGATCACCCGCCACCTGCACGTTCAGAGGCCAGTGCCCGTTGGTGTCGACGCGGTCGTGATGACCCGGAAGCGTGGCCCATTCCTCGTCCCACCAGGCTACCGTCGTCAGTACACGACCGGGCGGGCCGGGCTGCGCGCGGGCCAGCTGCGGTTCGATCGCGCGCGGGAGGTGCCACAGGGCGGCCACCACGAACGCGCCATAGAACACGAACGCCAGCGGGCGCATCCAGAAATGACGACGCAGATGCCGCCGGTAGGCGATGCCGAGCACCAGCAGCCAGGCCACGCCGAACAGCACGCCGCCGACGATGTCGCTGAGCCAGTGCGCGCCCAGATACAGCCGCGCGAACCCCAGCAGCGCCACGCCCAGGCCGGCCACCATGTAGGGCCACACCCGCTGGCGCCCCGGCAGCTCGCGCGCGATCAGCACCGCGAAAAACCCGAAGACGATGGTGAACAGGGTGACGTCCATCGCCGGGAACCCGAAGCCCGGCGTGCCTTCCGCAGGCCGCGGCATATCGATAGCCAGGCCGAGGAAGGTGCTGAACAGCAGTCCGAAGCCCACGGCCGCAAGCCAATGGAGGGCGGCCGAATGACAGCGTCGCCACAGCAGCCATGCCAGGCCCGCGCCCATCGCCGGCAGCAGCACGTGAAGGTCGCCCAGCGCCGCCAGCGCCGCCAGCGGCCGGTCGGCCAGCGGGGTCCGCAGTTCGAGCATCGCCCGGTGCACCACGTGATCCAGCCCCAACGAGCCGCCGCCCGCCAGCACGGCGGTGAGCAGAGCGAACCAGCCCCAGCCGATCGCCAGCAGGCAGGCCGCCAGCACCGCAAGCGCGGGGGATTCCGGCCGATGTCGCTGGACCAGCGATGCGCCATAGCGCCCGAGCCTGGGATGCTGCCGGGTCCAGACCAGCGCTCTGGCCAGCAGGCGGTCGGCATGCGCCGCGAACCAACGGTAGGTATAGAGCACACAGGCCCAGATCAACGCCATCACCAGGAACAGGGCCAGCAGCACCAGCGCGAGCCGGTCCGCGACCGCCGCCACGGCATCGTAGGACGTCCCGAACACCCAGCCCGGCGCGAGGAACACCGCGGCCCAGCTCAGCGCGGCGAAGGCGCTGGCCGGTGCATAGCGCTTGAGCGGCATGTGCAGCATGCCGGCCACCGCGGGCACGAACGGCCGCACCGCGCCGACGAAACGCGCGATCACGATGCCTTTCAACCCGTGTCTGCGGAACAGCAGCTCGCCGCGGTCGAGCAATTGCGGATAGCGGGCGAACGGCCACTTCTGGCGCAGCGCGGGGCCCCAGCGCAGACCGACCCAGTAACTCAGTGCATCCCCCGCGAAGGCGCCTGCGGCCGCACAGAGCAGAGCGTAGGGCCCGTCCACATGACCGAGGCCGATCAGGGTGCCCACCGCGAAGAGCAGCGGCAGTGCCGGCACCACGATGCCGAGCACGATCAGGGCATCGCAGAACGCGATCAGGAAAATCAGCGCTCCCGCTGCCTGCGGGTGCGCGCCGATCCAGACGACCATGGAGTCCAGCCAGGCATTCTGCATCCGGATAGTATGACAGCGGCCCGCGCAGCCTTGCCGCGGGCCGGATGGTGCGGGCCCATCGGCCCAGACCGCATCGCGGGCGCGTCCGCCCTCCGCACGGCAGGCCTGCGCCGGTGAACGACTACAATCCACCGATGCCCTCCCCATCGCCCGCCCAACGTCCTGAAGGTTCCATGCAATCGCCCGTCGGCCATGCGCCCCCCGGCGTGCCGGTCGAAGTCGCTGCGCTCAAGGCCGACAGTTTTGGGCGCATCGCGCTGATGCGCGGCGAGGATGGAGGGCTGTTCGTGCGCCGCGATCTGGCCCATGTGCCGCTGTGGCTGCGGTTGCCGGCCTGGTGGCTGGCGCGCCGCGAGGCCCGCGGGCTTCGGCAGGTCCTGGGCGCGGAGGCCGTGCCGCAACTGCTGCGCTGGGATGGCCGTCGGCTCGACCGCAGTTACTTGGATGGCGCCGCGATGTACCAACGCCCGCCGCACGGCGACCTGGCCTACTTCCGCCTGGCGCGGCGGCGGCTGCAGGCGCTGCATCGGCTCGGCCTCGCGCACAACGACCTGGCCAAGGAGGCCAACTGGCTGGTGCTCGCCGACGGCACCCCGGCCATCATCGATTTCCAGCTCGCGGTGCGCGGACGCCCGCGCGCGCGCTGGATGCGCCTGCTCGCGCGCGAGGATCTGCGTCACCTGCTCAAGCACAAGCGCACCTATTGCCCCGGATCCATCACGCCGGTGGAGCGCCGCGTGCTCAAGCGCACCTCGTGGGTGCGCGAGCTGTGGTTCGCCACCGGCAAGCCCGTCTACCGCTTCCTCACCCGGCGGGTGTTGAAGTGGGAGGACAACGAAGGGCAGGGGCCGAAGCCGTGAGTCCACATGTGGGTCCGGACCACACGCCTGCGAATCCGCACACGCATCCGCATCGCGCCGGCTGTCGGCTGCGAACCCTCGAAGAGAAAGCGTCATGACCACACTGTCCGGCAAGACCCTGTTCATCACCGGCGCCTCGCGCGGCATCGGCCTGGCCATCGCCCTGCGTGCCGCGCGCGATGGTGCGAATGTCGCCATCGCCGCCAAGTCGGCGGTGCCCAACCCCAAGCTGCCCGGCACCATCCATACCGCGGCGGCGGCGGTGGAGGCGGCCGGCGGCCGCGCGCTCGCGCTGAAATGCGACATCCGCGACGAGGACGCGGTACGCGCGGCGGTCGCGGCCACGGTGGATGCCTTCGGCGGCATCGACATCCTGGTCAACAACGCCAGCGCCATCTGGCTGCGCGGCGCGCTGGAAACGCCGATGAAGCGCTTTGATCTCATGCAGCAGGTCAACGCGCGCGGCACGTTCCTCTGCGCACAGGCCTGTCTGCCGCATCTGCTGCAGGCACCGAACCCGCACATCCTCACCCTCGCGCCGCCGCCCTCGCTCGATGCGAAGTGGTGGGGGCCGCATACCGGCTACACGCTGGCGAAGATGGGCATGAGCTTCGTGACGTTGGGCCTGGCCGCCGAGTTCGGCCCGCAGGGTGTGGCGGTGAACGCGCTGTGGCCGCGCACGGTGATCGCCACCGACGCGATCAACATGATCCCCGGGGTGGATGCCGCCGGGTGTCGGCGCCCCGAGATCATGGCGGATGCCGCGCATGAGGTGCTGGTGCGCGAGGCGTCCGGGTTTCACGGTCGTTTCCTGATCGACGATGAGGTGTTGGCGGAGGCAGGGGTGACGGATCTGTTGGGGTATGCGGTGGATCCGTCGCGGCCGCTGTTGCCGGATCTGTTTTTGTGATCGCTGGTGCTGATTGACCTGGCGATCTAGTAAGGCGAGACCAACGGCCACAGCCACAGCAAAGCTTCCGCGCGACAGCGCGGAAGCTTTGCTGTGGCTGTTACTGTGGCTTATGGCTAGGCACAGTGCCCAACGCCCTCAGTGCCTCCGCACCAACACCACCGTGATGTTGTCCGAACCGCCGCCATCCAGCGCCGCGGCCACCAGCCCGTCCACGCATTCCTGCGCGCTGCACTCGGTATGCCCGAGCACCTGGGCGATGCTGCCGTCGTCCACTTCCTCGGTCAGGCCGTCGCTGCACAGCAGCAGCTGCATGCCGGGCTTGAGCTCGCCCGCTAGGGTTTCGACGTTGAGGTTCTGCGGGTCGGTCACGCCCAGCGCCTGGGTGACCACGTTGCGCTGGGGGTGAGTGCGGGCCTGGTCGACGGTGATCGCGCCCTGCTGGATCAGCTCCTGGACGTAACTGTGGTCCTGCGAGAGCTGGGCCAGTTGGCCGTCGCGCCAGAGGTAGGCGCGGCTGTCGCCCACCCACGCCACCTCGAAACGGTTGCCGGACACGCGCAGGGCCACGACGGTGGTGCCCATGGGCAGGGTGTCGGTGCGCTGGCGAGAGGCACGGATGATCTCCTCGTCCGCGGTGCGGATGGCCTGGGCCAGACTGCTGCCCTGACGGATTTCGCGGACCACGGTCTCGCGGGCGAGGGCGCTGGCGACCTCGCCGTATTCGTGCCCGCCCATGCCGTCGGCCACCAGCCACAGGCCCAGTTCGCTGTCCCCGTAGTAGGTGTCCTCGTTGAGCTCCCGGCGCAGACCGGTGTGCGTGAGGTGGCCGAATTCGATCATGCGTGGGCGGAGTGGGGGTGAGGAGTCAGCCATGATTGGAGGGGTGAACGGATTTCACGGCGGCGACCGGACGTGGCGGGTGCGTGCATGGGTCTCAATACGCGTGTTCGGACAGCTGAGCGCGGCCATCCGGGCCGATGCGGACCTCGATCCAGCGCCCATAGCTGTCGTCGTCCATCGGCGCGACCGGGCAGGCGCAGAGCGCGGCGGCGATGGCCGGGGCGGTGTTGCTGTGGCCGATGACCAGCACCGTGCCGGCAGGGTGCGCGGCACGCAGCATGGCGGCGAAGGACTCGGCCGGCCCGCCGGCCTCGTAGGCCGTCACCTGCAGCCCGTGGGCAGCGGCCGTCGGTGCGGCGGTGGCCTGCGTGCGCCTGTAGGCGGTGGCATAGGCCGCGTCCAGCGGTGAATCGCGGAGGGTGTCGGCGATGCGGGCTGCGCGGATGCGACCGGCCTCGCTGAGGCCCGGGTCGCGCGTGCCGTCGTCGGATTTTTCGGCATGGCGCAGGACGATGTACACCACCTGCGTTTCCTTGGGCGACACATGCGCGCAGCCGGTCGACATCACCAGCGCGGCCACCGACACCGCAAGCGCGATACCGGCCCGCCGTCCGGGCTGCCGGATGTGCCGGAAAATCTCCCGGATGCAGGCGGCCCGCCTGCGACCTGCACCACTCACCGCGCCTGCCCCGGCTGCAGCGTCGCGATCATGCCCCGCGCCGCCTGGAAACGCTGCGCCGGCTCGGGCAGATCCAGCGTGATCCGCAGCTTGTCCGGGCCGTCCATGCGGTAATGCTTCGGCTGGCCCTGGATCATGCGGATCACCGACATCGGGTCCACGCTCGGTTTCTCCACGAACTGCAGGCGCCCGCCCTCGGCGCCCAACTGCAGCTTGCGGATGCCGAGCGCCTCGGCCTCCAGGCGCAGCTCGGCGGTGGCGAAGAGGTGCTTCACCGGGTCGGGCAGCAGGCCGAAGCGGTCGATCATCTCGACCTGCAGCTCGCGCAGGGCGTCGGGAGTGCGCGCGCTGCTGATCCGTTTGTACAGGGTGAGGCGCGCGTGCACGTCGGGCAGGTAGTCGTCCGGGATCAGCGCCGGCACGCCCAGGTCGACCTCCGCGCCGCGATGGTCCAGATCGATGTCTTCCATGCCCACGCCCGGCAGTTTGCCCTGCTTGATGCTGCGCACCGCGCGCTCCAGCAGCTCGGTATAGAGCGAGAAGCCGACCTCGGCCATCTGCCCGCTCTGGTCCTCGCCCAGCAGCTCGCCGGCGCCGCGGATCTCCAGGTCGTGGGTGGCCAGGGTGAAGCCCGCGCCGAGTTCATCCATGGAGGCGATGGCGTCCAGGCGCTTGCGCGCATCGGCGGTGATGCTGCGGTTGTCCGGCACCACCAGGTAGGCGTAGGCGCGGTGGTGCGAGCGGCCGACGCGGCCGCGCAGCTGGTGCAGCTGCGCCAGGCCGAACTTGTCGGCGCGGTTGATCACGATGGTGTTGGCGTTGGGGATGTCGATGCCCGATTCGATGATGGTGGTCGACAGCAGCACGTTGAAACGCTGCTTGTGGAAGTCCAGCATCACCTTTTCCAGCTCGCGTTCGGGCATCTGGCCGTGGGCGATGCCGATGCGTGCCTCCGGCACCAGGGTCTGCAGTTCGCGCTGCATGCGGCCGATGCTTTCCACGTCGTTGTGCAGGAAATACACCTGGCCGCCGCGCGCCAGCTCGCGCTGGAACGCCTCGCGCAGCTGCGCGTCGTCCCACGGCACCACGAAGGTCTGCACCGCGATGCGGTTGGCCGGGGCAGTGGCGATGATCGACAGGTCGCGCAGCCCGGCCATCGCCATGTTCAGCGTGCGCGGGATGGGCGTGGCGGTGAGCGTGAGCAGATGCACATTGGCGCGCAGCGCCTTCAGCGCCTCCTTCTGGCGCACGCCGAAGCGCTGCTCCTCGTCGACGATCACCAGGCCCAGGTCCTTGAACTTCACGTCCGGCTGCAGCAGCCGGTGGGTGCCGACGATCACGTCGATGGTGCCCTCGGCCACCTTCGCGAGTTCGGCCTTGATCTCCTTGGTGCTCTTGAAGCGCGAGAGCACCTCCACCCTGAGCGGCCAGTCGGCGAAGCGGTCGCGGAAATTGCGGTAGTGCTGCTCGGCCAGCAGGGTGGTCGGCACCAGCACCGCGACCTGCTTGCCGGACATCGCCGCGGCGAAGGCCGCACGCACCGCCACCTCGGTCTTGCCGAAGCCCACGTCGCCGCAGACCACGCGGTCCATCGGCCGGCTGTCGGCGACATCGCGCAGCACCGCCTCGATCGAGGCCAGCTGGTCGGGCGTCTCCTCGAAGGGAAACCCCGCGGCGAACTGCTCGTAGAGCGTACGGTCCAGCGGCAGCGACAACCCGGCGCGGGCCTGGCGCTTGGCCTGGATCTCCAGCAGCTCGGCGGCCACGTCGCGCACCTTCTCGGCGGCCTTTTTCTTGGCCTTGGTCCAGGCCTCGCCGCCTAGCGAGTGCAGCGGGGCGGTCTCGGGCGAGGCGCCGGAATAGCGGCTGACCAGGTGCAACTGGGCGACCGGCACGTACAGCCGGTCGCCCTTGGCGTATTCGATGTCGAGGTATTCGCCGGTCTGGCCGCCGGCCTCCAGCGTGATCAGCCCGCGGTAGCGGCCCACGCCGTGGTCTTCGTGCACCACCGGCGCGCCTTCGGCCAGCTCGCCGAGGTCGCGGATGATCGCCTCCGGCTCGCGTCCCGCGCGCTTGCGACGCCGCGGCTGCGCGGCGCGTTCGGGGTAGAACTGGCGCTCGGTGAGGAAGACGAGCGAACCGACGCCGGCGTCGTCGGCGTCGAGCGCGAACCCGTCCTCCAGCGGCGCCACCGCGATCGCGAAGCGCGGCGGGTCGACCTGCTGCAGCAGCCCGATGCCCGCGGGCAGCACGCCCGGGGAAAGCTCGGCGGCGCGCAGGATGTCCAGCAACGCCTCGCGGCGGCCGGCCGAATCCGCGGCGATCAGCACCCGGCCCGGATAGCTGCCGAGCAAGGACTTCAGCGCCGCGGCAGGCTCGGTGTCGCGCGCGATCAGCGGCAGGTCCGGCGCCGGCTGGGTGCCGGTGGGCTGGGCCTCGGCGCGACGCGGATGGCTTTCGCCGCAGACTTCGATGCGCGCGTCGCGGTTGAGGCGCTCGCGCAGCGCATCCGGCGACAGATACAGTTCGGCCGGCGGCAGCAGCGGACGTTCGATGTCGTGCCGGCGCTGTTCGTAGCGTTCTTCGATGCTGCGCCAGAACTGCTCGCCGGCCTCCAGCGCGCCTTCGCACAGCAGCGGCAGCGCGTTGGCTGCGAGATAGTCGAAGAGCGTCGCGGTGCCGTCCTTGCCTGTCCCGGCGAGACCGCGCTCGTTGAAAAACAGAGGCAGATAGTATTCGACGCCTGCCGGCGCGACGCCGGCCTTGAGGTCCTGGTACAGCGGGCTGCGCCGCGTGTCGATGTCGAAGCGGTCGCGCAGCGCGTCGAGCGCGCGTTCCAGCGCCTCGCCCTCCAGCGGCACTTCGCGGCCGGGCAGCAGCTGCACCGACTGGTATTTGTCCAGCGAGCGCTGGCTGTCGGGGTCGAAGGCACGGATCGAATCGATCTCGTCGTCGAGCAGCTCGATCCGGTAGGGCTCTTCGGACCCCATCGGGTACACGTCGAGCAGGCCGCCGCGCACCGCGAAATCGCCCGGGTCGAGCACCTGCGGCACATTGCGGTAGCCGGCGGCTTCCAGCCGGCGCTTCTCGTCGTCCAGATCGAGGCGACGGCCGACCGCCACATCGAAGCTGCCGCCGATCACGTGCGAAAGAGGCGCCAGACGCTGCATGAGCGTCTGCACCGGCGCGACCACGATCCCGCGCTTGAGGCCCGGCAGTCGATGCAGTGCGGCCAGCCGCTGCGAGACGATGTCCGGATGCGGGCTGAAGCGGTCGTAGGGCAGGGTTTCCCAGTCCGGGAAGGGCACCACAGGCAAGGTCGGGTCGTGTCCGAGCAGGGCGCGCAGGTCCTGTTCGAGCTGGTGCGCGGCGTGATTGTCGCGCGCCACCATCAACAGCGGGCCGGCATGCGCCTCGGCCGCACGTGCCGCCGCCCAGGCCAGTGCGCTCAGGTTGGCCGGCGCACGCCACCAGGCACGGGACTGGCCCGGGCGCGGCAGAAGAGCCGAAAGTCGCGAGGGGGACGATGGATCGGGCACTGAGTTGCGCGCGTCGGGACAGCGAAGGGGCGACAAGGGTAGCCGCAGGCCCCGTCTGCGTCATCCCGTGTCGCTGAACCTGTGCGTCGCGCCCTGAACTGCCGGTCAGGCAGGGCCGGGCGGACGTGTGCGCTGCGCGCGTCGGGTATCCACGACCGGGGTCGTCCCGCGGGAGCCCGGGCCTGAGCCGGTGTCGGTGTCGTGATCGCTGCCCCGACCCGCAGCGGGGTCCAGGTCGAGCACCACCCGTGCCAGCCCCGAGGTATCGGCGTGTTCACGCCGGAAGCCCAGTGATTTGGCCAGGCTCAGCATGGCGTCGTTGTGTTCGAGCACGTCGCCATAGATGCGGTGCAGCCGCTTGCGCCGGGCCCAGCGCACCAGGCGCAGCATGAGCTGGCGTCCCAGCCCCATGCCGGAGATGTAATGGCTGACCAGAATCGCGAATTCCGCGTGCAGGCGCCCATCCTCGCGCGGTGGGTCGACGGCGATCCGGGCCACCGCGCCGACCAGCGCCTCGCCGGGCGGCAATGGTTCGGCGGCCACCAGCGCGAATTCGTTGTCCGGATTCGGCTTGGTGAGGCGCCCGGCCATCTCCGGCGACAACTCCTTGATTGCATAGAGAAAGCGCTGGCGCACTTCCTCCGGGCGCAGGAGTGCGAACCCGGCGCGCAGCGGCTCGGCGTCCAGTGGATGGATCGGACGCAGCAGCAGTTCCCGGCCGTTGCTGAGCCGGATCAGTTCGTGCCAGGGCGGAAGACGGTTGCGCGAGGCCATTGGGGCATGCTCGCATGGGCACGTACGCAGTATCGTGAACGGCCGCTGAGGTATGGCGAGTCGCCGTGTCCGTTTTCACCGCGCGCGCTCAAGGCGTGATTTCGGTCACATATATTTATCGGCATTCGGCCCGAGCGAAGCCGGGCCGTCGACATGAGGAGGCCCTGTGAACGTCAAGGAACTGCGAGCGCTCTGTGCGGGCTGGCCGGGTGTTGCCGAAGACGTGAAGTGGGGCAGCGACCTGGTGTTCACGGTCGGAGGCCGGATGTTCTGCGTGCTCGACCTTGCGGAGGGCGAGACCGGGCGCCTGAGCTTCAAGGTCGATGTCGAGCGGTTTCTGGAATACACCGACCGTCCCGGCATCCAGCCAGCGGCCTATCTGGCCCGGGCGCACTGGGTCACGCTGGACAGCGCCGATGAAGCCGGCGTGCGGCCGCTGTCCGCGGAGCCGCTGGCGGCCGCGATCCGTCACAGCTACGACCTAGTCTTCGCCCGGCTGCCGAGGCGGCAACAGCGGCAGATCCTCGGTCTGGCCTGACCCCTCGGCCGCTGACCCACCGGCACCTGCAGGGCCGAGGACGGGCCTGGGCCTGCCGACCTGCTGACCTGCGGATGGTCCTCGGCAGGCCGTTCTCCCCTCGAGACGCCTTGCCCTCAGGAGGCCTTGGCCTGCGGCTTGCCCTTGCGCAGCTTGCCGATCATGGTGAAGACCGCCACCAGCACGATGCCCGCGGCGATGCCCACCACGGCGTCGTAGAGCATCGACACCAGCCAGCCGAAGTTGCCCTGGATGTAGGGCTCGACCCAGTGGTGCAGCGCCGGGATGCCGTGCGCGATGATGCTGCCGCCCACCAAAAACATGGCCGCGGTGCCGGCCACCGAAAGGAATTTCATCAGGTACGGCGCGCCGCGCAGGATCCACCCGCCCAGGCGGTGCTTGAACCCGCTGGCGGCGCTGCGATGCAGATGCAGGCCGAGGTCGTCCAGCTTGACGATGCCGGCGACCAGCCCGTACACGCCGACGGTCATGATCGCGGCGATCGTGGCGACCACCACGACCTGCCTGGAAAAGGCTTCGGCGGCGACCGTGCCGAGCGTGATGACGATGATTTCGGCCGAGAGGATGAAGTCGGTGCGGATCGCACCTTTGATCTTGTCCTTTTCGAAGGCGACCATGTCCACGGCGTCGTTCTTCACCGCTTCGACCAGCTCGACGTGGTGCTGCGCGTCCTCGGCCTTGTCGTGCAGGAACTTGTGCGCCAGCTTCTCCACGCCTTCGTAGCAGAGGAAACCGCCGCCCAGCATCAGCAGCGGCAGGATCAGCGGGATGTTCCAGCCCTGTCCGTGCAGCCAGGTTTCCAGCGCGCTGATCGCCAGCGCCGCCGGCACCAGGATGAGCTTGTTGACCGCCGAGCCCTTGGCGACCGCCCAGACCACCGGCAGTTCGCGGTCGGCCTTCACGCCGGAGACCTGTTCGGCATTGAGCGCCAGATCGTCGCCGAGCACACCGGCCGTCTTCTTGGCGGCCACCTTGGTCATCACCGACACGTCGTCGAGAAGGGTGGCGATGTCGTCGATCAGGGTGAGCAGGCTGGAACCGGCCATGACGATGCTTCAGCGGGAATCGGGGCGGCGATTCTCGCACATGTCGGCGATGCGGCCCGCGGGTGTCTGTCGGCCGATGCGGTGGGGCGGGCGTGCGCGAGCGACCGTCAGTCCGGCCGGCGCAGCCATTCGGCCCGGCAGGACGCGCCCGCCTCGCCGAGCGCGCCACGCAGCGCCTGCAGCGCCGGCGCCAGCCGGTCCTCGATCCGCCACGGGGCGTTGACCAGCAGCATGCCGCTGCCATTCATCCGCAACGGCGAGTCGTCCAGCCGCACCAGCAGCTCGCACAGCAGGACGGATTTCGCATCGAGCGTGCCCGCGGAGCGATAGAACGGCTGCAATGCGCTGCGGCGCTTGATCGGGTACCACAGCAGCCAGCAGGCCTGCGGCCAGCGCGCCAGGCCCCGGCGGATTGCGGCCAGCGCGGTGTCGAATTCGGCCAACTGGGTCTCGTAGGGCGGGTCGATCAACACCAGCCCGCGGCCGATCCGGGTGTCGTCGATCTTGGGTGGCAGCAGTGCATCGACTGCCGTGTAGCCGTCGCGTGCATGCACGGCCACGCGCGGATCGCCGGAAAGCGCGCGGCGGAGCAGGGCGGCTTCCTCGGCGCGCAGCTCGCAGCAGGCGATGCGGTCCTGCGCGCGCAGCGCATGCGCGAGCAGCCAGGGCGAGCCGGGGTAGGCGTCGTCGCCATGCCGCGCACGGCAGGCCGCGACCGCCTCGAGATGGCGTGCCACCGCGGGGTCCGCGGGCGGTGCCGCCAGCAGTTTGCCGATGCCGTCCTCGGCTTCTCCGGTGCGCCCGGCTTCCTCGGCGCCCAGCGCGTAGAGCCCGGCGCCGGCGTGGGTGTCCAGCGCGAACATCGGTGCCGGCTTGGCCGCCAGCGCATCGCAGACGGCGAGCAGCACGACGTGCTTGAGCACATCGGCATGGTTGCCGGCATGGAAGGCGTGACGGTAGTTCATGCGCAGGTGGGGCGGGGCGACGAGGGTGGCCATGGTAGTGGTTGGCACCGGCAATTTCATCGCGGGCTGCCTACAATGCGGGCGACCCCGCCGCGGCCGGCGTCCACACCGCCGTCCGCGCACAATTCCGCGCATCCTCCGCGCACCCCTCGCCCTGCCGACCCTTTCGTGCCCAACATCCTCATCGCCGAAGACGAATCCGCCATCGCACAGACCGTGCTCTACGCACTGCGCAGCGAAGGTTTCGCCGCCGAGCACTGCCTGCTGGGCGGCGAAGTCGCGCCGCGGCTGCGCGCAGGCGGGGTGGATCTGGTGGTGCTGGACGTGGGGCTGCCCGATGTCAGCGGTTTCGATGTCTGCCGCGGGCTGCGCGCCTTCAGCGATGTGCCGGTCATCTTCCTCACCGCGCGCGATGGAGAGATCGACCGGGTGCTGGGCCTGGAACTGGGGGCTGACGACTACATGGTCAAACCTTTTTCGCCGCGCGAGCTGGTGGCCCGCGTGCGGGCGCGCCTGCGCAGGCAGGGCGACACCGCTGCGCAGCGGCGGCGCTGGCAGCCGGCCGGTGCCTTCGAGATCGACCGCGAGGGCCACTGCGTGCGTTATCGCGGCCAGGCCCTTGATCTGACCCGCTACGAATACGGGCTGATCGAGGCCCTGCTGTCGCGCCCCGGCGCAGTGTTCAGCCGCGCGCAGCTGATGGACCGGGTATGGGCCGACGCACTGGAAAGCGGGGACCGCACCGTGGACACCCACATCAAGACCCTGCGCGGCAAGCTGCGTGCCGCCTGCGAAGGTGCGGAAGACGCGATCCGTACCCACCGTGGCCTGGGCTATTCGCTGGACGTGGGCGACGCGTGAGCCGGCCGCGCCATGCCGCGCCGCGGGGCGTCCGATGAAGATCGGCCTGCGCATCCTGCTGGGGTATTTCGTGATCGTGGCGATCGCCGCGCTGCTGCTGGGGCGGGTGTTCCTGCAGCAGGTGAAACCGGGCGTGCGCCAGGCGGTGGAAGACACGCTGGTCGATACCGCCCACCTGCTGGCCGAACAGGCGCGGGACGACCTGATGGCCGGACGCATCGACGACGGCCCCTTCGCCGAACGCGTGCGTGCGCTGGTCGGGCGCGATGTGGACGCCACCATTTCGGGCTTCCGCAAGCGTCGCATCGACATGCGCGTCTACGTCACCGACGCGAACGGCATCGTGATCTTCGATTCGCAGGGTCGCGACCTGGGGCAGGACTATTCGCGCTGGAACGACGTCTACCTCACACTGCGCGGCCGCTACGGGGCGCGCTCCACCCGCAGCGACCCGGACGACGAGGGCAGTTCGGTGATGCACGTGGCCGCGCCCATCCTCGACCGCAGCCATACGCCTGCCCGCATCCTCGGCGTGCTGACCGTGGCCAAGCCCAATCAGACGTTCGCGCCGTTCATCGCGCGCAGCCAAAACATCATCCTCAACTGGGGCTTCGTGCTGCTGGGCGCCGCGCTGCTGATCGGACTTCTGGCGGCGTGGTGGCTGTCGCGCCAGCTCGGCGCGCTGCGCCGCTATGCCGATGCGGTGACCGCCGGCGAGCGGGTGCTGCCGCCGCGGAGCGCCGGGGAGTTCGGCGACCTCGGCCGCGCACTGGAAACCATGCGCACGCGGCTGGAAGGCAAGCAGTATGTCGAGCAGTACGTCCACGCGCTGACCCACGAGCTGAAGAGCCCGCTGGCGGCGATCCGCGGCAGCGCCGAGCTGCTGGAGCAGGACGCGGCCGGCGAGCAGGGTGCGGCGCCGATGTCGGCCGAGGACCGTGCGCGCTTCATCGGCGCCATCCACGCCCAGAGCGCGCGCATGGCCGAGATGATCGACAAGCTGTTGGCGCTGGCCGCGGTCGAGCACCGGCAGCGCCTGGAAGCGCCGCAGCGGCTGGACCCGGTGAAACTGGCCGAAGACGCGTTGGCGCACTGCGCCACACGCGCGGAGGAGAGGGGCGTCGTGCTGCGCCTCGTCCCCGCCGTCGACATGGACAAATGTTCCGAAACCGTCCCCAGCACCGGCCCAGGCTCCAGCGGCGCATCGCCACGGCTGTCCGGCGATACCTTCCTGCTGCGCCAGTCGCTCACGAACCTCATCGACAACGCCGTCGATTTCGCGCCGCGCGGCAGCACGGTCGAGGTGGCGGTGATCCATCGGCCCGCCGATGGCGCTTCGCCCGCGCGTCTGCGCATGGAGGTTCGCGACCAGGGGCCCGGTGTGCCGGATTACGCCCTGTCGCGTGTGTTCGAGCGCTTCTACTCGCTGCCGCGGCCGGAGGGCGGCAGCCGCAGCAGCGGCATCGGCCTGTGCTTCGTCGCCCAGGTCGCGGCCCTGCATGGCGGTGAAGCGAGCCTGGTCAATCGCGAGCACGGCGGTGCGGCCGCGCGTCTGGATCTGCCACTGGCCTGAGCGCTGCATCGCGCATCCGCCTGAGTGGCTGCGACCTGGCTCCGTCCACTTCACCCTTGCTTCACACAGCCCCCATGCCTGCGCCTTGCCGCGGGTGGAGACTGCGGCCGTCCAACCACGGAGACGGCCATGCGCCTCATTTTGAAGATCCTGATGGTGTTCGTGCTCACCATCGCCATCGTCATTCCCTTGATGATGATCCAGGGCACGATCAGCGAGCGGAAGTTCTATCGCAACGAGGCCATCGCGGCGGTCGCGCGCAGCAATGCCGGCGTGCAGGGCCTGTCCGGGCCGGTGCTGGTGGTGCCGTGGACCGAGACGGTCGAAGTTGAAGAAAAGAACAAGGACGGCGAGGTGGTGCGCAAGGTCAAGCGCGAAGGCGAATCCGGGCAGTGGGTGTATTTCCCGGCCCAGCTGGACGTGCGTGGCAATATCCAGCCCGATTTCCTGCTCCGCGGGCTGCATCAGGTTCGGGTCTACGATGCCGATCTGAAGACCTCGGCTTCATTCCGGGTCGAAATTCCCGCCGATGCCAATCCCGAGCTGCCGCGCATCTTCGGACAGCCCTGGTTGGTCTACGGCATCCGCGATGTGCGTGGCCTGGCCGGGCTGCCGAAGTTGACCATCGACGGCATCGAGACCGGCCTGGAGCGCGGCCTCGGCCATCGCGACGCCAGCGGCGTGCATGCGCGTCTTCCGATTCCGCGGGCAGGGCAGGTGCTGAGCCCGAAGGTCGAGTTCGCCTTCTCGCTCGAGGGCATGGAGTCGCTGGCGGTGGCGCCGCTGGGCGAGCGCAATACCGTGACGATCGAATCGCCCTGGCCGCACCCGCAGTTCAACGGCGACTTCAGCCCGCGCAAGCGCGAGATCAATGCCGACGGCTTCCGCGCCGAATGGGAAGTCTCCGCGCTCGCCAGCAACGCGCAGGCGCAGTACCTGGCCGGACGCATCCTGCCGGCGGTGGCCGGCGATGCCGCGGCGTACAGCGGTGCGCGCTCACCCGAGCAGGGCGAGTCCGAAGCCATCGGCGTGTCGCTGGTCGAGCCGGTCAACGTCTATTCGATGGCCGACCGCGCCACCAAGTACGGCATCCTGTTCGTGCTGTTGACCTTCGTCGGCTTCTTCATGTTCGAGACCATCAAGCGGCTGCGCATCCACCCGATCCAGTACGGCCTGGTCGGGCTGGCGCTGGCGATCTTCTTCCTGCTGCTGGTGGCGCTGTCGGAGCACATCGATTTCGGCGTGTCGTATCTGGGTGCCAGCGTGGCCTGCATCGGACTGCTGGGTTACTACGTGAGCCATGTGCTGCATTCGTGGTGGCGTGGCCTCGGCTTCGCGGCGATGCTCGGCACCCTCTACGCCGCGCTGTACGGGCTGCTGATCTCCGAGGACAGCGCGATGGTGCTGGGCGCCGGCCTGCTGTTCCTGGTGCTGGCCGCGATCATGGTGGTGACGCGCAAGGTCGACTGGTATGCGGTGGGCGCCTACATGAGCGAACCGCCGGCCCGGCGCAGCGTCACCCAGCCGCCGCCGATGCCGTCCGCGCCGGTGCCGCCGACGCCGGTCTGAGCACGGCGCTCCACAACCTGTCCGTGCCGAAGGCGACGCCGCAGGGATCCCTGCGGCGTCGCCGTGTCAGGAGGGCTGACCTCGCCGCCGCGCTCCGGCGCGTTGGGCGGATGACTCCCGCGCAGCGCGGATCCGCGTGCCGCCAATGCCTTGCGTGCGGCTTAGAACCGATTGCATGGCGCCAGGCCGGAAACGGCATGCCACAGGGCGCATGGCAGCCTCTAGAATCCCGCGATGTCCACTCATGCCCTGCAGATCCAGCGCATCACCGGCCGCGCGCTGGATGCGCATCTCGATGCGGTCGCCGCGCTGCGCATCGCGGTGTTCCGCGATTGGCCGTATCTCTATGAAGGCGATCTCGACTACGAGCGCGCGTATCTGGCGGCCTATGCCGCCTCACCCGACAGCGTCTGCGTGCTCGCCTTCGACGGTGCGCGCGTGGTCGGCGCATCCACGGGGCTGCCCCTGGCCGACGATGCACCGGCGTTCCGCGCCCCGTTCGACGCGTCCGGCATGGATCCGGCGCGCGTGTTTTATTTCGGCGAGTCCGTGCTGCTACCCGAATACCGCGGCCACGGCCTCGGCCATGTGTTCTTCGACCACCGCGAGGCGCATGCGCGGGCACTCGGCCGTTTCGACATCACCGCGTTCTGCGCGGTGGACCGCGACGCGCACGACCCGCGGCGTCCGCCGGCGCACCGGGAGCTTCACGGGTTCTGGCGCAGCCGCGGCTATGTGCAGCAGCCGGGCATGACGATGAGCTTCGACTGGAAGGAACTTGGCCATGATGCGGAGTCCGCGCACCGGCTGACGTTCTGGACCCGCGATTGGCAGGCGGTGCGGGCCTCCGGGCACGACGCTGCCCGGGAGGCCGCGGCATGAAGATCGCGGTCGCACGTTATCCCATCGACGCGCCCGGCAGTTTCGCTGCCTTCGCCGACAAGCAGCGCGGCTGGCTGTACCAGGCCGCTGCCGACGGCGCCACGCTCGCGGTATTGCCGGAATATCTGGCGCTGGAGCTGGCCGCGGGGTTCGACGCGAAGACCCGCGGCGATACGCTGGCCTCGTTCGCCGCGCTGCAGCGTCTGCGGGTGGAATGGCTGGCGCTGTTCGCGCGCATGGCCCGCGAGACGCGCATGCACATACTGGCAGGCACCTTCCTGCATGGCGTCGCCGGTGGCCGTTACCGCAACCGCGCCGACCTGTTCGCTCCGGACGGCGGCTATGGCTGGCAGGACAAGCTGCAGCTCACCGGCTTCGAGAAAAAGACCGGCGTCATCGAACGCGGCGATGCGCTGCGGGTGTTCGAGGTGGGCGGGGTCCGTGTCGGTATCGCGGTGTGTTACGACAGCGAGTTCCCGCTGCCGGTGCGTGCGCAGGTGGAGGCCGGCGCGCAGCTGATCCTGGTGCCCAGTTGCACCGACACCGCCGCCGGCGCCACCCGCGTGCGCGTGGGCTGCCTGGCACGTGCGCTGGAGAACCGCTGTTTCGTGGCCCAGGCGGTGACCGCGGGCGAAGCGCCGTGGAGCCCGGTGCTCGACATCAACACCGGCGAGGCCACGGTGTACGCGCCCATGGATGTCGGCTTCCCCGACGACGGTGTGCTGGCGTCCAGCCACGCGCCGGGATGGGCCTATGCCGAGATCGACATGGCCCAGCTCGAGGCCTCGCGCGTATCGGCCCAGGTGACCAACGACCGCGACTGGCGCGGCCAATTGGCGCCGGGTCTTGCCGCCGCACGCGTGCAGGCACTCGCACTGCGCGCCCCGGGCAGGGCGTCCGCGCCCTGAGGGTGTCACGCCGCAGTGGGCGGGTATTCGCCGAAACGTGCCTCTTGATGGCCCGCGTCTCGCGCCCGCGACGTCGATTCAGGCCGGTCGTTTCAGGCTCGTGATTTCAGATCCGGCCGCTTCCGGGCGGCAGCGTCAGACCGGCAGCAGCCGGTCGAAGGCCAGACACGAGGTCCAGGCCAGCGTGGCGCCGATGCCGGTCGCGGCGACCACATCGCTCGGGTAGTGGAGCCCGAGTACCACGCGCGAGGCCGCCACGCTCGCGGCGAACGGCAGCAGCAGCCAGCCCAGCGCGGGTGCATGTGCGAGCGCGACGCCGGTGAAGGCCACGGCGTGCAATGTGTGGCCCGACGGAAAGCTGAATTCGTCCAGCGGCGCGACCCGTGCGCGGATGCGCGCATCGGCGGCGCAGGGGCGGGGACGCCGGGTCCAGCGTTTGAGGCCTTTGTACAGCGTCAGCGCGGCGACGCCGGTGACCGCCAGATGCGCGGCGACGCCCGCCCCCCAGGCTTCGCGGCCCCGGAGCAGGCCGTAGAGCACGAAGCCCGCCATCAGCAGATACCAGAACACCCCGTCGCCCAGCCGGCTGACGGCGGCGAAATACGTCTGCACCGCGCCGCGATCGCACAGGGCATTGGCGCGCAGGGAGAGCCTGGCTTCATTCGCACCCAGACGCTGGCGCAGGCTGGCGGTGGTCGGCATGGCGTTCATGCGGGCGTTTCCCGGTGTGTGCGAGGCGTTGCAGGATTCCGTCGAAGTCCGCAGCCACCTGCGCCGGCGAGAGGCCGAGCACGGCCTCGCGCGCGACCAGCCGCATCCGCCGGCGCAGATCGGAGTCTTCCGCGATGCGGCGTGCGGCCGCGACGAAACGCGCATCGGCATCCGCGGTGTCGCCGCGGTCGGCGATCGCGGCGCCGTGCATGCCATCGCGCAGGTGTTCGCGCGCCGCGCCGTAGTCGAAGGCCACCGTCGGCACGCCGCTGGCCAGGGCTTCCAGGGTGACGTTGCCGTAGGTCTCGCTGCGGCTGGGGAACACGAACAGGTCGGCGCTGGCGATGTGCCGCGCCAGGTCCTCGTCGCGTCGCACGCCGCAGAAGATGAAGTCCGGATGCGCCGCGGCCAGCGCCTCGCGTTCGGGCCCGTCGCCGAGCCAGACGAAACGCGCATCCGGCCGCACCTCGGCGATCGCGCGGAACGCGCGCACCGCGAGCTGCAGGTTCTTTTCCGGCGCGATCCGGCCCACATGCAGCACGACCGGCGCATCGCCATGGACGCCCCAGCTCGCGCGCAGCGCGGGGTCGCGCCGTGCCGGATAGAACAGCCCGCAGTCGACCGCGCGCGGAAGCCGCACCACCGCATCGAAATCCAGTGCCTGCAGGGCATCGCGCAGCTCGGTGGTGGGCACGAGAGTGGCCTGCCCGAGTGCATGCACCCGCCGCATCCACGCCAGGGCCGGACGCTGCAGCAGCGGCAGGCCGTAGTCGCGCATGTAGAGGTCGAAGCGGGTATGAAAGCCGGTCGCTGCAGGGATGCCCAGCGCGCGCGCCGCACGCAGTGCGGACCAGCCCAGCGGGCCTTCCGTGGCCACGTAGATCGCATCCGGGCGGTGCCGTGTCCATTCCCGGCGGAGCCTGCCTGCCGTGGGCAGACCGAAGCGCAGTCCCGGGTACCTCGGCAGCGGCATGCCGGACGTCAGCTGCTGATGCGGGTCGGGTCGTGTTTCCCCCGCACGACGCGGACGGATCAGCGTGACGTCATGGCCGCGCGCACGCAGGCCTGTTTCGAGACTGTGCACGGTCAGTGCGACGCCGTTGATCTCCGGCGGATAGGTTTCGGCGACCAGGGCGTAGCGCATGAGGTGCTCTCCGGTTTGGAGAAGCATGCGTGGCCGCGGTGAACCCGCCGTGTCGTGCGGATGACGCGGCGATGACGTGGCAGGGGCATGTCAGAGGCGTGGAGGGTCGCGCCTGGGATTCGCGATCTCGCCATCCACGGCCGCGCACATCGCGCAGGAGCGGCTCAGCCGCGAGTGGATGGCCGTTGATCGTTCTCATCCATTCGACGCGTAGCGTCACCCTTCGCATGGACACGGCATGCGATCGGATCAATGCGAATCGACGCGGCGCCGTGCCAGGCAGCGTGTGCCGGGCTCAGGCGTGGATGCGCAGCGCGACGCCCAGGCCCTGGATCGCGTGGAGTTCCTGGTCCAGATCCGAGCGCAGCAGCGGCCGGGCGGCCAGCCAGCGCGGAGCCAGTGCGATCTCGAGCGCGTCGCCGTCGACCTTCGCGTCCAGCTTCGGGATCGACTCGGCCTCGTGCGAGCGGTGCAGCAGCACCGCCACGCGCAGCAGCGCCGCGGTGCGCTTGGCCTGCTGCAGCAGGCGGTCGGGTACCGCGTCGAAGGCGTGCTTGGGCACGTTGCGGCGATGGCTGCGCACCACGGCGGCCAGAAAGCGCTGCTCGTGACGCGAGAACCCGGCGATGTCCGAGTGTTCGAGGATGTAGGCGCCGTGCACGTGATATTGGCTGTGCGCGATGGCCAGGCCCAGCTCGTGCACGCGGGCGGCCCAGGCGAGCATGCGCCGCTCGTCCGCGCCCAGCGCCCAGCGTGCGGCCACCTGGTCGAACAGGCGCAGCGCAGTGGCTTCCACCCGATGCGCCTGCGCCATGTCCATGTCGTAACGCTTTTTGAGTGCGGCGATGGACGTGTCGCGCGGGTCGGTGGCGCCCACGCGGCCGATCATGTCGTACAGCACGCCCTCGCGCATCGCGGCCTTGCTCACCATCAGCCGTTCGAGGCCCAGCGTTTCGAACGCGGCCTCCAGCACCAGCACGCCGCCGGCGATGATCGGCCGGCGGTCGGCCGACAGGCCCGGCAGGTCGATCTGGTCGATGCGTTCGAACTGCAGCAGCGCGTCGCGGACCGCATGCAGCGCGTCGGCGGTCACCGCGCCCTTGGTGAGTTTCATCTCGGCGCAGATGCCGCCGATCGCCTTGCTGGTGCCCGACGAGCCGATCGCCTCCTGCCAGCCCAAGGTGCGATAGAGCCCGGCGAACTGCTGGAATTCGGCCTCGATCTCGGTCAACGCGGTCTTCCAGCGCTTGCGCGAGAGCTTGCCGTCGGCGAAGAAGCGGCGCGTGCTGGCCACGCAGCCGATCTGCAGGCTCTCGCGTTCGATGGTGTCGAAGCCCGAGCCGATGATGCATTCGGTGGAGCCACCGCCGATGTCGATCACCAGCCGGCGCTGTTCGGGCTGCGGCGGCTGCGCATGGGCCACGCCGAGGTAGATCAGGCGCGCTTCCTCGCGGCCGGAGACCACTTCCACCGGGTGCCCGAGCGCGGTCTCGGCGGCATCCAGGAACGACTGCGGACGGCGCATCGCGCGCACGCTGTTGGTGGCGATGGCGCGAACCCGGGTGGGCGGAACGTCGCGCAGGCGCTGGCCGAAGCGGGAGAGGCAGTCCAGCGCGCGCGCACGGGCCTCGCCGGAGAGTTCGCCGTGGCTGTCGAGCCCTTCGGCCAGACGCACGGTCTCGCGCAGGCGGTCGATGATCCGCAGCTGGCCGATCACCGCGCGCGCCACCACCATGTGGAAACTGTTGGAGCCCAGGTCGACGGCGGCGAGCAGCTCGCCATCCTGCAGTGGCTGTGCGGAGCGGGCGAGTTGAGCGTAGGCGGAATCGTTCAAGCGGAGGGTCCGGAATGCGCGCGTCGCGTCGACGGCGCGAAGACTAGCAGGTTGTCGTGCTCGTGGTCGTGGTCGTGGTCGTGGTCGTGGTCGGCGTCGGACACGGTCGGGCGTGTCGCACGGCTCGGCATGTGGATCAGGCTGTGCGCGCCGTGCGATGGCGCGCCACCGCAGGGCGCCGCGTCGACCGGCCTCTTTCGGAGGCACGCCGTGGCGGGTCGCTGTGGTGGGTCAGCCTTCGCCGTTCAATCGCAGAGCTTGGCCAGCAGCGCGCTCTGCGCCGAATAAAGTCGCGCATCCGCATCCGGCTGCACGCGCACATAGCGCCCATCGGGCTGCAGCTCCCATGCATTGACGTTGTCGGCCATGTACGCCTCCAGCGCTTCCTGACGGACACGGGCCACCAGTTCCGGATCGAGGATGGGGAAGCCCACTTCCACGCGCCGCAGCAGATTGCGTTCGAGCCAGTCGGCGCTGGAGCAGAACAGCTCGGGTTCGCCGTCGTTGTCGAACCACCAGACGCGGCTGTGTTCGAGGAAACGCCCCACGATGGAGCGCACGCGGATGTTTTCCGACACGTCGGGCATGCCCGGGCGCAGGGTGCAGGCGCCGCGCACGATGAGATCGATCTGCACGCCGGCCTGGGACGCGGCATAGAGCGCGCGGATCACCTGCGGCTCGTTGAGTGCATTCATCTTGGCGATGATGCGCGCCGACCGGCCCGCGGCGGCGTGGACCGCCTCGCGTTCGATGCGCTCCAGCAGCCCGGCGTGCAGGGTGAAGGGCGCCTGCAGCAGCCGCTTCAGGCGGATCGCCGGTGCCAGCCCGGAAATCTGCTGGAAGATCTGGTGCACGTCGCTGCCGATGTCGGGGTCGGCTGTGATCAGGCCGAAGTCGGTGTAGGCCCGCGACGTGCCGGCGTGGTAGTTGCCGGTGCCCATGTGCACGTAGCGACGCAGCTTGCGGCCCTCGCGGCGCACGATCAGCAGCATCTTGGCGTGGGTCTTGTAGCCGACCACGCCGTAGACCACCTGCACGCCGGCCTCCTGCAGCCGGTCGGCGAGGCGCAGGTTGGCCTCCTCGTCGAAGCGCGCGCGCAGTTCGATGACCACGGTCACGTCCTTGCCGTTGCGCGCGGCCTGCACCAGGTGTTCGACGATCGGGGAGTCCTTGCCCGCACGGTAGAGCGTCTGCTTGATCGCCAGCACATGCGGGTCTTCGGCCGCCTGCCGGATCAGCTCCAGCACCGGCGTGAACGCATCGAAGGGGTGGTGCAGCAGGATGTCGCGCTCGGACACGGATTCGAAGATCGTCTCCATGTCGTGCAGCTGGCGCGGCTGGAACGGCGGGTATTTCAGGTCCGGCCGCGGCGCCATGTCGTAGATCTGCGCCGCGCGGTTGAGGTTCACCGGGCCGTGGATGCGGTATACCGCATGCTCGGGCAGGTCGAAGTTCTCCAGCAGCATGCGCACGATCGGGTTGGGGCAGTCGGCGGCGATCTCCAGACGCATCGCACGCAGATAGCCGCGCCCGGCCAGTTCGTCGCGCAGGGCCAGGGCGAGGTTCTCGACTTCCTCCTCGTCCAGCACCAGCTCGGAGTTGCGCGTCACCCGGAACTGGTACGCGCCCTTGACCTGCATCCCGGGGAACAGTTCGTCGACGAAGGCCGACAGCACCGCGGACAGGAACACGAAATCGTTCTCGCCGCCGGAGACTTTCGGTGGCACCTGGATGATCCGCGGCAGCGAACGCGGCGCGCGCACGATGGCCAGATGCCCGGCGCGGCCGAAGGCGTCGCGGCCCTTGAGCACCACCACGATGTTCAGCGACTTGTTGAGGATCTTCGGGAACGGATGCGCCGGGTCCAGGCCCAGCGGCGAGAGCACCGGCAGGATCTCGTCGCGGAAATACGCGCGCAGCCAGCGGGTCTGCCGTGCGTTCCAGTGCTGGCGGTGCAGCACGCGCACACCGGATTCGCTCAGCGCCGGGCGCAGCACCGTGTTCCAGCAGTCGTACTGCGCCGCCACCAGCTCAGCCGCGCGGGTGTGGATCAGCTTGAGCAGCTGTGGATGGGCGATGCCGTCGGCCGCGGTCGCCAGTCCGAACTCCTGGGCGTGCCGCACCGTGGCCGCGCGGATTTCGAAGAACTCGTCCAGGTTGGTGCAGCTGATGCACAGGTAGCGCAGGCGCTCCAGCAGCGGTACCGAGGTGTCCAGCGCCTGCGCCAGCACGCGGAAATTGAAATCCAGCTGCGACAGCTCGCGGTTGAGGTAGAGCGCCGGGTCGTTGAGCGGCTCGTTCGCGGCGGCGGGCGAGGCCACGGACGGCATCAGGCTCGCGTGGGGCGGGCTGCGTTCTGCGGCCTTGCCGTCGCCGCGGGCGGCGGAGCCGGATTTTCGGGAGCGGGGTGCGGTCGACATCGTCGCAGTGTGCGCCGGGCAGGGAGGTGGGTTCAAGCCGCGGGCCGCGCCGCGTCCGCGAGGCAGGCGGCGGTTGCGCGTGCGTGCATCAGCCGCGCACCCCGCCGGAACGCGCCGGCGGGGCATCCGTGCCGCGAGCGATCACGCGTTCGGCGCCGAGGATGCAGGTGAACAGGCTGCCGCGTCCCACTTCGCTGGCGATCCGCAGCCGGCCCTGGTGCAGGTTGAGCACGTGCTTGACGATCGACAGACCCAGGCCGGTGCCGCCGCTCTCGCGCGAACGGCTGGTCGAGACCCGGTAGAAGCGTTCGGTGATCCTGGGCAGATGATGGGCGGGGATGCCGTACCCGCTGTCGCGGACCGACAACTCGGCGCTGCCGTCGCCGCCGCGCGCGAAGCGCACCTGGATCTCCCCGCCCGCCGGCGTATAGCGCACGGCGTTGCTGACCAGGTTGGAGAAGGCGCTGTGCAGTTCCTTGGCCGAGCCCAGCAGGTCGACGCCGGCCGCATCCTCCACGGTGATGCGGTGCCGGGTCTGGCTGAGCGCGCGCGCCTCGCGCTCAAGCGTGGCCAGCATCGCGCGCATGTCGATGCGCTCCTGCGGCAGGTCCTCGCGCGCTTCGAGCCTGGACAGGGTCAACAGGTCTTCGACCAGCTGGTTCATCCGCTGCGACTGCCTGCGCATCTCGTCCAGCATCGGCCCCCATTCCGGCATGTCCTCGGGGTCGAGCATGTCCAGATAGCCGTGGATCACGGTCAGCGGGGTGCGCAGTTCGTGCGAGACGTTGGCGACGAAGTCGCGCCGGGTCTGTTCCAGCCGGGTCATCTTGCTGATGTCGCGCGCGATCAGCAGCCACAGATCGTCGGAATAGGGGATCACGCGCAGCTGCAGGCGCAGGTCCGGATCCACCGGGGCGGCGGTGTCCTGCAGCGGCTCGGCCGCGGGATCGGCGGCGAGCCATTGCGCGATCGGCTCCGAGCGCAGCCGCGCACCGAGCCGGGCGCCGATGTCGCGTGGATACTCCAGGCCCAGCAGACGGCCCGCGGCCTCGTTCACCCAGATGATGCGGCCGTCGACGCGCTGCAACACCACCACCGCATCCGGCAGCACGGCGGCGGCGCCACGGTAGGCGCGCAGCATCTGCACCAGACGGCGCTTGCGGCCTCGGGTTTCGCTCTGGCTGCGGTGGATCAGCCGGTCCAGCTCGTCCCAGACCGTACGGCCCGCCGACGGCGCCGCCAGCCGCCGAGCGCCGAGACGCTCGAGCACTTCGCGCAGTTGCCAGGACTGCCAGGTCAGGATGGCGAGCGCGGTGAGCGCCAGCGCCGCCCAGACCTGCCCCAGCGCCCAGCCCACCACCAGCCCGGCCAACAGCAATACGACGTGGATCAGCACGGTGCGCAGCCAGGAGGGGCGAATGTCGAGGGGCATCGGAAGGCTGCGGGGTCGAGGGAAGGGTGAAGGCGAGATGTGTCGGGCGTGCGATGCCGGGTCTGAGCGCCGAGCGCGGACGTCGCGCGGACGATCGGAGGCGATCGGCCCTCAGATCGTCGCGGAGAACCGGTAGCCCGCACCGCGCACGGTCTGGACCATGTTGTCCAGCTGCGCCGGCTCCAGCGCCTTGCGCAGGCGGCGGATGTGCACGTCGACGGTACGCTCCTCGACGTAGACGTTGCCGCCCCAGACGTGGTCGAGCACCTGCGAGCGGCTGTACACGCGTTCGGGATGGGTCATGAAGAAATGCAGCAGCCGGTATTCGGTGGGGCCGACCTGCAGTTGCTGGTCGCCGGCGTAGACCCGGTGCGAGGCGCCGTCGATGCGCAGCTCGCCGACCTGCACGCTGCCGTCCTCGTCGTCCTCACGCGAACGCCGAAGCACCGCGCGGATCCGCGCCAGCAGCTCGCGGGCGGAGAACGGCTTGACCACATAGTCGTCGACCCCTGCCTCGAACCCGCCGACGCGGTCGTTCTCCTCGCCGCGGGCGGTGAGCATGATGATGGGGATGTCGCGGGTCAGCGCCTCGCGCCGCCAGCGCCGGGCCAGATCCAGGCCACTGGTGCCGGGCAGCATCCAGTCCAGCAGGATCAGGTCGGGGACGCGCTCGGCGATCGCCGCCTGGGCCTCGGCGGCATCGCCGGCGTGCACCGGCACGTACTCGCCCTTGCGCAGGGCGAAGGCCACCATCTCGCGGATCGCAGGTTCGTCGTCGACGATCAGAATGTGTTTCTGCATGGCAATGCGGGGAAACGGCCGGCCCTCGGCAGCCTGTCCGCAAGAGTAGACGACATTTGCATGACGGATCGATGACGCTGTCATCGAACGGGGCATGGCCGGACTTCGGCCCGCAGAGGCGGTGCGGCGGGCCGGTTCCGGACCCGAAGCGTGTCGGATCCGGTGGCGGGGCTCAGCCCGCGCTGGCCAGCAGTTTGCGTGCGGCGGCCTGGGCCTCGCGGCTGACCTCGACCCCGCCCAGCATCCGCGCCAGCTCGTCCTGGCGCTCTTTCGTGCTGAGGCGGCGCACCGCGCTCTGGGTCATGCCGCCGGCCTCGGCCTTGCTGACGCGGTAGTGGGCATGGCCCTGCGCCGCCACCTGCGGCTGATGGGTGACGCACAGCACCTGCCGGCTCTCGCCGAGCGCACGCAGTTTGGCGCCGACGATGGCCGCCACCGCGCCACCGATGCCGGAATCCACTTCGTCGAACACCATCGTCGGCACCGCGTCCAGGCCGAGCGCGGCGACCTCGATCGCCAGCGAAATCCGCGACAGTTCGCCGCCGGAGGCCACCTTGCGCAGCGGGCGCGGCGGCTGGCCGGTGTTGGCGGCGACCAGGAATTCCACCCGTTCGGCACCCTGCGGGTCGGGGCGTGAGGAATCGACAGGCTCCAGCGCGATCTCGAAACGCCCGCCGCCCATCCCCAGCTCGGCGATCAGGCGGGTGACGCCGTCCGCGAGGTCGCTGGCCGCAGTGGCGCGCGCGGCGCTCAGGCCCGCGGCCACCTCGCGCCAGCGCGCGGCGGCGGCCTCGATCTCGCCGTCCAGCCGCGCCAGGCGGTCGCCCGCGTTGCGCAGGCCCTCGAGTTCGGCGGCCAGACGCATCTTGACCTCGTGCAACTGTTCCGGCGCGGTGCGGTGCTTGCGGCCCAGGTCGTGCAGACGGGCCAGACGGGCATCGAGCGCCTGGAACTGCTCCGGGTCGAGGTCCAGGTCGTCGCGGATGCGCTGCAACAGCCGGGTGGCCTCGTCGATCTGGATCGCCGCGGCGTCCAGCATCGCGTCCACCTCGCCCAGTCGCGGCTCGTCGCGCCGGCCGCGGGCCAGGTCGCCGCGCAGGCTCTGCAGGGTGTCGAGCAGTGAGGGTGCGTCGTCGCCCTCCAGCCGCGCCAGCCCGTGCTCGCAGGCGCCGATCAGCTCGGCGGCGTTGGCGTGGCGGCGATGCGCGGCGAACAGGTCGGTGATGGAGCCGGGGTCGAGCGTCTCGGCTTCCAGTTCATCGTGCTGATGGGTCAGCAGCGCGATGCGGTCGGAGACATCGCCGGCCTGGAGCAGCACGTCGCGCTCGCGCAGCAGGCCGCTCCAGATCTCCGCCGCCTCGCGGACCGCGGCGAGTGCGGGCGCGTGACGGCCATGCGCATCGAGCAGCGCGAGCTGGCTGGGCCGGGCAAGCAGCGCCTGATGCTCGTGCTGACCGTGGATTTCGACCAGCAGCCCCGCCAGTTCGGCCAACTGTGCGGCGGTGGCCGGGCGGCCGTTGATCCACGCGCGCGAACCGCCGTCCGCGCGCAGGGTGCGGCGCAGCTGGCAGGTCTCGCCGTCACCCGACTCGCCCTCGTCCAGCTCGCGTTCGCGCAGCCAGTCGCGGGCCTCGGGGCGGTCGGAGAGGTCGAATTCGGCATGCAGCTCGGCGCGCTCGGCGCCGTGGCGCACCATCCCGCTGTCCGCGCGCAGCCCGGACAGGAAACCCAGCGCGTCGACCAGCAGGGACTTGCCGGCGCCGGTCTCGCCGGAAATCACGGTCATGCCGGGGCCGAACTCCAGCTCGGCGGCGGCGACCACGGCGAAATCGCGGATGGAAAGGTGGGTCAGCATGGTGCGGGATTGTGCCTTGGTCGGGCAGGGCGGGGGAATGGGGAGGCGGGGATCACGCAGGACGGGACGGCCGGGCGGACTGGATCCCGCGCACCACACGCGCTCCAGCGCGGGATTGCAGCCCGCGGGCGTCTCGCAGGCTGAGACGGGACATCGAGGGAAGCACGTCGCCGCGACCACGCCGGAGGGTCTGGCCGCTTGCGCGAGGCCGGGCGGCAGCCTATATACGAAAGCCATGTCCCGTCCCGTCGACCCCAGCCTGGACCCCCGCGCCCGCGTGCTGCTGCGCACGTTGATCGCGCGCTACATCCGCGAGGGCGAGCCGATCGGCTCGCAGACCCTGGCCCGGCATTCCGGGCTGGACGTGAGCGCGGCCACGATCCGCAACATCCTCTCCGAGCTGGAGGACCTCGGCTTCCTGGCCGCGCCGCACACCTCCGCCGGGCGGGTGCCCACGGCGCAGGGCTACCGGCTGTTCGTCGACAGCCTGCTGCAGATCGAACCGCTGGCCGAGACCGAAGTCGCCCGCCTGCGGGGCGAGCTGACCGCGGGCACTGTCAGCCAGAGTCTGCTCGGCAGCGCCTCCGAGCTGGTCTCGGCGATGACCCACTTCGTCGGCGTGGTCAGCGTGCCCAAGCGCGAGACCTTCGCCTTCAAGCATGTCGATTTCGTGCCGCTGGACGGCCAGCGCGTTTTGGCGATCCTGGTGTTCGCCGACAACGCGGTGCAGAACCGCATCCTGCAGACCAGCCGCGGCTACGAGCCGGCCGAGCTGGAACGCATCGCCAACTATCTCAATAGCCACTTCGCCGGCCGCCCGCTGGCCGAGGCGCGCAGCCTGCTGCTGAGCGAGCTGCGCCGGGCCCGGCAGGAGATGGAAGGGCTCATGCGCCATGCGCTGGAACTGGCCGACCACGCCTTGGCCAGCGATGCCGAAGACATGCTGGTGGCCGGCCAGACGCGGCTGATCGGCGTGCACGACCTGTCGGACCTCGACCGGCTGCGCGAGCTGTTCGAGGCCTTCGCCAGCAAGCGCGAGATCCTGCGCCTGCTGGAAGGCACGCTCAAGGCGCAGGGCGTGCGCATCTTCATCGGCGAGGAGACCGGCATGGCGCCGCTGGACGGCGTCTCGCTGGTCACCGCGCCCTATGGCGCCGGCGGCCGCACCCTCGGCGTGCTCGGGGTGATCGGCCCCACCCGCATGGCCTACGACCGGGTGATCCCGGTGGTGCAGGCCGCGGCCTCGGCGCTCAGCGACGCCCTCGATCCCAGGCCGGGCGACGCAAGATAGGACACGCCGTACAGGCACCGCCGCGTCTTCGGCCCCGTCCGGTGCGGCGTCACCCGCTCGAACTTCGGTTTCGCCCCATGCCGTCCGAAACGGCGTGCATCGCCGCTGCGGGTGTCTGGGGATGGCGGGTTGGCTGGATTGTGCTCGGCCCGCTGCATGGGCTTCACCCCGGTCTCCGGCTGCCAGGTCGCTGCCGGCGGCATGCGCCCCAGGGCTTGATTCCGTCCATCGCGGCCCCCATCCCTGCGCCGTCGGCGGGGAAGCCCGTCCTTTTGTCTCCGGAACAGCTTATGAATCAAGAGCATACGCAGCAGGATGAGGGCATGGATCCCAACCGCGATCCGTCCGAGGGTGCATTGGACGCCGCGAACGGCGACCCCGAAGCGGTGATCCAGGCCCTGAAGGCCGAACTGGACCAGCTGCGCGGCGAAGTGCTGCGCGACCGGGCCGACCTGGAGAACCAGCGCCGCCGCCTGGCGCGCGACGTCGAAAGCGCCCGCCGCTTCGCCAACGAACGCCTGCTGGGCGAGCTGCTGCCGCTGTTCGACAGCATGGAGGCCGGCCTCGCCGCGGCACCCGACGGCAACCCGCTGCGCGAAGGCCTGGAGCTCACCCTGCGCCAGCTGCACCGCATCGCCGAGAGCAACGGGTTGACCGAGGTCGCCCCGGCGGCCGGCGAGGCCTTCAATCCCGACCGGCATCAGGCGATGAGCATGGTCGATGCCCCGCACATCGCGCCCGGCAGCGTGTTCCAGGTGTTCCAGAAGGGCTATGTGCTCAACGACCGCCTCCTGCGCCCGGCGCTGGTGGTGGTCGCGAAGCAGGACTGACGCGCACAGCGCGGGCCTGGCGTCGGGCCTGTCTGCCGGACATGCGGATCGCGGTCCGGGCACGCGCCACACCCACACCGCGTCCGGCGCTCCGCCGCGGCCCGTCCCTCCCGCTCTGCGCCGCCCGGAACCGGGCACCGGCATGAACTCGACCGCGTCCGGCGCTTGAAACCCCGTCCGGCGCACCCCACACAGCAGACATCGGCGGCACGACCGCTTTCCACATCAATACAAGACTCCAGAGGACACCATCATGGGCAAGATCATCGGTATCGATCTCGGCACGACCAATTCGTGCGTCGCGATCATGGAGGGCGGCAAGGCCAGGGTCATCGAGAACAGCGAGGGCGATCGCACCACGCCGTCGATCATCGCCTACACCAAGGATGGTGAAGTGCTGGCCGGCGCCAGCGCCAAGCGCCAGGCCGTCACCAACCCCAAGAACACCTTCTTCGCGGTCAAGCGCCTGATCGGCCGCAAGTTCACCGACGCCGAGGTCAAGAAGGACCTCGACCTGGTGCCCTACGAGATCATGGCCCACTCCAATGGCGATGCCTGGGTGGCGACCAGCGACGGCAAGAAGATGGCGCCGCAGGAAATCTCCGCGCGCGTGCTGGAGAAGATGAAGAAGACCGCCGAAGCCTACCTCGGCGAGACCGTCACCGAGGCGGTCATCACCGTGTCGGCCTACTTCAACGACAGCCAGCGCCAGGCGACCAAGGACGCGGGCCGCATCGCCGGTCTCGACGTCAAGCGCATCATCAACGAGCCCACCGCCGCGGCGCTGGCCTACGGCCTGGACAAGGGCGACGGCAAGGACCGCAAGATCGCGGTCTACGACCTCGGCGGCGGCACCTTCGACGTGTCGATCATCGAGATCGCCAACGTCGACGGGGAGAAGCAGTTCGAGGTGCTGGCGACCAACGGCGACACCTTCCTCGGCGGCGAGGACTTCGACAAGCGCGTCATCGACTATCTGGTCGAGGAGTTCGAGAAGGACCAGGGCATCGACCTGCGCAAGGACCCGCTGGCGCTGCAGCGCCTGAAGGATGCGGCCGAGCGCGCCAAGATCGAGCTGTCCAGCGCGCAGCAGACCGAAGTGAACCTGCCGTACATCACGGCCGACGCTGCCGGGCCGAAGCACCTCAACATCAAGCTCACCCGCGCCAAGCTCGAAGCTCTGGTCGACGAGCTGATCCGCAAGTCGATCGAGCCCTGCCGCATCGCGCTGAACGACGCGGGCCTGCGCGCCGGCGACATCAGCGAGGTGATCCTGGTCGGCGGCCAGACCCGCATGCCCAAGGTGCAGGCGGCGGTGGCCGAGTTCTTCGGCAAGGAACCGCGCAAGGACGTCAACCCGGACGAGGCGGTCGCCATCGGCGCCGCGATCCAGGGCGGCGTGCTGGCCGGCGACGTGAAGGACGTGCTGCTGCTCGACGTGACCCCGCTCAGCCTCGGCATCGAGACCGCGGGCGGCGTGATGACCAAGATCATCGAGAAGAACACCACCATCCCGACCAAGGCCTCGCAGGTCTTCAGTACGTACTCGGACAACCAGACCGCGGTGACCGTGCACGTGCTGCAGGGCGAGCGTGAGCAGGCCCAGTACAACAAGTCGCTGGCGCGCTTCGACCTGTCCGGCATCGAGCCGGCCCCGCGCGGCATGCCGCAGATCGAGGTGTCCTTCGACATCGACGCCAACGGCATCCTGCACGTGAACGCCAAGGACAAGAAGACCGGCAAGGAGCAGAAGGTCGAGATCAAGGCCGGTTCCGGCCTGTCCGAGGACGAGATCCAGCGCATGGTGCAGGATGCCGAAGCGCACCGCGAGGAAGACAAGCGCTTCCACGAGCTGGTGCAGGCCCGCAACCACGCCGACGGCCTGATCCATGCCGCGCGCACCGCGATCAAGGACAGCGGCGACAAGGTGCCGGGTGAGGTCATCGGCCGCACCGAAGGCGCCATCGCCGAGCTGGAGACCGCGATGAAGGGCGACGACAAGGGCCAGATCGAGGCCAAGTCGAAGGCGCTGGAAGAGGCCGCGCAGTCGCTGCTCGCCGCATCGTCGGCCGGCCAGCCGGGCGGCCCGGACATGGGCGCAGGCCCCTCGGCGGCGTCGGCCCAGGCCGACGACGTGGTCGACGCCGAATTCACGGAAGTGAAGGACGACCAGAAGCCGTGAACCGGGCGTAGTCCCCCGTGAGTCGGAAGAGCCGGTCCTGTCCGGCTCTTCCGGTTTTCCGGCTCCCGGCTTCGCGCTCCCGACTCCGTGCCCGCCGCAGATCGGCTCGAACCCTCCGCGCGCGCTGCGGTTCCCCATTCTTCCCTGCAGATCCCGACTCCCGCCCGATGAGCAAACGCGATTACTACGAAGTCCTGGGCGTGGCCCGCAACGCCGGCGAGGACGAGCTGAAGAAGGCCTATCGCCGTCTGGCCATGAAGCACCACCCGGACCGCAACCCGGGGAACGCCGAGGCCGAAGCCGCCTTCAAGGAGGCCAAGGAAGCCTACGAAGTGTTGTCGGACGCCAACAAGCGGCGGGCCTACGACGCGCACGGGCATGCCGCGTTCGAGCACGGCATGGGGGGCGGAGGCGGGCAGGGCTACGCCGACATGAACGACATCTTCGGCGACATCTTCGGCAACATCTTCGGTGGCGGGGGGCGCGCGGGTCCGCGCCGCGGTGCCGATGTCGGGGTGATCGTCGAACTGGATCTGGAAGACGCGGTCGCCGGCATCGAGAAGCGCATCGAAGTGCCCACCCTCGCCGAGTGCACGCCCTGCAACGGCAGTGGTTCGGAAGACGGCAAGCAGGAGACCTGCTCCACCTGCAACGGCCGCGGCCAGGTCCGTTTCCAGCGCGGCATCTTCTCGATGCAGCAGGCCTGTCCGCATTGCGGCGGCGCCGGCAAGCGCATCGCCAATCCGTGCAAGGTCTGCAAGGGCGCCGGGCGGGTGGAAGAAGAAAAGGTCCTGTCGGTGAAGATCCCCTCGGGCGTCGACAACGGGGACCGCATCCGGCTGGCCGGCGAAGGTGAGGCCGGCCCGGCCGGCGCGCCCGCAGGCGATCTGTACGTCGAGATCCGCGTGCGTGAACACGCCATCTTCCAGCGCGACGGCGACGACCTGCACTGCGAAGTCCCGATCCGCTTCTCGCAGGCCGCGCTGGGCGACATCGTGCGCGTGCCCACGCTGGGCGGCGAGGCGGAAATCCGTCTTCCGGCCGAAACCCAGACCGGCAAGGTGTTCCGCCTGCGCGAGAAGGGCGTGAAGTCGGTGCGCAGCCGCGGCACGGGCGACCTGTACTGCCGCGTGGTGGTCGAGACGCCGGTGAATCTCACCACCCGTCAGCGCGAGCTGCTGGAAGAATTCGAATCCACCTTCATCGGCGAAGGCGCCCGCCGGCATTCGCCGAAATCCAGCACCTTCATCGACGGGGTGAAGAGCTTCTGGGAGCGCATGACCTCCTGATCCGGAGGCATCCCGTGCTCCGGTTGGGGCGTGTGACGTGGCTTTTCCCGCATCGCGATCCCGCGTGGCACGCGGCCCCCAGCGCCGCGGCAGCCGGCTTCTGCCGAGGCTTGCCCATGCCAGGCCGCGACGGTGATGGCGCAGTGATGCCGAGCGCGTGGCCACCGCTTCCAGAAAGCGGCACGACGGAGCCGGTCTGCACCGGTATTCGACGGCGCGATCCGCGCCCGCGCTATGCCCTGCGCGCGCCGACGCCGCGTTGCGCCGGTGCCAGCCACTCCGTGCCCTCGCTCCCATGGCGTGCGATCACCGCCGCCGCGAGCGCGTGGTCGTCGAGACCGTTCGGGTGGAACGACGGTTTTGCGTACGCCCACAGGTGGCCGAGCGTGCGTGCCAGCATGCGATGGCCGCCACCGAGGTGCCGCCACAGCCGCGCCCAGGTGGACGGCCGCAGCAGATGGCCGTTCTGCGCCAGCAGCATCAGCATCCCGCAGGTCATCACCGCGTAGAACAGCGGCGCCGCGGTGACCAGGCCGAGCAGACGGATCGTGTAGGACGGCGCCACCGCCTGCAGCACGTCGTAGGCGATGTGCTTGTGCTCGATTTCCTCGGCGAAATGCCACTCCATCAGACCGCGGACTTCCGGATGCGCATCGGCCAGGATGTCCTGGCCGAGGAATTCGTGTGCGACGAACGCGTTGATGTGCTCGATGCAGCTGACCATCGACAGGCGCAGCGACACCGGCGCGACTGCTTCCACCGGGGCGTAGGTCAGTCGCTCCACCCAGCGTTCGAAGCCGCGGAAGCGATAGCCCTGCCGGTCGAGATGACGCCAATATCGCTTGTGGGCCGTGCCGTGTTCGGCCTCCTGATGGATGAAGGTCCGTGCGGCCGCGCACAGGGCCGGATCGTTCACCTTGGGAAGCACGGCGTTGACCGTGCGCATGAAGAAGCCCTCGTTCGCCGGCACCAGGATGGTGTAGGTGTCGAGCACGGCCGCGATCGCGGCGGAGGAGGGCAGCCAGTCGAGCGGGATGTCGCTTGACATGGGCGCGGCGAATCGCCGTGCGATGAGATCGGTGTTCATTCGGGTCCCCTTGTCCCCGTGGGTGCAGTCGTCGGGCGCGTGCGGAGAACGCATTCGCGCGATCCTGGCCGCAGATCGCGGACAGATGTCCTCCGACGCCACTCCCGTCCATGTCCGGCTCCCATCCGGACACGCCACGTCACCATCATTCCCTTCGCCCGATGCGGGGCGGTGACGACGTCCGCCCTGCGGGTCGCCGGCGCGGCGCTCCGCACAGCCTACTCCTTTCCGCGGAACGGCGGCGCCAGGCCGTGAGCACGGCGGGGCGGTCGGCACGGCATGCGGGCCGTGTCCGGTACGCGAGTGGGCGTTGGCCGCACCGTCCGCGACCCGGTCGCAGGTCGATCATCATCAGGCCTTGAGCGACCAGCCGACGGTATCGCTGCGTCATCGGGTCGATGTCGGGTGTTGGCTCGTGTCGCCAGGCGGACCGCCCGTACCGCCCGGAGGGCGTACATGCTGATGTGGTGTTCCGCGCACGGCGTGCCCGCAGGCGCCGTGAAAACAGGCAAAACCTGTTCCACGCTGGGCTTTCCGCGCCATGGTTCCACGTTAAATGCGGGCGCGATTACACAGTTCCGAAATATTTCCCGGCCGCCTATTTACAAGCGCATCGGGCCGCCGAATGCTCCGCCCCGATGCCGCTTCCCGGTGGCATCGCAGGACCCGCGAAGTCCATCGCGTAGGCGGTACGGCGCAGGAACGCCGGCGACGCACACGGATGGGTGCAGGGGGGTCATCCACTCATCGCGTCATCAACGAAATGGAGATTCACAGATGTCGTACCGCATGACTCGCCGCCTGGCTCTGGCGGCCGCCGTTTCCTGTGTCCTCGCCGCAGGCGCCGCCTCGGCCCAGGACCGTTTCAACGCCTCCGGGCTGGAGAATTTCGATTCCTCCGACGGCTTCATCGTCACCTTCCGCGATGGCAGCGCCGCGCGGACCGACAAGCAGCGCATGCTGCGCACCGTGAACGGTGCCGCGGCCGCAGCGCTGGCACGGGCCCCGTCCGCGCTGCGCCATGAGCGCACGCTGGGCATCGGCGCGGATGTGGTGGTGCCGGACCGCAAACTGGATCGGGCCGAATCCGAGGCGCTGATGCGCAGCCTCGCCGCGAATCCCGATGTGGCCTACGTCGAACCCAACGTCCGCCTGTACCCAACGCTCACCCCGAACGACCAGTTCTACAACCTGCAGTACGGGTTCCAGAGCGGCGTCGGCGGCTCCAACGCCAATCTGGCGTGGGATCTGGGTTTCCGCGGCGCCGGCAAGATCGTCGCGGTGATCGATACCGGCTACCGCCCGCATGTCGACCTGGGTACCAACATCATCAACGGCTACGACTTCATCTCCAACACCTTCACCGCGAACGACGGCAACGGCCGCGACAGCAGCGCGCTGGATCCGGGCGACTGGACGACCGCGGGCCAGTGCTACTCCGGTTCGCCCGCCGGCAACTCCAGCTGGCACGGCACGCACGTGGCGGGCACCGTGGCCGCGCGCACCAACAACACCACCGGCGTGGCCGGCATGGCCTTCAACGCCCGCGTCCTAGCTGTGCGCGCGCTCGGCCGTTGCGGCGGCACGCTCGCCGACATCGCCGACGCCATCACCTGGTCCTCCGGCGGCACCGTCTCCGGCGTGCCGGCCGTGGGCGCCAATCGGGCCAGCGTCATCAACATGAGCCTGGGCGGCCAGAGCATCTGCACCTCCAGCTCGGCCATGCAGGTCGCGATCAACGGCGCGCTGGCGCGCGGCACCACCGTGGTGGTGGCGGCCGGCAACAGCAACCTCAACGTGTCGGGCTTCACGCCGGCCGGCTGCATGGGCCAGGGCCTCATCGTGGTCGGCGCCACCGACTCCGCGGGCGCCAAGGCCGTCTTCTCCAACTACGGCACCGGTGTGGACGTTTCCGCACCGGGCGTGCAGATCGCCTCGACCCTGAACAGCGGCACCACCATCCCGGCATCGGACAACTACGTTTACTACAGCGGCACCTCGATGGCGGCGCCGCACGTCGCCGGCCTGGTGGCGATGATGCACTCCAAGCCGAGCACCGACTGCCTGCCGGCCACCTGCGAGTCGATCATCAAGGCCAACACCAAGCCCTTCGGCGTGGTGCCGGCGGTGCCCATGGGCACCGGCATCATCGATGCGCTCAGGACGCTGAACGCCACGCCGTAAGGCCTGGCCGCGACACGGCGCTGTGGCTGTCCGCGGCGCGCACGGAATCCCGAAGCCGCCTGCTCACGGTCGGGCGGTCAGGGGCTGGAACCCCGGCTTCGGCCGGGGTTCTTTTTTTGCGCGACGGGCTGCAGGCGTCGGCGTCGCGGTGCGCGAGGGTATGCTTGGGCTCCCCCGCGCTTCAGGCCTGTCGCCATGTCCGTCTCCACCCGACTGCTCATCCACGGCGCCAGCGGGCGCATGGGCCAGGCCCTGCTGCGTCTGGCCGCCGAACGCGACGACGTGCAGGTGGTCGCCGCGGTGTCGCGCGGGCAACCGGCGCAGCGGGTGGTGGACGGCGTGCCGCGCTTCGCCGCGGGCGAGCTGTCCGGCGTGCCCGAATTCGACGTGGCCATCGACTTCAGCCTGCCCGAGGGCTTCGACCCGGTGCTGGACCTGTGCGTGGCCCGGGGCAGCGCGTTCGTTTCCGGTACCACCGGTCTCGACGATGCGCAGCGCGCCGCGCTCGATGCGGCGGCGACCGGCGTGCCGGTGCTGTGGGCGTCGAACTTCAGTCTGGGCGTGGCGGTGCTGCACGCCCTGGTCGAACGCGCCGCCGCGGCGCTGCCCGGCTGGGATTGCGACATCGTCGAACAGCATCACACCCGCAAACGCGATGCGCCCTCGGGCACCGCACTCACGCTCGGCGCGGCCGCCGAGCGCGGCGGCGCCGCACCGCATTACGCCAGCCTGCGAGCGGGCGACATCGTCGGCGAACACACCGTGCAGTTCACCACCGCCGGGGAGCGCATCGAGCTGATCCACCGCGCCACCGACCGCGACATCTTCGCCCGCGGCGCGCTGCATGCGGCGTCGCGCCTGCCGGGCCGCGCCCCCGGGCGCTACGCGCTGGCCGATCTGCTGGGCTGAGCGATGGCGGAGGAACGCGTGCAGTGCTCGCCGCAACCCGCGCCGCGGCGACCGACCGTCGGGATCGTCGGCAGCGCAGGCGTCTATGGACGCTGGCTGCGGCGTTTTTTCCAGATGCGCATGGGCTTGGATACGCTGGGCCACGACCCGTGCGACCCCGCGAGCGACCCACCCGAGCGCCTGCTGGCCGAGGCCGACGTGCTGCTGTTTTCGGTGCCGATCGGGGCCACGGCCGCGGTGATCGACGACTGGCGTGTGCGCTCCGCCGGCCGCGAGGCCGGGCGCCTGTGGCTGGACGTGACCTCCATCAAGCAGGCGCCGGTGGCGGCGATGCTGCGTTCCGCCGCGGAGGTGGGGGGCCTGCATCCGATGACCGCGCCCCCGGCCGCGCCCAGCCTGAAGGGCAGGGTGATGGCGGTGTGCGAGGCCCGGCTGGACGTCTGGCGGCCCTGGTTCGAGGCCCTGCTGGCCGCGCTGCGGGCCGAATGCGTGCGGGTCGACCCGGAAGCCCACGACCGCGCGATGGCGCTGGTGCAGGCCATGGTGCATGCAGGACATCTCGCCCAGGCCGGCACCCTGGCCGCCTGCGCCGGTGCCTCCGGCGGCCTGGACGCGCTGCTGGCGGTGCGCACCGCGTCCTTCGAGCTGGACCACGCCATGGCCGCGCGCATCCTGTCGCTCAACCCGCGCATCTACGAAGACATCCAGTTCGAGAACCCGCACGTGCCCGAGGTGCTGGACACGCTCAGCGCCGAGCTGGCCGCACTGCGCGCGCTGGTGGCACGCGGCGATGCCTCCGCGCGAGAGGAATTCCGCGAGCGCTTCCTGGCCCGCAACCGCGAGGCCTTCGGCGCGCCGTCGCTGGCCGCCGGCAACGCCACCTTCGAGCGCGTGGGCCATCTGCTCGCCGATCTGCTCGATCGGCCCGCACTCAGCGTGCATCTGCCCGAAGACCGCGCCGGCTCGCTGCGCGCGCTGCTGGCGGTCTTCGAGCGTCACGGCATCAGCCTGGCGTCGCTGCATTCGCTGCGCACGCCGGCGGGCGACGTGCATTTCCGTTTCGGCTTCGACCCTGTGCAGGACCGCGCGGCACTGGCCGCGGCGGCGTTGGAGATCGACCGCAGCGGCATCGGGCGGGTCCTGGCGGACGCCTCGGCGGTGTGATCGGCGCTCATTCAGGCAGTGCGGCACAAGCGTGACCGCCGTCATGCAGGAGCGCGCGGTCGCGGTGTGAAGCAACGTGTCGGCCCGCGGACGGTTTCCCGACACGTCCGCCGGCCCGGGCGGATGCTGGCGCCGGGAGGCCGCGACCGGTACAATTCCCGCTCGCCTGAATCCCTCACGCCCCGGACCGGAATACCGCCGCGTCCGAGGCTTTTTGCAACCCGAACTAGGCGAAGCCTGTGACCGAACCTGCCATCCTGGTCCTCGAAGACGGCACCGTATTCGAGGGCATTTCCGTCGGCGCGACCGGCCTGTCCGTCGGTGAAGTCGTTTTCAATACCGCGCTGACCGGCTACCAGGAAATCCTGACCGACCCGTCCTACGCCCGGCAACTGGTCACCCTGACCTATCCGCACATCGGCAACACCGGCTGCACCGACCTCGACGACGAGGCGGCGCAGGTCTGGGCCGCCGGCCTGATCGTGCGCGACGTGCCGCGTCGTCCCAGCAACTGGCGCAGCCAGGTGGCGCTGCCCGAATGGCTCCGGGCGCGCGGCATCGTCGCCATCGCCGACATCGACACCCGCAGGCTGACCCGCCTGCTGCGCGACCGCGGTGCCCAGAATGGCGCGCTGATGGCGGGCGAGGGCATCGACGTCGACCGCGCGCTCGAAGCCGCACGCAAGTTCCCCGGCCTGACGGGCATGGATCTGGCGCAGGTGGTCAGCACGGCCGAGCGCTACCCCTGGCACGAAGGCCAGCTCGATCTCGACCGCAACGCCTTCGTCGACGCCGAGCCCAAATACCGCGTGGTCGCCTACGACTTCGGCGTGAAGCGCAACATCCTGCGCATGCTGGCCGAGCGCGGCTGCGATGTGACCGTGGTCCCGGCGAAGACGCCGCTGGCCGAGGTCATGGCGCTGGAACCCGCCGGCGTGTTCCTGTCCAACGGCCCCGGCGACCCGGCGCCCTGCGATTACGCCATCGACGCCATCCGTGGCCTGATCGAGAAGAAGGTGCCGACCTTCGGCATCTGCCTCGGTCACCAGTTGCTGGGCCTGGCCGCGGGTGCGCGGACGCTCAAGATGAAGTTCGGCCACCACGGCGCCAACCACCCGGTCATCGACCTGGACAGCGGCCGGGTGATGATCACCTCGCAGAACCATGGGTTCGCTGTGGACGAGGAGACGCTGCCGGCCAATGTGCGGGTCACCCATCGCTCGCTGTTCGACGGCAGCAACCAGGGCATCGCCCTGACCGATGCGCCGGCGTTCTCGTTCCAGGGCCATCCCGAGGCCAGCCCCGGCCCGCACGATGTGGCGCCGCTGTTCGATCGCTTCGTCGATCTCATCCGGGCTTCGGCGCAGTGAGCGCCCTGCCTTTCCGTCTGCTTTCCGTCTGGAGACCCGCCATGCGCATCGCCCGCTCGCCCAACCGTGTCCGCCGGCTGTCGGCCGCATTCCTGTTCAGTGCGGCGCTGTCGCTGGCCGCGGGCGCGGTCATCGCCGCCGCTCCCGCCGACACGGCGCCGGCCAAGACTGCCAAGTCCGCGAAGCCCGGCAGCGACCCCCAGGTGGACCGTCTGGCCGATCTGGTCGTGCGGGCCATCCCGCTGGGCGCCATCTTCGAAACGCTGGCGGATGCAGAGCCGAACTGGCCGATGCACGAAAAGCCCGACGCGGTCACCTCCAGGCAACTGGCCTGCCTGCGGCGCGAGCTCAGTGCCGACGGCTATCGCCGCGTCAAGCGCGAGGATGCCGCCGAGTACGTCAAGCGCAATCCGTCCCTGCTGGAACAGGACATCCGCGTGCTCGACGAGGGCGCCGCGATGATGATGGGCAAACTGATGATGGCCGGCGTGGAGCAGGAGCGCACCGGCGTTCCGGTGGACCAGAACGCGCTGATGGGCGAGGCCTCGCCCGAGCAGCTCGCCGCGTTCATGAGCTTCATGACCAGCCCGGATCACGCCCCGCTGCGCCGTCTGGCCGGCATCGGCAATGCCTTCGATCACGAGCGCAGCGCCGAGGAGAACGAGAACGCCGGCGAAGCCGCGGGCGCGGATCTCGCCACCAAGGTGATGCTGAAGGCGATGGGCCGCTGCGAAGTGCCCGCTTCCGTGCTGTTCGAGTGAGCGCGTCGGGTCGGTGAACGCCCACGCCGCGCCGTCGCGACCTCCCGGGCGGCTGCGTCCGCGCCTGTCGGTGTCCTGGCGGCGCGCGATGCTCGCGGCAGCGGCGCTGGCGGCGTATCCGGCGTTCGTGCTCGGTACCACCTACGCCATCGTGCTGGACAGTGGGTTGCCGGGCGGCCGTCACGGCCCGCTGGATGCCTACCGCCACAGCCTGGCCAGCGCGATCGTCGCCTACACCGGTTCGCCGCGCTGGGTGGACTGGGTCACACGCGTGATGGAGGACGACGGCCGCGGCGACGCGGCCCGTGCGATGGATGCGCACAACAACCGCATCGGCGCGCGCATCGGCGCGGATGCGCGGAATTGGAGCGGGATGCGCGCCGCCATCGACGCCGCGGTCGCGGAGGGCGATGTCGACGCCGGCGATCCGGATCGCATCACCTGGTTGCCGCCAGAGCGCTGGCGCGACCGCCTGTACTGACACCGTGCCCGGCCCTGCCGGGCTTCACCCGGCAACGGCCGGGCGCCACAGAGAGAGAACATGCCCAAGCGCACCGACATCCAGACCGTCCTCATCATCGGCGCCGGCCCGATCGTGATCGGTCAGGCCTGTGAATTCGACTACTCCGGCGCCCAGGCCTGCAAGGCGCTGCGCGACGAGGGGTACCGGGTGGTGCTGGTCAACAGCAACCCGGCGACCATCATGACCGACCCGGAGATGGCCGACGCGGTCTACATCGAGCCGATCAACTGGACGATGCTCGAGAAGATCATCGCCAAGGAAAGGCCCGACGCTCTGCTGCCGACGATGGGCGGACAGACCGCGCTGAACTGCGCGCTTGATCTGGCCGACAACGGCGTGCTGGAGAAGTACGGCGTCGAGCTGATCGGCGCCTCGCGCGAAGCCATCCGCATGGCCGAGGACCGCGAGCTGTTCCGCGTGGCGATGCAGGAGATCGGCCTGGAATGCCCGAAGGCCGAGGTCGCCAGGACCTTCGAGCAGGCGCTGGAGATCCAGGCGAAGGTGGGCTACCCCACCATCATCCGTCCCAGCTTCACCCTCGGCGGCACCGGCGGCGGCATCGCCTACAACCGCCAGGAATTCGAGGAGATCGCCAAACGCGGCCTCGACCTCTCGCCCGTGCACGAGGTGCTGATCGAGGAATCGGTGCTGGGCTGGAAGGAGTTCGAGATGGAAGTGGTCCGCGACACGGCGGACAACTGCATCATCGTCTGCTCCATCGAGAATCTCGACCCGATGGGCGTGCACACCGGCGACAGCATCACCGTCGCCCCGGCGCAGACGCTCACCGACAAGGAATACCAGCGCCTGCGCGACGCCAGCCTCGCGGTGCTGCGCAAGATCGGCGTGGACACCGGCGGTTCGAACGTGCAGTTCGGCATCAACGCGCAGGACGGCCGGGTGGTGGTGATCGAGATGAATCCGCGCGTGTCGCGGTCCTCGGCGCTGGCCTCCAAGGCCACCGGCTTCCCGATCGCCAAGGTGGCGGCCAAGCTGGCCGTGGGCTACACGCTGGACGAGCTGAAGAACGAGATCACCGGCGGGCTCACCCCGGCCTCGTTCGAGCCGAGCATCGACTACGTCGTCACCAAGATCCCGCGCTTCGCGTTCGAGAAATTCCCGGCCGCCGACGCGCGCCTGACCACGCAGATGAAGTCGGTGGGCGAGGTGATGGCGATCGGCCGCACCTTCCAGGAGTCGCTGCAGAAGGCGCTGCGCGGCCTGGAGACCGGCAAGACCGGCCTGGACCCGACCGCGCTGGATCTCTCCAGCGAAGAAGACCTGGTGCGTCTGCGCCGCGAGGTCAAGGAAGCCGGCCCGGAGCGCATGTTCTACCTGGCCGACGCGTTCCGCGCCGGGATGAGCGTGGAGGAGGTGTTCGCGCTGTCCTTCGTCGACCCGTGGTTCCTCGACCAGATCGAGGAGCTGGTGGCGCTGGAACGCGAAGTCGCCGAGGCCGGCATCGACGCGCTCGACGCGAAGCGCCTGCGCATGCTCAAGCGCAAGGGCTTTTCCGATGCGCGCCTGGCGCAGCTGGCCGGTACCAACGAGGCGGCGGTGCGCGCCCTGCGCAAGGCCTTCGGCGTGCGCCCGGTGTACAAGCGCGTGGACTCCTGCGCGGCCGAGTTCGCCACCACCACCGCCTATCTGTATTCGACCTACGAGGACGAATGCGAAGCCGCGCCCACGCAGCGCGACAAGATCATGGTGCTCGGCGGCGGCCCCAACCGCATCGGCCAGGGCATCGAGTTCGATTACTGCTGCGTGCATGCCTCGCTCGCCCTGCGCGAGGACGGCTACGAGACCATCATGGTCAACTGCAACCCGGAGACGGTCTCCACCGACTACGACACGTCCGACCGCCTGTATTTCGAGCCGCTGACGCTCGAGGACGTGCTGGAGATCGTCGAGCTGGAGAAGCCGAAGGGCGTGATCGTGCAGTTCGGCGGCCAGACCCCGCTGAAGCTGGCGCAGGCGCTGGAAGCCAACGGCGTGCCGGTGATCGGCACGTCGCCGGACTCGATCGATCTGGCCGAAGACCGCGAGCGCTTCCAGAAACTGGTCGACGATCTCGGCCTGAAGCAGCCGCCCAACCGCACCGCGCGCAACGCCGACGAGGCGCTCGCGCTGGCGCGCGAAATCGGCTACCCGCTGGTGGTGCGCCCGAGCTACGTGCTCGGCGGGCGCGCGATGGAAATCGTCTACTCCGACGCGGACCTCGCGCGCTACGTCCGGGATGCGGTGCAGGTCTCGAACGATTCGCCGGTGCTGCTCGACCGCTTCCTCGACCACGCGGTCGAGGTCGACGTCGACATCATCGCCGACAGGGACGGCAACGTGCTGATCGGCGGCGTGATGGAGCACATCGAGGAGGCCGGCGTGCATTCCGGCGATTCCTCGTGCTCGCTGCCGCCGTATTCGCTCTCGGCCGCCACCCAGGCGCGCCTGCGCGACCAGGTGCGCGCGCTGGCGAAGGCGCTGAACGTGGTCGGGCTGATGAACACCCAGTTCGCCATCCAGACCGAGGCCGACGGCACCGACACCGTCTTCCTGCTCGAAGTGAACCCGCGTGCCTCGCGCACGGTGCCCTTCGTGTCGAAGGCGACCGGCGTGCCGCTGGCCAAGATCGCCGCGCGCTGCATGGCCGGCAAGACCCTGGCCGAGCAGGACGCGACCGAGGAAGTGGTGCCGCACTACTACTCGGTGAAGGAAGCGATCTTCCCGTTCGCCAAGTTCCAGAACGTCGATCCCATCCTCGGCCCGGAAATGCGCTCCACCGGCGAGGTGATGGGCGTGGGGCACCACTTCGGCGCCGCGTTCGCGCGCGCGCAGGAGGCGGGCGGCATCCGCGCACCGGCCACCGGCAAGGTCTTCATCTCGGTGCGCGACCCGGACAAGGAACGCGCGCTTCCGATCGCCCGCGAACTGCTGGCGCGCGGCTACAGCATCGTCGCCACCCGCGGCACCGCCGCGTGGCTGGAGGAGCGCGGCATCGAGTGCGAGATCGTCAACAAGGTGGTGGAAGGCCGTCCGCACATCGTCGATCTGATCAAGAACGGCGAGATCGTGTACATCGTCAACACCACCGAGGGCAAGCAGGCCATCGCCGACTCGTTCTCGATCCGCCGCGAGGCGCTGCAGCACCGCGTCACCTATTCCACGACGCTGTCCGGCGCCAAGGCGCTGCTGCATTCGCTTCCGTACCGCGGCGCCGGCCCGGTGTGGTCGCTGCAGCAGCTGCACCGGGAACTGCGCCGGAAGTCGTCGTAGACATCGCATCGCCCACATCACCACCAGGACCGTCGACAGGATCCCCATCGGGATCCTCATCAGCATCCTTCATCAGGAACAGGACAGTAACGGAAGCCTCATGAGAGCACCCATGACCATGAAGGGCGCGCAGCGTCTGCGCGCCGAACTCGAACAGTTGAAGTCGGTCCAGCGTCCGGCCGTCATCAACGCCATCGCCGAAGCCCGCGCGCACGGCGACCTGAAGGAAAACGCCGAGTACCACGCCGCGCGCGAGCAGCAGGGCTTCATCGAAGGCCGCATCAAGCAGCTGGAAGCCGAGCTCTCGCATGCCGACGTGATCGACATCGGGCGCCTGAATGCCGGCGACCGCGTGGTGTTCGGCGCCACGGTGCTGCTGGCCGATGTCGAGACCGACGAGGAGAAGCGCTACCAGATCGTCGGCGACCTCGAGGCCGACATCAAGCTGAACCTGATCGCGATCTCCTCGCCGCTCGCACGTGCGCTGATCGGCAAACACGCGGGCGACAGCGTGGTGCTGGAAGCACCGGGGGGCACGCGCGAGTACGACATCATCGAAGTGTCCTACGTCGACTGAAGGCTCCGGCATGGCCGCCCGCACCCTGCGCCTGTTGCTGCCCGCCTGGGCGGATTTCGGCCGGCAGTCGTTGTCGCCCGAAGTCGCCCGTGCGCTCGGACGGGGCGATGCCGGCACCGCCGATGCCGGCCGTCCTGCGCAGCGTGCGCGCGCCTTCGCGTGCGTGCCCGCGCACGATGCGCCTGCCGCACTCACGCGCCAGCGCGATACCGGCGATGCCGGCACGGATCTGTGGCTGCGCGCCGACCCGGCGCATGCGCGTGCCGACATCAACGGCGCGCGTCTGCTCGCCTACGGCCGCGCGCTCGCGTTGACGCGCGAGGACGTGCAGGCGTTCCTGCCCGCACTGCGCCCGCTGTTCGGCGATGCCGGCATGGCCCTGGACGCACCGGTGCCGGATCGCTGGTACCTGCGCCTGCAGCCCGGCGCCACCGTGCCGGTCTTCAGCGAGCCGGAGCAGGCGCTGGGCGAGGACCTGTTCGAGCATCAGCCGCAGGGCGATGCCGGCCGGCGCTGGCGCGCGCTGTCCAGCGAGGTCGAGATCACCCTGCACAACCATCCGCAGAACGCCGTGCGCATCGCGCGCGGGCAGGCGCCGGTGAACGTGCTGTGGTTCTGGGGCGCCGGCACGCTGCCCACGGTCGTCCGCGGCGGGTTCGCCCAGGTGTCGACCGACGACGAGATCCTCGACGCGCTGGCCCACGCCGCCGGCGCCAGCACCACGGCCCTGCCGACGCGTCTTGAGGAGCTGTCGTCGGTCACCGCGGGCGAGGGCGTCGCGGCCGGGCTGGTCGACCTGTCGCACGTGCGTGATCTCGCCGCACTGCAGCGCGACTGGCTGCTGCCGGCGCTCGCCGGCCTGCGCAGCGGCGCATTCGCGCAGGTGGAACTGGATGCCTGCGACGGCCGCAGCGTGGCCCTGCGGCGCGGGCATCGCCTCCGCGTCTGGCGGCGGCCGTGGACACCGTCCGCATGACCGTGCGCCTGCGCTTCGAGCAGCACGTCCACACCGCCGTCGTCTTGCCGGCCGCGCCGTGAGTCTGCGCAGCATCCGCCGCCGCGCGCCGGTCGTGCCCGACCCCGCCGCGTGGCCCGACGAGGTCCCGTCGCTGCTGCGTCATGTCTATGCCGCCCGCGGCGCGCTCCGTCACGAAGACGCCCAGCCGTCGCTGCGCTGCCTGCTGCCGCCCGACGCGCTGGCCCACAGCGATGCCGCCGCGGCCCTGCTGCAGGAGGCCATCGCCGGCGACCGGCACATCGTGGTGGTCGGCGATTTCGACTGCGACGGCGCGACCGCCTGTGCGGTGGCGGTGCGTGGCCTGCGCATGCTCGGCGCGCGGCAGGTGTCCTACGCGGTGCCGCACCGGATGATCCACGGCTACGGCCTGTCGCCCGCGCTGGTGGAGTCGCTGGAGCCGATGCGGCCCGAGCTGCTGGTTACCGTGGACCATGGCATCGCCTGCCATGCCGGCGTCGCCGCGGCCAAGGCGCGCGGCTGGCAGGTGCTGGTGACCGACCATCATCTGCCCGGCGACACCCTGCCGCCGGCGGATGTGGTGGTCGACCCGAATCTCCCGGGCGATACCTTCCCCAGCAAGTCGTTGGCCGGTGTCGGGGTGATGTTCTACGTGCTGCTGGCCCTGCGCCGGCGCCTGCGCGAGGCGGGTGCGTTCGCGGAAGGGCAGGCGCCCGACCTGCCGCAGCTGCTCGACCTGGTCGCGGTGGGCACGGTGGCCGACCTGGTGCCGCTGGACACCAACAACCGGGCGCTCGTCGCCGCGGGCCTGCGCCGGCTGCGCGCCGGACGCGGCTGCGCGGGGCTGCGTGCGCTGATCGAGGTCGCGCGTCGCAGCGAGCAGGCGCTCACCTCCGCCGACATCGGATTCGCGCTGGCGCCCCGGATCAACGCCGCCGGCCGCCTGGAAGACATGGCGCTGGGCATCGAATGCCTGCTCTGCGACGACCCGCGCCGCGCGCGCGAGCTGGCCGACGTGCTGGACGGCATCAACGCCGAGCGCCGCGGCGTGCAGCAGCAGATGGTCGAGGAAGCCGAGCACGCGCTGCAGGCGCTGGGCGAGGGCGTGGACCGCAGCGCCGCCGGCATCTGCCTGTACCGCGAGGACTGGCACCCCGGCGTGGTCGGTCTGGTGGCGTCCAAGATCAAGGAACGCGCCCATCGACCCACCATCGCCTTCGCGCCGAGCGAACCCGGCAGCGACCGCCTGCGTGGTTCGGCGCGCTCCATCGCCGGCTTCCACATCCGCGATGCGCTCGCGATGGTCGATGCGCGCCACCCCGGCCTGATCGAGAAATTCGGCGGGCATGCGATGGCCGCGGGCCTCAGCCTGTCCCTGGAGGCGCTGCCGCGCTTCCAGCGTGCCTTCGCGCAGGCGGCCGCCGAACTGCTCAGCGAGGACATGCTCGAAGACATCCTGCTCAGCGACGGCGAGATCCTGCCGCTCGCCTGCAACGCGCAGACCGCGCGCGCGCTGCGCGACGGCGGGCCCTGGGGGCAGGCCTTTCCCGAGCCGCTGTTCGATGGCGTGTTCGACGTGCAGAGCTGGCGCCCGATCGGCACGCAGCACCTCAAGCTGGAGCTGGCCTGGCAGGGCAGCCCGCAGTGCGTGGATGCGATCCACTTCGGTGGCTGGCAGGGCGAGGCGCCGCCCGCGCGGCTGCGCATCGCCTACCGCCTGCAGCCCGACGACTGGCGCGGCGGCGACGCTGTGCAACTGGTCGTGGTGCACCGGGAAGCGGCCTGAGGGCCGCGTGCCGCGCAGGGCCGACGTCCGGCGGGATGGTGGATCGGGCCAGGGTCGGGTCGCCCTTGATCGACGCACCCCGCGCCGCATCCGAAGCCCCCGCCCGCATCCGCACCCTCCCGGAGTGCGTGGACGGCGCTCCGGGCAGGCGCGTTGGCATGGCGGGGGACACACCGGGGTTCCGCGAGCGGCCGGCACGGTGCGGTCGCGGTGGGCGTCGGCCCGAGGGCCCGGCCTTAAGGCGATAGAACGCGCACGGCCGCTCCGCCGCCCGCGGGGGCGGCGTGCACGGACGCGCTCGCGGCGCCGATTCAGTCCTTGAGGCCGTCGGCCTCGCGTTCTGCACGCACCAGACTGGCCGGACGCATGTCGGTCCAGTGGCGCTCGATGTAGTCCAGGCAGTCCTGGCGTGCGGCCGGGCCGTGGACCGTGCGCCAGCCGGCGGGGACTTCCGCGAACTCGGGCCACAGCGAATGCTGGTTCTCGTCGTTCACCAGGACCAGGAAGGTGCCGTCGTTGTCGTCGAAGGGATTGCTCATGCGAACTCCAGGGTGGATGGATGTGGATGGGGATACACGAAGCGATGCGGTTGCGCACAGCCGGCCCGGAGGGATGGCCGAGGAGGCCGGAGGCGCGGAGATGCGCGGTGGAGCGATGCGGATGCGGTGTCAGTAGGTCTCGATCAGTCTGGACGGGGCCTCGCTGCTGTGCTGTCCGGCTTCGGCCATGGACGCGGCCAGGTCGGCCAGCCAGGGCTCGACCATCTGCCCATGGTTGGCGGTCACGGTCATGTGCAGGGCGGCGGGTGCGGACAGGCGGCTGACATACCAGCCGCGTCCGGCGAGCGCATCCCCCACGGCGTGGATATCGGGCGCGCCGGCGACGGTCGCGTCTGCGGTGAAGGCGATCACGCTGAGCGGCGGCGCCCCGAGCACGCGCAGGCCGGGCGTGGCTTCGATGCCCGCCAGCAGGCGGTCGCGGGCCGACATCGCGCGTTCGGCAAGACGGCGATACCCCTCCTCGCCAAGATGATGCATCACCGCCCAGGCGGCGGCGATGGCGCCGCCGGGGCGCGTGCCGCCCAGTGTCTCGGTGCGGTACATGCCCTTGGGCCACGCATCGTGGGCGAAGCCGTGGAGGCGGTCGGCGTCGTCGCGGTACAGCACGACCGATGCGCCCTTGGGCGTGTAGCCGAACTTGTGCAGGTCGGCGGACAGGGAGCGCACGCCGGGGATCGACAGATCGAAGGCCGGCACGCCGCCGCGCAGGGCGGCCACATGCGGGGCGAGGAATCCGCCGATGCAGGCGTCCACGTGCAGCCAGACCCCGCGCGCCGCCGCGCAGTCGGCCATGGCTTCGACCGGGTCGATCATGCCGAACGGCAGTGACGGCGCGGAGGCGACTGCCAGTACCGTGTCGTCGCGCAGATGCGCGGCGAAGGTGGCGATGTCCGCGCGCCAGTCGGCATCCAGCGCGATCCGGATGGTATCCAGCCCCATGAGCTCGGCGGCCTTGTCCCAGGCCGGATGGGCGCTGGACGGGAGCAGCAGGTGCGGCTGCGCGCCGGGATGCAGATGCCGGCCCCGGGCGCGGAAGCTCTGCAGGGCGCTGCGCGTGGCGAGCAGGATGCTTTCGGTGCCGCCGGAGGTGAGTGTGCCCCCGGCCTCCGGGCCGCCGCCGAGCAGCGACAGTGCGATGTCCACCAAGTCCCGCTGCATCCGCGCCAGGCTGGGGAAGGCGGCAGACGCCAACGCGTTCTCGGTGATGAACATCGCGTAGGCACGGCGCGCGACGTCCAGCGTCTCCTCGCCGGCGTGGTAGACGTGCAGCGGCGTGCGCCCGGCCCGCCAGTCGACGTCGTCGCTGCGCAGCGCCTGCAGTGCGGGCTCCAGCTCGGACCAGCCGCGGCCGGCCAGAGGGAGGGTTTTGCGTGGAGTGGGCTGGCTCATGGGGAGGACGTGGCTGCCGTGGAGGTGGTGGCGTGGGCCGAGCGGGCCGTGCGGATGGCGACGAGGGGAGCGTCGGCCGGCGACGTCGCGCGGCCTGCACGCAGGACGCCATGCCGTTTGCGGCGTGGCGAGGAGGGCATCGGCCCTGCGGGCGCGGGCCGCACGTTCGGGATTCCCGCATGGACTCCGCCGGTGCGGCCATGGGGACGGTGCACGCGACATGCGTTCACAGCGCATGCTCCCTGGCCAGCAGGGTGCCGATGTCGGCCAGCGGCTTGGCCTGTGTCATCCGTTCATGGCGGCAGGCGATGGTGTAGGCCCGCACATCCCCGGTCACCCAGGGACGGAACTGCATCACGCCCGGCGCATCCGGCGGCGCTTCGCCGGCGGCGAAGTAGATCAGGTCGCCGTCGTAGGGGCGCCGCGGCAGGTAGCGGCCCAGACGCTCGACATCGGCGATGGTGTTGCGCACCAGACGACGCAGGTGGGTGGCGTCGAGGCCGGCGTACACGCTGCGGCGCAGAGCGTGGACCGCTGCCTCGTAGTCGGGCTGCGCCGCCGGGTCGTGGTGGGCCGGATGGCCATCGTCGTCCTGGCCCTCGTCCTGGCCGTTGGCGAAGGCGATGAACTCGTGCAGCACCAGGGCCTCGGGCTTGCGGTTGCGCTGCGCGTCGAAGCCCGGTACCGCCGCCAGCAGATAACTGTCGAGCAGCGCCAGGGTCGCGACATCGGCGCCACGCTCGCGCAGGCGCAGGGCGATTTCCATCGCCAGTGTGCCGCCGTAGGACCAGCCGAGCAGGTGGTACGGACCTTCCGGCTGCAGCCGCAGGATGTCGGCCACGCAGGCCTCCGCCACGGCTTCCATCGAGGCCTGTTCGATGTCCGCGGCGTGCTCGGGGCCGGCCGTGAAGCTGGTGCACTGCAGCGCGAACACCGGCCGCTGCGGTGCGAGATGCCTGGCCAGGCCCGCATACCACCAGCCCAGTCCGCCGGCAGGCGGCAGGCAGAACAGTGGCGGCAACGTGCCCGCGGCGCGGACCGGGAGCACGCGGTCGAAGCCCGACAGCCCGCGCAGCGGGTCGCTCAGACGCATCGCCAGCTGCGCCGGTGTGGGCGCTTCGAACAGCAGCCGGGTGGACACCTCCACGCCACACGCCGACGCGATGCGGTCGAGCAGCGGCGGCACCAGCAGCGAATGGCCGCCCAGTTCGAAGAAGTCGTCCTCGGCGCCGACCAGGTCCAAGCCCAGGGTCTGCGCGAACAGCTCGCAGAGCATCCGTTCCTGCGGCGTCCGCGGCGCACGCGTTCCGGCGATCTCCACCGCCGGCAGGGCCCGGCGGTCGATCTTGCCGTTGGGCAGCAGCGGCAGTGCCGGCAGCACCACGCAGGCCGACGGCACCATGTGCGCGGGAAGGCGGGCCATCGCCGCGCGGCGCAGCGCATCCGGGTCGGGCTGGGCGTCTTCGCCGGCGACCACATAGGCCACCAGCTGCTGCAGGCCCGGACGCGGGGTCTGCACCGAGACGGTGGCCCGGGCGACGCCGGTCTGCTCCAGCAGCACCGCTTCGATCTCGCCCGGTTCGATGCGGAAGCCGCGGATCTTCACCTGCTGGTCGCCACGGCCGAGGAACTCCAGCTGGCCGTCCTCGCGCCAGCGCACCAGGTCGCCGGAGCGGTACAGGCGCCCTCCACCGGGCGCGGCGACGAACCGTTCCGCGGTCAGGCCCGGGCGGGCCAGATACCCACGGGCGAGGGCATCGCCGCCGATGTACAGCTCGCCCGCGCACCCGACAGGCACCTCGCGCAGCCAACGGTCCAGCACGTGCACCCGCATGCCCGGGATGGTCTCCCCGAACGGCACGCCGTGCGCACCCGGGTCGTCGCTGCGGGTGGCATGCCAGCTGACGTCCCAGAACTCCGAGGTGCCGTAGACGTTGTAGAGCGTGGCGTCCGGCGCGGCGGCGCGGAAACGTTCCGCCAGCGCATGGTCCAGCGGCTCGCCGCTGCAGGACCAGTAACGCAGGGCCGGCAGGCGACGGCCGAGGTCGGGCGCCGCGTCCAGCAGGGCACGCAGCAGGGAAGGCACCAGGACCAGTCGGGTCGCGCCGCCAGTGGCCAGTGCATCGATCATCCTGCGCGGATCGGTGGCGGCCTCCGCATCCAGCACCAGCACACGGTCGCCGCGGATCAGCGGCATGCCCAGTTCCCACAGCACGTCGATGAAGTTGACCGTGGTCTTCTGCGCGTACACCTCGCCGTCCGCATGGCGCGGGGCGTCGCCGCGATCGCGGCGCAGCCGGTCCGCGACCAGGCGATGGGTACCGACCACACCCTTCGGCCGTCCGGTCGAACCGGAGGTGTAGAGCACATAGGCGGCGTCCTGCGGACGCGGGCGTGCGTGCGCGGGCAGCGGCGGAAGGGCGCCGCCGCCGTCGAGCGACGCGCTCCAGTCATCGTCGTCGAGCGTCAGCACCGTGGCGGTACGGGCGGGCAGACGCGCGAGCAGCGCCTCGCGGGTCAGGATCAGACCCGGGTGTGCGTCGTCCAGCATCAGTTGCAGACGCGCCGCCGGGTAGTCCGGGTCGAGCGGCAGATAGGCCGCGCCGGCCTTGAGGATGCCCAGAAGGCCGATGGCCGCCTGCGGCGAACGCGGCAGGCACAGGCCGACCACGCTGCCGCGGCCTGCGCCGGCTGCGTGCAGCCGGCGGGCGACGGCATCGCTCCGGCGCTGCAGGGTGGCGTAGTCGATGGCCCCGCCATGGAACAGCAGGGCATTGCGCGATGGCGTGCGCGCGGCCTGTGCGTCGAACAGATCGACCAGGGTGGCGTCGGCGGGGACAGGCGCCTGATCGAGGGCCGAGTCGCATGCCGGCGGCGCCTGCCACGCACCCAGCGTCTCGCGCTGACCGCCGGGCAGCGGGTCCAGCGTGGCGACCCTGGCGTCGGGCGCGGCCAGCATGCGCTCGACCACGGCGATCAGGCCGGCGACCAGTGTCACCACCCGCGCCGTGGGAAGCAGATCCGCGCGATGGCTCGCGTGGATGCGCATGCGCGTCCCCGGCACGATCGACAGCCCGAGCGGATAGTGGGTGGCGGCGCTGCCGTGATTGACCAGCACCTGCGTGTGCAGGCGCGCGTCGCCGCCCGCCAGGCCGTCCGCCTCCACCGGATAGTTCTCGAACACCAGCAGTGTGTCGAACAGCTCGCCTACCCCCGCACAGCCCTGCACGTCGGCCAGCGGCAGATGCTGGTGCTCGAGCAGGTCGGCCTGCTCGCGCTGCAGCCGCGCCAGCAGGGCGTCGACGGTCTCGGAGGGGGCCAGGCGCACGCGCAGCGGCACGGTGTTGATGAACAGGCCGACCATGCCCTCGATGCCGTGCACCTCCGGCGGGCGGCCCGACACCGTGGCCCCGAAGACCACGTCGTCGCGGCCTGTGGCCTGGCCCAGCACCACCGCCCAGGCCGCCTGGAAGAGGGTGTTGACGGTCAGGCCGCGGGCCCGGGCGAAGACCTCGGCCGCATCGCCGAGCGCAGTGGGCAGTTCGGTGTCCCATCCGCTCGGTGCGCGTCGGCCCACGGAGACCGGCGCGATGCGCGTGGGCCCGTCCAGACCTTCCAGCGCCCGGGTCCATGCGCGTCGCGCATCGGCCGGGTCGCGATCGTGCAGCCAGCGCAGATAGTCGCGGTAGGGTGGCACCGGCGGCAGCGCGCCGGCGTCGCCGTCCGCGGCATACAGCGCGAACAGATCCTGCAGCAGCAGGGGCGACGACCAGCCGTCGAGCAGGATGTGGTAGCTGGTGAACACCAGATGATGGCGTGCGCCGTGCGGCCCGCCGCGGCTGTCCTCCACCAGCAGGAAGCGCAGCATCGGCCCGACCTCCAGATCGAAGCGGTCGCGCCGATCCTCTTCGAGCACGGCCTGCAGTGCGTCTTCGTCGCCCACGCGGAGCTGCCGCAGCGGGGTCGCGACCGTTCGCGGAATGGCCTGCACGGGCACATCCAGGCCGTGATGCAGGAAGGCCGCGCGCAGGTTGTCGTGGCGCTGCAGCAGCGCGGCGATGGCGCGCCGGAGCCGCGCCGGTTCCAGCGGCCCGTCGAGGGTGAAGGCGAGCTGGACCAGGTAGCTGTCGTCCGCGCCGCTGTCGGCGTCGTAGAGGGCGTGGAACAGGAAGCCGTGCTGCAGCGGCGAGAGCGGCAGCAGATCCTGCAGGTCGGGGACGCGGGCGCGCAGCGCATCCAGCGCGGGCTGGCCGAGCGACAGCAGCGGGACATCGGAGGGCGTGAGCAGGCGTTCGCCCGCAGGGGCGTCGGCCACGGTACGGGCGATCGCGCGCAGCGTCCGGAACCAGGTCGCGCCGAGATCGGCGACCGCCGCCTCGTCGAACAGCCCGTCCGCCCAGCTCCAGTCGGCGCACAGGACCGGCCCCTCGGGGCCGTCCTCCGTGGTGGCGTTCAGCGCCAGCGCGTGGGCCAGGCCGCGATCGGCATCGTCGCTGCCGCCCAGCACCTCGCCGGCCGGCATCCAGTCGCGCCGGGTGCCGCCTCCGCCCACGGCGAACCGGCCGAGGTAATTGAAGCCGATGTCGATCGGTGCGTGCGCGGACAGGATCTCGCGGCCGGTCTCGTCCAGGTGGCGCAGCAGGCCGTAACCGATACCGTTGTCCGGCAAGGCGCGCAGCTGCTCCTTCACGGCGAGCAGCGCGCGCTCCAGCGCAGGGCCGCCTTCCAGCGCCGCGGCGCGGTCGATGCCGTGCAGGTCGAGGCACAGCGGGAACTGGCTGGTGAACCAGCCGACGGTGCGCGAGAGGTCGAAGGTGCGCGCGCCGGCGCCGGCCGCGACCTGCTCGCGGCCATGGCCTTCCAGTTCGATGCGGACCGCGTCGCCCGAGCCGCCGCGCCGCGCGCGCCAATCGCAGAGCGCCAGCGCGAAGGCGGTGAGCAGCACATCGTTGACCCGGCCCCGGATGCGCTCCACCGCGCGGGTCAGCAGCACGGCCGTGCTGGCGCTGTCCAGGCGCAGGCCGAGGTTGCGGCGGGTGGCCATGGTGTCGCGCAGCGGATCGAGCGCGCGCGCCTTGGGCAGCGTGCCCGCGGCATCGTCTGCATCACCGGCCATCCTCCGCCAGAACGGCAGTTCGGCGCGACGGGTGGCCGCGGCGGCGGGCAGGGCCATGGCCCAGTCGCGGAAGCCGGCGGGCACCGCCTCCAGTGCCGGGGCCATGCCCGCGGCGCGGGCCGACCACGCCTCGGCCAGGTCCGGAAGCAGGATGCGCCAGGACACGCCGTCCACGACCAGGTGATGGATCGCCAGATACAGCCGTTCGCCGTCGTCCAGCGTGATCCACAGCGCCTGCAGCATCCGGCCGTCTTCGGGCGAGAGCCGCGACACGGCCTGCTCGACCGCAGCCTCCGAACGCTGCACGCGCAGGGCGTCGTCGCAGCCGCGCAGATCGAGATGGGCCAGCAGGTCGCCGGCATCGACCGCGCCGACCGGCAGGATCTCCATCGCCGGCGCACCGTCGCCGCGCGCCGTGCAGCGCAGGCGCAGCGCGTGGTGGTGATCGATCAGGTCCTGCAGCGCGGCCCGCAGCGGTGCCGTCGCGAGCGCGGGCACGTCCAGCAGCATCGACTGGTGGAAGCGCCGGTACCCGCCGGGCTGGGCGAACAGCCAGTGCATGATCGGCGTGGCCGGCAGCGGGCCGACCGGATCGGCGGCCGGGAGGCTGTCGCTCACCGCGATCGCCACACGTGCCAGGGCTTCGGGCGTCTGCAGCTGGAACACGTCGCGCGCGCCGAGCTGCAGCCCGGCGCGTCGCGCGCGGCCCACGACCTGGATGGCGCCGATGCTGTCGCCGCCGAGGGCGAAGAACCCCTGGTCGATACCGACCTGCGCAAGCCCGAGCACGTCGGCGAACACCGCGCACAGCGCGGCTTCCGCGGGATCGCGCGCCGCGCGAAGCGGTCCGGCGGAGCCGCGGGCGGGGACCGGTGACGGCAGCGCGGCCTGATCCAGCTTGCCGTGGGCCATGCGTGGCAGCCGGGCCAGCGGGATCAGCACCGCGGGCCGGAGAATCTCGGGCAGTCGCGCGGCCAGTTGCCCGGCCAGCGTGTCCGCGTCGAAGCCCGCTGCGCCCTCGTCGCCGGTTTCGACATAGGCCGCCAGGCCCGTGCCGCCGACCGCCGAGTGGGCGATCACGGCCGATCGCAGCCAGCCGCAGGCGGCGATGGCCGCCTCGATCTCGCCCGGCTCGATACGGTGCCCGCGCAGCTTGATCTGACGGTCGATCCGGCCGAGGAACTCCAGTTGCCCGTCCTCGGACCAGCGCACGAGATCGCCCGAGCGGTACATGCGTCCGCCGGTGGAGAAGGGATCGGCGACGAAGCGCTCGGCGGTCAGCGCGCTGCGGCCGAGATAGCCGCGCGAGACCCCGGCACCGGCGATGTACAGCTCGCCGTCGACACCGGGCGGCAGCGGACGCAGCGCGGAATCGAGGACGTGGAGACGGGTGCCGGCGATGGCCGTGCCGATGGAATGCGGACCGTCGCCGCGCGGCTGGGCGGCATCGGACACGCTGCTCCAGACGGTGGTTTCGGTGGGGCCGTATTCGTTGGCGAGCCGGCAGCCCGGCGCGGCCAGGCTCTGGTGCAGTGCGCGCAGCGCACCGCCGACCCCTTCGCCACCGAGGATGACGGTGTCGATGCTCGCCATGGCGGCCGGGTCGGCCAGCAACGAGGCTTCGTACTGGGCCGGCGCGCTCAGCCAACCGCGCAGCGCGTGTTCCGCGACCATCTTCGCGAGGCCGTCCGGAGAGAGTTCGGCGCCTGGAGGGGGCAGCAGCAGCCGGCCGCCGCCAGCCAGCGTGCCGAACACCGCCGCCAGCGCCGCGTCCACGTGCAGCGGCGGCAACAGCAGGATGCCGTCGACCGTGCCGTAGTGCTGCAGGCGCGCGCGGACCGAGGCCACGGCCTGCCGGTGTTCCACCACCACGCCCTTGGGCAGGCCCGTGGAGCCGGAAGTGTGGATGGTATAAGCGGCCTGGCGCGGGTCGACCGGCGGCAGCGCGCCGACGGCATCACCCTCGCGCAGCAATGTGCCGATCGCGACAACGGTCGTCCGAGTGGTGTCCGTCGGACTGGCCGCAGCGCCGGCGTCGCCGTGCGCGAGGTCCGCGGCGATCGCATCGGCGATGCGGGTGTCGGCCACGATCAGGCAGGCCGCGTCCGCGGCGGAGAGCATGGCGTCGCGACGCTGGGCGGGCAGGCCGGGGTCCAGCGGGAGCCAGGCGACGCCGGCCTTGAGTGCGGCGAACAGCACGACGATGGCGTCGATCGAGCGCGGCAGCGCCACCGCCAGCCGGTCGCCGTGGCGCAGGCCGCGGGCGTGCAGCGCGCGTGCGAGCCGCGTCGCGCGCGCGTCGAGCGTGGCGAAATCCAGGCGTGTCCCGTCCGCGGCGTCGATCACCGCGGTCGCGGTCGGCGTGCGTGCGGCCTGGGCCTCGATCAGACCGTGCAGGGTGGTCGACGCATCGGCAAGTGGCTCGTGCCGCCGCGCGCCTTCGTCGGCAGTGCCGTCCGGTTCGACCGTGGCCGGCGCCGGCAGCAGGCCCAGCCTGCCGAGCGGGCGCGACGGGTCCTCGGCGATCGCGGCGAGCGCGGACGTGCAGGCGTCCAGCAGACGCTCGGCGAACGCGGTCGGATACAGGTCGGTGCGGTGGCTGAGATTCAGACGCAGGGTCTCGCCGGGGATCGCGGCCAGACCCAGCGGGTAGTGCGGCGTGTCGCCGCCACCGGGGCGCACCAGACGCGACAGCTGCAGGGCGCCGCCCAGGTCGCCGAGCGCGCCGCTGTCCATCGCCGTGGTGTCGATCGGATAGTTTTCGAACACCGTGATGGTGTCGAACAACGGCCCGCCGCCCGCGACGCGCTGGATGTCGTTCAGCGCGACATGCTGGTGGTCCAGCATCGCGGCCTGTGCGGCCTGCAGCCCGGCGAGGAACGTATCGATGCGCTGCCCGTGGCGGACATGCGCCCGCACCGGCACGGTGTTGATGAACAGCCCGACCATGCGTTCCGCCTCGGCCAGTTCGGGCGGGCGTCCGGACACCGTGGTGCCGAACACCACATCCTCGCGTCCGGTCAGGCGCGACACCAGCCAGGCCCAGACCCCGAGCATGAGCGTGTTGAGCGTGATGCCCATGGCGCGCGCGCGCTCCACGAGTGCGGCATGCGCCTGCGGCGAGAGCGCGCGCGTGGCGATCGCCAGCTGCGGCGTGTCGGACACGGTGGCCTTGGCAGGCGCGACCAGCGTGGGGCCGTCGAGCCCTTCCAGCGCGGCCGCCCAGGCGGCGCGCGCACCGTCGGGGTCGCGTGCCTGCAGCCAGCGCAGATAGTCGCGGTAGGGCGCCGGGGGCGGCAGCGCGTCCACATCGTCGTCCGCGGCATACAGCGCGAACAGGTCCTGCAGCAGGATCGGCGAAGACCAGCCGTCCAGCAGGATGTGGTGGCTGGTGAACAGCAGGTGGTGACGCAGGCCCTGCGGGCCGCCGCGTGCGTCGACGATCAGGGTGAAGCGCAGCATCGGCGCGCGCGCCAGATCGAACCGCTCGCGCCGGTCCTCGGCGAGCAGCCGGTCGAGCGCGGCATCGTCGCCGGCATGACGCAGGCGCCACGGTGTCTCGACGCTGCGCGGGATCGCCTGCAGCGGCGCATCCAGGCCCTGATGCAGGAACATCGCCCGCATGTTGTCGTGGCGCTGGAGCAGTCTGGCGACGGCGCGTTCGAGCCTGCCGGGGTCGAGCGGGCCATCGAGGGTGAAGGCGAGCTGGACCAGGTAGCTGTCTTCTGCACCGCTGTCGGCATCGTAGAGCGCATGGAACAGGAAGCCGTGCTGCAGTGGCGACAGCGGCAGCAGGTCCTGCAGGCCGGGCACGCGTGCGCGCAATGCATCCAGCGTGGGCTGGTCCAGCGCGAGCAGCGGCAGGTCCGAGGGGGTGAGCGCCGGTGCTTCGGCGAGCGGGCGTGCAATGCGCGCGAGCGCCTCGGGCGTGGGGTGCTCGAACACGTCGCGCGCACTCAGCCCCTGACCGGCACGACGCGCGCGGCCGATCAACTGGATCGAGGCGATGCTGTCGCCGCCGAGGGCGAAGAAGCCGGCATCGGCCGGCACCGCATCCGCTTCCAGCCCGAGGGTCTCGGCGAACAGCCGGCAGAAGAGGGTTTCCAGCGCATTCGCGGGTGCCCGTCCGCCGCGGATCTCCGGTGCGGGCAGTGCGCGACGGTCCACCTTGCCGTTGGCGGTCAACGGCAGCGCATCCAGCGCGACGAAGGCCGACGGCAGCATGTAGTCGGGCAGATGCGCCGACAGCGCCGTGCGCAGGGTCTCGGTGTCCAGCGGACGTTGGTCGACGACCACATACGCCACCAGGCGTTTGCGCCCCGGCGTGTCCTCGCGCAGCAGCACCGTGTTGCGCGGATGGCCGGCGGCGGCCAGCGCCGCCTCGATCTCGCCAGGTTCGATGCGGTAGCCGCGCAGCTTGATCTGCTGGTCGGCACGGCCGAGGTAGTCGAGGGTGCCGTCCTCGCGCCAGCAGGCCAGATCGCCGCTGCGGTACATGCGCTCGCCCGGGACGAAGGGGTCGGCGACGAAGCGTTCGGCGGTGAAGCCCGGGCGGTGCAGGTAGCCGCGCGCGAGCCCGGCACCGGCGATGTACAGCTCACCGGCCACGCCCGGCGGCGCGAGCTGCAGCATGCGGTCGAGCACGTACACGCGCATGCCGTCGAGCGGCGTGCCGATCGGCAACGGCCCGGCGCCGCCGTCCGCACCGATCGCGTGGGACAGGGCGAAGGTGGTGGTTTCGGTGGGCCCATAGCCGTTGACGATGGTCAGCGCCGGATGCAGCGCGCGCAGGCGACGCACCGCGTCGGCCGGAAGCACGTCGCCGCCGGCCCAGACCTCGCGCAGGGACGCGAACAGCCCCGGCGCGGTGTCGACCAGGGACTGGAACAGACCCGCGGTCAGCCAGGCCTGACGGACGCCATGGTCGCGCACCGTGCGCTCGAGCGCGGCGGCCCCTTCCACGCCGGCATCGGCGACCACCACTTCACCGCCATTGAGCAGCGGAACCCACAGCTCGTAGGTGGACGCATCGAAGGCATGCGGCGCGTACATCAGCACGCGGTCGTGGCCTGCGAAGCGCCGGTCGGCCGCCAGGGCGAGGATGTCCTCGTGGGTGACCGCCACCGCCTTGGGCACTCCGGTGGAGCCCGACGTGAACATGGCATAGGCCAGCCGCTGCGGGTGCGGAGCCGCAGCGCCGGACGCCCCGGCCGCCTTCGTGGGCCGCACATCGTCGCGGTCGTCCTCGAGCAGGGCTGAAAGATCCAGACGGCGCACGTCGCCGGATGGCGTGTGCGCGAGCGTATCGTCGTGCAACAGCAGCGCGGCGCCGGTGGACCGCAGTGCGGCATCCACCCGTGCGGGCGGCAGATCGTGGTGCAGCGGGACATACGCACCCCCGGCCCTCAGCACGCCCAGGAGCACGGCGGGCAGCGCGGGGGTGCGTCTGGCCAGAACGGCGACGCAGCTCTGGGCATGGTCCTTGCCCCGGCCGACGCCCGCCTCGCGCAGCCTGCCCGCGATCGCATCGGCCATGGCATCGAGTGCCGCGTAGCTGACCGTGCCGCGATCATGGCGAAGCGCGACCGCATCGGGCTGCGCGGCGGCGATGCGCGCGAAGGCCTCGTCGACCGAACGCGCCGCATGTCCGCGCGTCTGCGCGCCGCAGCCGAAGGCCAGCACGCGCGCACGCTCGTCGGCATCGCACAGCGCCACCGCGCCGATGCGCTGTTGCGCGTTCTCCGCGGCGGCGTCCAGCACCCGGCGCAGCCGTGCGGCGAGACGGGCGATGTCGTCTTCGTCGAACAGGTCGCCGGCGTACTCGAACATCGCGTCCAGGCCGTCCGCGTGCTCGCCGCACATCAGCGTGAGATCGAACTTGGCGATGTCCAGCGCCAGCGGCTGCGGAAGGCAGCGCACACCCGGCAGCTGCAGTTCGCCGGCGGTGTTGTTCTGCAGCACCAGCATGGTCTGGAACAGGGGGTGATGGCCGAGGCTGCGCTCCGGCGCCAGCGCATCGACCAGCCGTTCGAAGGGCAGATCCTGGTGCGCGTACGCGGCCAGCGCGTCCTCGCGGACCTGCTCGAGCAGTGCGGCGAAGGTGGGGTTGCCGACGATCCGGGTCCGCAGCACGAGCGTATTGACGAACAGTCCCACCTGGTCGGCCAGCGCGGCATCGCTGCGACCGGCCACGGGGGTGCCGATGGCGATGTCGTCGCCGCCGCCGAGACGCGAGAGCGTCGCCACCAGCGCGGCCTGCAGCACCATGAACAGGGTGGCTCCCTGCGCGCGCGCCAGCGCGTGGAGCGATCGCAGCAGCGCGGCGGGCAGGGAGAAGGTGTACTCGCCGCCGCGGTGGTCGCCCACGCCGCGGCGGGTGCGCGTCGTCGGCAGTCCGCTGCGGGTGGGCAGGTCGGCCAATGTACGGCGCCAGTAGTCCAGCTGGATCGAGGCGAGGCTCGCCGGGTCGCGTTCGTCGCCGAGCAGCGCGTGTTGCCACAGCGTGTAGTCGGCGTACTGCACCGGCAGCGGCGCCCAGTCTGGCGCACGGCCGGTCACCCGGGCGGCGTAGGCCGTGCCCAGATCGCGGGCCAGCGGCGCGAGCGAACCGCCGTCGCAGGCGATGTGGTGCATCAGCAGCAGCAGCACGTGCTGCTGCCCGCCCTGCGCATCCGGTTCGGACAGTGCGAACAGCGTCGCGCGCAACGGGAGTTCGCTGGACAGGTCGAAGCCTTCGCGCGCGGCCGCCGCCAGTGCGGTGTTGAGGTCGGCCGACGCGGTGCGTACATGGCGCAGTGTCGGCGTCGCCTGCGCGAGGATGGTCTGCACGGGCGTGTCGTCACCGCCGAAGACCGTGCGCAGGCTTTCATGGCGCGTGCACAGGTCGACCAGCGCGGCTTCCAGGGCCGTCGTATCCAGCGGACCGATCAGGCGCAGGGCGAGCGGCAGGTGGTAGGTCGGCGAAGGCCCGTCGAGCTGGTGCAGGAACCACAGCCTGCGCTGCGCGAACGAGAGGGGCAGGGCATCCGGCCGCGGCTGCGGGCGCAGCGGCGGGCGCCGCGTGCGCCCCGGCTCGATGGCCGCCGCCAGCGCGGCCACCGTCGGCGCCTCGAACAGCGCGCGGATCGGCAGTTCGAGGTCCAGCGTCTCGCGGATGCGGCCGATCAGGCGGATCGCGCTGAGCGAATGCCCGCCCGCATCGAAAAAGTTGCGGTCGATGCCGATGGCGCTGGCGCGTTCGTCGGCGTCGTCCGGCTGGCTCAGGCCCAACACCTCGGAGAACAGCCGGCACAGCGCGGTCTCCAGCGCATCGCGCGGCGGCCGCGAAGGCGTGGCGCGCAGCTCGGGTGCGGGCAGGGCACGGCGGTCGAGTTTGCCGTTGGGCAGCAGCGGCCAGGCGGGAAGCCGCACGATCGCCGACGGCACCATGTATTCGGGCAGCCGCAGGGCCATCGCCGCGCGCAGTGCGTCCTCGTCCACTTCCGTGTCGGACACCAGATAGGCGACGATCCGGCTCAGGCCGGGGGTGTCTTCACGCACCATGGCGAGGGCATCGGCATGGCCGAGTGCCGCCAGCGCCGTCTGGATCTCGCCCAGCTCGATACGCACGCCGCGCACCTTGACCTGCTGATCCGCGCGGCCGTGGATCAGGAGGCGTCCATCGGCGCGCCATTCGGCCAGGTCGCCACTGCGGTACATGCGCTCGCCGGGCGCGAAGGGACAGGCGACGAAGCGTTCGGCGGTGGCGGCGGCGCGGTGAAGATAGCCGCGGCCGAGCCCGGCGCCGGCGATATACAGTTCGCCGATCATGCCCGGCGGCAGCGGACGCAGCGCGGCATCGAGCACGTGGAACCGCAGATTCGCGATCGGGCCGCCGATGGTGATCGGGCCGGTGCCTTCGGCGTCGGCCTCGGTGCACGGCCAGGCGGCGACCGAAATGGCGGTTTCGGTGGGGCCGTAGGAGTGGTGGATCCCGCAGCCGAGGCGCGCACGCGCGCGATGCAGCAGCGCAGGCGACAGCGCTTCGCCGCCGCAGACCACGCGGCGAAGCGCCGGCAGGCCGCCATGCAGCGCGGGCTCATCCAGGAACAGCGTCAGCATCGAGGCGACGAAGTGCGCGGTGGTCACGCCTTCCTCGCGGATCACGCGGGCGAGGTAGGCCGGGTCGCGCTGGCCGTCCGGTCGCGCCAGCACCATGCGTGCGCCCGCGATCAGCGGCCAGAACAGTTCCCACACCGACACGTCGAAGCTGATGGGGGTCTTCTGCAGGACCACGTCGTCGGCGCCCAGTGCATACGTCGCCTGCATCGACAGCAGCCGGTTCACCACCGCGGCGTGCGCGATGCACGCGCCCTTCGGGCGCCCGGTCGACCCCGAGGTGTAGATGACGTAGGCGGGATGCTCGGGATGCAGCGGGCGACGGCGTTCCGCATCCCCGGGCGCATGTGCGGCCTGTGCCGCGAGGCGCACGTGGGTTTCCGGAGCATCCAGGCGCAGTGTGGTGGCATCCGGCGGCAGCAGCGCGGCCGTGCCTTCCAGCGCAAGGATGAGCCGCGGCCGGGCGTCGGCGACCATGTCGGCCAGACGCTGCGCCGGGTAACCGGGATCCAGCGGCAGGTACGCCGCACCGGCCTTGAGCACCGCGCACAGCGCGACGGGCAGGTCCAGCCCGCGCGGCAGCGCCACGGCGACCACGTCTTCCGGGCCGATGCCCTCGGCGATGAGCAGATGCGCGAGCCGGTTGGCGCGCGCATGCAGTTCGGCGAAACGCAGCGAGTCGCCTTCGAAACGCAGCGCGACCGCATCCGGGCTGCGTGCGGCCTGGGCATCCAGGAGTCCGGGCAGCGTCCCGCGCGGCAGCGCCTGCGCGGTCGCGTTCCAGGCTGCGAGGCGGTCGGCCTGTTCGCCATCCACCCACGACAGACGCGCCACCGGCCGATCGGGTGCGGCCAGCAGGTGTTCCAGGGTGCGCAGGAAGCGATGGCCGATGCGCTCGACCGTGTCGCGCGCGAAGACATCCGGGCGATGGCTCAGCTTCAGCTGATAGGGCTCGCCGGGGATCAGCGCCACCCCGAGCGGATAATGCGAGACATCGCCGCCGTGGTGTCCATGCACATGCACGCGCAGGGGATGCGGCTCGGCGCCGTCCGCGTCATCGCGGCCGACCGGGAAGTTCTCGAACACCACGAGGGTGTCGAACAGGTCGCCCACGCCCGCCAGGCGCTGGATCTCGCTCAGGCCCAGATGCTGATGGTCCAGCAATGCCGCCTGTTCGCGCTGCAGCCGCTGCAGCATGGCGTCGGCGCGCTCGCCGGCACGCACCCGGAAGCGCAGCGGCAGGGTGTTGATGAACAGGCCCACCATGCGGTCCATGCCGGGCAATTCGGGCGGCCGGCCGGAGACGGTGACGCCGAACAGCACATCGTCGCGACGGGTCATCGCACCCAGCATCAGGGCCCAGGTGCCCTGGATCAGCGTGTTGAGGGTGACGCCGAGCGCGCGGGCGCCACGCTGCATCGCCGCCTCCAGTGCCGGATCGAAGGGCAGCCGCATCACATCCGGTGCCGTGGCGGTGGTCTGCGGGGGGGCGATCCGGCAGCCGGATTCCACGCCTTCCAGCGCCTGCGCCCAGGCCGTGCGCGCCGCCGCCCGGTCGCGTCCCGCCAGCCAGCGCATGTAGTCGGCATACGGCGGCGGTGGCGGCAGGCCGTCCAGTGCCCGCGGGTCGCGATACAGCGCGAACAGCTCCTCCAGCAGGATCGGCGAGGACCAGCCGTCCAGCAGGATGTGATGGCTGGTGAACACCAGACAGTGGCGTTCCGGCGCCAGCCGCACCAGTTCGAAGCGCAGCAGCGGCGGGCGCATCAGATCGAAATGGGTCGTCCGGTCCTCGCGCAGCAGCGCCTCCAGCGCCGCGTCGCGCGCGGCCGGCTCCATCGCGCTGAAGTCGTGTTCGCGCCAAGGCGCCGCCACCTCGCGGTGGATGACCTGCACGGGCTCCCGCAGTTTCTGGTGCGCGAAACCCGCGCGCAGGCTGGCGTGACGGCGCAGGGCCGCATCGGCGGCCGCGCGCAGCGCCGCCGCATCCAGCGTGCCTTCCAGGCTGAAACTCATCTGCACCAGATAGCTGTCGTCGACGCTCCGGTCGTACAGCGCGTGGAACAGGAAACCCTGCTGCAGCGGAGTCAGCGGGAGCAGGGTCTCAATCTTCGAATTGCGCATAGAGCGATTCCAGTAGCTCGATTTCGTCCTGATCGAGCGCGACGAGGGGGACATCGGAAGGGGTCAGGCCGCCGTTCTCGGCGGTTTCGGCATGGGCGGCGATCAGACGCAGCGCGGCGAACCACGTGTCCGCCATGCCGCGCACCTCGGCCTCGTCCAGCACCAGGCCGGCCCAGCTCCAGTTCGCCTGCAGGCGCGGGCCATCGCTGCCGTCGCGCACGAGGGCATTGAGTTCCAGCACGTGCGCCAGCGGCTGTTCGGCATCGGCGCCGCCGCCGAAGGCCTCCGGATCGTCGGCCACCTGCCAGTCGCCCCGGTCCTGTGCGTCGCCGGTGGACGCGCCGAAGCGGCCGAGATAGTTGAAGCCGATCTCCGGTGCCGGCAGGGCCGCGAGCGCGGCTTCCGCCGTCGGCGACAGGTGGCGCAGCAGGCCGTAGCCGATGCCGTTGTCGGGCACGGCACGCAACTGTTCCTTCACCGACTTCAGCGCGCGCTCCAGCGCAGCAGCGCTGTCCCACGCCGCATCCGCGTCGAAATCGCCGGCATGCAGCCGCACCGGAAACAGGCTGGTGAACCAGCCGACCGTGCGCGAGAGGTCCGCGCCGGGGATCAGGTTGTGCTGCGCACTGTCCACGGCGGTGGTTTCGCGGCCGTGTCCTTCCAGGTCGAAGCGCAGGTCCCCGTGACCCGTGCCGCGCCAGCGCCGCCAGGCGAGCGACAGCGCGGTCAGCAGCACGTCGTTGACGCGGCCGTTGATGCGCTCCGGCGCACGGGTCAGCAGCAGGCGCGTGGTTTCGGTGTCCAGCTCCAGGTCGAAGGCGCATCGGCTGCGCATGGTGTCGCGGCGCGGGTCGAGCGCGCGGCTGCCGATCGGGGTGCCCGCACCGGCCAGCATGTCGCGCCACAGCGCCAGTTCGCCTTCGCGCTGCGCCGCCGCATCGGGCAGCGCCAGGGCCCATTCGCGGAACGAGGTGGGCACCGGGTCCAGAGCGTCCAGCGCGCTGCCGCCACCTGCGGCCGCGGTGTATGCGGCGGCCAGGTCCGGCAGCAGGATGCGCCACGACACGCCGTCCACGGCCAGGTGGTGGATCATCAGCAGCAGGCGGGGGCGCGCCGGGTCGTCGAACCACAACGCCTGGACAAGACGCCCCTCGTCGGGGGCGAGTCGGCGCTGCGCGGCGTCCACGGCCGCTTCGGCCGCCGCGCGCTCCAGGCCCGGTCCGAAGCGGTGCAGACAGTCCGCCGCCCGCACCGCGCCCACCGGGGCGATCTCCAGCGTGCGCGCATCCGTCACCCGCAGGCGCAGTGCGTGGTGGCGATCGAGCACGGCCTGCAGTGCCTGCTCCAGCGTCGCGGCATCGAGACCGGCGGGGACCTGCAGCAGCATCGACTGCTGGAATTCGCGGTAGGGGCCCCCCTGGGCCAGCATGTCGCGCACGATCGGCGTCGCCGGAAGCGGGCCGGTCGGTTCCACCGCCGGACGCAGCGGCGCGGTGTCGCCGGCCGGTGTGGCGACCGCCGCGATCGCACGCACGGTCTGCTGCTGGAACACGTCGCGGGCGACGATCCTCCAGCCGGCACGCCGCAGCCCCGCCACCAGCTGGATCGACAGGATGCTGTCGCCGCCGAGTGCGAAGAATCCATCGTCCAGGCCCACATCGCGCACGCCCAGCAGCTCGGCGAAGGCGGCGGCCACCGCATCCTCGGCCGAGGTCTTCGGCATCGTCGCGGCCGATCCGCCTGTCGGCTCGTCCTGCGCCGGTGCGGGCAGGGCGCGGCGGTCCAGCTTGCCGTTGGCGGTCAGCGGCAACTGCGCCACGCAGACGAGTGCCGAGGGCACCATGTATTCGGGCAGGCGCTCGGCCAGCCCCGCGCGCAGGGTCGCGAGGTCGACGGGGGCGCCGTCGTGCGCCGCGGTCGCGATGTAGGCCACCAGGCGTCGATGCCCCGGACGGTCTTCGCGCACCATCACGGCACAGGCCGGATGGCCCAGCGCCGCGATCGCCGCCTCGACTTCGCCGGCCTCGATGCGGAAGCCGCGCAGCTTCAACTGATCGTCGCCGCGGCCCAGCAGCTCCAGCCGGCCGTCGTCCCGCCACCGCGCCAGGTCGCCGCTGCGATACATGCGGGCGCCGGGCTGGAAGGGATCGGCCACGAAGCGCTCGCCGGTGAACCCGGGACGACGGTCGTAACCGCGCGCCAGGCCGGGACCGGCGATGTACAGCTCGCCCCGCACGCCGATGGGCACCGGGCGCAGACGCGCATCCAGCACGTACAGACGGGTGTTGGCGAGCGCGCGGCCCACGGAGGGCCGTGCATGCGCGCCTGCGGGGTCCGCGCCGTCGCCGGCGTCGGCGTCCATGCACGTCCAGGCCGCATCCACGGTGTACTCGGTCGGTCCGTAGCAGTTGTATCCGCGCACGCCGGGATGCTCGCGCAGCGCACGCCACTGCGCCTCGCCCACGGCCTCGCCGCCCAGCACCACGTTGCAGGGACGGGTCTTGCCAGGAGCGAGCAGCCCGATCGCACGCAACTGATCGAAGTGGGTGGGCGTGAGGTCGACCAGGTCGATGTCTTCGGCGTCGAAGTACGCGATCAGCGCCTCGCCGTCGCGACGCGTGTCGTCGTCGATCAGGTGCAGCACATGGCCGGCGCACAGCCAGAGCAGGCCCTCCATCGCGGTGTCGAAGGCGAAGGTCGCGGTCATCGCGAAATGCGGGTGGGCCCGTCCGCTGTCCGCGCAGACCCGCGCGAACAGCCCGGCGTTCTGGGCCGCGTACAGGTGCGCGAGCGCGCCGCGGGTGGCCACCACGGCCTTGGGTTTCCCGGTCGAGCCGGAGGTGTGGATCAGATAGGCCGCGTGCGCATCGCGGGGGCGCGTGCGTCGGTCGGCATCGGTCGGATCGGTGGCGGGCATCGCCCCCAGCCCTCCCTGCGCGTCGGCGGCGCACGGATCGAACGCGATCGCCTCCACCCCGAGCGTCGCCGCGGTGGCCGCATCGCAGAGCGCACGTCGCGGCGCGGCGTCGGCCACCGCATCGCGCAGGCGCGCGCCGATGTGCGCGGGGTCGATGGGCACGAAGGCCGCCCCGGCCTTCAGCGTCGCCAGGATCGCCGCCAGGTAGTCCAGCCCGCGCGGCAGCGCGATCAGCACCCGATCCTCCGCGCCCACGCCATCGGCCAGCAGGCGATGGGCGATGCGGTTGGCGCGCGCATTCAGCGCGCCGAAGCCGATGCGATCGGCGCCGCAGACCGCGGCCAGCGCGTCCGGCGCCTGCGCCGCCATGCGCTCGAACGCCGCTTCGGGCGGCAGGGCGTCGAACGCGAGCTGCGGCCCGCGTCCGATCGCGAGCAGACGCTCGGATTCGCCTGCGGCCAGCAGCGGCAGCTCGTCCACGCGCAGGTCCGGGCGCGCCGCGATCGCATGCAGCACGCGGATCAGGTGCGCGGCGAGCCGCGCCGCACTTGCGTCGTCGAACAGGTCGACCGCGTATTCCAGCATGCCGTCGACGCCGTCCGCCGCGCCATCCGCCGCGGTGTGTTCGTCGAAGTCCAGGCTCAGGTCGAACTGGGCGATGTCCAGATCGAACACCGCACGCTCGGCGCGCAGTCCCGGCAGGCCGGGCAGACCGTCTCCGCGATGGCTCTGCAACGACAGCATCACCTGGAACAGCGGGTGGTGCGACAGCGAGCGGTGTGGATTCAGCGCCTCCACCAGCCGCTCGAACGGCACGTCGCGATGTTCGTAGGCGGCGAGCGCGCGCGCGCGCACGCGGTCCAGCAGATGGCCGAAGCGCGGCCGTCCGGACAGGTCCACGCGCAGGGTGACCGTGTTCAGCAGCACGCCGATCAGCGGCTCGGTGGCGACATCGTCGCGGCCGGCGATCGGGCTGCCGATCGCGATGTCCTCGCCTGCGCCCAGGCGCGACAGCGTGGCCGCGGTGGCCGCCTGCAGCAGCATGAACAAGGTGGCGCGATGCCGCTGCGCCAGCGCCACGAGCTGACGGTGCAGGGCCGGTTCGATGCGCAGCGCAAGCCGCTTGCCGCGGTTGCTCGGCAGCGCCGGTCGTGGACGGTCGGTGGGCAGGGCGATCGCGTCGGGCAGGCCGTGCAGCGCTTCGCGCCAATAGCCCAGCTGCCGGGCGACGAGGCTGTCGGGATCGCGTTCCTCGCCCAGACGACGGCGCTGCCAGAGCGCGTAATCGGCGTACTGCACGGGCAACGGCGACCAGTCGGGCGCCTCTCCGCGCAGACGTGCCGCATACGCAGTGGACAGGTCGGTGGCCAGCGGCCGCAGCGACCCGCCATCGCCGGCGATGTGGTGCAGCACCAGCAGCAGGGCATGGTGTTGCGGGCCGAGCGCGAACAGATCGGCGCGCACAGGCAGGTCGCGTGCCAGGTCGAACGCACGCGCGGCCGCCTCGCTCAGCACGGCGCGCAGCTCGCCGCGTTCGGCCGCATGGTGGCGGAACGGCAGGGTATAGCCGTCGCGGTCCGGATCGAGGATGCGCTGGCAGGGCGTCTCGCCGCCTGCGAACACGGTGCGCAGGCTTTCGTGACGCCGCAGCAGGTCGGCGAAGGCCAGTCGCAGCGCTTCCGGGTCCAGCGGCCCGTGCAGCTCCAGCGCCAGCGGGATGTGGTAGGTGGGGCTGCCGCCTTCCAGCTGGTGCAGGAACCACAGCCGCTGCTGGGCGAAGGACAGCGGTATGCATTCGGGTCGCGGCTGCGGGCCCAGCGCCTCGCCGCGCCCGCCGTCGACGTCGAGCAGCGGCGCCAGTCCGGCCACGGTCGGGTGTTCGAACAGGGCGCGGATCGGCAGCTCGACGTCCAACGTGGCGCGGACCCGCGCCAGCAGCCGCGTGGCGAGCAGCGAGTGTCCGCCGAACGCGAAGAAATCGTCGTCGATGCCGATCTTGGTCGCACCGAGGACATCGGCGAACAGACTGCACAGCAGCGATTCGCGCGCATCCCGCGGACCGCGTCCGGTTTCTTCGCCATCGCCGGCGACCGGCGCCGGCAGTGCGCGTACGTCGAGCTTGCTGCCGTTGGCGGTCAGCGGCAGGCGCGCAAGCGCCACGAAGGCGGAGGGCACCATGTAATCCGGCAGGCGCCGTGCGAGCGCGACGCGCAGTGCGGGCGCATCGACCCGCTCGGCGACGATGTAGGCCACCAGACGCCGCAGGCCCGGCCGATCTTCGCGCACCACCACCGCATTCGCGGGATGGCCGGCGTCGGCCAGCGCGGCCTGGATCTCGCCCGGTTCGATGCGGAAGCCGCGGATCTTGACCTGCTGGTCGGCACGGCCGCAGTACTCGAGCGTGCCGTCCGTGCGCCAGCGCGCCAGGTCGCCGCTGCGGTACATGCGCTCGCCGTGGGCGAACGGGTCGGGCAGGAAGCGGGTGGCGGTGAGCCCCGGCGCGCCGCGATATCCACGCACCACGCCGTGGCCGGCGATGTAGAGCTCGCCGACCGCGCCCGGCGGCAGCGGCCGCAGGCGTGCGTCCAGCACATAGACGCGGGTGTTCGCGACCGGCCGTCCCAGCGGCGGCGCTTCGCGGCCCGACACCGGGCCGGCGAGTGCGGCGCAGATGGTGATCTCGGTCGGTCCGTAGGCGTTGTAGAGCCGGCGGTCGCGCGACCAGGCCTCGGCCACGTGCGCCGGACAGGCTTCGCCGCCGACGATGAGATCGGTGGGCCAGGCACAGTGCAGCGGATCGAGTTCGGCCAGCACGCTGGGCGGGATCAGCGCATGGCTGATCCGCCGGTCGGCACAGAACCGCGCCAGCGCCTCGCCCACCAGCAGGCCCGGCGGCGGGAGCACCAGTGTGGCGCCTGCACCGAAGCACATCGCCATCTCCATCGTCGCGGCATCGAAGCTGAGCGACGCGAACTGCAACACGCGGCTGTCTTCGCCGAGCGCGAAGCCGGCGACCATGCTGTCGATCAGGCTGGGCAACCCGGCGTGCGGCACCACCACCGCCTTGGGGCGACCGGTGGAGCCGGAGGTGTGGATCAGGTAGGCCGGATGCTGCGGCGCGAGTGGCTCGCGGCGGTCGCGGTCGGTCGGCGCGCGTTCGGATGCGGCGCGCACCGCCGCGGCGAATCCATCCGGCTCCGACACCGGGCCGCATGCGTCCGCCAGAGCGGTGGGCCCCCCGGAGAAGGCGCCATCGAGCGTCCACAGCGGGAGATCCGGACCGGTCGGCAGCTGCCGACCGGTCGCCGCGAGGCTCAGCACCGCGCGCGGGCGGACATCCTCCAGCATCGCGCGCAGCCGGGCTTCGGGCAGCGCCGGGTCCAGCGCCAGATAGGCCGCGCCGGACTTGAGGATGCCCAGCAGCGCCGTCGGCAACAGGGCCGAACGCGGCAGGGCCAGCGCGACCACGTCCTCCGGGCCGCAGCCATGCGCGATCAGCGCATGCGCGACCCGGTTGGCGGCGCGGTCCAGCGCCGCATACCCCAGCGTGTGCCCGGCGCATTCCAGCGCCGGCGCGTCGCCGCGTACGCCCACCATCGCCTCGAACCAGCTCGGAACCGGCTGCGCCGCCAGCGTCCGCGCGGTGTCGTTCCACTCCTGCAGCACCCGTGTGCGCTGCGTCGCGTCGCACGGCTCGAAGGCGTCGACCGGCGTATCCGGGGCCTCGCCGCACATTCGGAGCAGACGCGAGAAGCGCTCCGCCAGCGTGGTCAGCGCGTCTTCCTGCAGCAGGCCGGCATCGTAGTCGAACCGCAGCGAGAGCGATTCGCCCGGCGCGACCAGCAGACTCAGCGGGTAGTGGGTGGCGTCGCGCGTGTCGAAGCCGGTCAGTCGCAGTTCGCCCAGCGCGTCGCTCAGGCTGTCCTGATCCACCGGGTAGTTCTCGAACACGTACAGGCTGTCGAACAGCGGCGCGAAGCCGGCCAGACGCTGCAGTGCGGCCAGATCCAGATGGGAGTGGTCGAGCAGGGAGGTCTGGCGGGCCTGCAGGGCGGTCGCGATCGCGACCGGCGTGTCCTCGCCCTGCCAGCGGACACGGGCCGGCACGGTGTTGATGAACAGGCCGACCATGCCGGACGCGCCGCGCAGTTCGCCCGGGCGCGTGGAGACGGCGGTGCCGAAGCTCACGTCGTCGCGGCCGAGGTGCATGCCCAGGGTCAGGCCCCACGCGGTCTGGATCAGGCTGTTGAGGGTGGTGCCGCGGCTGCGTGCCAGTCGCTGGAGCGCGGCGGTGGCCTGCGCGTCCAGTGTCCAGGCGTATTCGCCGCGGCGACCGGTGGCGGCCGGCCGTGCGGGCAGCAGCAGGCTCGCCTCGTCGATTCCCTCCAGCGCCTCGCGCCATGCGCGTTCGCCCGCGTCGGCGTCGCGTCCGGCCAGCCAGTGCAGGTAATCGCGGTAGGGCGTCGCCGCCGGCAGGGATGCGTCCGGTCGGGCGTAGAGCGCGAAGAGTTCCTGCATCAGCACCGGCAGCGACCAGCCGTCGAGGATGATGTGGTGATTGGTGACCAGCAGCCGCCAGCGCCGTTCGCCCAGGCGCAGCAGAGCGAAGCGCATCAGCGGCGGCGCATCCAGCGCGAAACCGCGACGCAGGCCGTCGGCCGCGATGCCCGCGGCGGCGGCGTCGGCATCGGCCACCGCGCGCAGGTCGTGGCTTTCCCATCCCGGCGCGGGATCGACCGGGAGGACCTGTACCGGCGTCTCCAGCCCCTCGTGCAGGAAGCGTGCGCCGAGCTGCGGATGGCGCCGCAGCAGCCTGACCGCGGCATCGCGCAGCGCGGGTTCGCGCAACGGGCCGTCGAGATCGAACATCACCTGGACCGAATACGGGTCGTGATCGCTGCCGGCGTAGCGGGCATGGAACAGCAGCCCGCTCTGCAGCGGGTCCAGCGGCAGGATCTCGGCGATCCGCGCCGCGCCGCCGCAGGCGGTCTCGATGCGCTGCAGGTCGGCCTGCGTGAGCGCCACCAGCGGCACATCCGACGGCGTGAAGCCACCGAAGCCCGGGCGCTCGGACGCCACCACCAGCGCGCGCAGGGCGGCATCGAAGGCATCGGCCAGTGCGGCGATCTCGTGTTCCTCGAACAGCGCGCCGGCCCAGGCCCAGTCGGCCACCAGCCAGGGGCCGTCGGCGCGTTCTTCGGCCAGCGCATTCAGCGCGATCGGGTGGCCGAGTGCGAGCGTCTCGCCTCCGGTGTGCGGCGCGGTTTCGACGGCAGGCGCCCAGTCGCCACTGTCCCCGCCGCCGGGCAGGCGGCCCAGGTAATTGAAGGCCAGTTGAGGAACCGGCAGGCCCGCCAGTTCCGCCCCTGTCTCCGTGTCCAGCCAGCGCAGCAGGCCGTGGCCCAGGCCGTGGTCGGGCACCGCGCGCAGACGCTCCTTCACCGCCTTGAGCACGCTGTCCAGGCCGTCGCCATCGGCGATCGCGGCCTGCGGGTCCACCTCGCCCAGCGGCAGTGCCACCGGATGCAGACTGGTGAACCAGCCCACGCTGCGGCTGAGGTCGAAACCGCTGTCGCCGGTTTCGCGGCCGTGGCCTTCGAGGTCGATCAGCACCTCGCCGCGGTCGATGCCGCGGTCCCGGCGCCAGGCCGCGACGGCCACCGCGAACGCCGTGAGCAGCGCATCGTTGACCCGCCCGTGCACGCGCGCCGGCAGCGCGCCCAGCAGTGGTGCGGTGACCGATGGCGGTAATTCGCGATGCAGGCGCCCGGCGCTGTGCCCGCGGTCGCGCAGCGGGTCGAGCGCGCGCGCCGCCAGCGGCGGGTCGTCCACCGCGGTCTGGCTGCGCCAGTGCGCGAGTTCGGCGCGACGTGCGGGTGAGCGCGCCTGCTCGGCGAGGTGCAGAGACCAGGCGCGGATGCTGTGCGTGGGCGGCGGAAGTGTCGCGGCACCGCCTTCATACGCGGAGACCAGTTCCGGCAGCAGGATGCGCCAGGACACACCGTCGACGGCGAGATGGTGGATCACCAGCAGCAGGCGTCCGGCTGCCGTGCCCGCATCGAACCACACCGCACGCAACAGCCTGCCGCGGGCGAGATCCAGTTCCGCGGTGGCCGCTTCGGCTTCTGCCTGCAGGGTGGCCGCGAAGCCCGGGGCATCGTGTTCGGGCGCATGCGCCAGCGCCACGCGGCGCAGATGCGCGGAGCGCCCGCCTGCCTCCGTGCCGGCAGGGGCTTCCGCAGCCGCCGCGGCGGCACTGGCCTCCGCCGGGTCCGGTACTTCGAGACGCCACGCGCCGTCGACGCGTTCCAGGCGGCTGCCGAGCGCGGGGTGGCGCTGCAGCAGCGTGTCCAGCGCGGCGGCGAGGCGCTGCGGGTCCAGGCCCGCGGGCGTGCGCAGCAGCACGGACTGGTTGAACCGGGCGATATCCGCATCGCGATCCAGGAACCAGCGGAGCACCGGCAATGCCGGCATCTCGCCATGCGGCATATCCACGACCCGTGCGGGCGACGCATCGGCGCCGGCCTCCAGACGCTCGGCCACGACGACGGCCAGCGCGGCCACGGTCTGGCGCTCGAACACCAGTCGCGGCGTGAGCGGCAGTCCGGCTTCGCGCGCGCGTCCCACCAGCTGGATCGACAGGATGCTGTCGCCGCCGAGATCGAAGAAGCTGTCCTCGGCGCCGACTTCGGGGAGCCCGAGCGTCTGCGCGAACAGCGCCGCCAACTGCGTCTCCAGCGCGTTCTCCGGTGCGCGCCGGGTGCCTGCGCCGAAATCCGGTGCGGGCAGGGCGCGGCGATCGATCTTGCCGTTCGCGGTGAGCGGCATGTCGGCCAGCGGCACCAGCACCGGCTGCATGTAGTCCGGCAGGCGGGTGGCGAGGAACGCGCGCACGTCGGCGAGCGCATCGAAGCTGCCGGGCGCGTTCGCCCATGCGGCGAACGGCGGCGTGGCGGCAGGCGCGGTCACGCCGCCCGGGCCGCCGGCGGGCAGGTAAAGCCCTGCAGGCACGTCCTCGGCCGCCGTTCCGGGGTGCGCCCGGGCGTCCACCAGCACGGCATCCAGGCCCGCTTCCGGGTCGGTGTGCCAGGTCGTGTAGACGCGATAGCCCAGCGGCGCCAGCGCGGCCTGCAGCCGTTCCTGGGTGGGCTCGATGCCGGAGACGACCTCGGCTTCGGCGTCCCGCAGCGCACCGCGGGCCGCGGGCACGTCGCCTTCGCGCAGTCGGCGCAGGGCCTCCAGTTCGGGCTGCAGCAGGTCGTTGGGCACGCCGCTCACACGCAGCAGCGCGGGTCGCGTGGCCTGCAGTTCGGTGCCCAGGATCGCCAGCGCGGCATCGGTGTCGTCGGCCGCGGGCCACGGCCGCGTCTCGGCGTCCGCGGCATCCAGCGCCGGCGTCGCATCCCGGCGCAGCACGACCTCGTACCGATGGCGACTGAGCTCGTTGCCGTGCCGGCTGCGCTTCACGCGCACGTCCGCTGCCGGCAGGCCGCGTGCCGCGGCGTAGGCGCAGAACCATTCCGGCGACAGCAGCAGCTCCTTCTCGGCCAGCAGCAGATGTTCGGCGCGGCGCAGGACGCCCTGCGCCTCGTCGCTGTCGTCGGCCTGTCGCAGGGCGATCGCGGTCGCGAAGCTGCGCTGCAGTCCGCGGTGGCGGATGTCGCCCAGGTACAGCGCGCCGCCCGGCGCGAGCAGGTCCAGTGCGCCATCCAGCACGCGCAGCAGGTAGTCGGCGCCCGGGAAATACTGCGCCACGGAGTTGACGACGACCACATCGAACGCACCGAGCGGCAGGCCGTCGAACACGTCCGCCGGCTGCGCGCGCAGCGTGCAGCGGGCGCGCAGCGAAGGCTGGCCGTCGAGTTCTTCCTGCAGCCTGGCGATGGTCGCCGAGGACAGGTCGGTGCCCCAGTAGGTCTCCACCTGCGGCGCCACATGCGCGAGGATCAGGCCACTGCCGACACCGATCTCGAGCACGCGTCGGGGACGCAGGGCCAGGATCCGCTGCACGGTCGCGGCGCGCCATTCGCGCATCTGTTCCAGCGGGATCGCCCCGCCGTCGTAGCTGCTGCTCCAGCCATGGAAGTTCTCGCCGAATGCGCTGGTCCGCCGTTCGCCGTAATGGCTCTGGTAGATGGCTTCCCACTCGCGGACCAGACGCGCTTCGCGCTCGGCGTCGCGGCCGCCGTCCAGCACCACGTAGCCGACCAGTTGCCGGTGGTCGCGCGTCTCACGCACCATCACCAGCGACTGGGCCACTGCCGGATGCGCCTGCAGCGCCTGTTCGATCTCACCCGGTTCGATGCGGTAACCGCGCAGCTTGATCTGGTGGTCGGCCCGGCCGAGGTAGTCGAGTTGACCGTCGGCACGCCAGCGCGCGAGATCGCCGGAGCGGTACATGCGCTCGCCCGTGGCGAAGGGATCGGCGACGAAGCGCTCCGCGCTCAGTCCCGGGCGGCGCAGATACCCGCGCGCCAGCGCCGGGCCGGCGATATACAGCTCGCCGGGCACGCCCGGCGGCACGGGCTGCAGGCGTGCATCCAGCACATAGATGCGAAGGCCGGGTAGCGGGCGTCCGATGGGGGGCACGCCGACGTCCACGGGCAGCGGTGCGCTCATGCTCGCGCAGACCGTGGTTTCGGTGGGGCCGTAGGCATCGAACATGCGCAGCCGCCCGGCCCATTCGGTCACCAGATTCGGCGGGCAGGCCTCGCCGGCCACGATCAGGTGGGTGAGATCGGGCGCTGCCGATGGCGTCATCAGCGCCAGCGCGGTCGGCGGCAGCGTGGCGTGGGTCACCGCATGCGCGCGCAGCGTCGCAGCCAGAGCGTCGCCCGGCAACAGGGCGTCGGCATCGGCCAGCACCAGGGCGGCGCCGGAGAGCAGCGCCATCGACCATTCCCAGTACGCCGCGTCGAAGCTCGGCGATGCGAACTGCAGCACGCGCGCGCCTGCGCCGAGGCCGAAGGCCGCGGTCTGCGCGGCGATCAGACCGGCCACACCGCCGTGCGTGACCACCACGCCCTTCGGCCGGCCGGTGGAGCCCGAGGTATAGATCACGTAGGCCGGATGCGCCGTGGTCGGCGGTGCGCGCAGCTCGCCTGCGGTGAGCGGCGCATCGGACTGCGCCAGCAGCGACTGGGCGCGCTGCGCGTCGTCCATGCGCCAGTGCGCACCGGTCCACACCGGAAGGCGTTCGGCCGCGCTGGCGCTGGCGATGAGCAGCGCCGGCTGCGCGTCCTCCAGCATGTACTGCAGACGGTCCTGCGGATAGGCGGGATCCAGCGGGAGATAGGCCGCGCCGGCCTTCAATGTGGCCAGGATCGCGACGATCAGGTTGGGGCCACGTTCCAGTGCCAGCGCGACACGGTCTTCCGGGCCGATGCCCGAAGCCACCAGTGCGCGCGCCATGCGGTTGGCGCGCCGGTCCAGCTCCGCGTAGCCGATCCGCTGCCCGCGATAGTGCAGGGCGGTGGCATCCGGCTGCGCGGCCACGCGCTCGGCGAACAGCGCCGGCAGTGTGCGCAGCGCCACCGGGGGCACCGCGGCGCCGCTCCAGTCGTGCAGCAGGCGCGCGCGTTCGTCCTCGACGAACAGATCGAAGGTGGACACCGGCCTGGCCGGGTCGTCGGCCACAGCGGCCAGCAGGCGCAACAGGCGCTCGGCCATGCGCGCCACGGTGCCCGCGTCGAACAGGTCGCTGGCGTATTCGATGTCGCCCTCGATGCCGGCAGGCGTGCCGTCCGCGGCGTGGGTTTCCCCGAGGTTGAAGAACAGGTCGAGCTTGGCGGTGCCGAAATCGGTCGCATCCGGCGTGGCCTGCAGGCCGTGCATGTCCAGCTCGGCGCGGGCCATGTTCTGCAGCACCATGCCGACCTGGAACAGCGGATGGTGGGCACCGGAGCGGGCCGGGTTGAGCAGTTCGACCAGACGCTCGAACGGCGCGTCCTGCTGGCCGAAAGCGGCCAGCGCGCGTTCGCGCACGCGATCGAGCAGCGTCACGAAATCCGGGTCGCCCGACACGTCGGCGCGCAGCACCACCGTGTTGACGAAGAACCCCACCAGGTCGTCCAGCGCACGGTCGTGACGGCCGGCGATGGCGCTGCCCAGCGGAATGTCTTCGCCGGCGCCAAGACGATGCAGCAGCGCGGCCACCGCGGCCTGCAGCAGCATGAACAGGCTGGCGCGGCGCGATTGCGCCAGCGCCAGCAGGCGCGCATGCAGCGCGGCGGGAACATGCAGCGTGGCTCGGCGGCCCTGCAGACTGGCGCGCGGGGGGCGCGGGCGGTCCGTGGGCAGCGGCAGGCAGTCCGGCAGGTCCTGCAGCGCCTCGCGCCAGTAGGCGAACTGGCGTGCGATCAGACTGTCGGGGTCGTGCTCGCTGCCCAGCAGGTCGCGCTGCCAGAGAGTGTAGTCGGCGTACTGCACCGGCAGCGGCGCCCATTGCGGCGCATGCCCTGTGCGGCGCGCGTTGTAGGCCGCGCCGAGGTCGCGCGCCAGCGGTGCCAGCGACGACCCGTCGCCGGCGATGTGGTGGAGCACCACCAGCAGCAGGTGCGTGTCGGGTGCGGGCGCATACAGATGGACCCGCATCGGGAGGTCGCAGGTCAGATCGAACCCCGCGCGGCCGTCGGCGATCATCGCCTCCTCGATCCGGTGCGGCACGGCGTTGCTGCGCAGCAGCGGAATGCGCGCGTGGGCGAGATCGAGAATCTCCTGGTACGGGCCCTCGGCATCCTCCGGGAAGCGGGTGCGCAGGATGTCGTGGCGGGCGGCCAGGTCGTTCAGGGCGGCCTGCAGCGCATCCACGTCCAGTGCGCCGCGCAGGCGCACTGGCATGGGCATGTTGTAGGTGGCGTCCTCACCGCCTGCACTGCGCTCGAAGCGGTGAATGAACCACAGCCGGCGCTGAGCGTCGGACAGCGGTATCCGTGCCGGACGCGGCTGGGGTTGCAGGCGCGGTCGCAGCGGCGTCGCGGCCTCCAGGCGCGGCAGCAGGCCGGCGGGCGTCGACGCCTCGAACAGCGCGCGGATCGGCAGTTCCACCGAGAAATGCTCGCGGATCGCCGCCACCAGACGGGTGGCGACCAGCGAATGGCCACCGAGCGCGAAGAAATCGTCGTCCATGCCGACCTGCGCGCAGCCCAGCGCCTGCGCGAACAGGGCGCACAGGTCCACCTCGCGCGCGTCCGAGGGCGCGCGCGACGGCGTGGCGGCGAGCTGCGGCGCGGGCAGCGCACGGCGGTCGAGCTTGCCGTTCGGGGTGAGCGGGAAGACCGGCAGGCTGACGAACGCCGAGGGCACCATGTAGTCCGGCAGGCGCCCGAGCAGCGCACGGCGCAGCGACGGCGCATCCACCGCGTTGTCCGCGACGAGATAGGCGACCAGCCGCGGCAGGCCGTCGTCGCCGGGAAGCGCCACCACCACGTTCTGCGCATGCCCTTCGGCGCGCAGCGCGGCCTCGATTTCCGCAGGTTCGATGCGGAAACCCCGGATCTTCAGTTGATGGTCGACGCGTCCCAGGAACTCCAGCGCGCCGTCGCGGTCGCGCTTCACCAGGTCGCCGGTGCGGTACATGCGCGCGCCGGCGACGAAGGGGTCGGCGACGAAGCGCTCGGCGGTGAGCCCGGCGCGTCCGGCATAGCCGCGGGCCAGACCCTCGCCCGCCAGATACAGCTCGCCCGCCACGCCATCCGGCGCGGGGCACAGCCCGGCATCCAGCACATAGACGCGGGTGTTGTCGATCGGCTGGCCCAGTGCAATGCGGCCTGTGGGCTCGATCTGCGCGCAGAGCGACCAGACCGTGGTCTCGGTCGGGCCGTACATGTTCCACAGCGCCAGTGCGTGTCCGGCGAGGAAGTCCGCGAGGTCCTGCGGCAGCGCTTCGCCGCCGCAGAGCACGCGCAGCGCAGGATCGGGCCGCCAGCCCGCCTCGCGCAGCATGCGCCAGGTCGCGGGCGTGGCCTGGGCGACGTGCGGGCGCACCGCATCGAAGGCGGCGGCCAGCCGCTCGCCATCGATGCTCGCCTCGCGCGCCAGCACATGCACGCTCGCGCCGCGGATCAGCGGCAGGTAAAGCTCAAGCACGGCGATGTCGAAGGACACCGGCGTCAATGCCAGCAGGCGCTCGCCCGCGGCGATGCCCGGGCGTTCGGCCATCGCTTCCAGGAAATTGGCCAGCGCCGCATGGCCGACGACCACGCCCTTGGGGCGGCCGGTGGAACCGGACGTGTAGAGCACGTAGGCGGCATCGTCGGGGTGCGGATCGTGATGCGCATGCTGCGCGTCGACAGTGCCGCCGGCAGCACCTGCGTTCTGCGACGCCGCGCTCCATGCCTGCGTGGACCCGTCGTCCAGGCACCACCACGCACCATCCACCGGGTCGCCGTCGACGCACAGTGCGTCGCGGATCGCACCCGTCGCCAGCATGCAGCGTGGGCGTGCGTCCTCGATCATCATCCGCAGCCGTGCCACCGGGTAGTCCGGATCGAGCGGCAGATACGCCGCACCTGCGCGCAGCACGCCCAGCAGCGCCGGCACCAGCTCGATCCCGCGCGGCAGCGCCACGCCGACCACCGTGCCGGGGCCGATGGCGCGGGCGCGCAGCGCCGCGGCGATGCGCATCGAACGCGCATCCAGTTCGGCATAGGTCAGACGGCCGTCGTCGGCACTCACCGCCAGGGCCTGCGGCGTACGCAGGGCCTGTGCCGCGAACGCGGCCGGCAGCGATGGCGCGGTCGTGCGCCGTCGCCCGCCATCGGCCTGCGCCCACCAGCGCCGACGCTCGTCGGCATCGCGCAGATCCAGCGCCGCGACCGCGGTCGCAGGCGAGGACGGCGCCGTGCGCAGCACCTGCACGTAGCGGGCCAGCAGACGCGCCGCAGTGTCGCGCTCGAACACGTCGCTGGCGTACTCGAGGCTCAGTGCGATGCCGTCCGGCGCGCCGGACGCGTCGCGACATTCTTCGAGGTCGAAAGCCAAGTCCATCCGCGCCTCGTCCAGGGCGAGCGGTTCCTGCGTGCATGCCAGCCCGGGCAGCGCGACCGCGCCCCGGGTGTCGTCGGCATGGCTCTGCAGCGTGAGCAGCACCTGGAAGATCGGGTGATGCGCCAGCGTGCGCGCGGGCTGCAGCGCCTCGACCAGCCGCTCGAACGGCAGATCGCGGTGTTCGAACGCGGCCAGGTCCACCTCGCGCACGCGCGCGAGCAGCGTCTCGAACGTGGGGCGTCCACGCAGATCCACGCGCAGCGGCAGGACATTGATGCACGGGCCGACCATGTGGCGCAGCATCGGGTCGTCGCGCCCGTCCACCGGAGTGCCGATCACGATGTCGTCGCCGGCGCCCAGTCGCGACAGGGTCGCCGCCAGCGCCGCATGCAGCACCATGAACACGGTGACGCCGCGCGCGGCGGCCAGCTCGCGCAGGCTGCGGTGCAGCTCCGCATCGAGCATCGCATCGATGCGGCCGCCGCGATGGCTCTCCAGCGCGGGGCGGGGATGATCGAAGGGCAGGGCCATCTGCTCCGGCGCGCCACTCAAGGTATCGCGCCAGTACCGCAGCTGCGCCGCGAGCGGACCGTGCGCGATGTCGCCGTCGCCGTGCACCTCGCGCTGCCACAGTGCGTAGTCGACGTAGTGCAGCGGCAGCGGAGCCCAGTCCGGGCCGTGGCCGTCGCACCGTGCCGCATACGCGATGGAAAGGTCCTCGAGCAGCGGCGCCAGCGACCCGCCGTCCGCCGCGATGTGATGCAGCACCAGCAGCAACACATGCATGTCGTCGCGTTCGCGGTACAGCGCGGCGCGGATCGGCAGGTCGCGGGTGAGATCGAAAGGCTGCGCCACTGCAGCGGCCAGCTGCCGCAGCATGTCGCCCTCGCCGGCCTCCGCGTCAAGCGCCACCAGCGGCATCGGCGGCACGGCGCTGGGCAGCACCCGCAACTGCGGGTCCTGCTGGCCGATGTACAGCGTGCGCAGGATTTCGTGACGTGTGACCACATCTCCCAGCGCCTGGCGCATCGCCTGCGCATCCAGCGGCCCCTCCAGACGCAGCGCGACCGGAAGATGTTGGCTCAGCCCGCCGCCCTCCAGCTGCTGCAGGAACCACAGGCGTTGCTGCGCCGAGGACAGCGGCAGAGTCTTGGGCCGCGCACGTGCCGCAAGCGCAGGCAGCGCGGGGCGCGTCTGCGTCTGCGCGGCACGCACCCGTGCGGCGAATGCGGCGACGGTCGGCGCATCGAACAGGGCGCGGATCGGCAGGCTCGCACCGAACGCGGCGCGCACGCGCCCGATCAGCCGCGTGGCAAGCAGCGAATGGCCGCCCAGCGCGAAGAAGTCCTCGTCGATGCCCGGCACCTCGGTGCCCAGCACTTCGGCGTAGATCGCGCACAGGCGCGCTTCCAGCGCGTCGCGCGGCGCGAGGCTGGCCCCGGCGGCGAACACGGGCGCCGGAAGGGCGCGGCGGTCCAGCTTGCCGTTGCCGGTGGTCGGCAGCGCGGCCATGGGCACGAACGCGGCGGGAATCATGTAGTCGGGCAGACGCGCGGACAGCATGCCGCGCAGCGCGTCGACATCGAGACGGTCGGCGTCGGCGACCAGGTAGGCCACCAGACGTTTGTCGCCGGGCCGATCCTCGCGCAGCAGCACGGCATTGCGCGGATGGCCTGCGGCGGCCAGCGCCGCCTCGATCTCGCCAAGCTCGATGCGCAGCCCGCGCAGCTTGATCTGATGGTCGACCCGGCCGAGGTATTCGAGCACGCCGTCGTCGCGCCACCGCGCGAGGTCGCCGGTGCGGTACATGCGCTCGCCGGGCGCGAACGGGTCCGCGACGAAGCGCTCCGCGGTCAGCGCGGGGCGTTCCAGATAGCCGCGGGCCAGGCCCATGCCGGCCAGATACAGTTCGCCGCCCACGCCAGGCGGCAGGGGCCTGAGCGCATCGTCGAGCACGTAGGTACGGATGTTCCAGATCGGCCGTCCGATCGGTACCGCGGCGGTCGCTTCGTCGTCCGCGCAGGTCCAGGCGGTGACGTCGATGGCCGCTTCGGTGGGGCCGTACAGATTGTGCAGCGGCACGCCGAGGAGGGTGCGCACACGATCGCGGGATTCACCGGAGAGGGCCTCGCCGCTGCACAGGATGCGACGCAGACCGCTGCAGTCCGACGCGGCCTGCGCGTGCAGGAACGCATCCAGCATCGACGGCACGAAATGCGCGGTGGTCACTCCCTCGTCACGGAACAGGGCGGCCAGATACTCCGGATCGCGGTGGCCGTCGGGGCGCGCCACGACCAGGCGCGCCCCTTCCAGCAGCGGCCAGAAGAATTCCCAGACGGAAACGTCGAAGCTCGAAGGCGTCTTCTGCACGACCACATCGTCGGCGCGCAGGGTGTATTCCGCCTGCATCCAGCGCAGCCGGTTGACGATGCCGCGATGGGTGTTGATCACGCCCTTCGGGCGACCGGTGGAACCGGAGGTGTAGATCACGTAGGCGGCGTGGTCCGGAAGCAACGGACAGACCCGCTCCCCGTCGTCCAGCGGCGTGGGCGGCAGCGTGCGCAGGTGCGCGTCAAGCGCAGGCGCATCCAGGCGCAGCACCGGCGCATTCCGGGGCAGACGCGGCTGGGTCGCGGCATCGCACAGCACGAAATCCGGGTGCGCATCGGCGATCATGTCGCGGATGCGCTCCACGGGATGTTCGCTGTCGAGCGGCAGGTAGGCCGCGCCGGCCTTCACCACGGCGTGCAGCGCGACGACCAGCGCGAAGGAGCGGGGCAGCGCCACCGCCACGACCGATTCCGGGCCGACGCCATCCGCGACCAGAGCGCGTGCGAGCCGGTTCGACGCCGCTTCCAGCGAGGCATAGGTCATGTCCGCGCCTTCGAAGCGCAGCGCGACGGCATCCGGCGTGCGCGCGGCCTGCGCCGACAGCAGCGCCGGCAGTGTGGCGGGCGGATGGGGATGGCCGGTGGCGTTCCAGTCCTGCAGCACGCGCCGGCGCGCGTCGGCGCCGCCAAGGTCGAGTGCGTCGACCCTCACGTCGCCGGCATCGGCGAAGGCCTGCAGGGCGCGCAAGGCGGTTTCGCCGATCCGGCGTGCGGCCGTGGCGGTGAAGGCATCCGGGCGGTAGCTGATCTTCAGCAGCAGTTCCTGTCCAGGCACCGCGACCAGGCCGATCGGGTAGTGCGAACCGTCGCCGCCGCGGTGATCCTCGAAGCGGACACGCAGCGGATCGGGCCGCGCGGCCTCCGGATCCGCATCCGCGCCCTCCGCCACCGCGTCGGCGCCGATGCTGTCCATCGGGTAGTTCTCGAACACCACCAGGCTGTCGAACAGTTCCGCATGCCCCGCCAGCCGGTGCAGCGTGCTCAGGCCGAGATGCTGATGGTCCAGCAGAGCCGAATGCGTCTCCTGCAGCCGCTGCAGCAGGTCGGCGACGGTTTCGCCGCGGCGCAGACGCAGGCGCTGCGGCACGGTGTTGATGAACAGGCCGATCATGCGTTCGGCCCCGGAGAGTTCCGGAGGACGGCCGGCGACCGTGACGCCGAACACCACGTCGTCGCGGCGGCAATGGCGGGCCAGCATCAGCGCCCAGGCCGCCTGCACCGCGGTGCCGACGGTCACGCCGAGCGCGCGCGTGCGCGCGGAGAGGCGTGCGGTGGCCGCCGCAGGCAGGCGCAGCGACAGCACCTCGGGCGCTTCGGCATAGGCGCGTGCGGCCGCCAGGCGGGTCGGTTCGTCGATGCCCGCCAGCGCTTCGCTCCACGCGCGCTCGGCCGCATCGCCGTCGCAATCCTTCAGCCAGTCCAGGTACGCGCGATACGGCACCGGCGGCGGCAGCGCATCGGCGCCGTCGCGGTAGATGTCCAGGATTTCCTGGATCAGCAGCGGCGATGACCAGCCATCGATCAGCAGATGGTGGCTGCTGAAAAGCCAGCGATGATCGTCCCGCCCCATCTTCACCAGTTCGAAGCGCAGCAGCGGCGGTGCGGAGGGCGCGAAGCCACGCGCGGCGTCCTCCTCCAGCACCTGTTCCCAGGCCGCATCGCGCGCTGCGGCATCGAGTGCGGACAGGTCGCGATCGCGCCAGGGCAGCACCGGCCGGGCTGGCAGTGTCTGCAGCGGACGATCGCCGAGGTCGTGATGGAAGCCGGCACACAGATGCGGATGACGCCGCAGAACCGCGGCGGTCGCGCTGCGTAGGCGGCCGGCATCCAACGCACCCGCGATGCGGAACACCATCTGGGTCAGGTAGGCATCCGCCGCGCTGCGGTCGAACAGGGCATGGAACAACAATCCTTCCTGGAGCGGCGACAGCGGCAGGATCGCCTGCAGCGGACCTTCGCGTTCCAGCCGTTCGATCGACGGCTGGTCGATACGCAGCGGCAGCGCATCGCAGGGGCTCAGCCATGGGCCTGGGCGGCGGGCGCAATCCTCCAGAATGGCGTCGAGCGCGGCGAACCATGCGTCGGCCAGGGCCTCCACCCGCGCCTCGTCCACGGCGTCCGTCGCCCAGGACCAGCGCGCGCACAGCTGCGGGCCCGGCGCGCCGTCGCTGCCGTCGGCATCCAGCACCACCGCATTGAGCTCCAGCGGGTAGGACAACGGCTGCAGCGGATCTCCGCCGCTGGCCAGGCCGAGCCCGTCCGCATCCATGGTCCAGTCCGCACCGGCCTGATGCTGGTCCAGATCGAAGCGGCCGAGATAGTTGAACACCGTCTCGGCGCGGGGCAGGGCCGCCAGCACCTCGCGCGCGCCCGGGTGCAGGTGCCGGAGCAGGCCGTAACCGATCCCGTGATCCGGAATGGCGCGCAGCTGTTCCTTGACCGCACGCACGGTCGCGAGCACGTCGTCCTGCGCGGGCAGCTCCAGCACGAGGGGCGCGAGGCTGGTGAACCAGCCGACCGTGCGCGAAAGGTCCGTGTCGTCGCTGCGTCCGTGGCTTTCCAGGTCGAAGCGCACCGTCCTGGCCCGCGTCGGGCCCTGGCCCGCCAGCGCACGCGCGAAGCCCGCCAGCAGCACGTCGTTGATGCCCCCGTGCGCGTACTCCGTGGCGCGCGTCAGCAGTGCGCGCGTGCGCGCCGTGTCGAGGCGGCGTTCGATGGTGCGCTGGGTGGACAGCGTGTCGCGGTGCGGGTCCAGAGCGCGGTGCGCGATCTTCGGACCGCTGACGCCGGCTTGCGTGCGCCAGTAGGGCAGTTCATGTGCACGCGCTTCCGCCGCGACAGGCAATGCCAGCGACCAGGCGCGCAGCGATACCGGCACCTGTGCGCAGGTCGGCGCCCGGCCGGCGGCCGCAGCCTCGCAGGCCGCGGTCAGGTCTTCGACCAGGATCCGCCACGACACGCCGTCCACCGCCAGATGGTGCAGGGTGAGCAGAAGCCGCCCGTGTTCGCCGCGGTCGAACAAGACCGCCTCGAACATGCGCCCTTCGCGCGGGGCGAGCCGTGCGCCGGCCCGGTCGGCCTCGGCGGCGATCACGTCGCGCAGGCGCGCATCGTCGGCGCCGGCGCATTCGATCCGGGTGAGGCAGGCGGCAGCGGCCACACTGCCCGGTGCGCGCACCTCCAGCGGTTGTGCCGGGTCTTCGTGGTCGCGAAGACGCAGGCGCATCGCGCCATGGGTATCGATCAGGCACTGCAGCGCGGCTTCCAGCACGTCGGCACGCAGCGCGGGCACACGCAGCAGCACCGACTGACGGAAGCCGTCGATGGGGCCGCCGGTTTCCAGCAGGTCGCACACGATCGGCGCCGCCGGCATCGGCCCGGTGGGCGAGACCCGCGGGAGCGTGTCGGCCGGTGAATCGTCGCCGGCATGACGCGCGAGATGGTCGGCCAGCGCGCGCACGGTCTGGTGCTGGAACACGTCCCGCGCACCGAAGCGAAGGCCTTCGGCACGCGCGCGACCGACCAGCTGGATGGAGCCGATGCTGTCGCCGCCGAGCTGGAAGAAGCTCTCGTCCAGGCCGACCTGTTCGAGCTCGAGTACCTGTGCGAACAGCGCCGCCACACGGGCCTGCAGCGGTGTGCGCGCACCATCGTCGCGTCCGCGCGTGGATGCAGGAGGCGCCGGCAGCGCGGCGCGGTCGAGTTTGCCGTTGACGGTCAGCGGAAGCGCCGCGAGAAACACGATCGCAGCGGGTACCATGTAGTCGGGCAGCCGTTCGGCCAGATGCGCGCGGAGAGCCTGCGGGTCGCCTTCGCCGACGACATACGCGACCAGACGCGCGGCGCGGCCGCGCTCATCGCGCAGCAGCACCGCCGACTGCGCATGGCCTGCGGCCTCGAGCGCGGCCTCGATCTCGGCCGGCTCGATGCGATAGCCGCGCAGCTTCATCTGCGCGTCGATACGGCCCAGCAGCTCGATGCCGCCGTCGGCGCGCACGCGCGCACGGTCGCCGGTGCGGTACATGCGCGTGCCCGCCGCGAAGGGGTCGGCGACGAAGCGTTCCGCGGACAGCGCGGCACGGCCGCGGTAGCCGCGTGCCAGGCCTGCGCCCGCCAGATAGAGCTCGCCCACGGCGCCGGGCGGCAGCGGTTGCAAGGCGTCGTCCAGCACGTAGGCGGCGCTGCCCGCGATGGGGGCGCCGGCATGCGGGACATCGCCCGCGATGCGGGCGATGGTGGCATCGACCGTGAATTCGGTCGGTCCGTAGAGATTGAAGGCATGCAGATCCGTGCGTGCCGCGAGGCTGCGCCAGAGTGCGGGAGCGATGGCTTCGCCGCCCAGCAGCACAACCCGCGGAGACCCAGTGCCCGGCGCCGCCAGGCCCAGCGTCGACAGCTGTGCGAAGTGACCGGGCGTCAGATCGACCACATCGATCGCCTGGCTCTCGATATGGCCGATGAGTGCCGGGCCTTCGCGCCGGGTGTCGTCGTCGACGACATGCAGCGCATGCCCCGCATACATCCACAGCACCGGATCGATCGCGGCGTCGAAGCCGAGACTTGCGATCAGCGCCACCCGCAGGAGACGTTCGAATGCCGATGCCATCGGCATGTGCAGCCGCCGGCGATGCTCGGCCTGCAGATTGGCGAGCGCGGCATGCGGCACCACCACGCCCTTGGGGCGTCCGGTCGAGCCCGAGGTGAAGATCATGTAGGCCGGGTGACCCGCGCGCAGCGGGCGGCGACGGTCGGCATCCGTCGGGTTGCGCGCGGCCAGCGCATCGTCCGGGGACGGAGCTTGGAGCAGGGTGTCGCCTTCGATGGCGACGTCGATGCCGTCACCCAGACGTACGAGTTCCGCCGCCGTTGCGATCAGCGCGGCGGCGCCGGCTTCCTGCAGAATCTCGCGTCGACGCGCTTCAGGCAGCCCGCGTTCCAGATGCAGCCACGCCGCGCCGGCCTTCATCACGCCCAGCGCGGCCACGATCGAGAGAGCCGATCTGGGCAGCGCGATGGCGACGATGTCTTCCGGCCCGATGCCGGCGGCGATCAGACGATGGGCGAGACGATTCGCGCGTCGGTTGGCGTCCGCCGCGTCGAAGGCCTGTGCGCCGCACACCAGCGCGGGCGCATGCGGCGCGATGTCCGCATGGGCTTCGAACTGCGCGTGCGCCGGCGTGAAGCCCGGCGCCAGATGTGCCGGCCTTGATGCGAAGGCCGGCGCACGCGGCGACAGCGCGCCATGGTGCGCTATACGGTGCAGCGGGATGTCGGGATGACCCGCCACACTCTCGATGAGGGCGACGAAGGCGTCGGCCAGCATCGCGGCGGTGCCGGCATCGAACAGGTCGGTTGCGTACTCGAGCACGCCGTCGATGCCCGCAGGCGCATGGCCGTCGTGCCGCTCGGTCAGGTCGAAGCTGAGGTCCAGCTTGGCCACCGGCAGGTCGAACCGCTCCGGCTCGCACGTCAGCCCTTCGAAACGCAGCGCACGCTCGTCGGCCGGAGTCATCGACAGCATCACCTGGAACAGCGGATGCAGTGCGGAGGAGCGCTGCGGGTTCAGCGCTTCGACCAGCCGTTCGAACGGCAGCGCGGCGTGCGCGAATGCAGCCAGGTCCGCCTCGCGAACACGCGCCAGCAGTTCGGTGAAACTGGGCCTGCCGCCGGTGTCGGTGCGAAGCACGAGCGTGTTGATGCACGGCCCCACCAGCCGCTCCAGGCCGGGTGCGTCACGGCCGTCCACCGGAGTGCCGATGGCGATGTCGTGGCCTCCGCCCACGCGCGACAGCAGGGCGGCGAGCGCTGCGTGCAGGGCCATGAATACCGTGGCCCCGCGCTGCGCGGCAAGCGCCTGCAGGCGGACCTGCGTGTCCGGCCCGATCCGGAAACGCAGGTGCGCGCCGCGGTGGCTGGCCTGTGCGGGCCGCACGCGGTCGCAGGGCAGCGGTGTCTGTTCGGGCAGTCCGGCGAGCGCCGCGGTCCAGAAACGCAGCTGCTCGGAGAGCGCGCTGCCGGGGTCGTCACCCGTGCCCAGCATCTTCTGCTGCCACAGGCTGTAGTCGGCGTAGTGCAGGGACAGTGGCGGCCAATCCGGTGCTTCGCCGCGCAGACGCGCGGAATAGGCAACGGCCAGATCATCCGCCAGCGCCGGCAGCGAGCCGCCGTCCACGGCGATGTGGTGCATCAACAGCAGCAGTGCATGGTCATGGGCATCGACGCGCAGCACGGTGGCGCGCAGCGGCGCCTGCGCGCACAGGTCGAAGGGCACCGCGGCGGCGGAGGACAGCAGGGTGCGGACCTGCTGCGCATCCGCTTCCAGCACGTGCAGAGGGACATCGACCGCCTGCAGGATGTCCTGCGCCGGAGTCGGCCCGTCCACGATGAGCGTGCGCAGCGGCTCGTGCCGCGCGGCCAGGTCGTTCAGCGCCTGCCCCAACGCCTCCAGATCCAGCGGGCCGCGCAGCCGGAGTGCCAGGGGGACGTGGTAGCTCGCGCCGGCGCCTTCGAACTGGTGCAGGAACCATAGACGTTGCTGGCTCCATGACAGCGGCAGCGGGTCGGGACGTGCCTGCGGCCCGGGAAGGGCGTGTGCGCCCTCGTCCTGCGTGCACGTCCGACGCCGCGTCTCCTCCAATGCCACAGCCAGCGCGGCCACGCCCGGCGCTTCGAACAGCGCCCTCAGGCCGATGTCGACCCCGCTGCGTTCGCGGATCTTGGCGAGCGTGCGCATCGCCAGCAGCGAATCGCCGCCCAATTGCAGGAATCCGTCGTCGACCCCGATCTCGCCCACACCCAGCACCTCGGCGAAGATCCCGCACAGCAGCCGCTCTGTGTCCGTGCGCGGCGCATCCCCACCGCTGCGGATCTCCGGTGCCGGAAGGCTGCGGCGGTCGATCTTGCCGTTCGCGGTCAGCGGCAGGCGTTCCAGCGCCACGAATGCGGAGGGGACCATGTAGTCCGGCAGGCGCAGCGACAAGGTCCTGCGCAGCGGTTCTGGATCGAGTCCGCCACCGTCCGCGACCACCACATAGGCCACCAGACGCTTGTGCCCTGGCGTGTCTTCGCGCAGCAGGACGGTGCTGCGGGGATGCCCGGCCGCGGCCAGTGCGGCTTCGATTTCGCCAGGTTCGATGCGGAACCCGCGCAGCTTGATCTGCTGGTCGGCACGGCCCAGATACTCCAGCGTGCCGTCTGCGCGCCAGCGCGCAAGGTCGCCGCTGCGGTACATGCGCTCGCCCGGAGCGAACGGATCCGCGACGAAACGTTCTGCGGTGAATCCAGGGCGATGGAGATAGCCGCGTGCCAACCCGGCACCGGCGATGTAAAGCTCACCCGGCGTCCCCGGAGGCGCCAGCCGCAGCATGCGGTCGAGGACATACACGCGCATGCCATCCAGCGGCGTACCGATGGGCAGCGGCCCCGCGGTTTCCTGCGCGCGTATCCGATGGGCCAGCGCGAAGGTCGTGGTTTCCGTCGGGCCATAACCGTTGACGATGTCCAGCTCGGGATGCAGGGCGCGGATGCGACGCACCGCCTGTGGCGACAGCACGTCGCCGCCTGCCCAGACTTCGCGCAGCAGGCCGAACAGCTGCGGCGCGCTCTCGGCCATCGACTGGAAGAGACCGGCGGTCAACCACGCATGGCGCACATCATGGCGGCGCAGGGTCTCCTCCAGCGCGCGCGGATCCTCGACATGGGAGCCGGCGATCACGACCTCGCCGCCGTTCAACAGCGGTACCCACAGTTCGTAGGTCGAAGCGTCGAACGCATGGGGGGCGTACATCAGCACCCGGTCGTGGCCGATGAAGCGGCGATCCATCGCCAGGGCCAGGATGTCGCCGTGGCTCACCGCCACCGCTTTCGGCACGCCGGTCGAGCCGGAGGTGAACATCGTGTACGCCAACCGCCGCGGATCCGGCGGAGGCAGGATCGCCCGAGATCCGCGGATCCCGTGCGCATGGTCTCGAGATTCGACGTCCGCCTCGGCCAACAGGGGACGCACATCCAGTGCAGTCGTCTCTGCGGCCAGGCCTGCGTCGCAGGAGTCGTCGTGCAGCAGCAGCGTCGCCCGCACCGTCCGGATGGCATCGCGCACGCGTGCGGGCGGCAGGTCGCGGTGCAGCGGCGCATACGCTCCGCCGGCCTTCAGAATGGCCAGCAGCAGCACCGGCAACGCCGCAGTCCTGCGCACGATCAACGCGACCGTCGACTCCGCGCCGTTGGCCCCCACTCCCGACGCACGCAGACGACGCGCCAGCGCATCGGACATCGCATCCAGAGCGGCATAGGTGCAGACCCCGTCGTCATGGCGAATCGCCACGGAGTCCGGGCGCGTGGCCGCGAGCCTGGCCAACGCGTCCGGCACGGAACGCGCATGGCCTGCACGCGCTGCGGCACCGCGCCCCAGCGCCAGCACCCGCGCCAGCGCGTCCGTGTCGCACAGGTCGATGCGTGCGAGCGGCCGTTCAGGTTCCCGCGCCGCCGCCTCCATGAACGCCAACAGCAGCGCGGCGTGACGAGGGGCGTCCGCCGCCTCGTGGCGATCGGCATTGAGATCGAAATGCATCCGGAAACCGGCCTGGCCAGGCTGGCCCTGCAGCGTCACGGACGTGTCGGCCACGGCGCCGTTGTACAGCGAATGCAGGATGCCTTCGGCCTCGCCCAGACGGAAATCGTAAGCGAACGGCAACAGGTTGATGCGCGGGCCGAAGCCGTGCCCGCCGCCCAGGTCCCGCAGCAGGTCGCGGCAGCGATACCGTTGGTGCTTGAGGCAACGCAGGATTTCGCGCGACGCATTTGCACCCAGGCTGCGCAGTGTTTCGCCGCCCGAAACAGACAACCGCAGCGGCACCACGTTGGCGGTGGTGCCTGCAGCGTCGCGCTGGTTGCGTCCGCGGACTGCGACCGGGAATTCGTAACTGGCTGGCGCGGTCGGCGCGGTGCGCGCCAGGTAGGCCGCGATCGCCGCCGTGGCCAGCTGCGGCCACGGGGTTCCGGTCGAGCGTTCCGCTTGCAGCAGAGCTTCGGTCAGCGTCTGCGGCACGTCCAGGCTGCCACGGTGGATCCGCGTGCCGGGTGCGGGCTGATCGATCTCGTCGCCATCCGCGCGCATCGCTTCGATCACCCGCGCCCAATGCCGACGGTCGGCTTCGCGACGCGCGCCGTGCGCGTAGGCGGTGTCCTCGGCCAGCAGGTCGGCGAATGGCGCGTACTGTGCAGGCACCGGCGCTTCACCGCGCGCGAGCGCGTCGTAGAGCGCACAGACACGGCCCGACAGCACCGAAGCGAAATAGCCGTCCACGAGCAGATGGTGGTAGCGCAGCGACCAGATCCAGCGTCGCTCGCCCAGACGGTAGAGCGCATGCTCGATCAACGGACCACGCAGCGGATCCATCGGTCGTGACGCCGCCGTGCGCATCTGCGCCAGCGCTTCGGATTCCGGAGCGGTCGCCCTGCGCAGGTCCACATGCGCGAAGGCGAATTTGCAGCGTTCCATGAAACGCTGGCGCGGACCGTCCTCGGCGATCTCGAACCGCGCGCGCAGGGCCTCGCACTCGTCCATCGCCATGCGCAGAGCCGTTTCGAAATGCGCGGCGTTCAATGCCCCCGCGATATCGATGTACCCCACGCTGTCGAAACGCGGGTTGGCCGGGTCCATGGCCTGCGCGAACCACATTTCGGCCTGGGCTTCGGTGAGCGGCAAAGCGGGCTGCAATTCCTGGTGCATGGCGTGACTTCCTTGCCCTGTCGGCGGGCGCATCGCTGTAGACGAACGGTGTTCGAGGCGTGGTGTGGCAGGCGGTGCGCGAAGGCGAGCGATGCGTCCGCCGCCGTTCGGACCTGGTGGCTGTCGGACTCAGTCCTCGATCAGCACGCCGGCGCGTGGCGCAGGGGCAGGGGAGGGCGCCTGCGTCGCCGGCGGTTCGGCCGCGGTGTCGGGAGTGCGCATCTGCTGGCGCACCATCTGCGCATAGCCGACGTGGCTGGAGAGCAGCTCTTCATGGCGGCCGACACCGGTGACCGTTCCATCCTGCAGGACATAGATGCGGTCGGCATCGATCACGGTGGACAGACGGTGCGCGACCACGATGTTGGTGCGCCCGCGCAGCAGTGCGTCCAGTGCCTCGCGCACCTGCGCCTCGGTGCGGCTGTCCAGGCTGGAGGTGGCCTCATCGAGAATCAGGATGGCCGGGTCGCGCAGGAACATGCGCGCGATCGCGATGCGCTGGCGCTGACCGCCCGAGAGATTGTTGCCCTGTTCGATCAGCGGCGTGTCGAAGCCCTGCGGCAGCGATTCGATGAACTCCAGCGCGCCCGCCGCAGCTGCGGCGCGCCGCAGCGCGGCATCCTCGCAGGGCTCTTCCAGGCCATACAGAAGATTCTCGCGCACCGTGCCGGGCATCACCGGCGCGCTCTGCGCCACGTAACCGATGTTCCGGCGCCAGCCGGTCAATGCGTAGTGGTCGATGGGCTTGCCTGCATAGCGCAGCATGCCCGCGTCGGGGCGGTAGAACCGCTCGATCAGCGACAGGATGGTGGTTTTGCCGCCGCCGCTCGCGCCGACCAGTGCGGTCGTGGTGCCGGGTTCGAAGCGCAGGTTGAGTCCGCGCAGCACCTCGTCGCGGCCTTCATAGGCGAAGCGGACGTCCAGGAACTCGAGCGCGCCGGCGTCGGGCATCGGCAGGCCTTCCGGCACCGCCGGCTCTTCCTGCTCGTGCAGCATGGCCGAGATGCGTTGCGACGCGCCCTTCGCCTTCTGCAGTTCCGCCGCGAAGTTGGTGAGCTGCACCAACGGCGTGATCACGTTGAAGATGTAGAGGATGAATGCCGTGAGCGTGCCGACCGACATCTCGCCGGACGCCACCCGGCCCGCACCGAAGACCAGGATCACGACGACCGCACCGGTCATCGCCAGGTTCATCAGCGGCTCAAGCAGCGCATTCACGCCCGCGATGCGGCGCCCCAGGTGTTGCAGGCCCTGGATTTCCTCCGAGCCGCGCTCGGATTCGCGCCGTTCGGCGACGAACGCCTTGACCAGCCGGATCTCCGAAAACACATGGGTGAGAATGCCGCTCAGCCGCGCCGTGCGATCCTGCATGCGGCGCGACAGACCGTCCAGTGCGAACGAGATCGGGATCATCACCGCGAAGGCGCCCAGGATGGCGCCGAGCAGCGTCAATGTCAGGCGGACATCGAGCAGCAGCAGCACGACGACCGAACCGAGCAGCGTCAACAGCCCGGTCACCAGATTCACGAACTGGCGCGTGGTCAATTCCGTGATCGATTCGCAATCGCGGACCACGCGGCTCACCCGTTCCCCGGTGGGCTCGCGATCGAAGGCGACGACAGGCAGGCGCAGGATCTTGTCCATCAGCTGCACGCGCAACCTGGCGACAACGCCATGGCCTGCCGCCGCCATCAGATACCCGGAAAGTGCCGAAAACAGTCCGCCGGCGATCAGCACGCCGGCGAGCAACCACGGCGATACCGTCGCAGGCCCCGGTTGTCCGATGCCGTCGACGATGTCGCGGGTGAGGACCGGGAACCAGAGCATCGCTCCGACCGAGATCGCCGCAGCGAGCGTCGCCAGCGACAGGCGCGCAAGTGAAGGCCGTCCGGCGCGGATCAGGCGCCAGAGATCACCATATGCATTGTTCATGTCAGCCTCGTCTCGACGCGGCCAGGAGTCCGGGACAAGCCGGAGCGATCACGCACCGAGGCGGTCGACTGCGCTGTGCAGACGCGTGGCAGAGGTGTATTCAAGGGACGCATGACTCCGTGTCGGGGCACTGGCAATCAGTCCTTGCCGTCGTGCCTTCGCACGGATGCGGCCTGATTAAGTTCATGAATGGAACGAGGCAATCCACTCATCGATGCAATTCTAGCCGGCGAATTACGGCCGGTCAAAGCCGCCAGGATTGGACAGATCGTTTGAGAAATCTTCAAGATATTGATTTTATTGGTATTAAATCGATTGCGGGGCCGGGCGGCCTGGCCATGCTCTCGTTTACGGCATGGACAGCCAAATTGGCATGCCGAGGCCATTTTCATGAGCGCCTTGACCCATCTGCAGGCATCTTGCGTGGAACAGGCGACAGGCGACAGGCGGGCGTGCGGGAACGTGGAATCCCGGCGGCGGCGTTCGACATTACCCGGCGTCCGGGGCCCGGGTACCCGGGTGTTCGGCGCGTACCTGGCTGCGACAGTCCGCATCCTTGCCGCCACCTGCATGGCATCCTCTGTCGCGTTCACGATTGCGTGTCCGGCGCGTCCATCGCGGGCATACTCCCAACCCCCTGATCTGATGCCGATGAGCCGGCTCCGGCCACGGAGGCCCGCGCTGCGGGCGCCGTGCGTCGTCGACGCCGCTCAGGCCATGGAGCGCCATGAGGCTGTTCGCCCTTTCCGATGTCCACATCGACTACCCCGACAATGCGCGGTGGGTGGAGGATCTGTCGAACGAGGATTATCGCGACGATGTCCTGATCCTCGCCGGCGACCTGACCGAGGACAGTCAATTGCTGGCGTGGTGCCTGGGGCAGTTCGCGACGAAGTTCCGGCAGGTGCTGTTCGTCCCGGGCAACCACGACCTGTGGGTGAGGCGGGACCCGGAAACGGGTTGTTCGCTGCAGAAGTTCGACAATGTCTGCAGGATCGCCGCCGATGCGGGCGTTTCCATGCGCCCCTACCGCCATCGGGATACGCTGGTCGTGCCGCTGCTGGGCTGGTACGACTACAGTTTCGGCGAGCCGGACGAGGATCTCTTCAAGATCTGGATGGACTACCGGGCCTGCAACTGGCCGGACGGTTTCGACATGCAGCAGGTCACCGCGCATTTCCTCGCCATGAATCCGTGGACATTGCCGGAGCCGGCCGAGCGCGTGGTGACCTTTTCGCACTTCCTGCCGCGCATCGACCTGATTCCGTTCTTCGTGCCGCGTGCCATGCGCAGCCTGGATCCGGTGCTCGGCAGTTACGGCATCGAGCGCCAGCTGCGCGCGCTCGGCTCCCAGCTGCATGTCTATGGTCACAGCCATATCAACCGCCGGGTGGTGATCGACGGCGTCACCTACGTCAACAACGCCTTCGGCTATCCGCAGGAGAGCGTCATCGCCGCCCGGCGCCTCGTCGATCTGGATGCGGACGGGCGTTGAGCGTTTGAAGACCGATATGGCCGCAGTTGCTGGCCGGAAGTGGCGTTGAGCGCGGTTGCGTCAGGCGACTTCCGACACCCTCGCGAACGGCGCGATGACCGAGGTCTCGCTGGCGAAGGGGATATACCGGCGCATGGAGATGGGGGGCGGAACCCCGGTTTCGCGCTCGGCGCAAATCGCCATCAGATGTTCCGGAGAAGGTCGGCACTGCCAGAAATTCCAGCGCTCCGGGCTGTCCTCGAGCGAGGGATCGATATCGATCCGCACCGTTTCCGGCTTCGGGAAATCGAAACTGAAGCCATCCAGGGGCAGGGACAGGCCCATGCCGCGCGCCTTGATGTAGGACTCCTTGAAGGTCCAGTACTCGAAGAAGCGTTCCTGCTGCCGCTCCTTGGGATGGCGCATGAGTTCCGCCGCTTCCGACGGCGAGAAAAAGCGGTCGGCGACATCCAGCGAGATGTTGCGCACCGCGAGATTCTCGACATCCACGCCCAGCTCCCGTCCGCGTGTGACCGCGAGGACGATGAGCCCGCGGGTGTGGGAGATGTTGAAGCGCAGATCGCGCGCGGCGGGCTCGTCGGCGGTGATGTGCTCGGCGATGGCGGGGCGGCCGTAGGCATTTTTCGAGAACGCCCAGCGCTCCGGCGCCACGGGTGCGTAACGCGACAGCAGCAGGCGGACCATCGCGCGCGTGACCAGGTAACGTCGGCGATCGTGCTCGAAATAGAAGCGATGTTCCTGTGCGGCCTCTTCCGGTGTCAGCAGCAGGCGCAGCCGGCTGTGATGGGCCGGATCGACGATCTCGTCATAAAAGGTTAGCCAGATGTCGATACCTTGCCGGACTTCGAGCCTCGCCGGTGCGGCGACGGCGGCCGGAGCCGATGCAGGCAGTGCGATCATTGTGGACATGGTTCCCTCCCCCGACGATTGTGTCGCTCAGCAGGACAGTGCGTCGCTGCCGTGATTCCCTGTTCGATCATACCAACGGACAAGCGTCACGGGTGAGGACATGATGCATCCGACATGTTTCAGAAGTGCCCAGGCACGGCGGGCGATCGCGCCACGGCATGTGTGAGCGGCAGTCCAGGGAGGGGCGGCACGCGCGATCCGCAGCAGTCGGAAGGTGCATGCCGGGCAAGCATGGCTGTCCGGGGATGTCCTCTGAATGCGCGCTCCCGCGTTTACTGGGGCTGTCGGTGATGGTGGGCAACAGGGGCGTCATGCGGGGTCGCTCTGCAAAGGCAGTTCGGCTGTCCGGCTTCCGCAGACTTGGATCACGTTACGTAGTTCGAGGCAAGATATCGTATGAATCGCAGAAGTTGCTTGCATTTCATGAATTCAGGTTGACAGTTTTTCATGCGCTCCTGTATAGCTTTCAGGTGATTTGGGGATGCCTGCCGGAATGTGGGGGCGCACGCGGCACGGGGTGGTCGGGGGGCCGCAGCGCACGGTAGCCGGAAGGGTTGCCACGCACGTTGAGCTGACCTGATTGAGCGCCATGAGCGCGGCTTTGCCGTGCGTATTTGAAGGATCGAACGTTGGCGGATATGTCTGAAGTTTCCTCAGTACTTGATCGCGTCTGCCGTCTGTATGCCGAGCGTCTGTCGCGTGTCACGGCAGGAGGCCGCGCCGGTGTGGCGGGCCGCTCCGGCGGCGGAACCGTCGACCCGGGGAATGAAGGTGATCCCTCCGCGCAGCGGGGCGGCATGTCCGCGCCGGACGCCGACGCGCCACGCGATGGCCTGTTGGCCTTCGATCCCGGTGCGGATGCGGAATTCGCGCGGGCCCTGTCGGACGCGGGCGTCGCCCTCGACGGCGATGCCTTCGCGCTCAGCGACGCGTGTCTCTGGCAGCAGGCCCTGCCGATCAAGCCCGGCGTTTCGCACGATCTCGACATCCTTTCGGCGCACCAGTGGCAACGCTACGGCGCTGCACGCAATGCCCCGACCGCCGCGCGCGTGCTGGCGCTCTGGCGCCAGCGCCTGCGCCGCCTGGCGGAGCTGGCATCCGACGCATCCGACGCCACCGTGCTGTGCATGCTGCGTCACGCCCAGCCGGCGCAGGACGCCCCGGGCACGCGCTACGCGCCCGAAGACGGGCAGGGCGACGTGTTCTCCGCGCAGTATCCGATCAGTGCGGATGCGTTCCTGACCCTGGCCGCATCGGCCGGCCTGTTCTGCGCGGAACCGCCCGTGTTCACCCGCGATGGCGACGGCGTCTGCGACCGCGCGCTGTATGCGATGAGCCGCCGCGGTTTCACCGTGCGCTTCGCGCGCGCGTCTGACATTTCCGCGCTCGAGCGTCTGGAGCGGCTGTGCTGGATCGCGCCGCTGCGAACGGGCAAGCGCGCGCTTCTGGCTCGGATCAAGCGCTATCCGCAGGGCCAGTTCGTGCTCGAGCGCGACGGCGAGGTGAAGGGCGTCATCTACAGCCAGCGCATCCGCGATGCGGAGGATCTCTCGCGCTGCACGATGGACGACGTGCATACGCTGCACGATCCCGATGGCGACGTGGTGCAGCTGCTGGCGGTCAACATCGACCCGGCCATCCAGCACCTGGCCTCCGGCGATCAGCTGCTGGAGTTCATGCTGCAGCGCTCCTGCCTGCAGCGCAGGGTCTCGCGCGTGGTCGCGGTGACGCTGTGCAAGGACTACGTGTCCGGTCGCGGCCTGAGCTTCGAGGAGTATGCGACCGGGCCCGGTCGGGAACGCGACCGCGTGCTGCATTTCCACCATGCGCACGGTGCCGAGATCGCGGCGATTCTGCCGGGTTACCGCCCGCGCGATGTCGCCAACGAGGGCAACGGGGTGCTGGTGGCCTACACGCCCACCCGCAGGCGCCCGCGTCCGGCGGCCGCTCCCGTGGCAGCCGTGCCGGACGATGCGTCCACCTCCCTCCCTGGCGCCGAGGCTGCGCCGGCGGACACCACCGCAGGCGCGCCGGATCGCGAGCAGGTGCTCGCCTATGTCCTGCAGGCGATGGGGGCACTGATCGATGACGAGAGCGCAGCCGCGGCGGATCGGCCGCTGATGGAGTCCGGGCTGGACTCGGCGGGCATGCTGGCGCTGAAGTCGCGGCTCGAAGCGCGTTTCGGAAAACGGCTCAAACCCTCGTTCTTCTTCACCCACAACACGCCCGCGAAGGTGGTGGAGTTCTACTGCCCGACGGCCGAGCCGCATCAGAACGCCCAAGCCTCCACGCAGCATGGCGCTGCAGCCGCAGGTGCTGCCTCTGCGGCCAGCGGCGAGACCGGCCAGGCCGGCGTCACCTCGACGGCCACTGGCGCGTCGTCGGCGGCGGCGATGGCCACCGCCTCGCTGACGGGCGAGGGCCGCGACGATGTCGCCATCATCGGCCTGGCATGTCGCCTGCCGGGTGGCGTCGACGGTCTGGAATCGCTGTGGCAGCTTCTGGACGAGGGCCGTGAGGCCATCGTCGACTACCCGACCTCGCGCGGCGCGTGGCCGCGCGTGGGCCCGATCGGGCGCGGTGGCTTCCTGCAGGACGGCGAGTGCTTCGATGCCGGGTTCTTCCGGATGTCGCCGAGCGAGGCCGAGCTGACCGACCCCCAGCAGCGCCTGCTGCTGGAAGTGTCCTGGGCCTGTTTCGAAGACGCCTGCGTCACGCCCGCCACCCTGCGCGGCAGCGACACGGGCGTGTTCGTGGGCGCCAGCAACAGCGACTACGCGCACCGCCTGCAGCAGGTGGGTGCCGAAGTCGAAGCGCATACCGCCGTGGGCAATTCGCTGGCGGTCCTGGCCAACCGCCTGTCGTATTTCTACGACTTCAACGGCCCCAGTTTCCTGATCGACACCGCGTGTTCGGCGTCGCTGGTCGCCCTGCATGCGGCGCTGCGTTCGTTGCGTTCGCGCGAATGCGGTCTGGCGCTGGTCGGCGGCGTCAATTTCATCTGCGACCCGCGCATCTCGCTGTCGTATCACAAGGCCGGCATGCTCTCGCCGGATGGACGCTGCAAGGTGTTCGACGACGCCGCGGACGGCTATGTGCGCGCCGAGGGCGCGGTGGTGGTCCTGCTGAAACGCCTGTCGCAGGCGGTGGCCGATGGCGACCGCATCCATGCGGTGATCCGCGGCAGTGCGATCAACCATGGCGGTCAGGCCGCGGGCCTGACCGTGCCCAACCCGCAGCAGCAGTCGGCACTGCTCACCTCCGCCTGGCGCGATGCAGGCGTGTCGCCGCAGGACATCAGTTATCTCGAAGCGCATGGCACCGGCACTTCGCTGGGCGACCCGATCGAGATCGAGGGCATGCAGTCGGCGTTCGCGGCCGCCGCGCCTGCACCCGCGGCGCTGCGCTGTGGCGTGGGCTCCATCAAGAGCAACCTGGGCCATCTGGAATCCGCCGCCGGTCTGGCCGGCGTGCTGAAGGTGGTGGCCGGCATGGCGCACCGTCGCCTGCCGGCGACCCTGCACGTGACGCGCACGAATTCGCGGATGAGCCTGGAGGGCAGCCCGCTGCGCATCCAGGCCGCGGCGGAGGACTGGAATCTCTCCGGCTCGAGGATCGCCGGCGTCAGCAGCTTCGGCTCGGGCGGCGCGAACGCGCACGTGGTGCTGCAGGACTACCGCGACACCGCCGCGCAGGCCGGCGGGCAGGACGCGGACGGCGGCCCGGACCACCTGTTCGTGTTGTCCGCCGTCGATGCCGACGCCCTGCGTCGCGATGCGCGGGCGGTGCTGGACTGGCTGGCCCATCGGCCTTCGGATGTCGCGCTGATCGATGCGATCGGCACCTGGCAGTGCGGGCGCACCGCGTTCCGCGAACGGCTCGCGCTGCGTGTGGACGATTTCGATGTGCTGGCCAGCCAGCTGACACGCTGGGTGGAGGGTGTCGACAGCCAGGTGCGTGCCGGCCGTGCCGTCGCGCAGTCGGGCGGGGCATCGGGCGACGCCGCCGCGCGCTGGCGTGCCGCGGCATCCGCAGGCGACCTGGACACGCTGGCCTCGCTGTGGCTCGAGGGCAGGGAAGGGGACTGGGCCGATCTGTACGCAGGGACGGCGCGACGCTGGCGCCCGGTCTCGCTGCCAGGCCATGTGTTCGAAAAAACCCGGTTCTGGGTCGAGCCCGCCGAGATTGTGGCCGATGTGGCATGCGAGGATGCCGCTGAAACCGGCACCGGCGCGACCCGTTGCCTTGCGCCGACCTGGGAACGCAGCGAACTGTCTGCGGAGCAGGCCACACCGCCGGCCGGGGCCGTGGCGCGCCATGTGCTGCTGTGGACCCGGCGGCAGCTCGAGGATGCACAGCTCGCCGCGGCGTTCCCGGACTGCAGCATACGCCTCTGCACCGCCACCGGGGACGACCCGGCCGCGCTGTACCAGGCACTCGCCGAGACCTGTCTGGGCCATGTCCGCGGGCTGCTGTCGCATCGCCAGGCGACGCCCGCGCAGATCCAGCTGGTGGCCGATGGCGGCGATCTGGGCGAGTGGGTCTTCGGGCTGCGCGGTCTGCTCGAGTCGGCGCGCATCGAGGAACCCGGCCTCGGCTGGCAGATCCTGTCGGTGCCCGTCGAAACGTCGCTGCAGACGCTGGCGGCGCTGCTCGCGTCCGAGCGTCGGGCCTTCGCGTCCGGCGCGAGTATCCAGTACCGCGATGCCGGGCGTTTCGTGCGCGGCTGGACGGAGCTTCCGGCTCCGGCCGGCGGCACGCGGCGCATCCACGCGCCGCTGCGGGCGGGCGGCGCCTATCTGATCACCGGCGGTCTGGGCGGGCTGGGGAGGCTGTTCGCGCAGCACATCCTGCAGACGGTCCCCGACGCGCGGGTGTTCGTCACCGGACGCGGCGAGCGCGATGCGCGCGTCGCCGCGCTGCTGGACCAGTGGCCCGCCGACGCGCGGCCGGAGTACCGCCAGCTCAGCCTCGACAGCCGCGAATCGGTCGACGCCCTGATGGCGGGCCTGCAGGCGGAAGGCGTCCGGCTGTGCGGCGTGCTGCACTGCGCCGGGCAGGTCGCGGACGGTTACATCGTCAACAAGCTCATCGAGCGTTCGGCCGCGGTCTTCGCGCCGAAGCTGGCGGGCACGCTGCTGCTGGACGAGGCCACGCGCGGGTTCGACCTCGATTTCTTCGCGCTGTTCTCGTCGATCA
>CBFGMS010000001.1:0-240803 GCA_965649985.1 uncultured Gammaproteobacteria bacterium | reverse complement strand
CATCGCCATCGCCATCGCCATCGCCATGGCATGGGCGGAGCCGTGATGGCTTAAGACTCCTGCAGCATCACCGCCGCCCGGCCTTCCGCCAACAGCATGCCGTCGTGAAACAGGCGGAAGGCGTACTGCTGGGTGGTCGCACTGTCGGCCAGCAGTTCGGCCTCGCCTTCGATGTCGCCGGGCAGGGTGTCGATGCGCGCACAGTGCAGGTCGATGTTGCGCAGGGCGACCAGAAAGCCGACCTTCGGCGCGCCACCGGCCGCGGCGCCGCGCAGGCCGCCGTGCACGGCCATCGCCTGTGCGCCGTACTCGCACAGATGCACCGCGCGCAGCACAGGGCCGCCGTGCAACGGGCTGTCGCTGCGCAGCGGATTCTCTTCTCGCGCATGGCTGCGCGTGCGCAGGCGGATGCGGGTATCGTCCCAGTCGAGCACCGCGTCCCACAGGCACATGCCGTGTTTGTGCGGGATCATCGCCTCGATGGCGTCGCGGTCGATCATGCCGTCGGTTCCGTGGTCGAAGAGGTGGCGTCGCCCACCGCATGCCGCGCCACATGTCGCGACACCAGCAGGGCCAGCACGAAGTTGCCGATCACGCCGATCGTCACCGTGCTGCCGATCGCGCGCAGCACCGGGATGCTGGACAGCGCCAGCAGCGAGAACACCAGCAGGGTCATCAGGCTGCAGACGATCAGCGCGTGCAGGGTGCGCAGCTGGTCGGCGCGGTCGTCGCCGGCGTGGTCGAAGAACAGGGCGTAGTCGAGGCCCAGGCCCGCGGCCAGGATCAGCGCCACCAGGTGGAACAGGGTCAACTCCACGCCCGCGCCGCGCAGCACGGCGAGGATGATCAGCGTGGTCAGCGCCATCGGCAGCAGCACGCGCAGCACGCGGCGCGGCGTGCGCAGGGCGACCCACACGGTGGCGGCGAGCAGCAGCGCGGCGATGCCGAGCGCGGCCAGCACGCGTTCGCGGTAGGCGGCCACCAGCGATTCCGACGCGCCCTTGAGGTCCATCAGTTCGGCGCGTGCGCCCGCGGGCGTGGCCGCGAGCGCCTGCGCGAAGGTCTCCGCATCGCGCAGGCCGGTCAGCGTGACCAGCGCGGTGGCGCCGCCGTCATCGCGCAGGATGACCTGGCCGGCCAGTCGCGTGGCCAGCGGCGTCCCGTCGAAATCGGCGACGGTGAGCGGCGGCGCGCTGCGTGCGCGGTCGACATCGGCCAGGAAATCCTCGAACGCATCGCTGCGGAACGGCGTGTCCGCCACCGCCGCATCCAGCGCGGCGCGCAGGGCATCGGCATCGGGCAGCGCGGCCTGGCGGCGGCGCTGGATGGCCGCACTCGGCAGCGTGCGTGCGGCGCTGTCGTAGCCGGTGATCGCGCCGGCCTGCACCTGCGCGTCCAGGGTGGGATGCAGCGCTTCGAGCGCCTGCAGCGCGTCGTCGGCGCTGTCGCCGCGCACGGCGAGCAGATAGCGCACGTCCGGCGCGCCGAGCTCGCCGCGCAGGCGGCCGTCCTCGGCGAGCGCCGCTTCCGGCACGGGCGTGAGCTTGGACAGGTCGTTCTGCCAGAACGCGCTGGGCGCGAAGGCCGCCACCGCCACGCAGGCGAGCGCGAGCGCCGCGAGCATCCACGCGCGGGGTCGCGGGACGCGATCAAAGAAGCCCCACAGCCGCGCCATCCGCGGCGAGTCGGCGGGGTCGCGCGGGTCCGGGTCGATCAGCGCCGGCAGCAGCAGGCGCGTGCTGAGCGCGGCCACGCCGAGGCCGGTGATGGTGAACACCGCCAGCTGCTGCAGGCCGTCCACGCCGGAGAACAGGAAGGTGACGTAGGCGATGCAGGTGGAGGCCACGCCGGTGGCGAGCGTGGGCCAGATCGCGCGCGCGTTCGCCCACGGCGAAATGCCGGCGCGCTGATGGCTGAACAGGTGGATCGGGTAGTCCTGCACCACGCCGATCAGGGTGAAGCCGAAGGCCACGGTGATGCCGTGCACGCCTTCGAACAGCAGCGCCACCGCGCCCAGGCCGGCGAGGCCCGCGCTCGCCAGCGGCAGCACGCCGAACAGCGGCGTGCGCCAGCTGCGGTAGGCGATCAGCAACAGCAGGATCAGGCCGATGGTGTCGACCGTGCCGATCATTTCGGCCTCGCCCTGCGTGCGCCCGCCGATCTCCACCGAGAACGCGCCGGGGCCGGTAAGCAGATGCGTGCGTGCCGAGGCATCGCCGCCGGTGTCGCGGACGGCGGTCGCGACGGCTGTTTCGATCGCGCCCACCGCCTCGGCCTGGCCGGTGGGGTCGAAGCCGGCGGCCTGGGTTTCGATCGCCAGCAGCGCCGCCTGCCCCGCCTTGTCGAACCACACCCCGTGCAGCCGCTGCGGCGCGGCCCCGGGCTGCAGCGCTTCGGCCACGCGCAGGGTTTCCAGTGTGGGGTCGGCCGGCAGCAGCGGTTCGAGCAGGCCGGCTGCGGGCGAGCCCAGATCCTGCACCCGCGCCTGCAGTTCGCCCCGCAGGAAATCGGCATCGAAGCGCTGGGTGTCGAGCGTGGGCGAGAGCAGATAGCGGTACGGGCGCAGGCGCTCGGGAATCGCGTCCAGACCGTCGTCGCCGCCGTTCGCCACCAGCACGAAGCGCGGGTCCTCCCGCAGTGCCGCGGCGATGGCCTGCGAACGTGCGGCCAGCGTCTCCGGATCGGCGCCGGTGAGCTCCAGCAGCAGCAGACGCGAGCCGGGGCCTTCGCCGAGTTCGTCGAGCAGGAGCTTCTGCTCGGGGGTTTCGGCGGAGGGCATGAACTTCCTGAGATCACCGCTGAGCTGCAGACGCTGGGAAATCAGGAAAGCAGCACCGACCAACAAGGCCAGCCAGATCGCGGCGAGGGTGAGGCGGGTGGCGGGCTTCATGCGTAGGGCTCAGGTTGCGTCATGGTGTGTGCGCAAGCCGTCGTGGTTTGCCGTTCGCACGCCGCGCGGGCGGCTTTGGAGCGCACGCACGCCTGGTCTCGTCCCTGCCGGGCCTTGATCGCCACCGTGCGACTTTTCTCGCGCCTGCCGCGCATCAGCGCGTCACACCCACGCGGCACAGCGTCTGCAGCGCCGTGCCGTCGCTGCCGTCGCCGGCCGCGCGCGCGGCGCTGGCCAGCAGGGTGCGCTGCAGCGGGCCCTTGGCCGGGCGGGTTTCGATGCAGCGCAGCTCGGCGCCCTGGCCGTAGAGCACGATGTCGCGCACCTTCGCGGCGAGTGCGGCGTCCTTCGGCGCGAGCGTGAGCGTCCAGCGCTCGCGCGGGCCGCTGACCGTGAGCCGGTAGTGTGTTTCCAGGCCGGCGCGGTCGCCGGCGAGCAGGGCGCCGAAGCTGGTCTGCAGGCTGGCCAGCTCCGGCGCGCGCGACAGCGAGAAGCTGCGCGCGCGCTTGCCGTCGCGGGCGATGGTCGCGGTGCCGGCGCGGATGGTGGTGGTCTCGCGATACGGGGCCGTCACCTCGCGGACCAGGGTGTCGTCCTGCGGGCGGCGGTATTCGCCGCGCAGTCGCAGCGGCGCCTTGAGCAGCGGCGAATCGCGCACTTCGAGGAAGGGCGTGCGCATCGGCGCGGGCTGCGCCAGCGCGCGCAGCACCCAGTCGGCGTCAGCGGTCGGTGCCTGTGCGGCTGCCGTCGTGGCGAGCGTCAGTGCCGCCCACACCAGCACCGGAATGGCCCGCGGGCTGCGCGGGGCGCGGCGCATCGTGGCGCGGAGGGAGAGCATGCGTCGGGTCATCGTGCTGCCAGAAGTCGTAGAAGTTGAACCAGTTGTACGGTGCGCTGCGTGCCGCCGCCTCCAGCCGCGCCACATAGCGCTGGATGTGTTCAGCAATCACCGCCGCGCGGCGCGCGCGCGGGGCGTCGATGGCGTCGCTGAACTGCTCGAAGTGCAGCGCGTAGCGGTTGCCGCCGCGATACAGGCCGAAGGCCAGCACCACCGGCGCCTTCAGCGCCGCGGCGATCATCCACGGCGCGGTGGGGAAACGTGCGTCGCGGCCGAAGAACGGCACCGGCACGCTCTGCGCACCGGGCTGCACGCGGTCGACCAGCAGCGCCACCAGCGCGCCGTCCTGCACCGCCTGCTGGATCGCCAGCATCAGCGCCGGGCCGTCCTGGCCGGCGTCGATCACCGTCGCCGCCACCTCGGGGTTGAGTGCGTCCAGGGTCTGGGTGATCGCCGCGTTGTGCGCCTTGTCCAGCACGACCCGGATGGTGTACTCCGGGCGCTTGCGGGCCAGCACCCGCAGCACTTCGAAACTGCCCAGATGCGAGCCGAACAGCAGCAGCCCGCGACCGCTGTCGAGCTGCGCATGCAGCGCGTCCAGCCCGCTCACGTCCACCGCGAAGCGCCGGGTCATGCGCTCGGGGCTGTCGCTGAGCAGGAACACGCGGTCGAGGATGGTGGAGGCGAAGGTGTGGATGTGCCGGGCGACATCCCACGCGGTGGCCGGACGGCCGAGCGCGGCATCGAGCCACTGCCGCGATGCGGCGCGTTCGGGCGCGCGACGCAGCAGGAAGTACAGCACGATGGGGTACAGCAGCAGCCGTGCCAGCGCCCGCCCGCCGTAACTGCCGATGGCGCGGATCAGCCCGATCGCGAACCGCCCGCCGCCTTCGGGCCGCTGTTTCCAGTGCGCGTTCATGCGATGGGGGCCGGTTCGGCGGCCAGTGCGAGCTCGCCGGTGGCGATGGTCTCGCCCTCCGGCCCGCCGTCCGGTGCACGCAGGGCCACGCGGAATTTCAGGCGCAGTGCGCCATCGCCGCCGCGCACGGGCTCCAGCCGCAGGCGTGCGGGCTCGTCCGGCAACAGCGGCCGCACGAATTTCACCTGCGGCAGCCGCAGCCGCGGCGGCACCTCGCCCAGCAGGGCCTCGGCCGCGGCCAGGACGCGGTCCAGCACCACCACGCCCGGCACCACCGGGCGGCCCGGGAAATGCCCCGGCAGGCTGGGATGCCCGGCATCGACGACGAACTCGGCGTCCATTGGAGCGGGCAGGGAATCGACGGCGTGCGTGCTCATCTCACTCCTCGCGTGCGGCCTTCGGCGCCGTCGCGCCGATCTCCTCGAGCATGCGCAGCACATCGCGATGCGCGGCCTCGGCCAGGTGGTTGCGGTCGGCGCCGGCGGTCGCGATGGGCGCGCCGAAGCGCACCACGATCCGCCCCGGGCGCACGCGGAACAGGCCGCTGACCGGCAGCACCGCACCGGCGCCGTGGATCGCCACCGGCACCACCGGCACGCCCGCGGCGATGGCCGCCTGGAACGCGCCGCCCTTGAACTCGGCCACCCGGCCGTCGCGGCTGCGCGTGCCTTCCGGGAAGATGCACAGCGTACGCCCGGCGCGCAGCATCGCGGTGGCGTCGTGGATCATGCGGATGCCCGCGCGCCGGTCGGCGCGGTCGACGAACAGCATGCCGGTGCTGCGCGCGTAGCGGCCCACCATGGGCACCCGCGTCATTTCCTTCTTCAGCAGGAAGCGCAGCGGCACCGGCACCGCGCGGAACATCGCGCAGATGTCGATCATCGACGCATGGTTGGCCACCAGCATCACCGGCTGCGACCAGTCGATGCGCCCGGCGCCCTCGACCTGCAGCCTTGCGCCGGCCCCGCCCAGCAGGCCCGGCGCCCACAGCCACGCCGCCATGCGCAGCGGCCGGCCCGGATCGCCGGTCACCCGCCCGACCACCAGCGCGACCACGATCAGGCCGCCGGTCCAGGCCAGGGTGAAGAGCAACTGCACCAGGTTCCACGCCGCCCACGCCCAGCGCACCGGAGCGGACACCCGCGGGGCGCCGATCTGGGAGGCGGACATCTGGCCGGGAAGGCTTGGCGTGGAAGACATGGCGTGGGATCGCAGAGGGTGAAGAGGAAGGACGACGGTGGTGCGGCCCGACGCGGCCGGTGGGGAAGGGAACGCGGCCGGCGGCCCGATCGGGACGGCCCATCCGCACCGGTGCCTCCGGCCTCAGCGCAGGAAACCGCGCCAGAACGCCGGGCCCAGCGCCGCCATCTGCCGTGCGAAATCCGGGAGATTACGGTATGGGCGCACCGGAAAGACGAATTTGCGCAGTTGATATTCGATCAGCATGAAACCGCCGATCACCCCGTAATTGGCCGCGTTCGCGACCAGCGACCACTGCTCGGGCGTGACCTGCAGCGCCGGGGTCGCGCCCAGGCGGTCCAGCACGCCACCGGGCACCGCGATCAGCGCCAGCGCGAGGTTCAGCACCGCGAGTGTGCCCAGCAGGCCGGCCCAGGCCGCGGTCAGGCCCCGGGTATAGGCCAGATGCCGCGGCGAGAGCGCGATCCCGGCACGGCCGTAGAGCGCCGACACCAGGCGGGTCACCAGCGGCTCGCGCCCCGCGCGCAGGGTGCGCCCGAACATCCAGCCGATCAGCGCCAGCCACACCGCCGGCATCAGCAGCACCGGCACCAGCGCCCAGGGCGTGCGCGAAAGCAGCCACAGCGGCCAGACCGCGGCCGTGAGGACGGCCCAGGCCCAGGCGCGCCGCTGCACGAGGGGCTCCACCAGCAGCATCAGCAGCACGCTGCCCAGCGCGAGCACCGCCCAGCCGCCCGACTGGCGGCTGCCGGCCATGTGCGCCAGCGGCAGGTAGGCCAGCAGCAGCGCGACGCGCAGGGCGCCGGTCACGCGGTCTTGTTCGCCTCGACGTGCGCCGACAGCGCCCGCAGCGAGGCGAAGATCAGGCGGTTCTCGTCGTTGTCCGAGCGCAGCTGGAAGCCATAGCGCTTGCTGATGGCCAGCGAGAGTTCGAGCGCGTCGATCGAATCCAGCCCCAGGCCGGCGCCGAACAGCGGCGCTTCCGGATCGATCCCGTCCGGCGCGACGCCGTCCAGGTTGAGGCTTTCGACGAGCAGTTCGGCGAGCGCCAGCTCGGCGGGGGTCAAATCGGACATGGCGGAGATCCAGAAACGGGAACGTAAGGTGCAGGAAGGAGAGGCGAAGGGCGCGATGATGCCCTGTCGGGAGCCGGCGCGGGATGCAGGCGCATGGGGGCGCCGGGCCGGAGCCCGCTCCACGGCGGGTCCGGACGACGCACGTGGCACAGGGCTGCACCCCGGGCGCCGGCGGTTCGGCGAAGCCCGCCGATCACCCTGAACCGGACGCCGGCCCCTACGGGGCGCGCTGCGCCACGCGGTATGATGCCAGCCTCATGTCACAACAAGAAGAGCATGACCTCACAGACCGTCGTTCAGGCGGCGGCCCGGCCCGCGACCCCTGCGCATGCCGCAGCCGCCAGCCCGGCCAGTGACCCCTCCGCAGACCTGCCGGCAGGTGCGGCCTCCGTGGCCGCACCGCGCGCGTCCGGTGTGCCTGCAGCCGGCGGGCACGAGGTCGCTGTGAACCAGATTCATGTGCATGAACGCGCTGCAGATGACGTCGAGGCGCATGACGTCGATGTGCATGCAGTTGACGTGCATGACGTCGATATGGATGAACTCGATGTGCATGAGGTCGACGTGCTCATCGTCGGCGGCGGCCCTGCCGGCAGCACCGCCGCCACCGTGCTCGCCCGTCGCGGCTGGCGCGTGCTCATGCTCGAAAAGGCGCGCCACCCGCGCTTCCACATCGGCGAGTCGCTGCTGCCGATGAACCTGCCCATCCTCGAACGCCTCGGCGTGCTGGACGCGGTCGAGGCCATCGGCGTGCGCAAGAACGGCGCCGACTTTCCGCGCCCGGCCGATGGCCGCACCCTGCTGTTCGCCTTCTCCCGCGCCCTGCGCGACAGCCCCGACCATGCCTTCCAGGTCAGGCGCGACGAGTTCGACCAGCTGCTGTTCGACCACGCCCGCGGCGCCGGCGCCGACTGCCGCGACGGCGTGACGGTGGAGCGCATCGATTTCGCCGCCGACGGCCGCCCCGCGCTGGCCCATGCCCGCGCCGACGACGGCCGCACCTTCGCGGTGCGCCCGCGCTACCTGCTCGACGCCAGCGGCCGCGACACCTTCCTCGGCGCCCGGCTCAAGCTCAAGCGCAAGAACCCGAAACACCAGTCGGCCGCCATCTTCAGCCATTTCGAGGGCGTGGAACGGCGGCCGGGCGAGGACGCGGGCAACATCACCATCGAGCGTTTCGCCGACGGCTGGGCCTGGCTCATCCCGCTGCGCGACGGCAGCATGAGCATCGGCATCGTGGCCGGCCCGGCGGTCCTGAAACAGCGCCGCGGCGACACCGAGCAGTTCCTGATGGAGACCCTGCGCGGCATCCCCACGGTGCGCCCGCGCATCGAAGGCGCGCGGCGTATCGCCCCGGTGCATGCCACCGGCAACTACTCCTACCGCTGCAGCCGCATGAGCGGCCCGGGCTGGAGCCTGATCGGCGACGCCTACGTGTTCATCGACCCGATCTTCTCCTCCGGCGTGTTCCTCGGCATGCACGGCGCCGAACGCGCGGCCGAGGCGGTCGACGCCATCCTGCGCGCGCCGGCGCGCGAAGCCTCCCTGCAGCGGGCGCTGCAGCGCGGCCTCGACCGCGGCCTGGCCGAGTTTTCGTGGTTCATCTACCGCTTCACCACCCCGACCATGCGCCACCTGTTCTCCAACCCGCGCAATGTGCTGCAGGTGGAACAGGCGGTCATCTCGCTGCTGGCCGGGGACGTGTTCGACGCGCCCGAGGTCACCCGCCGTCTGCGCCTGTTCCGGCTGATCTACGGCCTCAACGTCCTCGCCAACGCACCGCAGGCGCTGCGGATCTGGTGGCGGCGGCGGCAGGGCCGTGCCGCCGGGTTCTCCGACGACACGCTGCAGCCGGGCTGACGGCCGCGCGTCGCCCTTTCTCCACGGTACGCGACCCAGGACGGTCCGCCCCCATGTCCCGACCATCGCGCTCTCCATGACCGAACCTGCCCCACGCACCTGCATGCGCAACCCCCTCGACCTCCATCGTTCCTCCCCGATCGCCCATGCCGGCGACGCGCACGCACTCGGCGTGGACTACGTGAACGGCTGCGCCCCCGGCGCCGACGGCGTCCACGCGCTGCTGGAGGCGGACACCCTGGCGGTGTTCGGCTTCGGCGACGCCGCGCCCGTCCTGGACGACCCGCGCTACCTGCGCGTGCCGCTGCAGCCCTGGGGCGCCGCGCCGCTGGAGCGCTGGCGTGCCGCCGGCCCGGTGCACCACGGCCGCACCCGCGATGCGTCGGGCGTGGAGATCCGCTGGGCCACCGACGGCCGCCTGGGCTTCGGCGCGATCGAGATCGACGAGCGTCCGGGCGCCGATCTCGACCATCACGGCGACATCTGCGAGGCCGCCGAGCTGGCCTACGCCGCCCTGGTCCGTCACCTGCAGGGCAGCGCCACCCCGCATCTGCTGCGGGTGTGGAACTACCTCGACGCCATCACCCTCGGCGATGGCGATGCCGAGCGCTACCGCCGGTTCTGCGTGGGCCGCGCCCGCGGCCTGGGCCAGTTCGACCCGCTGGGCCTGCCCGCCGCCACCGCCATCGGCCGCTGCGACGGCCAGCGCACCCTGCAGGTCTACTGGCTCAGCGCCACCGAACGCGGCACGCCGGTCGAAAATCCGCGCCAGGTCAGCGCCTACCGCTACCCGCGCCAATACGGCCCGCAGCCGCCCAGCTTCGCCCGCGCCATGCTGCCCCCGCCCGGCAGCCACATGCCCCTGCTGCTCTCCGGCACCGCCAGCGTCGTCGGCCACGCCTCCCAGCACGTCGGCGAACTGCGCGGCCAGATCCGCGAGACCTTCCTGAATTTCGACGCCCTGCTCGCCGAAGCCCGCCGTCACGACCCCGACCTCGCCGAAGGCTTCGGCGCCGGCACCCGCCTCAAGGTCTACGTCAGCGACGCCGCCGACCTCCCGCACGTGGCCCGGGCCCTCGACGAGCGCTTCGGCGACACCGTACCCCGCCTGATCCTGCACGCCGCCATCTGCCGGCGGGAGTTGGCGGTGGAGATCGATGGGGTGCATGGCTGAGGCGGTGCGTCGCGCCGTCAGGCAGAGTACCGCTCCACCGTATCGCACCAGCGCACCTGCGGCCTGCGTCGATCCCACGGTCTCGATGCCGCCCGCATCCTGTGCCAGGATCGAACGGCCCCGTCGCACGTCACCCCGGATTCGCATGCACATGTCCAATGCCAGCAGCGGCGTCGACAAGAAGCTGCGCCGCGCCCAGCTCGAAAACGGCCGATACGCCTGCAGCCGCTGCCCGCCGCACGACGGAGAGAACCGCCGGTGCCGCCCGCGCTCAGACCGCTACAAGTCAGCTCGCACAGGGCGAAGCTGATCCGCGCCAGGCGCCGCCGGCATCGCCGGATGGCGGTCGCCCATTCGCTGGCGGGACGCCTTCCGCCGCCAAACCGTCGAGTCCGTGCAGGTGGTGCAGTCCGTCGGCAGGGATGGATCGTCGGCTTCGGCACGGATGACTCGCTCGTTCTCGACGCCGTAGTGGTTCAGCCGAAAACGGCTGCGAACATCGTCCAGCAAACGCGGGCGCCAGACCCATCGCTCGGCGTGTCGGTGCACTGATCTGCATCGGATATCAGGGTGTGGTCGCCGTCATATGTCATATCGGCGTCTCCATGCCATCCATCCGGACAGGATGGACGCCGATAGGCATCATCGCTATCGGGACAAGTCGCTGTTTCTTTTAAGGATTTCCGGATTGACAGGTTGCCTGGGACAGAGACAATGTGCCTGATATCCCCCATTTTGGGGCCTGCTTGTCATTGGGTGGCAGAAACCACCGCAGAGGAGTTCTTGAACGTGAATCAACCCCATATCATCCTTACCAAACTGGATTCTGATCGCTTGGAGGCCTTGCTTGATTCACTTCCCGATCAAGCATCCGCTACGAAAGAGCACTTGCAGATGGAGCTTGTTCGAGCTCAGATCGTAGAGTCAAAAGATGTGCCGCCTGACGTAGTCACAATGAACTCTACGGTGACTTTCCGTATCGAGAACACAGGGCGTGAGTTCTCGCTCAAGCTCGTCTATCCAAAAGATGCAGACGGCTCTCCGGACAAAGTTTCTGTGCTCGCTCCTGTCGGTAGCGCGCTGTTGGGCATCAGAGAAGGCCAAACCATCATGTGGCCCATGCCCGGCGGCGTTTCGCATAACGTCCTTGTGGTGAAGGTTAATGACCAGCCTGAGCGATCTGGAAACTATTCCTTGTAACGGTCCGTTATCTGGAAAATCGCTCAGGGACTCCCCATGGAAGATCTCACTGCCGTCTTCACCGAGCTGCGCAAGGTCTTCGCGCCGTATGCCTCGACGCTTGATGTGAAGAAGGACGATGCGACGGACCTGTACCTCGACACGCACGTCATCCAGAAGAACAGGAAGCCCCTGTTCTTCGGGGCCGTGCAGCGCAAGAAGTCGCACGTCAGCGTCCATCTCATGCCCGTCTACGTCAGGCCGGAGCTTCTGGCGTCGGTCTCGCCTGAATTGAGATCGAGAATGCAGGGCAAATCCTGCTTCAACTTCAGGTCGGTCGAGCCGGCGCTCGTCCTGGAGCTCGCGGCGCTTGTGCAGGCAGGCCATGCCAGCTACCGGGAGCAGGGCTTTGTGCCGTAGGCGGGTTGGCGTCGAGCGGGTACGGCCCATGCATGCATTCGGCCGGTCGCTCCGTGTGGGGTGTCGGCTTGCGGGAGCCGCAGATGTCGACACGATCGCTCCTTGACCATGAACGGCCATTGGTCGCTTATCTGTTCGAGCTTTCCGGTTTGCCGGTAGACCTCGATGCGCTGCAGGCCGCTCCGATGGATGACGGAGGCATGGGCAGCCTTGAATTCGTGCCATTGGGCAGACGTTTCGGCTCTGCCGCTGCCGAATGCCATTTCAGGGATGCGGATGGCGCCCTGGTCTCTGCCGTCCTCAATCTCGACCCGGAGGGCTTGCCCTTCGAAGTCGATGTGTGGCGGTTCGACTATGCCCCGCTGGTGGCCTGGCCCGACCGGGCGGATCTGCACGCCGGCGCGCCTTGATGCATCATCGCCGCCGCGTCCAGGAACACGACTCCATCCAGTGTGGCCCGCCTGATTCACATGAACCTTGCCCGCCGTAAAAAACTCGAGGCGCAGTTGGCCGAAACGGAATCGGAACTGTCGGCACTGCTCTTGAGTTCTTTGCCCCACACGGCGATGCACGGCGACATGCTGTTCTGCAATTCGCGATTCCATCCGAAGGGTGTGTGCCCGCACTGGCTGGACGCGAGAAGCGAGTCCTTGATCGCCCTGGCCGATGAGGCCATGGAGATCCGCGCCAGGCTCGGAATGTCGGCCGTGAATTCGCCTGCGCAGTGGTACATCTCGGCGTGCGAGGAGGCGGTCGATACGCGCAACCCGCATCGCCGAGGTCCCAGGCAGTTGGCAGCCTGGCTGCTGGGCATGCTGGAACCCATGCGGCCGTCGTAGTCTGTCGTTCGCTGTGGCGCGACCCGGCCTCAGGTCACCATCACAATGCATGTCGTTCGGAGGAGAGGGCCATGATCGATCACACAGGCATCGGCGTCGCCGACATGTCGCGGAGCGCGGCGTTCTATGACGCCGCGCTGGGTGCGCTGGGCATGCGCCGGGTCATGCAGTTGCCGGAGCACGAGGGGTCGGACGGCATCGGCTATGGCATCGCGTACCCGGTGTTCTGGATCGACCGTTTCCATCCGCATGGCACGAGGCAGCACACCGCGTTCGTGGCCCACAGCCGCGCAGCGGTGGATGCCTTCCATCGCGCCGCACTCGCCGCAGGCGGTACGGACAACGGCGCGCCGGGTGTGCGCCCGCCGCTTCAGGGCGACCAGCCCGGGTACTATGCCGCCTTCGTGCTGGACCCCGACGGCAACAACATGGAAGCGGTATTCCGGGAACCCTCCCGGCCGGTTGTCTGAGGTGGCATTCCAGCCAGACGCCCGCGTGGCCGACATGCTTCCGGCGCAAGGGCCTGCACCACACGCATCCTGGAGATTCGAATGAAGATCGTCACGGCCGTTCTGGCGGCTCTTTGCCTGCTGCCCGGCGCCGCGTCCGGCGAAGAGGGAGGCGACATGCCTGCCGATGCCTCGCTGCACGCGACGATCGCGGCGCTCGATGCGGCGGTGTTCGATGCGTTCAACCGCTGCAGCGACCCGGCGGAACTCGACAGGCATGCGGGGTACTTCGCCGAAGACGTCGAGTTCTATCACGACACGGGCGGCGTCACCTGGACCCGCGACGCGATGCTGGCGAACACGAAGAAGCACGTCTGCGGGCACTTCGGACGGGAGCTGGTGGCCGGCACACTGCAGGTCCATCCTGTCCAGGACTTCGGCGCCATCGCGCAGGGCACGCACCGGTTCTGCCAGTTCGCGAGCGGCACCTGCGAGGGCATCGCCGACTTCACGATGATCTGGCGGCACAAGGACGGGGTGTGGCAGGTGACCCGTGTGCTCAGCTACGGCCATCGGGCCAGCGAGGCCGTGCCTTGAGCGCCCGGTCCGGCTCACGCCGCCCGACAGGGCAGATGGATGCAGCAGGCTTCCCCTGTGAAGGAAGAAGCCCGCATCCGGGTCGCCCTGCCGGCGAAGTGTTGAACAAAGTCTAGGACACGGCCAAGCGCTCGCGCTGCTCCACCAGCCGCCCGATCAACCAGACGAACGGCTCGACCTGGCCGCGGAGTTCGCAGCGGCCGGTGCCCACGGCATGCAGGAGGGCCTGCACGTCGGAGGCCTGCAGTGCGTCGAGTGCGGTGTCGTCGGTGAGCCGCAGACGGCAGGTGGCGAGGCCGGCGGTGTCGTCGGCGTGTGCGGTGACCACACCGTCGCGCAGGGTCAGGCCGGCCGGTGTGTCGCAGCCCGGCGCGGCTGCCGTGATCGCCAGATCGGGTGCGGCGTTCGTTGCGTGGTCGAGTGTCCCGCGCAGGAACGCGGCGAAACCCTCTGCCCAGGCCTGCAGCCGCGCCTGCGCGTCTTGCGGCGGCGTGTGCGTGGTCTGCCCGGTGGCGAGCTGCGCGTCCACTTCGCGCTCGGCCTCGATCAGCGCGTCGAGCGTCCGGTCGACATCCTCGCGCGTGTGCGCGGCGGAGCAGATCAGGCGCAGGCGGCCGCGACCCACTTCCACGATGGGATAGGTGACGGCGGAGGTCTGGATGCCGCGGCGGTACAGCGCCTGCACGAGTGCGTAGAGTTTGTCCTTGTCGCCGAAGTGCGGCGTGACGATGGGGCCGTCACCCGTGCCCAAGTCGTAACCTGCATCGACGAAGCGCTGGCGCATGTAGCGCGTGGTGTCCCAGAGCCGCTCGCGCAGGCTGTCGTCGCTGCGGATGCGGCGCAGGGCGGTGAGCGCCGCGGCGGTGTCCGCCGGGCTGATCGAGGCCTGGAAGATGTACGCGCGCGCCGACGACTTCAGCAGGTCGACATGCGCCTCGCTGGCGGCCACCACACCGCCCAGGCTGCCCAGCGCCTTGCTGAGCGTGGTCATGATGAAGTCGACCTGGTCGGTCACGCCCTGTGCGGCGCAGATGCCCGCGCCGCGCGTGCCGTAGAAGCCGAAGGAATGCGCCTCGTCCACCAGCACCAGCGCGCCGTGGCGCTTGGCCGTGTGCACGACCTCGGCCACCGGCGCGGCGCCTTCGCCCATGCTGTACACGCCTTCCAGCACCACCAGCGCGGTGCGGTAGGGCGAACACTCCGAGGCCAGCACGGCATCGAGGTCGGCGGCGTCGTTGTGGCGGAAGCTGCGGATGGTCGCACCGCACAACCGCGCGCCGTCGACGATCGAGGCATGGCACAGCTGATCGATCACCACCACATCGTGCTTGCCCAGCAGGCCGGCGACCGCGCCGACGTTGGCGGTGTAGCCGGTGGGGAACACGCACGCGGCCGGCTTGCCGACCAGTTCGGCGAATTCGCGCTCGAAGGCCAGATGCTGCTCGGTCATGCCCGAGGCCGCGGCCGAGGTGCCCATGCCGGTGCCGTAGCGCTCCAGCGCGTCGCGGGCCTGGGCGATCACGTCGGCATCGCGGTTCAGGCCGAGATACAGGTTGGTGGTCCAGATGATCGCGTCCTGCGACTCGTCGTTGTACGCGTCGCCCACGGTGCCGCGGGTGGCGCTGCCGGTGCGCAGCACCTTGCCGTAGGGGTTGCGGCGCTGCTCGTTGACCATGCGCAGCACCTCGCGCACGAAATTCGCCTTGTCGGTCGCGCACCAGGCCGGGGCCTTCGCCGCCTGGAAGGTGGGGTGGCTCGACTGCAGGAGCGCCTGCAGGTTGGCGAGCGATTCCTGCAGGGTGTGGCCGGGCCTGCGCCCCGCGCCGCCATCGTCGGTCGGGCGGCCGTCGCCGCGCGCCAGCAGATGCGTCATCAGCGCGCCCGGGGTGGCGTGTTCGGCCACCATCCCGGCCGTGATGTTGCGGCCCAGACGCTTGCCCAGGCGCCCGCAGAATTCCAGCGTGGTCAGCGAATCGAGCCCCAGGCTGTCGAAGGACGCCTGCAGCGGGATGCGCGCGGGGTCCGTGATGTGCAGCAGCGCAGCCAGTTCGCTGCGGATGGCTGCGAGCAGCGTGTCGTGATCGTGCGTGTCGATGGCGTGCGCGGGCGATGCGTCTGCGCCGTCGTCGTCGCTCACCGCGCGCTGCGCGTCCAGCCCGGGCAGGCGCGCGCGGTCGAGCTTGTCGTTGGGCAGGCGCGGCAAGGCATCCAGCCGCATCACCACCTGCGGCACCATGTAGTGCGGCAGGTGCCGGGCGAGGAACTCCTTCACCGCGGATTCGGTGGCCGAGCCATCGGCGCTCACCACATACGCGGCCAGCAGCCTCTGGCCGATGCCGCCTTCCACCGCGGCGGCGGCGGCCGCATCCACGCCCGGCATCCGCTCCAGCGTGGATTCGATTTCGCCCAGTTCGATGCGATAGCCGCGCACCTTCACCTGCTGGTCCACGCGGCCGAGGAATTCGATCTCACCCGCCGCGTTGCGTCGGCACAGGTCGCCGGTGCGGTACAGGCGCGCCTCCGGCAGCGTCCCGTCGGGTTCGCGCGTGATGAAGCGCTCGCGGGTGAGGGCATCGTCGTACAGATAGCCACGCGCCAGCTTGTCGCCGGCCAGATACAGTTCGCCGACTTCGCCTTCAGGCAACGGGCGCATCGTCTCGTCCAGGATCCATGCGCGCGAGCCCGGCACCGATGTGCCGATGGTCACCGGGCCCGTGCCCGCCTCCACGTCGCCCGCGGTCGAAAACACGGTGTCTTCGGTGGGGCCGTAGGCATTGACGATGCGCGGCGGCGTGTCCGCCGCCTGGAGGCGGTCCACCAGCGAGCGCCGCAGCGCCTCGCCGCCGAACACGATGCAGCGGATGCCGGGCGGCAGCGTGTGCGAGGCGAGCAGCGCATGCATCGAGGAGGGCACCATGACGCAGGTCGTGATGCGGTGGGCTTCGGCAAGCGCCGGCAGGTCCAGCGCGTTCCTGCCCAGCACCACGGTGCCGCCGAGCGCGAGCGTGCCGAAGAGCTCCATCACGGAGGTGTCGAAGCACACCGAGGCGCCCGCGAAGACGGCGTCGAGCTCACCGTCGTCCAGCAGGCGGCGCATCGCACGGACCATGCCCAGCACGGCACGGTGTTCCACCGCCACGCCCTTCGGCCGCCCGGTCGAGCCGGAGGTGTAGATGACGTAGGCCAGGTCCACGCCCGATGCGCGCGCCGTCTCGACCACGCGGCCGTCGTGCGGCGTCAGCGTGTCGTGGCGGATACACGCGCCCACCCCTTCGCACAGGGACGCAGTGGCGTCGTCGTCGACGATGGCGGCGGCTGCGCGGGAATGCGCCAGCATGTAGCGCACGCGTTCGGCGGGGTAGGCCGGGTCCAGCGGCACGTAGGCGCAACCGGCGCGCAGCACGCCCAGCAGCGTCGCCACCAGTGCCCAGCTGCGGTGCATGCACACACCGACCAGCGAGCCGGGCGCCACGCCACGCGCATCCAGCGCATCCGCCACCGCGGAGGCGTGTGCGATCAGCTGCGCATACTCGATGCGCGTCGTGCCGTCGATCACGGCGGCCTTGCCGGGATACGCGGCGGCGTTGGCGAAGATCAATGCGTCGAGCGTGTGCGCATCGGCGGACGCCGCCCGCTCGGCCTGCGCGCTGCGCTCGTCCGCTGCGTCCACGTGTGCGTGCGCACCATGCGCGGGAACCTGCCGTGTGTCCATTTCTCGCTCCTGCTCGTCCATGGGCAGCCCGGCATGTACGCCGTGGCCGATGACGCATGTGGGTGGTCTTGATCGGGCGGCGGCACGCGCTGCGCACGTGGCGGGCCTTGGATCGCACGGCCGCCCATGGTGCATTGCGGCACGCATCGCGCAGTGCCGACGGCATTCCCCCTGCGCGATGGCGTCGACCGGGGGCCGAATCTAGCGCAGCGCGCGAGCGGGCGCTACCGGCTCATGTGTTCGCGTTCATTTGTGCCGCCATCCGCGATGGCGTTCACGTTCCTCACGTGTTTTGGGGGCGTGATATGCGCCTGCCTCGGCTCGCGCATGGCCCGAGACCTCGACGACGCGTGCAATGGAGCGCAGGCGAGTATGAAACAGGAGCACACCTGCCCGCGTCACTTGCGACGCGTGCTCGCACAGAACAAGACATCGGTACGCATCCAGCGGCTCAACACGGGTGCCATCCACCACAAGCATGTCGACGGCGCTTTGCACCTCCATCGATGACAGGTGCTGGGGAAACTGGATCGTGAAAGTGCCGGCGGATGTCATTTGCACGCCAGCCATGGCTGGGCTTCATTTGAAGGTGGAAGAATGGCGCCCGCGATGCATGCGGATGTCAAAAGCGCCCGCCATTCAAGTCATGGAGATCAAGCCACGAAGCCCTGTGCTCTAGGCCGCAAGCCATCAAGCGAAAGAATAGAGGGTGTGCTCGTCTTGTGCATTGTCCTGCGCAGCACACATCGCGAGTGCGGGGTATGCGCTCGGCGCATCTCTCGCGCCGGTCCTCGGCATGCCAAGGGAGCCGCTGGCGATCACCGGGAGCAACAAGGACACCCACGATTCAGAAAATCCCTACACGATAACGGTCGAGTTCCCGACAGACATCCCGCCGTGCGCTCGTGATGCTGGCGTCATGGCCCAACCCCGCAGCCGACTCGTCCCGTCCGGTTCCGACGGACTCTACCACTGCGTCCAGCGCTGCGTGCGGCGCGCCTTCCTCTGCGGCATCGATCACTGCACCGGGCAGCAAATAGCCCGGATAAGACCACAGGCCGCATCTAGGGTCGACATACGTGGGGGATGGCTCGTTCAAATGGCCTGCGTTGATCCCGGGTGCATGCCTTGCGCTTAGCGGGGTTGCTTGCTGCAAAGCTCGCACACCAAAACAGAAACGGCCCGCATCGCGCGGGCCGTTTCTGTTTGGCGACATCGACGCCGATCCGGCGCCACCTCAGGCCAGTGCGGGCGACTGCGTCGGGTAGTCGGTGTAACCCTTCGCGCCCTGGCTGTAGAACGTGGCCTGGTCCGGAGCATTCAGCGCAGCGCCGGTGCGGAAGCGCGCCGGCAGGTCCGGGTTGGCGAGGAACGGCACGCCGAATGCCACGGCATCCAGCGCGCCGCTGGCGATGGCCGCATCCGCTTCCTGCGCGCCGTACCCCATGTTGCCGATCAGCACGCCCTTGAAACCTTCGCGCGCGATGCGCAGTACATCGCCGTGCTGCTGGCCGAGGAAATCGCTGCGCATCACATGCCAGTACGCCAGACCGTAATCGTTGAGCCGCTGCGCCAACCACGCGGTGAGACCTTCCGGGTCGCTGTCGCGCATGCTGTTGTAGCTGTTGAGCGGCGACACCCGCAGACCCACCCGGCCTGCACCCCAGACACCGCAGACCGCATCGAGCACTTCCAGCAGCAGCCTGGCGCGGTTCTCCAGCGCGCCGCCGTACGCGTCCGTGCGCAGATTGCTGCCGTCGCGCAGGAATTCGTCCAGCAGATAGCCGTTGGCGCCGTGCACTTCCACGCCATCGAAACCCGCGGCCTGGGCGTTGCGCGCGGCCTGCGCGAATCCGGCGACGATGCCCGGCAGTTCGGCGTCGTCGAGCGCGCGCGGCACGGTGTAATCCACCTTGCCCTTGGGCGTGTAGACCTGATCGTTGGTGATCGCGATGGCGCTCGGGGCCACGGCTTCGCGGCCGTCGTTCAGATCGGGATGGCAGGCGCGGCCGCCGTGCCAGATCTGCAGGGCGATCCGACCGCCTGCGGCATGCACCGCATCGGTGACCGCGCGCCAGCCGGCAATCTGGGCGTCGTTGTAGATGCCCGGCTCGCGCCAGAACGCGGAATGACCTTCCATGGCCATCGTCGCCTCGGCGATGATCAGGCCGGCGCTGGCGCGCTGGGCATAGTACTCGGCCATCAACGGCCCGGGGACGTGACCGTCTTCGGCGCGGCAACGGGTGAGCGGCGCCATCAGGATGCGGTTGGGCAGATGCAGCTCGCCGGCCTGGAGCGGGCGGAACAGATGATCCATGTGTGCGGGTCCATCAACAGGGGGACGCAGGCAATGGGGCCATCCCGAGCGCCCTGCAAGTGCACGGCCGCGTCACGGAGTGTTCTGGTGGCCGGCGCTCATCCGCGTTCCCCGAGGACGCGTAAGGACGCGTAACAAGGACACCCACAATTCAGAAAATCCCTACACAAAAAAGGTCGCTTTCCCGACAGACACCCCACCCTGCGCTCGTGATGCTGACGACATGACCCAGCCCCGCAGCCAACTCGTCCCGCCCGGTTCCGACGGACTCTACCACTGCGTCCAGCGCTGCGTGCGGCGTGCGTTCCTCTGCGGCACAGATCACTACACCGGGCAGTCCTTCGAGCATCGCAAGGCCTGGGTCGAAGAGCGTTTGGGTCTGTTGGCAGAGTGTTTCGCGGTCTCCGTGCATGCCTATGCGGTCATGAGCAATCACCTGCATCTGGTCGTGCAGCTCGCGCCCGAGGTTGCCGCGGGATGGAGCGATCTGGATGTGGCCGCCCGCTGGGTACGCCTGTTCCCGCCGCGGTTCGACTCCACCGACGCCGTTGAGGCCAAATGCAGGAGGCTGATCGATGACCCCGAGCGGCTGCAGACGATCCGCCGTCGCCTGTCCGATCTGTCCTGGCTCATGCGCTGCCTCGCAGAGCCCATCGCCCGACGCGCCAACCGCGAAGACCACTGCAAGGGCCGTTTCTGGGAAGGCCGCTTCAAGGCGCAACGCCTCTGCGACGAGCGCGCCCTGTTGGCGGCGATGGCCTATGTCGATCTGAATCCGGTACGCGCAGGGATCGTGCAGACCCTGGAGGACTCGGCGCACACCAGTGCCGCTGTGCGCGTCGTGCGCGCGGGCAAGGCGTCGCAGGCGCTCAGCGCCCCTCTCGCTCCGGTCCTCGGCGTGCCGAGGGCGCCGCTGGCGATCACCACGGCGGACTACCTGCAACTGCTGGACTGGACCGGGCGCCAACTCGCTCCCGGCAAGCGCGGGCGGATCACCGGCGATGCGCCTGCGTGCCTGCGCGCAGTCGACGCCGACGCGGCGCGCTGGGCCATCCGCGTGCGTGCAATCGGCAGCGGCTACTGGCGGGCCGTGGGCAGCGCCGAACAGCTGATCGCCCTGGCCCGGCGGATCGGGCGGCGGTGGCTGAAGGGAGTGAGGCTGGCGGAACGACTGGGGTGACACCCATGGCCGATGAAACGAGGCCCGCGAGGGAGAATTCAGCGTGGGCGATTGCTTTTGGGCGCGCGAGAAGCGGTGAGTTTCAAGCGGCGACTGACTGCTGGTCAGGGGTGCCAGGCATCATGCTGATGAATAGTGGGTGTCCTTGTTGTCGCATTGTGTGTGTCCTTGTCACCCGGCGAACCTCTGCCGGGCAATCTCATCGCTTCTTTCTGACGCAGTCACAATCAGGTCCCAGCACCTCAACTCTCCAAGGCACCAAAGCAAGAGACCCAGCCTTTCATCTCCAATATGATCACTAAGAATGCCATTGAGCTGGTCATCGGGCACCGATCTTTTCAGCTTAACTAGGACATAGACGTACGAAATGGGATCGAGCACGAGTAGGTCGTCGATATGAGTAACATCAATTTGTGCAAGCTTCAGATAAAGCCGTGAGAGCTGCCAGCCCTCAGTAAGCGCGCTGACCAGATTATTCTTATCTTGCAACAGAGCAGCCGGCGGATGTCCTTTGACAATAAGCCACGCCGCCTCCCAATCGTGGAATTTTTTCCAAGCCTGCTCTAGAAGCTCACGACTCTGCACGCACTCGGGGTCATAGAGCTTGTAGCCCCTACGGCGCAAGCCAACGTATCTTGAGCAAGAAAGAAAGGCTTGAGCCTCGTTCTGGACGCTCCTACTCGAAGCCCGCGCTACCTCTAGAAGGCAATATGCATAGCCCCCTCTGCGGCGCGGCGTTCCGTGGAGGATCTTCTCCTGTAGCTCAGCGATCAAAGTGTCGCAGTTCGCGTCGCCATGCTGAATGTCTGAACAAATTTTTCGGAGGGCGGCCGCACGCATTGCTGTGCTGCCTTCAAGTGAACGGCGCAACGCTTCCACAGACTCATCGAACGACAGGCATCGCATTAATGCGTTAACGAAGCTTCCGGCCTCGATCTGACCTTTGTCGTTCGATAATTCCTCAATTTTCGACACTCTATCCATGCGGCATTTAACTACGATTAGACCCCAATCTGAGGCGTAACGCAGAGCTTGCCGTGCGCCGAGAGGGTCGTCAAGCAAGTAGCCCGGATAAGGCCGCAGGCCGCATCCGGGGGCGACACACATGGAGAATAGCTCGTTCAGATGACACTCGCTCATCCCGGGTGCGCACTTTGCGCTTACCCGGGCTACTCGCTTTTGAACGTGCGAGAAGCGGTGAGTTTCAAGCGTCGACTGACTGCTGGCCAGGTGTGCAAGGCATCATGCTGATGAATAGTGGGTGTCTTTGTTTTCGTGTTCGCCTCTTACAGCAGCGAGTCGGAGATCCGATCAAAGAGCAACTTGAACTCAGCAAGGTCTTCTTCGGTTGAAAGAGATAGAGCAAGTGCGGCATTGGCCTTCTTGTTCTCCAGGACCTTGAAGCTCTTGATGTTTCTGTGAACATCCTCGATCAATTGAACCTGAGTTTGGCGCTCAGAGTGGAGGAGGCGTTTAACTCTTTCGGAGAGGAGGTTCTCCACATCGAGTGGCAACTGAAAGTAGTCGTCATTTGCCTTCCATCTGACGCCATCTCGCTTGGCTCGTCCAAGAAGCCCCTCAAGAGCCGTTGTGCCCGCTCTGTCGCCATCAATGATTAGCTTGACTGTCGTCTCGGTAGTGGAGAAGGTCACCAACGACTCAAAAAGGTAGGTTGCTGAAGTCGCGTTGTTTGCTGCAAAGCACTTGACGTCGAGCGCAGAGAGAAAGTGCTTTCCATCAAGAAGGCGAAGTGCTCCGCTTATTAGGATCTCGTCGCTAGGCCCTTCTACCACAAGGTTCACCGGATACAAGACCATTGAGTCCAACAACGAGACACCCAGGGTTTGACGGGCTAGTTCGTAGTCCTGCCCTACCACTTCGGTGCTCCAGGGTTTAGCGTCCGCCTTGTCTACGACATAGGCAGCAGAGCCAGACGCAAGGCGAGGCACAAAGTGTGCGCAGTGGGTTGTGATGACAGTTTGGACCTCGGCGGCGAACCCAGTAAGCATTTCGGCCATGGCTCGCTGCTTAGTTGGATGCAAAAATGACTCTGGCTCTTCGACTGCCCAAATGAAAGTCTGCCTGGCGTTGTGGCGCTGCGGGTGATTGTCGGCGAGGTACTTCAACAAGAATAGCAAGCTGCTGGTCTGTATTCCTGCGCCCTTGGACTTCAGTCCGGTCTCGGCTGTATCGCTGATTACCGGCGTGAGATTCGGAAGCATTTCCTCAAGGTTTTCAAACGGCAGCCTAAGCTCCAGCTTTTTAACCTCCGCAAATACCTTCTGAATAGACCCAGTCACGGAGTTCGAGGAAGTCTGAAGTTCCGGTGTCAGTCGAGCCAGCAGTGTTGCGATGGCCTCGTTGATTTCCTGTCGCTTCTTAACCGCGCCGCTCCATCCGCTGAAGATTGTTCGGATTAGCTCAGTGCTTATCTCGCTCGTTATGCTTTCAAGCGAGTCCCGTCCAACGGGTATGTACTTAAATATAACGGACTGAACAAGAGAGTCACGAACCCTGAAAATGAGTTCCTTCTTGATATTCCGAGCGCCCTTCTTGCCCAGAAACTGCCACGATTCAACGCCATTCTTTGAGTATGAAAGGCGTAGTGAAATCTGATTTTCGTCGAGTCGTTTCTGATCGGAATCTTTTTCCAGATCATCCAGTGCGCGCTTAAGTGAGATTTCCTTTGTGGGTTCGTAGGTGACGGTCAACGTGATCTTTGTTTGAGCGCTCTTGTTGAGCTCATCGCTCTTTGGATAATCTCGTTCAGAGGAGTAGGGGAGTCCTTCGACCATTCCGGTAAAGAATAGCTGCAAGGCACGTAAGATGTTCGACTTACCGCAGTTATTTGGCCCGACAATCACCGTGAGATCGTCAAACTGAATCCTTAGTGGCTTATCGATGATTGATCGAAAGTTCTCGATTTCGACTGCGAGTAGCTTGATCATGTGGTAGGTGCCGCGGATCCGCTTGGTAGGTCGATGACTGTGAGTCAATGAGGCGCTGGCAGCTTTGACGGCGATGCGACCATAGGCATACCTCGTGACGGCTAAATACGATTAGACCCCAATCAGAGGCGTAGCGCAGAGCTTGCCGCTCGCAGACAATGCCGTCAAGCGACTTGTCGTGGTGGAATATCAACGAGATTTCTCCGTTTCGGAGGCTGCGCGTTCTCGCCGTCCACGGTGTTATACGGCGCAGGCGCCGCATAACACCCAAGTCGCCGCGCTACACGGCAACCGTTGCCCTGCGGCGAAGCTCGAACTACGACGAAAGGCGCCTCCCGACGCCTTCCTTCTTCACTGAGGTCAGCTGATGGCGGATGACGCTTTGCTCATCGGCCCTGCGCCTTTCCCCGCCAAACCGGCATCGCAAACCCAACACACCCCTCAGAACCACTCCGGCAACATCCCGAACGCACTCGCCTCCCCCTCCCGCACCAGCCGCGCCGCATGTTCGGCGATGGGCAGTTCGGTGGCGAAGAAGAACCGGCATGCCTGCAGCTTGCCTGCATAGAAGGAGTGGTCATGCGGTTTGGCGTCGCCCTGCGCGCGGTGGGCGACGGTGGCCTGCCACAGCCACAGCCAGGCGATGGCGGTGTGGCCGAGGGCGGTCATGTAGTGGCTGGCGTTGGCGAGGGCCAGGCGCACCTCGCCGGCCTGCAGGCGGGTGCCGGTGGCGCGGGTGGCGTCGACCACGTGTGCGACGAGGGACTGCAGCTGTGCAGCGAGGGGGGCGAGGGTGTCGATGGCGGCGGCGTCGCGGCAGGTCTCGGCGATGCGCGCGAGCAGGAGTTTGAGCGCGGCGCCGTCGTCCATCATCGCCTTGCGGCCGAGCAGGTCGAGGGCCTGGATGCCGTTGGTGCCTTCGTGGATGGGGTTGATGCGGTTGTCGCGGTAGTTCTGCTCCACCGGGTATTCGCGGGTGTAGCCGTAGCCGCCCAGCACCTGCACGGCGAGTTCGTTGGCGCGCAGGGAATACTCCGAGCCCCAGGCTTTCACGATGGGGGTGAGCAGTTCGAGCAGGCGGTGGCTGTCGCGGCGCACGGCCTCGTCTTCATCGTGCGCGTGGTCGACCAGCATCGAGGCGTAGTAGCCCAGCAGCGCGGCGCCTTCCACCCACACTTTCTGCTGCAGCAGCATGCGGCGCACGTCGGCGTGTTCGATGATGGCGACCGGCGGCGAGGAGGGGTCCTTCTGGTCGGGGTGGCGGCCCTGCCTGCGCTCGCGTGCGTACTGCTTGGAATACAGATAGCCGCTGAGGCCCTGCAGCACCGCGCCCATGCCGACGCCGATGCGTTCCTCGTTCATCATGTGGAACATGCAGGCGAGGCCCTGGTGCGGCGGGCCCACGAGTTCGGCGTGGCAGTCGCCGGCTTCGCCGAATTTCAGGAAGGTGTTGACGCTGCCGCGCTGGCCCATCTTGTGGTTGACGCCGGCCAGGCGCACGTCGTTGCGCGCGCCGCGGCTGCCGTCCTCGTCGACGCGCCAGCGTGGCACCACGAACAGGCTGATGCCGCGCACGCCGGCCGGCGCGCCGACGATCTTGGCCAGCACCAGGTGGATGATGTTCTCGCCCAGTTCGTGATCGCCCGCGGAGATCCACATCTTGGCGCCGGTGAGGCGGTAGCTGCCGTCGGGCTGCGGTTCGGCCATCGTCTTGATGTCGGCCAGCGACGAGCCCGCGTGCGGTTCGGACAGGCACATGGTGCCGAAATAGCGGCCTTCGACGATCGGGCGCATGTACTTGCGCTTCTGCTCGGGCGTGCCGTAGACGTGCAGCAGGTTGGCCGCGCCGCGGGCCAGCGCGGGGTAGGCGATGGTGCCGGGATTGGCGGCGGAGAACATCGCGTCGCAGGCCTGGGTGATGACGAACGGCAGCTGCATGCCGCCGTCTTCGGCATCGGCCAGCGCGGCGCAGAAGCCGGCGTCGTTGTAGGCGGCTACCGCCTCGCCGATTGCGGGGATCAGCACCACCTTGCCGTCGACCATCCGCGGTTCGTCGAGGTCGGAGGCGCGGTTGTGGGGCAGGAATTTGTCCAGCGCGATCTGGTGGGCGAGATCGAGCGCGGAGTCGAAGGTCTCGCGCGTGTGTTCGGTGAAGCGCGGGTAGGCGCACAGGCGGTCCACGCCCAGCACTTCGTACAGCATGAAATCGAGATCGCGGCGGTCGCAGATGGCGCTGGTGTCGCGCTGCGTGGCGGGGTGTGCGTGGTCGGCAGTGCTCATGCGCGGCGGTCCTTCGGAAGATGCCGCATTCCAGCACCGCGGGCCGGGCGCGTCAAAGCGCGGTGTGGATGGCGTGCGCGCGGCGGGGCTCGGCGGGGCTCAGAACTGCCGCCTGGATCGAGGGCGATGGATGGGATGGGCTCAGGGCGATGGCGTGTCCGCCTGCAGGGCCTCGTAGCGCAGGCGCAGGTCGTGCATCGCATCGGCCGCCGGGTCGCGGGGCGGCGCTTCGTCGGTGGCGGCAGGCTGCGCCAAGGCACGCAGCAGCGCCTGGTATTCCGCAGACCCGCGCAGCGTGTCGTGCACGAAGGCGGCGACCACGGCGTCGTCTTCCGGCGTGATGCGCAGCGCGGTGGACATGGATTGCAGGCGCGTGCGCAGCGCCGGGTCGCGCACCTGGTCGAAGCCGATCTCGATCAGGTAGACCTGCGGGTGGCGGGTGGCGAGCACACCGCTGGCGACGGCGGCCGGGTCGTTGGCGATGCCGCGCCGCCATTCGGCCACGCGCGCGCGCAGACGCGCGGCCAGCGCCTGCGAATCCAGGCGCATGTTGCCGTTGATCGCGGCGCTGACGGTGCGCGAGAGGCCGGGCACCTTCGGGCCGCCGTCCTCGGGGTCGCGCGGGTCGCTTTCGACGTTGAGCACCACGATGACGTAGTGGCGGATGCCGCGCAGGCCGTAGGCGCGCAGCGTGTTGATCAGCCCGTTGTTGCGCGCGACCGCCTGCAACGGGCCGGAAATGCCGAGGTTGTCGACCACGCCGCCGTCGACCAGATGGCGGTAGCGCTGCGGCGCGTCGTGGCCCGGACACTGCCCGGTGTCGCTGTAGTCGGCGAGGTTCACCGGGCTGAAGACACCCGGCACCGCGGCTGAGGCCGCGACCGCGCGCGCGATCGGCACCGGGCCCAGCTCGCTGCACAGCGCGTCGAAGCTTTCCTGGGTGAATTCGATGCGGCGGCCGTCGATCATGTCGGTGGCGCCGATGCGGATCAGCGGCCGTCGCCGTGGCATGTCGTCGAAACGCTTGCCGTCGAACACCAGCGCATCCAGACGGTCGGCGAGATAATCGCCGCGGCCGTAGTAGGGGCTGGACAGCGCGTGCAGCCGGGTGGGCACCAGCACGCCGCGCAGGATGTCGCGCTGCAGGTCGCGGCGCAGCACCCGCTGCGGGAACTCCTCGAACAGCCGCTCGCGATACAGCCCGTAATAGGCCGCGGTGAAACTGCCGCCGGAAATCGACGATATGAAATCGACCTCGTCCAGCAGCGTGGTGCTGCGCCCGTCCACCGTCACCGCCTGCCGGCGCAGCGCATCCAGCAGGTGATACGAGGCCGCCGCCGAACGCGTGCCGCCGCCGGAAAACGTCAGGCTGATCAGCAGGGTGTCGGAATTGCCCGGCCCCGGCGCCAGGTTCTCCATGCGGTACTGCGCGGCATGGTCCACCGTCACGGGCAGCGGCGGATTGCGCGCCGGCTGCAGGCTGGCGCAGGCGGCGGAGAGCAGGCAGGCGAGCGCGACGCAGGCCCGCCACAGGTGCGGGACGGTCCACGGGCTGCGCGGTGTCGACATCGGCGAGGCTCTCCGGGCGATGGTCGCCGCTAGGCTAGCAAACACCCGCTGCGCAGGCCGCGACGCGTCCAGCGGGTGTGCGCCTATTTCTCCTTGCGCCAGTTCACCGAGCCGCGGTTCTCCACCGAGCTGGATTCGATCTCGATGTCGAAGCCCTTGCGCAGCAGGTAGCGCAGGGTCAGCACCTGGCCGGTGCCGAGCAGCGACACGCCGTAGCTCACGTACAGGCGCGGGGAGAGGTATTTGCCGATGCCGACCACGCTGCCGCCGAGCGCGCGCGATTCGCCGATGCCGGCGTCGTCCAGGCCGATCTTCTGCGCGATCTGCCCGGCCAGCAGGTTGCCGCCGGCCGACAGCGCCGCGCTGGCGGCGCCGACGTTGCGGCTTTCCTCGGCGCTCAGCGCCGACAGCGGCCGGCCGAGGGCCAGGTACGACAGCGCCTCGGACTGGCTGGTGGCCGGGTCGCTCCAGACCTCGGCCTGCGGCGCGGAGGCGCGGCCGGTGACGTCGATGCCCGCGGTGACGCTGACCATCTCGCGCTGGGCGCGGATGTCGAGGATGGGGTCGGAGAAGGCGCGGTTGGACCAGATCAGCCGTCCGCGCACGATCTCCAGCTCCTGGCCGTAGGCGGTGTACTGGCCGGCGACCTCCAGCTGGCCGTTGGCCACGGCCTCGCGCCCGGGGCGCGCACGCATGCGCACGTCGCCGGTGAGCGTGCCGTCCAGGCCGAAGCCGCGCAGGCGCACGTCCCGGCCCATCTCCAGCGACAGGTCGAGGTCGAGCGGCGTGGCCGGGCCCTCGTCGGGATGCACCGGGTCCAGCACCACCACATCGTCGGACACGGTCGCGCCGCCGCTGAGCCCTTCCAGGTCCATGCGTGCGCTGGGAATGCGCACCGTGCCGGCGACGCTCAGCGGCTGGCCGGCGGCGTAGCGCACGGTGATCGCCGGGTCGACCGTGGCGCGCAGTTCGCGGGTGTCGGAGACGCGGATGTTCTGCCCGGTCACCGCCAGCACTAGCGGCGACTCCGGGCTGCGCCAGTCGTAGCTGCCGTCCACGCGCAGGGTGCCTTCGCCCATCTGCGCGCTGCCGGCGATCCGCGCCACGCCGGTGGCGTCCGCGTCCAGGCGCACCTCGCCGTTGCGCAGGCCGGTGCCGAGTGCCGGCAGGTCGGCGCGGAAGGCGCTGAGCACCGCGCTGCCGTCGAACGCGGGCGCTCCGCGCGTGCCGGCCAGGCGCAGGTCGGCCTCCAGCCGGCCCTGCGGTTCGACGATGTCCGGCGACAGCAGCTCCATCCAGGTCAGCTGCCCGGTGCGCGCGACGATCCGGCCGCTCAGCGGCGCATACGCATCCCAGCCGGTGCTCAGCTGTGCCTCGAGCTGTCCCTCCGGGCGCAGGCCGGACTGCAGCTCGACGGCGATGCGCTGCGGGTCGAAGTCGACATCGGCGCGCAGGCCGGTATAGCCGAGCAGTTCGCGCCGGCTGCGCTGCTGCAGGCTCAGCCCGCCGCTCTCGCTGCGCAGCTGGACGGTGCCCTGCCAGGACGCGCCGCGCGGCACGACCGCGAGGTCCAGATCCACCCGGCCCTCCGGCAGCCAGCGCCCGCCGCCGTCGCGGCGGTCGCGCTGCGGCAGCAGCGGCGCGATCAGCGCCAGCGGCAGGTCGCGCCCTTCCACCGTGGCGCGGCCCGGCCACTGCGCCCGGGCGCAGAGGCGGCCGCTGTCCGCGCCTTCGGCAAGAAAGCAGGCCTCGTCCAGCCCCAGACGCCCCGCACTCCAGCGCCACGCGGCCGGAGCGGTGAGCGTCCACGCGGCCAGCGCGTCGGGCGCGATGCGCAGCCGCGCGAGCGTGCCCTGCCACTGCGTGCCGCGGCGGCGGGCCTCGCCGGCCAGTGCGAGCGCCAGCCCGGCGCTGTCGGCGCTGGCGTCCACGCGCAACGTCTCCATCGCCCCCCGGGCGTCGATGTCCAGCCGGTCGAAGGCCAGCCCGATGGCGGCATCCTCGGCCTGCAGGCGCAGCGCGCCGTCCCCGCTGCGCCAGGGCAGGCGGCCGTCGGCGCGCAGGCGGCCGATGCGGTAGCCGGCCCAGTCGAGCCCGCTGCCGTCGAGATCCACCGCGATGTCCGGCGCGGCGCGCGGGCCGCGCAGCTGCAGCGTGCCCTGCAGGGTGCCGGCGGCCCCGGGCAGGGCGTCGTCGAGCCGCAGCGGCGCGAAGCGTGCGTTGATCGACAGCCGCTGGTCGACCTCGCCCTCGGCCTGCACACGGCTCTCGCCGATCCGCAGGTCGAGCGTGCCCTCGCCGTGCATCCCGCCCACGCCTGCGCCAGCCGGCAGATGCAGCGAGGCCTGTGCCTGCCCGCCCAGCGCGCGACCGCGCAGCCGGCCGCCCAGGTCTTCGGCCTGCACGGAAAACGCCAGCGCGCCGTCGTCCGCCGTGCGGCCGTCGCTGATCAGGCGTGCGTCCACCGCACCCGGCCAGTCGGGCAGCAGGAAGGACGGGTCGAACCCCTGCAGCGCCAGACGGGTGTCCCAGGCCAGTGCCGGCGCCCAGCGCACACGGCCTTCGCCGACCAGCGAGCCGCCGGGCGTGGTCGCCTGCAGCCGCTCGAAACCGGCCTGGTCGGCATCGCCGCGCACCTGCATCGCGATCTCGGCCTCGGTGCCGTCCCGGCGCAGCCGGGCCTGGCCCTCGGCGCGCCAGTCGGCCAGGCGGCCGGCGATGCGCAGGTCGCCGCCGCCTTCCACCGGCAGGCTGCCGGCTTCGCCCTGCCAGCGCAGGCGCCGTGCGGCCAGATGCCCGTCGAATGTCGGGTCGGCGGGGTCGGCCAGGCTCAGGCGGCCGCGCACGCCGATGCCGCCTCCGGCCACGGCCACCGACAGCGGCGAGAGGGTCAGCACCTGCTCGGCCAGGCCGATCCGCGAGGGCAGCACGCGCAGGTCCAGGTCGCCACGGGTCAGGCGGCCCTGCAGTCGCGCGTCGCCGCCGGTGCCTTCGGCCTTCAGGTCGAACGACAGCGGCAGCCCATCGTCGTCGGGACCGCCGGCCAGCAGCGCGGGGTCGAGCGCGGTACTCGCGGTAGCGAACCGCCAGCGCGGGGTGTCCTTGCCCTGCAGCCGCAGCGTGGCGCGCAGCGGTGCGGGGGCGTCGCCGGACACCGCGACGACGAGGTCGCGCACGTCGCCGCGGGCGACCAGACCCAGCCGCGCCGGCGTGCGTCCCGCCACCGGCGGCAGGCGCGCACCGACGACGAGGTCCATGCGATACCGGTCGCGCGGCAGGTAGTCGCCGTGGGCACGGAACCAGCCGCGGTCGGTGTCGGCGACCACCTCGCGCAGCAGCAGGGCGCCGTCGTCGAGGGCCACGCCGCCGTCCAGCCGGGCGATGGCGATCACCGGCGTCGGCGCGGGCGGCGGCGCACGGGGACCGGCCGGCGGCTGTGCCTGCAGCACGCGCAGCCCACGCACCGAGAGCCTGTCGCTTTCCACCCGCAGCGGCATGGGCAGGGCCGGCAGCACGTCCGGCCAGCGCGGCAGGGCGAAGGGTTCGTCGCTGTGACCGAGCACGAGCGTGGCGTCCTCCACCTCCAGCGACTCCAGGCGCAGGGTGCTGCCGAGCAGCGGCAGCACGTCGGGGTCGAGGGTCAGACGCGCGGCGGTGAACACGGTGCGGACGACGGCATTCTCGGGACACCCACTGTCCAGCCGGACCTGCAGCGAGGGGCGGTCGAGGGCAGGCGCGGGCGTGCCGGTCTCCGGACGCGGGGTGGAGGCGTCGTCGTCGGAGGCCGTCACCGGTCTGGGGACACCCACTGTCGCGGCCGCGCGTGATCCGGGCGGCGATGCCGGATCGGAATCTGGACCTGGACCTGGACGGGACTGCCGCAGATCGGTAGCCGCGCCGGCATTCGGCGGGGCATTCGGGACACCCACCTGCGCACCTGCCGTGTCCTCCGCGCACCCGGCGTACACGAAACGCACGCCGTGCAGGGTCAGCGGGCCTGCGGCGGGGCCTTCCGCACGCTCCCAGGTCAGCTCGCTGCCTGCGGGCAGCAGGGCCACGATCCGCGCCAGCAGCAGGTCGCGGCCGGAGAAGCTGAGCAGCAGCCAGGCCAGGAACACCGCCGCCAGCGCCGAGAGGGCCAGCGTGCCCAGCGCGCCGCGGATCGCGAGTGTCCTTGCCCGCGCCCGCCGGCGCGCGCGCAGCTCGGCGATCCGCGCCTCGCGGCCGTCGTCCGGCCGGGGCACATCGGAACCGGGGCGCCCGGAGGGTGGGCGCTCAGCGTTCGGCGGATCGGCGGGCGGGAGGCCGGTACTCATCGCTCAGAGGTCCGCGCCGAGGTTCAGATGGAGCGTGAACGTGGTGTCCGGGTCGTCCAGCCCGCGGGCCACGTCCAGCCGCAGCGGCCCCACCGGCGAGCGCCAGCGCAGGCCCACGCCCACGCCGGTGCGGAAGCGGTCGGGAGTGTCGTCGAAGGCGCTGCCGCTGTCGGCGAACACCGCCGCGCCCCAGGTGTCGTTGAAGTACTGCTCGAACTCCACGCTGCCCACCAGCGCATTGCGCGCGCCCAGGGCATAGGCGGTGCGCCCGGGCGCGGCGGGGATGCGCGGGCCGATCTCGCGCCAGGCGTAGCCGCGCACGCTGCGGTCGCCGCCGGCGTAGAAGCGCAGGGTGGGCGGGATGTCCACCACCTCGCCGGTGAAGGTGCTGCCGGCCTCGCCGCGCACGATCAGCCGGCTGCGTTCGCCCAGGCCCTTGAACCAGCTGGCCTGCAGGTGCAGCTGGCCGAACGCGCTGCGCGCGTCCTCGCCCGAGGCCAGCCCGCCGCGCAGGACCGCGGTGCCGCCGAAGCCGCGACGCGGCTGGAAGCGGTCGTCCACATCGATGTATTCCGCCGAGATCGACGGATAGACCAGGGTGGTCTCGCGGTACAGCGTGGCCGCGTCGAAGCGGGCCAGGCTGGAATAGGCATAGGCCCAACGCTCGCGCAGCGCGTGCACCGAGGCGGTGAGATTGAGCCGGCGGTCGTAGCGCCCGCTGCGGCTGAAGACCAGCTCGCTGCGGCGGGTGTCGATGTAGTCGGTCTGCTCGTCGTAGAACTGCACGCGCGTGGTGTACCAGCCCTCGCGCCAGGCGAAGGCGGGGATGCGGTGCTGCAGGGTGGCGGTCTTGCGCCGCTCGCCCCAGTCCAGGCGCGCCTCGCCCTTGTGGCCGCGGCTGTTGAGATACCGCCGCTCCAGGCCCAGGCCGATGCCGAAACCGCTGTCGGTGCCGTAGCTCAGGCCGATGGTGTAGACGCTGCGCGGCGCGGGGGTGAGCTTCACCGTCACCGGCACTTCGCCGTCGATCGCGCGCTCGGGATGCGACTCCACGTCCACCCGCGAGAAATAGTCCAGATTCACCAGCGACTGGCGCAGCCGGTCGAGACGGCCCTGGTGGTAATAGTCGCCCTGCTCCCAGTAGATGAGCTGGTCGAGCACCGAATCGCGGATCGCGGGCTTTGGCGTCTGCGTGAAGTCGACCGGCCCCATCGCATAGCGCAGACCGCTGTTCCAGCGCAGGTCGATGTCGGCCGCCGCCTCCGCGCGGGTCACCTCCACGCGGCGCGCGATGAACTCCGCGTCGAAATACCCGCGTTCCGCCAGGCGGCGGGTGATCCGCGCCTTGCTCGTTTCGTACACGCCGTGGTCGAACACGGCGCCGACCTGCGGCTGGAAGGCGGCCACGTCCTCGTCGAGATAGCGGTCTTCGGCCGCTTCGCCCTCGACCGCCACGGTGGCCGAACGCACCGTCACCGCGGGGCCGGGGCTCACCGTGATCGCCACGCTGACGCGGCCGGCCGCGTCGCGACTGTCTTCGATGCGGATCTCCGGCGAATAGCGCCCGAAAGGTTCGAGCGCGGCTCGGGTCTCGTCCTCCGCCGCGCGCAGCAGGTACTCCAGCCTGGGCTCGGACACCTCCTGGCCGATCGCATCCTGCAGCGACAGGGTGTCGCGCACGTTGTCGGTCATCGCCTCGTCCAGACCGTCGACGCGCACGTCGACGATCTCCGCGGCCATCGCAGCCGCGCAGATCGAGGACAGGCTCAACAGGGACAGGCTGAGCAGGGACAGCCTGAGCAGGGACAGCCTGAGCAGAGGCTGCAGCCGACAGGCCGGGGGAAGGGCAGGCATCGCGACAGCATACCTTCGGCCATCCACGCCGACGGTGAATGCCGCATCCGCTGTCGTCGCGGGCAGACCTGGCATGCGGATTGCATGCCGCGTCCCTGTGTCTGCACTCCCCGCAGGGCCGCGCGTCAGTGCGGCAGCACCATGTCCTGCTGGGTGCAGACCGCCCACGTACTGTCGCTGCCGATCAGCTGCCAGTTCGCGTCGTACACCTCGAGCGTGACCGGGAATGTGCCGGGGTAGCGCGGGCACCAGAAGCTGCAGGTGTCCTGGAACGTGCAGTCTTCCGGAAAGATCGCGTCGGTGCCGGAGCTCTCGAACGTCCAGAGGTAGCGAAGCGGCCCGGGCGAGGAGGGGCTTTCGACTCCGGCCGAGCACATGTTGGTGGCGAAGCTGCAATCCACGACGACCGGCGGATACGACTGTGCGGTGGCGGTCGCGGACAGGCCGCCGAGCGCCAGAAGGGGCGCGGCGAGGGCGAGACGGGCAAGGCGAAGGATGGACATGACGATGGCTCCCGATCCATGGAGAACGCCGCGCGCGCGAGGCCCTGCGGCGGCTGCGTCGCGATGGCGCAGCCACCACACGGTAGCCCGCGGGTCGCTGAATGCAGGTGCCGGCGATCACACGGCGGCGTGTGCGCGGCATGCGGCTCCAGCCCCATTGCGCATGGATTCATCCACGGATGCGCGCTGTCGCGGCGCGCCCCATCGATCCCCGGCGGCTGCCGGCGAAGCGCGCTCAGCCTGCCGGCAGCGGGTCGAAGTCGGCCAGGCACAGCCCGGCGCGGTCGCCGCCCTGCAGGTGGAACTCGCCGGTGGACGCATCGAAGACGTAGTCGTCCTTCCACTCCGCGTACCGGCGCATGGTCTCGCGGATGGCGTGGGCGACGTACACCACCTCGGCATCGGTCATGGTCGGATGCAGCGAGGCGCGCACCCACCCGGGTTTGGCGCTGAGATCGCCCGCATCGATCTGGCAGGTGATGCGGTGCGAGGTTTCCTGGTCCACGTCAAGCAGGATGTGGCCGTAGGTGCCGGCGCAGGAACAGCCGCCGCGCACCTGCACGCCGAACCGGTCGTTGAGCAGGCGCACGATCAGGTTGTGGTGCTTCTCGAGCGAATAGAACGAGAAGATGCACAGCCGCTCGTCCTGTTCGGGTTCGAGCAGCCGGATGCCGGGGTCCTTGCGCAGCTCGGCCAGAAACAGCGCGCACAGCTCGCGCTCGCGCGCTTCGATCCGGTCGGTGCCCATCGCTTCCTTGACCCGGATCGCCAGCGCGGCGCGGATGGTCTGCAGGAAACCCGGCGTGCCGCCGTCCTCGCGCGCCTCGATGCTGTCGACGAAGCGGTGCCCGCCCCAGGGATTGGTCCAGGCCACGGTGCCGCCGCCGGGCGCGTCGGGCACCTTCAGCCGGTACAGCGCCGAATCGAACAGCAGCACGCCGCTGGCGCCGGGGCCGCCGAGGAACTTGTGCGGCGAGAAATACACCGCATCGAGCTTCTGCGCCGGGTCGGCCGGGTGCATGTCGATGTCGACGTAGGGCGCGGAGGCCGCGAAGTCGACGAAACACACGCCGCCGTGGGCATGCATGATCGCCGCCAGCGCGTGGTACGGGGTGACGATGCCGGTGACGTTGGAGCAGGCCGAGAACGCGCCGATCTTCAGCGGCCGGTGCGCGTGGCGGGCGAGGATGGCGTGCAGCGCGTCGATGTCCGGACGGCCACAGGCCGCGCGCGGCAGGATCTCCACGTGCACCGCGCATTCCTCCCAGGTGGTCTGGTTGGAGTGGTGCTCCATGTGGGTCAGCACCACCAGCGGCTTTTCATCGTCGCGGATCGCCACGCGTTCGGCGACCTGCTCGGGAATGCGCAGGCCCAGCATGCGCTGGAACTTGTTGACCACGCCGGTCATGCCCGAACCCTGTGCGATCAGCACGTCGCCCGGGCCGGCATTGCAGTGACGTTTGATGATGGCCTGCGCCTCGTGGTACGCGCGGGTCATCTGGGTGCCGGTGAGCGTGCTCTCGGTATGGGTATTGGCCACGTAGGGGCCGAGCACGTTGGCCATGTAGTCCTCGATCGGACGGTACAGCCGGCCGCTGGCGGTCCAGTCGGCGTACACCACGCGCCCGGGCGGGGCGATGCGCGGATCGACCAGATCGTGGCCGATCACGCCGGCGCGGAACGGGGCGAAATACGCTTCGAGGCTGACGGGAGCGGCACGACCGTGGTCGGTACCGTGATGGGCAGGCTGCAGCGGGACGACGGAGGCCATCCGCGCATTATGCACCTGTCTGTCCGCGGCCGCTCCGGAGTGGCCGCTGCCGCCGGCACACAAAAGCCGCGGCCCTGTGCAGGGCCGCGGCTTCGGAGGTTGCGACGGGAGTGCGGTGCGGGCGCGTCAGGCCGTCCGCCAGGGACGGCCCGGGCGCTGCGCGGGCCGGTCAGTGGACGTTGGTGCCGTTGCTGTCGACCCGTGTGCCGTCGCCGCTTTCGCTCCAGTTCTTGCCGCCCTGGAAGCCCGCCTGCGGGCAGACGCGCTGGTAGAGGAACCAGGCCTGGTAGTCCTCCTGCGGCCAGGCGCGCAGGCAGACCCAGCCATAGCAGCAGGGCGAGAGACTGGGATAGGGGCAGAAGGTCGGCATCGGCATCCATGGGCCGCTGTAGGTGGGCAGCGGCTTCCAGGCCGGCAGGGTCTTCTTCAGGCCGTAGCGGCAGAACACGAACGGGTCGTTCTTGCGCTGTTCCTTGCCTGCGGCGCGCAGCGGCTCGTAGTACTGGCCGTAGGCGGTATCGGGTGTGGGCATGAGCACCAGCAAGGCCAGCGCAACCAGAAGACTCCTCAGCATGTTCACGATCCTTTCCCCTTCCTCTATGGCGTTTGCCGGCATCCGGCGCGTTGGCGGGCCCGTGCCTGCGATTGCAAGCTGAACGGACAGTCATACGGGACAGTACGACATGCCGTCGGCCGATCTCAAGGGTTCTCGCCTGCTGGATGCCGGATGTCCCGACCAACGGTCGCCCGGGGGGCGGGTGCAGAGGGGTGAAATGTGATCTGTATCGCGTTGCTGGCCAGGCGGCTCCCGGTGCTCCCGGGCGTCCGGCTCAGTCCGATGCCTCCTGGCCGTCCGCCTGGTTCTGGGTCTCCACCCCGGTCGGCGTGCAGGCCGGGTCGGGCACGGCGGCCGCCGGGACCAGCCACCAGCGGCGGCGGTTGGCGATGCCGATCATCTCCGCCTGTGCGCGGTCGATGCAGTGGGTGAGGGCCGGCTCCTGGATCAGCAGCCAACGCCGCTGCGGTGCCTCGGCCTGCCAGGCCATGCCGCGCTGCAGCTGTTCCGGCCACAGCATGACGAAGCCGAACGTGGTGGCCGGACGGTCGGCCATGAGCAGGTTCTGTTCCTTCCAGGCCACCAGCGCCAGTTCGGCGTCCGGGCCGATGCGTTCGCCGACGCGGGTCATCACCCCGCGCGCGGAGTTGGCGTCGTTGAGCATCGGGTAGCCGATCAGACCGAACAGCACCCACACCCCGCCGAGGGCCCAGAGCATGCCGGCTACCCCGCGGCGCACGCCGTGCCAGGCCAGTGCGGCCAGGCTCCAGCCGCCGACCGCCAGCAGCAGGCCCATGGCGCCTGCACCGCCGTCGGTGAAGCCGCGATCGGCGATCAGCCGGGCCTCGAACGCCGGCTCGCCCCACCACATCGCCAGCCCCGCGCCGAAGGCGGCGACCGCGATCAGCAGCGCGAACCCGAACGCCAGGCGCTGCGGCCACACCCGGCGCAACAGGCCGGGCAGCAGCGGCGCCAGCGCCAGGCAGGCCATCGGCAGCGCCGGCAGGATGTAGACGTCGCGCTTGCCGGCGGGGATCGAGAAGAACAGCACGATCAGGCCCCACCACGCCAGCGGCAGCAGGTAGCGCGCGTCGCGCCGGCGCAGGCGGCGCCGCCAGGCGGGGATGGCCCAGGGCAGGGCCAGCAGCGCGGGCAGCCACATGCTGGCCATCACGCCGAGGTGGTACCAGGGCGGCTGCGCATGGTCCCAGGACTTCGTGTAGCGGCCAGCGGTCTGGCGGAAGAGGATGTCGTGCAGATAGGCGCGGTATTCGGCGGTGTCCTGGGACAGGGCGACGGTCACCATCGGCACCAGCCACACCGAGACCGCGACCAGAAAGGCCAGCGGCCCCAGCCAGAAGCGCCCGTCGCGGATCCCCACGCCCACCGTGCGGCCGCCTCCGGCATGCCACCCGCGCCAGCCGGCCAGCGCTGCCGGCAGCAGCATCAGCAGTGCCAGCGCACCCACGCCCTTGGTGATGGTGCCCAGGCCGGCCGCGGCCCAGCCCAGCGCCCACATCCGCCAGTCCGGGCCGCGCAGCAGATGGCGCAGCAGTCCGTAGTTGGCGAGCGTGATCCAGAACACCACCAGCGGGTCGATCTGCGCGCGCTTCATCTGATAGGTGAAGTGCAGGGTGAACAGCAGGGTCCAGGCCGCCATCAGCCCGACCTGCCGTGTCCACAGCCGCCGGCCGAGGTCGTAGACCAGCCACAGCGTGCCCAGCGAGGCCAGCAGCGAGGGCAGCAGGAAGGCGACGCGCCATTCGCCGAACAGCGTGTACAGCGCGGCCTGCCACCACATCAGCATCGGCGGCTTGTCCGAATACAGCTCGACCCCGCGGTGCGGGAACAGCCAGTTGCCGCTCTCCACCATCTGTTTGGCGACCAGCGCGAAGCGCGGCTCGTCCGAGGGCCAGGGGTCGCGCAGGCCGAGGCCCGCCCCGAGCACCAGCAGTGCGGTGAAGGCGAGCAGCCACAGATCACGGGGAGGGACGACGCGCCGGTGGATGGAGGGCGGCATTGGGATTGACGGGATGGGGGCGACGGGGCGTGGACGGTGGGGAAGGCCTCGGCGCAGGGCCGGGCGGAACGACGACGCGGGCAACGCGGGCAACGTGAATGGGGTGCGGAAACTCTGCGTCCTTGCCGGTCAATGGCCTTCCATGCGATCGGCCTCGTGCTGCCGGTTCACGCCGACCGGCACGCATGCCGGGTCGCTCGCGTGGCCGGGCACCAGCCACCAGTGCCGCCGGTTGGACAGGCCGGCCCATTCTATCCGCGCGCGGTCCACGCATTGCGACAGCGCCGACTCCTGCACCAGCAGCCAGCGTGCCTGCGGCGATTCGGCCTGCCAGCGCATGGCGTCGGACAACTGCACGGTCCACGGCCGGCTCCAGCCGAAGGTGGCGGCCGGCCGGTCGGCCATGAACAGGTTCTGCACTTTCCAGGCGACCAGGCCGAGTTCGGCGTCCGGGCCGATCCGCCGTCCCACCGTCTGCATGAGGCCGCGCGCGGAGCTGGAATCGTTGAGCATCGGATACGCCACCAGCCCGTGCAGCACCCACAGCCCGCCGAGCCCCCAGAGCAGGCCCGTCACCGCCCCCCGCACGCGGTGCCAGAGCATCGCCGCCAGCACCCAGGCGCCGAGCGCCATGAGCAGCAGGATCGCGCCGCGGCCGTCGTCGGCGAGCCCGCGCCCGTGCAGCAGCCGGGTCTCGAACCGTGGTTCGCCGAGCCACATCCACGCCCCTCCGGCCAGCAGCACGCCGCCGAGGGCCAGGCCGAAGCCGAGCGCGACGCGCCGGGCCCAGACCCTGCGCACGATGCCCGGCAGCAGCGGCGCCAGCGCCAGACACATCATCGGCAGCGCCGGCATGATGTAGACATCGCGTTTGCCGCTGGGGATCGAGAAGAACACCAGCACCAGCGCCCACCAGGCCAGCGGCAGCAGATAGCGCGCGTCGCGACGGCGCAGGCGTCGCCGCCAGGCGGGCGCCGCCCACCACAGCGCGAAGGCGGTCGGCAGCCACAGCGTGACCATCACGCCGAGGTGGTACCACGCCGGCTGATGGTGGTCCCAGGATCTGGTGTAACGCCCCGCGGTCTGCAGGAACAGGATCTTGTCGACATAGGCGCGGTACTCCGCGTCCGGGTGATTCAGGGCCACCACCAGCACCGGCACCAGCCACAGTCCCACCGCCGCCAGGAACGCCAGCGGCCCCAGCCAGAGCCGCGCCTTCCATGGCCCCGCATCGCGCGCATGCAGGCGCGCCATGTGCCTGCCGCCCGCATGCCAGCCGCGCAGCGATGCCGCCAGGGCCGGCAGCACCATCAGCAGCGCCAGCACGCCCACGCCCTTGGTGATCGTGCCCAGCCCGGCCGCGAACCAGCCCAGCGCCCACATCCGCCAGTCCGGCCCGCGCAGCAGATGGCGCAGCAGTCCGTAGTTGGCGAGCGTGATCCAGAACACCACCAGCGGGTCGATCTGCGCGCGCTTCATCTGATAGGTGAAGTGCAGGGTGAACAGCAGGGTCCAGGCCGCCATCAGCCCGACCTGCCGTGTCCACAGCCGCCGGCCGAGGTCGTAGACCAGCCACAGCGTGCCCAGCGAGGCCAGCAGCGAGGGCAGCAGGAAGGCGACGCGCCATTCGCCGAACAGCGTGTACAGCGCGGCCTGCCACCACATCAGCATCGGCGGCTTGTCCGAATACAGCTCGTCGCCGCGGCGCGGGAACAGCCAGTCGCCGCTTTCCACCATCTGTTTGGCGACGAGGGCGAAGCGCGGCTCGTCGGTCGGCCACGGGTCGCGCAGGCCCATGCCGGCACCCAGCACGAGCAGGGCGACGGCGGCGAGCAGCCAGAATTCGCGGGACGCAGGGGTCTTCAACAGCGGGCTTTTCAACATCGGGTTTTTCAGCATCGCGGAATCATAGCCGCGCACGCTGGTGAGTCGGTGCGGCTCCATGCGCCGGCCGTGGCGGCCGGCCGGGTCTGCACCGGCTGCGGCCGTCCATCATGCCCCGGATGTCCCGGCCCTGCGTCGCCGGCACGGCCCGCGAGTCGCTGCGGTCGCATCGCCCGGGCGGATGAACCGCGGCATGCCCGCGTCGACACGCGATGCTGGCCGAAAACCGTGCTTTCACGCACAATTCCGGCCATGTCGCCACACGCACGGGTCCTCGCCCACGCGTGTCCGGCGCCTCACCGAGGCGCGGCGTCGGATCGCGGTCGCGGCGCAGGGGGCGTCGGCGCAGACCCAGGGCCGTGCTGCGGCCGGGCGCCGCCATCGACGCATGCCCGTTTTTTCCTCCGTACCGATCGAGACCCCGCGCCCCGCGCCCCATGCACGCCTACGTCTACAAGAGCCAGCGGAAGGCCGACACCTATCTGTATCTCGCCGAACGCGATGCGTTCGACCGCCTGCCCGAAACGCTGCGCCTGCAGCTGGGTGAGCTGCGCTTCGTGCTGGAGGTCGCGCTGACGCCGGAACGCCGTCTGGCCCAGGCCGACCCTGCGCTGGTGCGCGCCAATCTCACCCGGCATGGCTTCTACGTGCAGCGTCCGCCGGGCCTCGTCGCCGACCCGATGACCGACGACTGGGGCACCGATGCCTGATCAGCCCCTGCAGGCGCAGGCCGAAGACGCAGCAGAGCCGGTCTCCTCCGCGGAGGCCGCGCTCGTGCTGCGCACCGGCGCGCCGCGTCCCCAGCGCTGGCCGGCCCTCGCCGGCGGTCTGGCCCTGACCCTGCTCTGCGCCCTGGGCGGCAGCCTGGGCGGTGCCCTGGGCGCCACGCTCGGCGCACTCTTCGGCCTGGCCGCGCAGCCCCTGCTCGCGCTGGCGGTACGCGCCTGGCGCGGCGGCCGGGTGCGCTGGCAGGAGCTGCCGCAGTTGGCCGCCCCCTGGGCCGGCGCGCTGGTCGGCGCGGCCCTGCTGCTGGTCTGGCCGCTGTCGGCCCTGTCCCAAGGCGGCAGCCTGGGCGCGGCATTGGCGGTGAGCGCGGTCAGCGCCGGTCTGGTCATCGGCCTGTGGCGGACCTGGCCGCTGTGGCGGGCACTGGAAACCGATGCCGAGCCGCTGCCCGCCGCGTGGCGCGCGCTGGCCGACAGCGACACCGCCGAATGGCGCGGCCTGCTGGCCGCGCTGTGGATCGCGCTGCCGCTGGCCGGCACGCTGCTGCTGGCCTGGCCCGACCTGCTCGACGGCGCTGCGCGCTGGACGCTGGCCGTGCTGTGCCTGCCGCTGTGGCCGCTGGCGCACCTGGGCCTGCAGCGCCAGCCGCCGCCGGGCAGCCTGAGCGCCGACGACCTGCTGCAGGCCGCGGCCATGCCGGCGGATGTCGACGCCGCGCAGCCCGATACCGAGGCCGACCTCGACACCGCGCTCTACATCGCCGCGCGCAATGGCCGCGTCGAACGCGCACTCGCCCTGCTGGAAGCCGGCGCCGACCCGCATGCCCTGCCGCCGCCCGACGGGCGCGACCAGCGCAGCCTGGCGATGCTGGCCGCGGTGCTGCCCGATCTGCGCCTGCTGCGCACGCTGATCGCCCACGGCATCGACCTCAACGCCAGCCATGCCGGCATGACCGCGCTGACCGCCGCCACCCGCGACAGCTGGCACGGCCGGCCCGAGGCGGTGATGACCCTGCTCGCCAACGGCGCCGACCCGCGCATCGCCGACAGCGAGGGCAACACGCCCCTGCATCACGCCGCGCGCAGTTCCGACCCGGGCGTGGCCGCGCTGCTGCGCGACGGCGGCGCCGACATCGACCCGGTCAATGCCGAAGGCGCGACGCCGCTGGCGATCGCCTGCCAGTCGGGCAACTGGCGGCTGGCGAAATTCCTGCTGGAGCGTGGCGCCAAACCCGAGCGTCCGGGCGCGATGCCGGCCCTGCTGGCCGCCGCCGCCGGCGACGAGGACGACCCGGCCGGCGTGCAGCTGCTGCTGCGCCACAAGGCCCGCGCCGACGCCCGCGACGGCCGCGGCCGCAGTGCCCTGCACGAGGCGGCCTTCGCCGGGCATGTCGAGATTCTCGGCGTGCTGCTGGGTGCCGGTGCCGCGGTGGACGGCCGCGACACCGCCGGACGCACGCCCCTGCTCGATGCCGCGCGCGGCGGCCGGCTGGAGACGCTGCGCGCGCTGGCCGACGCGCGCGCCGATGCGCACGCCGTGGACGCCGACGACCGCAGCGCGCTGGTGCTGGCCTGCCGCGCCGATGCGCCCAGCCCGGCACTGGTGCGCGCCATTCTCGATCTCGGCGTCGCGCCGGATCTGGCCGATCACGACGGCCGTCTGGCCATCGACTACGCCGCTGCGGCCGGGCGCTGGGCGCTGGTGGCGACGATCGACCCGCAGTCGCTGCTGCCGGCCAGCGTGCGTCCCGGCGAAGAGGGCGGCGAGGGCGCCGGCGACGACGACACATTGCCCGACCGGCCGCCGCTCGAGCTGCTGCGCGAAGCGCTGGAGTCGGCACGGTTCGATACCGCCGCGCGGCTGCGCCCGCTGGTGTCGTCCGCCGATCTCGGTGGCCTGCTGTACGAGGGCGCGCTGTACGAGGGCCTGTCCTCCGGCAGCGCGCGTCCGGCCCCCGAAGCCCGCCTGCGCTGGCTGCTGGCCGCCGGTGCCGACGCCGAGCTGCGCGATGCCGCCGGCGACACCCCGATGCACGCCTGGCTTGCGCAGGGCCCGGCCGCCGCCCCCGCGGTGCAGACCCTGCTGCGCCACGGCGTGTCCCCGGCCGGTGCCGGTGGCCTGGCGCGCTACCTCGCCGCCTGCGTCGCCGCCGACCGCGCCGACCGCAGCCTGGAGCGGCTGGCGCTGGACCTGATCGAACGCGGTGCCGACCCGTTCGCCGCATCGCCGGCCGGCGACCCGCCGCTCACCCTCGCGGTGCGGCTGGGCTGGATCCAGCTCATCGCCCGGCTGCTGCAGATCGGCATCCCCCTGGACTGCCGCGACCAGCACGGCATGACCGCGTTGCATCTGGCCGCCGCGCTGCGCCGCGAGGCCACGCTCAAGCAGTTGATCCTGCACGGTGCCTCGCCGCACGTGCGCGCCGCCGACGGCCAGACGCCGCTGGGCGTCGCGCTCGCCAGTGGCCGGCGCGATCTGGCCGACTGGCTGGACTGGCGCCAGTGGCCGCTGCCCAGGCGCCCGCTGCAGCCGGCCGATCTGCCCTCGGCGGCGATGGCCGGCGATGTGGACGCGGTGCGCCGGCTGCTCGACCTGGGCCTGGCGATCGACGCGGTGGACGCGCAGGGCTGCAGCGCCCTCCTGCGCGCCGCCGGCGGCGGCCACCGCAGCACGGTCGAACTGCTGCTGGCCCGCGGCGCCGACCCGCGCCTGGCCGCGCGCAGCGGCGCCACGCCGCTGTCGGCCGCGGTGAGCATGCGCCACCTGGAGATCGTCGACCGCCTGCTCGCCGCCGGTGCCGCCCTGGAACAGCGCCTGCCGGGCAACGTCACCGTGCTCATGCTGGCCGCCGCGCTCGGCCTGCCCGACGCCTGCGGCCGGCTGCTCGCCGCCGGTGCCGACATCGCCGCCGCCGACGCCCAGGGCCTCACCCCGCTGCACTGCGCCGCGCTCTACGGCTTCACCGCCCGCGACCGCCCGCGCCTGCTCGCCCTGCTGGACACCCTGCTGCTGGCCGGCGCCGACCCCGACGCGGTGGCGGCCGGCGGCGTGACGCCGCTGCTGCTGCTGCTCGGCGCCCGCGCCGAGCCCGGCACCGCCTGCGACGAAGAGGTGATCGCCGCGGGCGTCGTCCGCCTGCTCGACGAAAGCGCCAGCCTGACCGTCCGCGACCCCCGCGGCTTCGGCCCGCTGCATCTCGCCGCCCTGCACGGCCTGCTCGGCATCGTCCGCCTGCTGCTGCGCGAAGGCGCCGACCCCGACGCCCGCGATGGCCTCAACCGCAGCCCGCGCGAGATCGCGGTGATGCGCGGTTTCGTCGATGTGGCCGCGGAGTTCGTGCCGCAGGCGGGCAGCGTCTCGATGGCGCGGTTTCTCAAGGATCGGGCCTGAACGCGGGTCCGGCCTGGCCGGTACCGGAGAATTCGGCCGACGCCGACGCCGACGCCGACCCCGACCCCGACCCCGACCCCGCAGTTTCCCGCGGCCGACAGCGCTTCACGAAGTGCCGTGCAGGTGTGGGGGGCACCTGATGCAGCCCATCCGCGTATGGCATCGGTAGCGTCGCTCTCGTCTGCGTCCCTTGCGCGCCCCGAACGCCAGCCGTATGCGTGCAGGGGCACCTCGACGCGATTGACGCCACCGGAAACCGCGCGCTACGGTCGCGGTGCGTGCAGGACGGTGCGCCGGCACGCCCGATGGGCAGCATTTGCGAGGGTCAGCGGTCTTCGCTGATGCGCCTCCACTGCAGGTTCCCCGTACAAGGAGATCCAAGGAATGAAGTACGCCCTCTGCGCCGCCCTGCTTGCGGCCTCCACCGTATTCGCCAGCGCCTCGACCGCCACCGCCACCACCCGCGATGCCGCTCCCGCTCCCGTCTTCATCACGCTGAACTACCTGGCCCAGCCTGCCGGGCAGAGCGACCTGCTGCGGCCGGCACGGCCCCAGGCCCAGCCCGTTCAGCTCGCCGCTGGTTTGCCTTCGTGCTGGAACTACGAAGGCAATTACTGCTCGACCGTCGGCACGACGGTCCGCTGTCAGTGGCAGCCCTACGAGCCGGGCCGCTGCGGCTGCGGCAGCAACAACGTGTGGATCTGCGGCTGAGCGGATGGCAGCGGCACGGCTTGAGGGAGCCGCTGCATGTCCGGCGACACCGGGCGCTTCACGGCGCCCGGTGTCGTGATCGTCCAACGCACCACGCGCCGTACCTCATGCGCGTCCACGACCATGCTCCGCGCGTGCAGCCGGTATGCTCAGGGACATCGCATCCGGAGCACACCGCTCATGCCCAATCTCGTGCTGCCCCTGCTGTCGCTTCTGGTCGCATCCGCCGCCACGGCCGGTGAGGCGCTGCCGGCCGACCCCATCGCCTTCAGCCACGCCGACTGGGAGCTCGCCTGCGACAACACCGGCACCTGCCGTGCGGCGGGTTATCAGCAGAACGATGGCGACAGTCTGCCGGTCTCGGTGCTGTTGACCCGTGCCGCAGGTGCGGGCACCCTCGTGCGCGCCGAAGTGGCGCTGGGCGAGGATTGGGCGCCGGATGTCGCGCTGAACACGCCCGCGAAGGTGGAGCTGCGTATCGATGGTCGCCGCCACGGCAACATCGCCATCGGCAAGGACGACAGGACCGGCACGCTTGATGCCGCTCAGGTGAAGGCCCTGCTCGCCGCCCTGCGTCGCGACAGCCGGATCGAATTCCATGCCGTGGGCGCCGAAACGGTGTGGACGCTCTCCGACGCGGGGGCTTCCGCCGTGCTGCTGAAGATGGACGACGCCCAGGGCCGCGTCGGCACCGTCGGTGCCCTGCACCGCAAGGGCACGCGCGACGAATCGGCAGTCCCCGCAGCCCGCGCGAAACCCGTGGTGCGCGCCGTCGGCGCTGCATCCGCCCAAAGCGGCGACGACACGTTCGCCGCGCGTCATGAAACTGCCCTGCGCGCGGCGATGCGCGCGGCCGACACCGAGCAGGAGTGCACGGAACTGCAGGACCCCGAACGCGCCAGCAGTTGGCGTGCCGATGCGCTCGAAGTACAGCGACTCGACGCCGATCATCTGCTGGTTAGCACGCCCTGCTGGCTCGCCGCCTACAACAGCGGCAACGGCCTCTGGGTCGTCGAAGACATCCCGCCCTTCCGCGCCACCCTGGTCACCGCCTCCGCCACCCGACTCGATCGCAGCCTCGGCCGCATCGACATCAGCGCCACCCACAAAGGCCGCGGCCTCGGCGACTGCTGGGGCCGCGAGGCCTGGACCTGGGACGGCACCCGCTTCGTCCACACCTACGCCGGCACTACCGGCCTGTGCCGCGGGTTTCCGGGTGGGGCGTGGGAGCTGCCGAGCCTGGTGACGGAGGTGGTGAAGGCCGACAGCGGCGGCTGAATCCACGCACACGCTCCGGTGCGTGCAGTGCAGGCGCATCACCACTCCGCACACGACGTGCCGACGCATCGCCTCGCGAAGGTTCCCGTTGGCAGGAACAGCGCACGCCGCGAGATTCGCAACCGCAGGCCGGGTCTGTATTCGGACCACGCCCGGCCCACGTGATCGAGACTACATCCGGCCCGGGCCTGAGCAGACCCACGTCATGATGTCGTCCGCGCGCAGCGAGGCATCTGCTTTTGAATCGACGAAAACAGCAGATGCCTCGCTGCGCTCGGGATGACAGGCGTTGGTCGTGACGGAGATTGCGGATGGCGCATCGCGCACGTCGGGTCGCAGGATGCCAGTCGCGGCTGAAGCCGCTCCTACGCCTGTCGTAGGGGGTCGGCATGCAGGCCCATCACCGCCTCACAACAACGGCGACATCAACCGCGCCAGCGCTTCGGGCAGGCGTGCGCGCAGAAGGGGGCGGTCGCGTTCCTCGCGCACGCGCGGGGCGTTGGCGAACTGGCCTTCGATGACGTGTTCGAGTCCGGCGGCGATGGCGTGGTCCTGGAACAGCACGCTGACCTCGAAATTCAGGCGGAAGCTGCGGTGGTCGAAGTTGGCGCTGCCGACCAGCGCGGCGCGGTCGTCGATCAACAGGGCCTTGGTGTGCAGCATGCGCGGGCCGTATTCGTATACCTTCACGCCGGCGGCGATGAGCTCGTCGTAGTAGGACCGTGCGGCCAGGGTCACCAGCAGCGAGTCGCTGCGCTTGGGCACCATCAGGCGCACGTCGAGCCCGCCGAGTGCGGCGGAGGTGAGGGCCATCATCGCGGCTTCGCCGGGCACGAAGTAGGGCGTGACCAGCCACACGCGCGTCTGCGCGGAGTGGATCAGGCTCACGTGCACGCGATGGATGGCTTCCCAGCGCGAGTCCGGGCCGGAGGTCACCACCTGCGCGGCGATGGTGCCGGGCTCCGGCGGCGGCAGGCTGCGGGCCACGTCCGAGAGCGGGTCGCGCCGGCCGGTGGCGTACACCCAGTCCTCGATGAACACCTGCTGCAGCGAACGCACCACGTCGCCGTCGATGCGCAGGTGCAGGTCGCGGTAGGCGTTCTTGTTGAGCCGTTCGTTCTGGTCGTCGGTGATGTTGATGCCGCCGGTGAACGCGATGCGGTTGTCGATCACCGCGATCTTGCGGTGGGTGCGCAGGTTGACCACCGGCTTGTACCAGTAGCGCCAGAAGCGCGAGGGGTGGAACCAGGCCACCTCGCCGCCGGCGGCGGTGAGTTCGGCGAAGAAGCGGGCGCCCAGCTTCGCCGAGCCCAGCGCATCCAGCAGCACGCGCACGCGCACGCCGCGGCGCGCGCAGGCGATGAGCGCATCGCGCAGCGCGGCGCCGCTGCGGTCGGGCATGTAGATGTAGTACTCGATGTGGACGTGGTGCCGCGCCTCGCCCAGCGCGGCGATGATCGCCTCGTAGGTGTCGCCGCCGTCCACCAGCAGCTTCACGTCGCGTGCGCTGCCCGGGCCGAGGCCGACCGCGGTCTCCACCAGTTTCGCCAGCTCCAGCGCGTCCGGATGCTCGGCCGGCAGCAGCGGGCGGCCGCACAGCGGGTCGTCGTCCAGCCGCGCGCGGATGCGGCGCAGGCGCTGGCGTTCGATCCGCTGCGGGCCGAGCAGGTGGTAGATCAGGAAGCCGATGTAGGGCAGCAGCGCGAGCGCCAGCAGCCAGCTGAGCGTCGCCACCGGTTCGCGCTTCTGCAGCACGATCCAGGCGCCCAGCAGGATCAGATAGACCACCCAGCCGGCGTACAGGTACCAGCCGATGTGCTCGACGCCGGCAAGCCATGCCAGCACCGGGGAGATCGCACCGTGCAGGAGTTCGCTGGGGCTCAACGCGGCAGGCTCGTTCGGCGGAAGGGGCGGGCAGGGCCGCAGGCCCGGCGTTCGCGCGGCGTGAGACGCGACCGACGTAGGCTACCGGGGATGCGCGCGCACGGCAAAACACCTTCGTCCACACCCGGCAGCGGCAGCGGCGGCGCGGAAGCGGCCGGCACCGCCCGCGCGGGCCTGGACCGCAACGGGACGGAGCGCACCGGGATGGACCGCGCCACCCACAACCTCGTCCGCGAAGGCCCGCTCAAGGGCCGCGGCGCGGCATCGTACGTGCGTGGCCGGTTCGAGAAGACCGTCGCCGAAGCCGAGGACGACGGCTGGGGCTCGGTCTATGCCGACGATGCGCCCGACGCCGAGGTCGCGGCGATCCAGCGGGACGCTTCCGCCGCCCCCGGCCAGCTGCGCACCCAGGTCACCGAGGAGCGCGCGCGCAGCATCGTCAGCCGCAACCAGTCGCCCGACATCCCGTTCAGCCAGTCGGTCAACCCGTACCGCGGCTGCGAACACGGCTGCGTCTACTGCTTCGCGCGGCCCTCGCACGCCTATCTCGACCTCTCGCCGGGGCTGGATTTCGAGACGAAGCTGTACGCCAAATCCAACGCCGCCGAACTGCTGCGCCGCGAGCTGGCGAAACCGTCCTACCGCTGTTCGCCGATCTCGCTGGGCATCAACACCGACGCCTACCAGCCGATCGAGCGCCGCTGGCGGATCACCCGGCAGCTGCTGGAGGTGCTGGCGGAGCATCGCCACCCGGTCGGCCTGATCACCAAGAGCGCGCTGGTGCTGCGCGACTTGGACCTGCTGGCGCCGATGGCCGCGCAGGGCCTGGTGCATGTGTACGTGTCGATCACCACGCTCGACAACGCCCTGTCCTCGAAGCTGGAGCCGCGCGCCGCGGCGCCGCACACCCGGCTGAAGACCGTCTGCGCCCTGCACGAGGCCGGCGTGCCGGTGGGCACGATGGTGGCGCCGGTCATCCCCACCATCACCGATGCCGATCTCGAACATGTTCTCGAAGCCGCGCGCGAACACGGCGCGCAGAACGCCGGCTACGTGCTGCTGCGTCTTCCGCATGAACTGAAGGAGGTCTGGCGCGAATGGCTGGATCTGCATTACCCGGAACGCTCCGCACACGCGATGAGCCTGATCCGGCAGATGCGCGGCGGCAAGGATTACGACAGCGCCTTCGGCCGGCGGATGCGCGGCGAGGGCCCGTTCGCCGATCTCATCGCCCTGCGCTTCGCGAAGGCCTGCAAACGCCTGGGCTTCGCGCGGCTGCCCGCGCTGGAGACAGGGCGCTTCGTGCCGCCACCGGCGCCCGTGCGTGCCTGTGCTGCGGCGCGCAGCGCGCGCACGGGAGCGAAGACGCACACGGATGCGGAAGGGCCGCTGCAGGGAGCGTTGTTCTGACGCGCGGCGCGGCGCTTTTCGCCCGTGCAGTGGTCCGGGAGGTCACGAGGGATCGGTGCGGCGGCGCAGTGCACGCGCCGCGGGTTCACGCGATGAACCGATGGTTCACTCGTCTTCCGAGCGCACGTCCACCGACAGCAGCGTGCCGTCGTCCGCGGTCACCGTGAACACGATCGGCCTGCAGCAGACGCTGCAGTCCTCGATGTACTGCTGGTGGTCGACCGAGGTGTCGACCAGCACCTCGATGGCTTCGCCGCAGTAGGGGCAGTCGACGGTGGCGGTGTCGGGCTGATGCATGGCGGATCCTGAAGCGTAGCGCGGCACCGCGTGCCCGGGCCGCTTTGCGCGTATCGGCATGCGACCGTTGTCGGGGCCGATGCCCCGCCGGCGGATACGCCGGTGTCGAATCGGTGCGGGTACGGGTCGTTTGCGCGGATCCGGAGTATCGCGGTCGCGATTCGGAAAGACAATCTCCCTGCATCGGTCGACGCGCCGCCATACCCGCGTTGACCGACGCGCCGCCCTCGCGCCGCATCGCCTGTCGCTGCGTTCGGCTGGGGTCGGATCCACATGCCAGAAGCTGGACAGGCATCCATCGTGACGAATATCGGGGGCTTCACCGACATTTTCCATCCACAAGGAGATTCGCAATGTCGCAATCAGGACTCTATCTGTTGAAACTCGCCTTCACGCCGCAGGGCGGTGCCGTAGGCAGCGGCTCGATGACGCTGGCGCTGACCGTCAATGCGTCCACCGGCGCCCTGCACGGCCAGGCGCAGGGCACGATCCATGAAGGGACACAGCATCCGCAGACATTCTCCGCGCAGGTATCGGGCGCCATGCACAGTACGGGCTTCGGCTCGATCATCAGGGTCGGCTCGGTATCGGGAGAAGCGGGCGTATCGGTGCCGCCTCCCGCGATCGGCATGTATCTCGCCCCGTTCTCGGCCAGTTTCGGCCTCGATGCAGACTGGAACGGGCAGGGGCAGTTCTCGGTGGGCTCCGACACGTACAAGTCCGACGTGAAACGCGCGGACGACTGATCCCTCCAGGTCGGCCCCGGACACGGCGGCTCACCTGAGACGACCACGCAGGGCTGGACCACGCGTCTTGACCCGCCGACACGACGAAGCCCCGGTCTCCCGGGGCTTCGTCGTGTCGCGTGACGGGCGCGATGCGGCCTGCGCCGCAACGTCGCCCCCGCACGGTCAGCGCAGATCGGCCACGTAGCGGCGGCCCTTCAGGTCGCGCACCACCACCAGCGAACGGCCGTTGAAACCGTCGGCGGCGCAGGTGGCTTCCTCGGCCACGCGGCTGGCGCGGGCGTTGAAGGTGGCCGGGTCGTGGAACACGCGGCGCCAGCTGCCGTCGGCGGTCTGGTTCAGCAGGGTCCAGCCGACGATGCAGTTGCGTCCGCTGTCGGCGTCGCAGACGTTGGCGGCATTGTCGGCGAACGCGGCACCGGCCACGGCCACGCGCTGGCCTTCGCGCTCGCTCCAGCGCAGGGCGACCTTGATGCCTGCGGCATCGGCGCGGGGCAGGTTCAGCAGCGTGTCGGCATCGACGCGTGCGTACTGGCTGGGCGCGTTGCGGCAGGCGAGGGCCGGGGTCTGCACCGCGGGGGCGGCACTCGGCGCGGCCAGCGGCGAGGCCATCTTCACCTCGGAAGTGTCGGCGAAGCTGGCGAACCCGGCCGCGGTGGTGCGCCACGGCTTGACCGGGTCGTAGTTGCAGCTGCGATAGCCCTGGCCGCAGTCCTTGCCGGTCGCGCCGTCGGCGAACGGGCCGGCGCTGCGACGCTCCCAGTGCAGATGCGGGCCGGTGCCGCAGGCGCTCTTGGGGTAGGAGGAGATGGTGGCCAGCTGCTGGCCGTTGGTCACGCGCGCACCCTGGGCCACGCCCGGCGCGTTGAGATGCACATAGCGCCACAACGCGCCGCGGTCGTCGCGCAGGCTGACGAAATAGCCGCAGCTGCTGTCGAAGGTCACGCTCTCGACGATGCCCGAATGCACCGCCACCGCGCGCATGGTGCCGCTGCTGGTGTACGTGTCCTGGCCGATGTGCGGGCTGGTGCCCACGCTGCGACACACGCACCAGCCGCTGCCGAGGATGCCGCTGGGCAACGGATAGGTGTAGCCGGACGGATTGCCGCTGACGGTGACGTGGTCCTTGAACAGATAGCCGTCGCTGAAACCGCAGCCGCTCAGGCTGCCGGCCAGCTTGATCTTCCAGTGGCTGCCGACGATGCCGTAGTTGATCGCGCCGATCGACTGATTGGCGTTGAGCAGGCATTTGTCGCCGGCCGGCAGCGTGGTGGAATCGGCGGTGGTCTTCTTGAAGAAGGTCTGCACCTTCATGGTGAAGGTGTCGGCCATCGCGGCCGGCGCGGCCAGCGCCAGCAGGGCGGTGGCGATGAGGGCGTAGCGGGTTTTCATGCGTCTCTCCATGGTATGGACCTGTGACGGGGTGCCGGTCGGACCGGCGGTACAGCGCTAAATGAAGCGGGAGACCGGCGGCGCGCGCGACGCACGGCGCAGGTGTCCGCAGGCGCCGATGACGCCTGTGATGAGAGGTGGCGGGAACGGACGGGCCGACGCGTGATGCGCTCGATACGGCCGGACGCTCAGCTTGTGCCGGGCTGCTCGCCGTCGCCGGGCGGGCGACCGCTGCCCGATGGACAGCGGCAGCGCAGCGCCGATGCTTCGGCATCCCACCCGCAGTGACCACCGGGGAAGCTCCAGCCCATCGCGCGGCCATTGGCGAGCGTGGTGCGCACGCGTCCCTGGCCGTCGGTGGTTGGCCATTCCGCCTCGGTGAGCTGCAGACCCAGCTGCCCGCCGCGCGCCACCGCGGCGTCCGTGGCCTGCGCCATGTAGTCGGCGGCGGCGGCGGCATCGATCACACCGGGCACGGGCTGGGGCAGCGGCGCCTCGCGGACGTCGCGCGAGAAATCCGCCACCGGCGAGCGGTGCAGCGCGAGGCGGTACACCGGCGGGATGCCGATGTCCCAGATCGCGCTGAGCTGGTAATACTCGCTGCCCTCGCGCCAGAACTGGATCATGCTGCGGTAGAACAGGTCGCGCGGGAAACGTTCGCCCGCATCCAGCGCGTAGAGCGCGCCCAGACGCGCTTCGGCGCTGCCGCCGCGCGCCAGCAGCCGCTGCGCACGGCAGCTGGGCTCCACCAGCAGCGGCGTTTCGGCCGCTGCGAACCGCCCACCGTCGACCAGCGCCGGTGGCTGGAAGTACAGCGGACGCAGGTCGACGTTGGGCGCTTCCTCGCCATGGTCGTGCCCGTGCCCGCGTTCATGCCCGTGCCCGTCGTCCTCAGCATGCGCATCGGGCTTGACCGCATGCGCGGGCGCTTCGGTGGGCGGGGCCGGGACGCCGACAGGTCCGGTGTCCGCATCGGATGCGCGCTGCCACAGCGCATACCCGAGCAGCGACAGGGCGGTCAGCCCCGCCGCCGCGATCGCGATGAACTTCGTACCCATGCCGCCGCCCATCACTTGATCGTCAGGCGTACATCGTCGACTGCCACGGCGACCGTCGCGCCATTGGCGTTGGCGCGGTAGAACCAGATCGCGTCCAGCGTGGCCGCAGTGGTCGAGGTGATGATGCCGTCGCCACCGGCCCAGGGATCCCACTGCGCGCCGTCGTCCAGACGCCATTCCACCCAGGTCCAGGCGTTGGCCGGCAGCGCCTTGGCGACCGAGCGTTCGGTGCCGTCGCTGTCGTCCACGCTCACCGCCACGCTCACGCCGGTCGCGGCGGGATACACCCAGAAGCCGAGATGGCCGCCGGCCTTGGTGAGTTTGACGTTCGCCGCGGGACTGCCGGAGCCTGACAGCAGGCGCACCGCCCAGTTGGCGGTGGTCGCTGTGTTGTCCACCAGGCTCAACCGCAGCCGGCAGCTGCCCTGCTTCGAACCGGTGTCGCACACGCGCGCCGCGGTCGAGGTGGTGGCGATGCCGACGGTGCTGCCGGAATAGGTGGGGCTGGTGTTGAAGTGGCCGAGGCCGGCCTCGAAATCGTCCAGCGAGGTCGAACCGCCGCCGCCGCCCGGGTTGAGCAGGCTGTAGTAGCGCCGCCAGTCCCAGTGGATGCCCGGGTCGGTGTGGGTCTGGTTGGAGAAATGCTGATGGCCCTTGATCTTCACCGAGGTGGGCAGCAGGTACAGCCCGGTGTGGCCGCTGCCGTTGTAGGCGGTGCGGCAATCGATGCCGTGGACCGCGCACATGTGGCGGGTGAGCGCCGCCGAGGCGTTGTACATCGCGGTGGTGTACCAGCTGCTCTCGGCGATGAAGCCCTCGTGCTCGATGCCGATGGTGTAGCCGTTGTGGCTGCCCACGTGATGCGCCGCGCGCGAGTCGCGCACCATCTGCGTGACCTGCCCGTCCGAGCTGCGGATCAGGTAGTGCGCGCTCACCGAATACGGGTTGTTCTGGAACCAGGAGATGCTGCCGGCGTAATAGCCCTGCATGGTGTGCAGGGTGACCGCCGAGACCGCCGCGCTGCGCGCGGAGTGATACGGCGAGGCCACCCACAGCGCCGGGCCGTAGTCCGTGCTCTGGATGCCGACATCGGCCTGCGCGGCCACAGCGTCATCGCCGCCGTCCTGCCGCAGCGAGGCGCGGGGCTTGAGGGTTTCGTCGCGCACGTCGATGGCGTAGTCGGCGGTCTCGATGCGGTCGCGCGCCACGTCCAGGCGCACCATCGGCGCGCGCAGGGCGATCAGCGTCTTCGGCGCGAACGCGCGCTCCCAGCGCACCGCGCGCTCGGGTACGCGCACGCCGTTGTCGTTCACGCCGGTGTCCAGTGCGTGCAGCACGTCGAAGGCGTAGCTGGCGCGGGCATAGGCCTGCACCTCGCCTTCGCCGCGGAAGCCGGCGCTCGCCATCAGTGCGGGCGCCAGGCGCTCGATCTCCACCGCCGCCGCCGGGCCGGCGGGCTGGGCGCGCAGCGCGCGGTCGATCAGCCAGGCGGATGCGAGCACGTTCAGCGCCGGCTCGCGCATCACGCGCCGCGTCGGCACACCCAGCGCCGCCGCGGCGGTGCCCACCTGGTCCTCGAAACCGCCCTGTCCCGCATACAGGCCCATCGGCCCGTACACCGGCGGGCCATGCAGCGTGTCGTTGGGGTCGGGCTGCAGGTTGCGCCAGCGGCTGCGCGCGTAGGCGACCGCCTCCAGCGTGCCCGCCGGGATCGCCGGGAAGCGGCGATAGGCCGCGGCGAACGCAGGCTCCAGCGCGCGGCGCTCGTAATAGGTGGCGGCGGCGACGCCGGGCAGCGGGCCCGCGTTCGCGACGTGGCCGGACATGCCCTGCGAGGCATGGGATGCGGGCGCGGCCTGGGCGCCGGCACAGGCCAGCAGGCAGGCGAAAGACAGCAGAGAGATGCGGGATGGCGTGAACATGCGACAGTCCTTTGCGTGAGGGCTCGGCAGGGCCCGAAGGCGCGAACCCGTCGCGGCCGCTCCGTTCCCTGGATCAGGGCGCCTCCCTGTCGGCGCCGGTGCGCATCCTGTAAGGGGCGCCTACCTTGCGCAAGCCCGGTCGGAACGATGAATTCGTACACCGTCACACAACCCCCGACAACGGTGCGTCGATTTACGGGACGGCGTCACTGTTCGGGCGTGCCCGTGCCGACGAGCGGCGGGCGGATGACATCGCAGTCATGAGGGGGCGCGGCGAGGCGCCAGGCCTGCGTCCGACCGGAGGGTGGCTGCATGCGCCGATGCCGATGAGAACCTCATGCCGAGCTCCCCCCCCGACGCACCTCTGGAAGTCCGAGTCCGCAGGGAGCGGTACGTGCATGGCGGGCGCGCGCATGCCGGGCGTGCACCCGGCATGCGCGTTCCGTCGGGATCGGGCCGCCCGGTCGACCGCACCGGCCTCGATCCATCTGCCGATCGATCAACCCTGCCGTCGGATCACCCCACCAGCAGACGGTTCATGCGCGCGATGAACGCCGCCGGGTCGTCCAGCTGCCCGCCTTCGGCCAGCATCGCCTGCTCGAACAGCAGCTGCGCATAGTCGCCGGTCTTCGCCTCGTCGCCGTCCGCACCCTGCAGCCGCTGCAGCAGCGCGTGCTCCGGGTTGATCTCGAGGATGGGCTTGGCCGCGGGTGCATGCTGGCCGGCGGCCTGGAACAGGCGCTGCATGTGCAGGGACATGTCGTAGTCCTCCACCACCAGGCAGGCGGCGGAATCGACGAGCCGGTTCGACACGCGCACATCCTTCACCTTGTCGCCCAGCGCGGTCTTGATGCGTTCGACCAGCGGCGCGGCGGCCTTGGCGGCTTCCTCGTGCTTGGCCTTGTCCTCGGCGGCGCCGAGCTTGTCGAGGTCGATCTCGCCCTTGGCGATGTTGCGCAGGCGCTTGCCGGCATATTCGTGCAGGTAGGCCGACATCCAGTCGTCGATGCGCTCGTGCATCAGGATCACTTCCACCCCGCGCGCCTTCAGCGCTTCCAGCTTCGGGTGGTGGCGCGCCGCGTTCCAGCCGTCGGCGGTGAGGTAGTAGATCTCCTCCTGCAAGCCGTTCATGCGCTCGATGTAGGTGTCGAGCGGGATCAGGTCGTTCGCGCTCTCGCTGCGGGTGGTGGCGAAGCGCATCAGCTTGAGCACGCGCTCCTGGTTGGCGCTGTCTTCGGCCACGCCTTCCTTCAGCGTGGTGCCGAACTGGCCCCAGAAGGCCGTGTACTTGTCGGCATCGTCCGCGGCCACCTTCTCCAGCATGTCCAGCGTGCGCTTGGTGAGCGCGCCCTTGATGCGCTCCACCTGGCGGCTTTCCTGCAGCAGCTCGCGGCTCACGTTGAGCGGCAGGTCGTCGGAATCCACCACGCCGCGCACGAAGCGCAGGTAGGCGGGCAGCATCTGTTCGGCCGCGTCCATGATGAAGACGCGCTTGACGTACAGCTTCAGGCCCTTGCGGTCCTCGCGGCTGTTCTGGAAATCGAAGGGCGCACGCTCGGGCACGTACAGCAGCGAGGTGAAGCTCTGGTTGCCCTCCACCCGGTTGTGGGTCCACGCCAGCGGGTCGCCGAAGTCGTGCGACAGGTGCTTGTAGAAGGCCTTGTAGTCGTCGTCGGACAGCTCGCTCTTGGCGCGGGTCCACAGCGCCGAGGCCTGGTTGATGGTCTCCAGCTCGGGCGTGGCGGGGGCTTCGGGGGTCTCGGCCTCGCTGTCGTCCCCGCTCCTGGGCAGTGCGGGCTTCGCCATGCGGATCGGGAAGCCGACGTGGTCGGAGTAGGTGCGCACCAGCGAGCGCAGCTTCCACTCCTGCAGGTAGTCGCTGGCGTCGTCGCGCAGGTGCATCACGATCTCGGTGCCGCGCGGCGCGTCGGCCGGCGCCGGCTCCAGGGTGAACTGGCCGTCGCCGCGCGAACGCCAGGTCCAGGCCTGATCGCTGCCCGCCCGGCGGCTGGTCACCGCCACCTCGTCGGCCACGATGAAGGCCGAGTAGAACCCGACGCCGAACTGGCCGATCAGCTGCGCGTCCACCTTCTCGCCCGAGGCCACGCGCTCCAGGAACCGCTTGGTGCCCGAATGCGCCACCGTGCCCAGGTTGCGCGCCAGCTCGTCGTGGTCCATGCCGATGCCGTTGTCGCGGATGCGCAGGGTCCTGGCCTCGGCGTCCACCGCCAGATCGATGGCCAGCGGCGCGCCGTCGCCCAGCAGGGCCGGCTCGGCGATCGCCTCGAAGCGCAGCTTCTCGCAGGCGTCCGAGGCATTCGACACCAGCTCTCGGAGGAAGATGTCCTGATTGGAATACAGCGAATGGATGACCAGCTGCAGCACCTGCTGCACATCGGCCTGGAAGGCATGGGTTTCGACCTGCGGGGCGGCGGTCTCGGCGCTCATGGGCAACTCCTTGAATGGATGGGAAAAGACGGATGGCCCGGAGATAGGGGCGGCGCGGCATGCGTTCAAGCCGGGAGGCGCCGCGCGGGCCGTGCGACTCGTCGGGCGGGCGGGAGCGGCACCCGCGCCCGGTTCACCTCGCCCGTGCGGCCAGCGCCTCGCACCGTCGTGCCAGACAGGCCGCGAGATCGAGCGTCGCGGACGACGCGCCGGCGGGGTAGTGCATCGTCAGGAACAGACGAGGGGTGTCGGGGAAGCCGTCCCGGCGGCCCAGCACCCGATGCGAGGCCGTCGACACGGCGCGGCGGGGCAGCAGACTCACGCCCAGGCCGTCGGCGACGGCCGCCTGCAGGTTGGCGAGGTTCGGGCTGCTGTAGGCCACGTGCCAGGCCTTCTGGTGCGCATCGAGCCAGCCGAAGATCTCCTCGCGGTACAGGCCGCCTTCCGGAAACACCGCGACCGGCAAGGGGTCGCGGCCGAGGCAGGGGTGTCGCCTGCTGTCCACCCAGGCGAGCGTCTCCGGCCATGCGTGCACGCCGTCCGCCCGTCGCTGCTTGGCGAGGATGAGTTCGAACTCGCCGCGCGCATAGCCGGCCACGAGCGCGTGGCTCATGCCGCTGGTGACTTCCAGCCTCACCGAGGTGCCCAGCCGCAGCGCGAAGGTCGACAGCACGGGGGTCAGGGCCCTGCCGCCGAGATCCTCGGGCACGCCCAGGCGGATGACCTCCTGCTGCGCCACCCGCCCCATCGCCGCCCGGGCTTCTTCCCCGAGCGACAGCAGCCTGCGCGCATACCCGAGCAGCCGCTCGCCCGCTTCCGTCGTCGCCGGCTGCGACCCGTCGCGATCCAGCAGCGCGTGCCCGGCCGCCTGCTCGAGGCGGCGAACCTGCTGGCTGACCGTGGATTGGGTCAGGTGCAGGGCGCGCGCGGCGCGGGTGAAACCGCCGTGGTCCACCACCGCCACGAAGGCGCGCAGCAATGTCGGGTCGTCCAGGGTCATTCGCGGATCCACTGAATATGATTCGACTATTTAATTTTACACTGATGGTCGCCCTCCCTAGGCTGCGCTCACCGCCGGGCCGCTTCGAGCCGGTCCATCCATCCTTACGGGAGACGGCAGCATGCAACAGACGATGGACGCATCCACCGCGCGAGGGCCGGACGCCGGGTGCGTCTCGAAGGACGCGCTCCTGGTCGAAGCGGCGGAATCCGGCAACGCGCACACGGTGGCGCGATTGCTGAGAGACGGCGCCGACGTCGGCTATCGCGATCCGCGGGGCAGGACCGCTCTGCTCGCGGCCACCCATGCCGACCGCATCGAATCGGCGCGGCTGCTGGTGGCGGCCGGCGCGGACGTGAACGCGAAGGATGCGATCGGGGACAGTCCCTATCTCTACGCAGGCGCGCGCGGGCATCTGGAGATCCTCGAGCTGCTGCTCGCCCATGGCGCCGACCTGCGCAGCACCAACCGCTACGGCGGAACCGCGCTGATCCCGGCGGCCGAGCGCGGCCACGTGGAGACGGTGCATCGGCTCATCGAAGCGGGCGTCGACGTCGACCACGTCAATCGTCTCGGCTGGACGGCGCTCCTGGAGGCGGTGATCCTCGGCGACGGGGGCGAGCGCCATCAGGCCATCGTGCGGCGGCTGCTGGATGCCGGCGCCGACCCCAGGCTGGCGGACGGCGATGGCGTGACGCCTCTCGAACATGCCCGGCGCCTCGGCCACCCTGCCATCGAGGCACTTCTGCGGAGCGCCCTCTCCAGGAGCGGCGCGCCGTGAAGACGACCGGATTCCGTGCACCGCCGCGCTGGCGGCCCCTGCTTCCCTTCGCCGGCATCGCCCTCGTGGTGGGTGGCCTGGCCGGCGCCTTCGCATGGACCGCAGGCTGGCTGTCGCCGGCGCGCATCACCGCCCCGCGGCTGGTGGACACCATCGAGAACGGCAGGCCCTACCCGGGCTTCCGGCGTGCGCATGCGCGCGGCGTGTGCGTGGCGGGCTGGTTCGAGCCCACTCCCGACGCGGCGCGGCTGTCGCGGGCCCGGGTGTTCTCGCAGGCGCGCACGCCGGCCATCGGCCGTCTGTCGATCGGCGGGGCCGACCCGCTGGGCGCCGAGGCGCAGGCGCGCGTGCGCAGCCTGGCGCTGCAGCTCGACACCGACGACGGCCAGCAGTGGCGGCTGGCGATGAACAGCTTCCCGTTCTTCTCGGTCTCCACGCCGCAGGCCTTCGCCGAGCAGGTCGTGGCTTCGCGGCCCGACCCGGCCACCGGCAAGCCGGATCCCGCGAAGATGCAGGCCTTCCTGGCGCGCCATCCGGAGGCGGCCGCCTTCATGGCCTGGGCGGGCTCGGCCCCATGGTCGAGCAGCTTCGCCAATACCGCCTACAACGGCGTGCATGCCTTCGCATTCACCAACGCGTCGGGCGAGCGCCGGTACGTGCGCTGGTCGTTCGTGCCGGAGGCGCCGTTCCAGCCGCTCGCGCCCGAGCAGCGTCAGACCGCCGAAGCCGATCACCTCACCGATGAGCTGGCCGCGCGGCTGACCCGCGGAGCGCTGCGCTGGACGCTGGAGCTGACCCTGGCCGCGCCGGGCGATCCGATCGAGAACCCGTCGCGGCCCTGGCCCGAGACGCGCGAGCGCGTGACCGCCGGCACGCTGGTGCTCGAACGCGCCTACGACCAGGCCACCGGCGACTGCCGGGGCATCAACTTCGACCCCACCCTCCTGCCGGTCGGCATCGCGCCCTCGCGCGACCCGGTGCTGGCCGCGCGCGCCGCGGCGTACTCCGTGTCGTTCAATCGCCGTCAGCGCGAAATCGCCATCGGTGCCGGCCCGGCTGCGGGAGACGTCCGTTGAACACGCATCCCACGCCCTACACCCGCATCGCGCGCTGGCTGCACTGGTCGATGGCGGCGATGATCCTGGCGATGCTGTTCATCGGCGTGGCCATGGTCGGCTCGCTCGCACTGCGGCCCTGGCTGATCGACCTCCATCGCCCCCTGGGCCTGCTGATCCTGCTGCTGGCGCTGGTCCGCCTGCGGCACCGGCGCCGCCACCCGCCGCCGCCGCTGCCCGCTTCGCTGCCGAGGCTGCAGGCGCGCATCGCCGCCGCCTCGCACGCGGCGCTGTACGCGCTCATGTTCGCGATGCCGCTGCTGGGCTGGGCGATGAGCTCGGCCGGCGGCTATCCGGTCACGCTGCCCTTCGGCGTCGCGCTTCCGCCGCTGGCGCCCCGGCACCCCGCGCTCTACACCGTGCTGCGGGGTGCGCACGGCGTGCTCGGCGACGCCTTCTTCGCGCTGGTGCTCGCGCACATCGCCGGCGCCCTGCACCACGCCTGGGTGCGGCGCGACGGCGTGTTCACCGGCATGACGGGCAAGCGCTGAGGCCCGTCTCCCGGCTGTCGACCGCAACCCTTCGGGGTCGACAGCGGTCGGCGCACCGAGCGGTGCGCGAAATCGGGTCGGGCGTCCCTCTGCGACATGTGCAGCCCGATGACGGTCGAGGTGCGAGTCCGCCGGTTGCGGGTAAGCCCCCGCGGTGCGGGGCGTCCTTGCTCACACGCTTACTCACTTTTCGTGGGGATGCAAGGGCACCCCCCAGGATCACCGGGGACAAAAAAGCCCGCGATATGCGGGCGTTTTGTGGGTCTTCGGGACGGCGTGGGATGTCCCGATTCTGCGATGTGGCGCGGGTGGGGGACGTGAAATCAAAATCCGCTAAGGGGTGATTTCGCAGCGTGGCGTAATGGAGCCAGTATCGGAGATGCGGGCAGGACCTAACAGGCTGCTGAAATACTCACTTCTCACAGTGGATTTCGCGGCTTTTCGCCTTCAAGAGTTTCCACGACAATCAACCATCAATAGCTGACGTTGAAACTCATACTGCCAGAGCCGCAATTCTGAACCTTCAACCGGTATTTCAGCAGCCTGCTAATGCCTGGACTCTGCGTGCTTAGGACCTACACCCGTCATGCAGAGCACCACTTGAGTGGAGTAAAGGTACGCGAGGTTCAAGAGTGCTAGCCAGCGCAATACGTTGCCCGCGTGATTACCGGCTGGCCGAGTCACTACTCTGTCGCAGAGAACAAACAGAGGACCTCGGATGTGCATTGGACTTGCGGACGCAGGTCCGCAAGCGCTTGACGCAGATATCGACTAGAGGCAGAGTTTGCACAGTGATCAATTGGTTGTTGCGTTGTGTAGCCATACGCATGCCTTCCTGCGACAACATAAGGAGAGACGTTCGATGGATAAAATGCCAAATTCTAGTTGAGGTACTCGACTAGCAAAGCTGGCGTGCGCTGGGTGAAATTCAGCGCTCTAGATCTTGTCGCTTCATCTTAACGAGCCGATGTAGTGGTTCTTTCTCAATTACCGGCGGGTGCGTCGCAGTCGCGATCGTTGTCGGCATGTCAGTGCTCTTGAGTATCGATCGATGGCAGTGAATTCTGTGTTGATGGATTTGAGTTCTTAAGGATGTATAAGGCGAACGACAATGACGAAAATTTCGTTTGATCCACTAAGATTAGTCGAATATTCCGCAGCCAAGGCAATACAAGGTTATCGCTTGGCTGGTCCAGAAGAACAAGAAAGAATGATGCCTTTGCGTGCGTTGATCGACTACGTTCGAGCATCTGACGTACTTCGACCACTGCTCAAAGTACTTGCCCAGAGTCGATCGTTTCGTGAATATTCGTATCTCCACAACAACGGTTTCTTTGTTCTATATCTTGCAGATCCAAACATAGGTCTGCAGATACGTTTACATTTGTGGGCACCTAGTCGGCCTCCCCTTCGGGAGCAGCCTCATAGGCATAGGATGGGCTTCGTCTCGCACGTGATCTCGGGCGCGCTACATTCGACTAATTACGAACTAACCGACAAAAACGACATAAACGCAGAAGTGTACGAGGAGCTTCTTGTTTCTGGACCTGCGCACTCGGACTTCGCCAACAATTGTACAGGCCTCGTGACTAGGTCCCTGGTAGCTTTACGACCGGTTGATCACACGATTCACCAAGCTGGTGAGACCTATCGGTTTCCTGCCGCAGGGATCCACCGCGTCGATACGCCGCATGCCATTGAAGTACCGGTCATAACGCTCACTGTTTGGGAGCCCGCTTTCCAGCCGTCGCTCGCCTACGAACCACTGGCGACCAAGACTCATGCGCGTCAAATGAAGGTGCAGCGGCTTACTCCTGATGAATACGACGACGTGGTCGGCTTGGTGCTCGGCGCGATAGGTGAAGGAGCTCATGGTGAGTGATGCGCGCTGTGCTCTAGTTCTAGGGGTAACAGGGCAGGACGGGGCGTTCCTGTCGCGTCTCTTGCTCGCGAAAGGCTACATCGTACACGGAGTCCGTCGACGATCTTCTTCGTTTAACACCTACCGTGTTGACGATATATACCTAGACCCACGAGAACATGCAACACAGTTCCATCTGCATTACGGTGACGTCACCGATCCTATGAACCTTATCGCATTGGTGCAGCAGACGCAGCCGGACGAGATCTACAACCTCGCCGCGCAGAGCCATGTAGCTGTGAGCTTCGAGACGCCGGAGTACACCGCCAATGCTGACGGCCTCGGTACGCTGCGACTGCTTGAAGGCATTAGGCTGATGGGTATGTCCAGCCGAACCCGTTTCGTGCAGGCATCGACCTCCGAGATGTTCGGTGAACGGCCGGAGTTGCCACAGAACGAGCTCACTCCTTTCGCGCCGTGCTCGCCATACGCCGTGGCCAAGCTCTATGCGCACTGGATCACCATCAACTATCGCAAAGCGTATGGCTGCCACGCATCCAACGCGATCATGTTCAACCACGAAAGCCCTTGGCGCGGCGAGACCTTTGTTACCCGCAAGATCACGCGCGCCGTGGCGGCAATCGAGCACGGCGAGCAGCGCACGCTGTTCCTCGGCAATCTCGACGCGCTGCGTGACTGGGGCCATGCGCGCGACTACGTCGAGGCGATGTGGCGGATCGCGCAGCATCCCGAACCCGACGACTATGTGATCGCGACTGGCGAATCGCACTCGGTTCGCGAATTCGTCGAGCGAGCCTTCGCGGTCGTGGGCCGGAGCCTCGAATGGAGCGGTAGCGCAGCTGAAGAGGTCGGCCGCTGTGCGCGCACTGGGCATGTGCTGGTTCAAGTCGACCCCACACACTTCCGGCCCACTGACCCGCAGCATTTGCTTGGAGATGCGACCAAGGCGCGACGTGTCCTCGACTGGCGGCCGCAGACCACGTTCAATGAACTGGTCCGCGAGATGGTCTTAGCGGATCTCGCGGTGCAACAAAGGAGCAGCTGAGTTGGCTGGGGAACCCATTTTTCGGTTGAGCGGGCGCCGTGTCTGGGTGGCAGGGCACGGTGGGATGGTCGGCTCTGCGGTCGTGCGACGGCTCTCCGGTTACGACGTCGAGCTGCTCGCCGTGGATCGTTCGGACCTCGACCTGCGGGACGCAGAGGCAGTGCGGACCTGGATGGCCGATCAAAGGCCCGAGGTAATCGTGCTCGCTGCTGCCCGCGTCGGCGGCATCCGCGCCAACGACACCCGTCCGGCTGACTTTATCTTCGATAACCTCGCCATTCAGCAGTCAGTGATCGGCGCCGCCGCAAGCTGTGGCGTGGCCAAGCTTATGGTGCTTGGATCGAGCTGCATCTACCCGCGGCTCGCGGAGCAGCCGATCGTGGCGTCGCAGCTCCTGGCAGGCCCGCTGGAGCCAACCAACGAGTGGTATGCGATAGCCAAGATCGCAGGTATCAAGCTGGCCCAGGCATTTCGCCGCCAGCACGGCCTTGATTTCATCAGTGCCATCCCGACAAGCCTGTACGGACCAGGCGACAACTTCGACGCCGAATCTGGCCATGTGATCCCGGGCCTCATGCGAAAGGCGCATGAGGCCCGGCGCGACTGCGCAACCGGGATCACCGTCTGGGGCTCTGGTGCGCCGCTGCGCGAGTTCATGCATGTCGACGATCTCGCCGATGCCTTGGTCATGCTGCTCGAGCGTTACTCCGCGCCAGAACCGATCAACGTCGGCAGTGGCTGGGAGATCTCGATACGCGAGCTAGCCGCCTTGGTCTGCCGCACCGTGGGCTTCGAGGGCGCGCTGCACTTCGACACTTCGCGGCCGGATGGCACACCGCGCAAGCTAATCGACTCAAGCGAGCTCTCGGCGCTCGGCTGGCGTCCGCGCATTGACCTCGCGACCGGCCTCGCGGGGCTATACAATTTTTTCTTGCAACACAATTACCAGGAGAGGGTATGACGGACCGCCCGCTAAACCGCGACGCCCAAGCCGCAGAAAGACCGACCATTGCGCAGGTGCAGCCGTGGCTCGCCGCAGAAGAAGAAGCCGCTGTGGCTGCAGTGCTGCGAAGCGGATGGCTGACCGAAGGGCCACTCACTCGTGCGTTCAGCGAACGCCTCAATTTGCTTACAGGCGCGCCCTACGGCGTGTTTGCACCCAACGGCACGCTGGCCCTCACGCTCGGCATGCTGGCGCTGGGCATCGGCGCAGGTGATGAGGTTCTGGTACCCGATATCACCTTCGTCGGGTCGGCCACGGCGGTGGTGCTCACGGGTGCAACCCCAGTATTCGTCGATGTGGAAGAAGAAAGTTTCCAGTTTGATGCCGAGGCCGCGCGCCGCAGGGTTACCTCGCGCACGCGCGCCGTGATGCCAGTGCACCTGTATGGGAGCCCGTGCGACATGCATGCAGTCGGACAGTTCGCCGTGGAGCACGGGCTGCGCGTGATCGAGGATGCGGCTCAAGGCATCGCGGTCCACTTCGAAGGTCGGCACGTTGGCGCTATCGGCGACATTGGATGTTTCTCGTTCTTCGCCGACAAGACCATCACCACAGGCGAAGGCGGCTACGTCACCTGTCGCGATCCGGTCATCTATGAGCGACTTCGCCTCCTTCGCAACCAAGGCCGCCTCGACCGGGGTTCATTCGTTCATCCGGCGATTGGCTTCAATTTCCGCATCACCGACTTGCAGGCAGCGATCGGACTCGCCCAGCTCGATCGGCTGGAGACTATCGTCACTCGAAAGCGCGAGATCCATGCCCGTTACGTCGATCGGCTGCGCGATGTTCCGCAGCTGCGCTTCCTCGCACGACACCCGATGGGTACCCATGTTCCGTTCCGTGTCGTGCTGCTTGCCGAGCGGGCCCATGCATTGATGACGTGGCTCAACGAGCACCATGTGCAGAGCCGGTCGTTCTTCCATCCGCTGCACCGCCAGCCTTGCTTTGCGGATCATCCCGACGCGCGCGGTGCTTTCCCGGTCGCCGACCGCGGTTACACCAATGGCCTTTGCCTGCCGGTGCATCCAATGCTAACCGATCAGGACGTCGACCATGTGTGCTCGGCGATCAAGGCGTTCTACGCAGAATGCTCGGAAAAAGAGGCCAACCTTACATGCTGATCGTCGGGCTCAATACTTCGGGCTATGTGAGCTCGGCCGCCATCGTCGTTGACGGGCAACTCGCCTTCGCTGCCGCACAGGAGCGCTTCGACCGGCGCAAGTACAGCAAGTACTTTCCGATGCAGGCTTTGCATGCAGGTCTGGAACAAGTCGGTGCGAGCATGGACGACGTCGACTGCTTCGCTATAGGCTACAACCCGGCTATCAGCGTGGCCGGCCGTGCGCGTGCCGGCTTCTCCGAGTGGCCGGCATATCCCGGCTACCGATTCGCGTCGAACCCGAACTACCTGCTGCCGCAGCTCACACCGGCCGAATGGCTCGAGACGCAGCAAATTTTCTTCGCCGCCAATGGTAACCGGGCGCGGTTGCGCTATGTCACCCATCACATCGCGCATGCCGCGAACGCGTTCCTGCTATCGGGCGAGACGCACGCGGCGGTCCTCACCTGCGACGGTTACGGTGAGCGCGCGGCGCTCACCATGGGCCGCGCCGACCACCGCGGAATCGAGATCGCAAAGCAGATCGACTTTCCGCATTCGATCGGCATGTTCTACACCACGATGACGCAGTTCCTCGGCTTCGCCCCGCACGGGGACGAGTGGAAGCTGATGGGCGCAGCGGCGTACGGCGACCCTGCGCGCTATCGCGACGCGCTCGGCCGCACGCTCGCCTGGACGACGGACGGTGATCTCGAAGTCGATCTCTCCTACTTTAACTACTTCGACTTCGACGTTTCGCCGATGCATCGTCCGAAGCTTGAACAGCTGGTCGGCGCGGCCCGACGGCCCGGTGAACCGCTCGAACAACGCCATTTCGATCTGGCCGCTGCCGCCCAGAAGCTGACCGAGGACTACCTTCACGCCGTACTCGCGGCGCTTCATCGCACGACCGGCGCGGGCGTCGCATGCCTTGCCGGTGGCGTGATGATGAACTCGGTCTTCAACGGGAAGGCCGCCATAGAGGGGCCGTTCGAGCGTGTCTTTGTACCATTCGCTCCCGACGACAACGGCAACAGCATCGGCGCGGCACTGTGGGTCGCATGGCAGGAGGGCGATGTCGAGCCAGGCCGGCTGGCCGCCACGCTGCCGTACCTCGGGCCCAGCTACACTGACGCCGAGATTCGCGCGACGCTTGAACGTTTCGGCCTTGAGTTCGAACACTGCCCGGACGTCGCCGAGCGAACCGCGGAGCTCATCGCGGCCCGACAGGTGGTCGGCTGGTTCCAGGGCCGCATGGAGTTCGGCGATCGTGCGCTCGGTAGCCGTTCGATACTGGCCGATCCGCGCGACCCGGACATGAAGGAGCGACTGAATCGCGCTGTGAAGTACCGGGAGGCGTTTCGCCCGTTCGCGCCGTCGATCCTCGCCGCCCGCCAGAGGGAATATTTGGCGACTGACCGTGCCATCGCAAGCCCGTACATGGACAAGGCGTTGCCGATCCGCCAGGCGCTAAGCGAGCAGATTCCGGCGGTGGTGCATGCGGACGGTAGCGCCCGAATTCAGACTGTGGAACCTGCACAGCATCCGCTCTTCTATTCGATGATCGAAGCATTTGAACGGCGCACCGGCGTGCCACTGGTGCTTAATACTTCTTTCAACGTCGCCGGCGAGCCAATTGTCGAGAGCCCCACTGACGCGATCCGCACGTTCTTCGCGTCAGGGCTCGATGCGCTCGCGATCGGTAGTTTCATCTTGTGTAAACCGGGTTGCAAACCATGAAGATATCCACCCACAACGACTGGGACCCGCTGAAGGACGTGATCGTCGGCAGCGCTCACAACGCGCGCGTTCCGACGGTCGACGCGAGCACGATGAGTTTCAGCTATGCCTCGCAGCCGATCGAGCAGGTTCGCGCAATCGAAGGGCCGCTGCCGCAAGGCATCATCGACGAAGCCAACGAAGACATCGAGGCGCTCGCCGTGGCGCTGCGCGAAGCAGGCGTCAACGTTCGCCGCCCAACGCCCCTAGACACTGCGGCGGAGTTCTCCACCCCCGACTGGCTCACTACGGGCTGGTACACATGGTGCCCGCGCGATCTGCTACTACCTCTAGACAATCTCATGATTGAGGTGCCAAGCCCGATGCGGGCGCGCTACTTCGAGACCCGGGCGTATCACGAAGTCATGCTGGAAGCCGTGGCCGACGGCGTCGAGTGGATCGCCGCGCCGAAGCCCATCCTCCCCGATGCGGGCTACACGTTCGAGGATCTTTCGCGGCCCACGTTGTGCAATCTCGAGCCCTTGTTCGATGCGCCAAACGTCGTGCGCGTCGGCCGAGACCTGCTTTACCAGGTGTCCAACAGCGGAAACTCTCTCGGTTTCCAGTGGCTCAAGACCGTGCTCGAACGGCGTGGCTACCGGTTGCACCTCGCCGAGCATCTCTACAGCTTCGCGCACTTCGACAGCACCATCATCCCGCTGCGCCCGGGTCTCGTGCTGCTCAACGCGAGCCGAGTCACGCCCGAGAATTGCCCGACCATGTTCGCCGGTTGGGACAAGATCTACTTCGACGACATGGCCGACCTCAAGCAGCCACCCACCGGCGACGCCATGCTTCCGTGCAGCCCGTACATCGGTCTGAACGTGCTGTCGGTGGGGCCCGATCTCGTGTGCGTCGATCGCCGCGAAACCGCATTGATGCATGAACTCGAACGCCATCGCATCACCTGCATCCCTCTGCCGATGCGCCATGCGCGCCTGTTGAGCGGTGGCTTTCATTGCGTGACCCTCGATCTGCACCGGGAAGGGGCGCTGGAGGACTACTGCTCATGAACCGGGTCTTCCATGTCGCAGTGGTCGGCCTCGGCCCGGCAGGGATACTCGCCGCTCACGCACTCGTGGATTCGCCGCGATCGACCTTTACCACGTTGCTCGTCGATCAGGCCGCGCAGATCGGCGGCGCGGCGTTCGCGACCGATGTCAACCTGCAAAACATCACCGGGTTTCCGCCGCAAAGCGACTTCGGCGAGCGCACCCTCGGCTCGCGCGCCCTGGCCGATGCGCTCGCGCTGGAGTCCTACGAGGCGCTGCATGAATATGGGTTGCCCTATAAGCCCAACGACCCGGTCGACAGGTATTCCTACGCTGTGGATGAGCCCACACTGAAAGGCATCGTGGCGAAGTTCCGTAGCCGCATGGAAGACGACCCGTGCATTGAGCTGCGGCTGCGCACGACGCTCGAAGATGTCACACTTGGATCGCTTCGCCGCTGGCGGCTCACGCTCCTGTGCGAGGGCGAAAGCACCCAGGTCGAGGCCGATCACGTCGTGCTCGCTACCGGCAAGCTGAGTGCGATCTGGCTCGGTGAATTCCTCCAGCGCCTGAACATCACACACACCAACCGAAGCAGCTTCGCACTCGGCTTTCGCCTCGAGGAACGCGCCGCGAGCGTCAATCCCGCAGCGGGTGGGCGCGAGAACCCCAAGATCCGCATCGTGCACGACGGGGTCGTCACGGAAACCTTCTGCTGGTGCAAGAACGGCGCAGTGATGGCATACGACTTCGGCGGCGCACGCCTACTCGACGGCGAGCACTGTTATGGCCGACCGCAAAGCAACACCAGCTTCGGCGTCATTACCACAGTCGAGCTTCCCGAAGGGGCATCGAACACGCTTGCTTCAGTGGCATTCTCGCGCTACGTCAGCGCGCTCGCCGAGGGGCGCGTGCTGATGCAGCGGCTCGGCGACTTCCGACGCCGCCAGCCGACCACCGCCAAAGCACTTAGTGAGAATTCTGTCGTCCCGAGCCTCTCCGACTACCGCCTGAGCGACTTGCCGAGGTACTTTCCCTCGGCTGTAGTTGATGGTTTCCTCGCACTGGTCGCAGAGATCAACGCACGCTCGCCCGGCGCCATCAGCGACGATGCGCTCGTGTATGCACCCATCCTCGAGCGCATCTTCCCCGATCTCGCACTGAACGAGCACCTCGAGACCAACCGCGAAGGCATCTACTTCATCGGCGATTGCTCCGGCAAGGGCGTGGGCGTGGCACCTGCGGCGGTGATGGGGTTGGCGGTGGCGCGGCGTATCCAGGCATGCCTAGCCGGGCGTGCCGCCGATGGGAGAGCGTGAGGTGCCGGCACATGACGACGCTACCACCATTGTGACCGTGGTGCATGGCGGCACCTACCACGAATGCGTTGCGGGGTGGATCGCCCATCTGCGCGCTACCGGCTGCAGCGCAGCGATCCACGTTATCGTGCTCGATGCAACGGAGCCTCGCTTCGACGACCAAGCGCTCACGGTCGAGTGCATTGGACTTTCCAATCCACAGTGGGGCGAGGGTGACTACGTCAGGTTGCGCCGGATCCGCGAGCTGTGCAACCTGGGCCGCACCTGCCTGCAGGTAGACATTGATTGCTACTTCCACATCGACCCCACGACCTATGCCGCATTGCCGTACCCGTTTGTGATCTCCCGCGGCCTCGGCTTTCCTGAAGTAGCGGTGAAGACGTGGGGCTTTTCGCTCTGTACTGGTTTCTACATTGCCAAGCCTACGGCGTTGCCGCTACTGGACGCATGGCTCGCGTTGCAGCAATACGGTCGTGGCCTCGACCAAGAAGATCTCAACCTGCACCTATTGCAGGCCGGGGTCATTTGGCGGCACGCGGTGTCACCGTTGGTGATCGACGCGTTCGTGGTCTCGACCGATGAGCGCATCGCGGTGCTATCCGATCGCGCCATCACACGCGATGTGCGGTTCGAGAGCTTCGGTGGCATACACAACCGTTTGGTGCTCGGACTGCACCTGGAAGCCCCGAAGACTGTGTCATGAGGATATTGGGTATCAAGCCAGGTCACGATGGCGCTCTTGCGCTGATCGAGGACGGAACGCTCGTGTATTCGATCGAGGGCGAGAAGAACTCTTTCGAGCGATACATGCACGTAACGCCCTCGTCGCTGTTGGATGCCGCGAGCGCTGCTTGCGCGCCTCCCGATTGTATTGCTCTTGGAGGTTGGCGGCACGGTAGTCCGGCCAAGGGAAAGCACATCGGCATGGGCTACTGGGGCGTTGAGGACACGACATTCCGGCTGACGGATACATCCTTCTTCGGCAGCCCTGTGCGTTTGTTCGAAGATAGTCACGAGAGCTCGCACGTCTGGTCCGCCTACGGCCTTTCACCGTTCGCCGACCGCTACCCATGTCATGTACTGGTGTGGGAAGGCCAGATCGGCCGCTTCTATCGGCTCGACAGCGGCGGCCGTGTGACGGCGTTCCCCCAAGTGATTGAGCAGCCCGGCTGCAAGTACCAATTTCTCTACACGCTCGCCGACCCGAATCGTACCGAGCCAAGCGTGCAACATCGGCCGCCGGAGGATGCCGGCAAGGTCATGGCGCTCGCGGCGTTCGGCACCCGGCGTGCGCCGAACTTACACGAGGCGCGCTTCATTGATTGGATACTAGACTGCCCCGACATCATCGGCATGACGAAAGGTCAACTCGCCGGCTCGCCGTTCTACGACGTCGGGGTCGAGTCGCAGGCTTTCAAGGATCTCGTACGCGGTGTCTCGGATGCGATCTTCGGGCGTTACCTCGACTGGGCGAGCATGCACCTGGAACCCGGGCTGCCGCTGGCAATCGGTGGCGGCTGCGGGCTGAACTGCGAGTGGAATACGAACTGGCTGCGTTCAGGTCTGTTCTCCGATGTGTTCGTACCACCATGCGTGAATGACTCCGGCGCAGCCATCGGGACGGCGATCCACGCGCAGCAGTTAATGACCGGCAGCGCCGCGGTGAAGTGGAATGTGTATTGTGGCTCGATCGCGCGCGCCCATGGAGCGCGTGCCGCCGCATTGGGTTGTGATACGGTGCCACTCGATCCTGCCCAGGTGGCCACCGATCTGGCCGAGGGTCACGTCGTGGCGACCATGCATGGGCGCTGCGAGATCGGGCCGCGCGCGCTTGGTAACCGCTCCCTGCTTGCAGACCCGCGCGACGCGCGGATGCTCGGGCGGCTGAACACGATCAAGCAGCGCGAGAGCTACCGCCCGATCGCACCCGTGGTCACTGCCGAAGCCGCGGCCGAGTTCTTCGATATGTCCTGCCTTGATAGGTACATGCTCTATTTCTCTCGGGTGCGCGATGAGCGCATCCCCGCCGTGACGCATGTTGATGGTTCCGCACGCGTCCAGGTCGTGGCGCGCAACGACAACCCGCTGCTGTGGTCGATTCTCGACAGCTTTGGTGCGCAGACCGGTGTGCCGGTGCTGTGCAACACGTCGCTCAACTTTAAGGGGCGCGGCTTCATAGACGATGTAGACGACCTGCTGCGCTATTGTGCGGAAACAGGCGTGCGTCGGGCCATCGTCGACGGGATGTACGTCAGGCTATGAGCGGCGCCCACGTACTCGATGCACACGATTGCGTGCTCGTGATCGTCGATTTCCAGCAGACCTTTCTCGACAAGTTGGACGCCCCGCAAGGCAATCAGCTGCTGCGCAAGGCATGCTGGCTCGCGGCCATGGCCAGGCACCTGGGCATCCCGGTCATTGCGTGCGTCGAAGACGGCCAATACCCCATGTTGGCTCCCGCGCTGCAGGCGACGATCGGCGACGCCCCGGTACTTCGTAAGACTTTCTACAGCGTGGCACGCGACGAGGCCATTCTCAAGGCGCTCGCTGCAATCGGGCGGCGTTCGGTGGTTCTGATCGGCTTCGAAGCCGATGTGTGTATCGCGCAGTCGGCGCTCGGCCTCTTGGGTCTTCAGTATCGCGTGGCTGTGGTTGAAGACGTGATGTACGCCCCCGGGCAAGCCCATGCCCAGGGCTTGCAACGCATGGGCCGAGCTGGCATCACGGTGCTGTCGCTACGCGCGCTCTATTACGAATGGATGGCCGATGTCGTGAACAAACGTGCCTTCCGACGGGAGTGCGCTCGCTTTACGACGAGCGCGTCATCGATTACTGAGTCGGTTCGCGAGCGGCTTATTCGGCGGGCATCTATGGCGCTGCCCGCGTCGCGCACAGTGCCACGTTGATGCGCCGTTCCTCGTCGGAAAAGTCGTCTAATACCGCGAGCAACGCTTCGGGCTGAGGGTACGTAGACGGATCAAGGGGCTGGCGCGCGATCACGCGCAGCGCAGCGTCGAGAAAGCCCGGGTCCTCGCGCCACGCGCGCAGCCGTACGCGGGTTTCGAAGGAAGTGGTCTCGATATGGGTGAAGCCTGGCGTCCTGCGCAAGAGCTCCAAAACTTCCTCGCCCACCAAATCGTCGCTGGCGTGCGTGAACAACCGCGTTCGCAGCCGATGCAGCGCATCATCGCGGGACCAGCAGGTGGCGATGAAAATTCCGCCAGGCCGCAGGAGGCGGAGGATACGGGCGATGGCCGTTTGCGTATCGCCGAGGTAGTAGAGCGCCTGATCGGCGTTGACGACGTCGTACTGCCCGTCATCGCGCCACCCTTGAAAGGTTTCGCGTAACAGCCGCCAACGCACATCGTTTTCCTCAAACTCGCCCGGCGTTGCATCGGGATCGATGCCGGTGATCGCCAGCGTCTGGCCTCGCTCTCGGCACCCAGCTACGAATGGTAGTAGCGCGCCTCCATCGCGACCGATGCCGATGTCGAGCCAGTCGAGATGCCGCCTTTCTGCCAACCGCTCCAGTACTCGAAAGTAGAAGGATCCTTCTCCTCCTCCTTCGAAGCTGCGTTTGAGAAAGCGTAGATCGCTGTCATAGTCTGTGGTTGACGGTGGGCGTGCCTTGCACTTTCTCAATGTGACGAGCTTCACCGGAACTCGACTGGGCCGCAAGTTTTCCGCCGTGAGCAGCAACGTAGGATCGATCTGCTCTATCGTAACCTCGGCAATCGATTGAACCTCCCGCAACCAGTTGGCGAACGCTGTACGCTGCTCTTCAGTACCATCTCCGGGTGCAGCGCCATCGTTCATCAGTGCGACAAGCACTCCACCAGGTGCCAGCATTCCGAACGCACGCTGTACGTGATCCATGTCCCGACCACCCGCAAACGGCGGGTTCATTGCAATTCGATCGAAGGCTTGCGACGGGTCAAATGTTTCGAAAGAACCCGCGAAGGGACCATAACCCTTGCCGGCAAGCAGCTCTACGAGATGCGGATGAGGCTCGACAACGGTGACCTGATCAACGTACTCGCGAAGCCGATCAGCGATATCGCCGCGACCAGCAGACGGCTCCAACACGCGCTGATCGCGCTCAAGTGGCGAGAGTCGCGAGAGCATCATCTCTACGATGCTTACGGGCGTTGGGTAGAAGCCGGAAATGAGCGGCAACTCCGCTGGATCGCCATTCGCTGGTGCATCAACGTCGATCATTCGAAATCTTGCTCGCTCAACTGCCCAGTGCCGCGGAAATCGAAGCCTGAGCCACTCGCAAAGATGTGACAATCGTGACAAAAAGGCATCGAAGCGCGTCCGCGTGCGCGGTGCTCAGCGCGAACTCTACGGAACGCTTCTCCCTGCCACACACCGGCAATTCCCGACTCAACGACACTCCCCATCGGAGTATCGGCGTTGTAATCAAGACAGCAAAGGGGAACTCGTCCGTCAGAAAGTATGACTAACGTCGAAAATGGCGCGAGGCACGGTAGTGAATTGATGTCGGCAGACGGTGGTTTCTGGTGCAGAAGATCGCCAGGCACTGCGGCTAAATCGTCGCGCCAGCCTGCCCACCAGTTGAGGAAACGACCAATCACGTAGTCTTTCGCACCGAGCCGGCTGCGCCAGTAGTTGACGTAAGCATCAAACTCATGAGCATTGTCCCGCTGGATCACCATTCGAACCCGTATCTTCGCCGAACTGCCATAGGCATTGCGTAATGCAACAAAGCGCAGCACATTTTCATGCACTTCACAATAGGAGAGATTGACGCGGATCGCCTCAAAGGTTTCCACCGAAGCGCCGTCGATTGAGAATTCAATAGAGTCGATGCCGGCTTCAAGCAGGCGCCGCGAGCGCGTCTCGTCAAGAAGGGATGCATTCGTAGTAAGTGCGACCGATCGAATACCTGCTTGCTTCAAGGTCGCAACTCGATCTTCCAGACGTTGATCCAGCAGCGGCTCTCCGCCCATCTGTAGGGTAACCTGCTCGACCCAGCCTGGGCGCGCGGCTAACTCGGCAAGTAGCTTGGTAAAAACCGTCTCCGACATGACTGACTTGCTGCGTTTCCAGTCATTAACTGAGCACATCCTGCATCGGGCGTTGCAGCCAGAGACTGTCTCTATTTGGATGAACTTTGGAAAAAATTCAAGTTCATCAACAGAGCCGACATTAAACTCTGAACGGAAGTCGTCAAAATCCTTGGACAAAGAATGAGGCAATTGTGTTCGCTTCGGTTAATGTGGTGAGCATGCTCACGCGCAACGAGGATCTAGGGGTTGGTGGCCGCAGTGAATGCTCAACTGCTGCCTTACCTGATCGTTCCACGCCATCGGCGGATTGATAGCCAGCATCAACAGCTGAGCCCCCTCCGGCAACGTCTCGTTGAGGATAGCCGTGACAATCTCCGGCGACAACAGGGTCAGGTTGATATGCCGGGCGATGTAGCTGTGATTGGTGCCCTCGCGGCGGGCGATCTCGCACATTGAGGCGGCATCGCCGGTCTCCAGCATGCGCAGCCAGCGGTGACCCCGAGCCAGCGCCAGTTGGAGTGGGGTGGAGGTTGTCCGACTTGCCGCGGCTTCGGCCCCGGCGGGCAGCACGACCCGGCGGCCGCTGCGTCGCTTCAGGGCGATCGGGACGTTCAGGACGACGCTCCCGTTGCTGGCGACCACCTCGGTGGCCGGCCCGGAGACGGACAGGGTGGGCCGGGTCATGCTTCAGCCCCTTCGCCGACCGTTCGCGACTCGGCGGCAAGGGTGCCGATGCCGAGGGGGTGGAGGCGCAGTTCCAGGTTGGTCGGGGTCACGATGACTTTCTCGACCAGCAGGCGGACCAAGCGTTGCTGCTCGGCTGGGAACAGCTCGTCCCAGACCTGATCGACCTGGGCCATGGCTACCGTCACCTGGGCTGCGTCCAGGGTCGGGTCGTCGGCGGTGGCCTGCGGGATCATCGCTTTGATCATTTCGGGCGCCCGCAGCAAGTGCCGGAGCTGCCCGATAACTGCCGCCTCCAGTTCCGCTGCGGGCAGTCGCGGCAAGCCCAACGCGCCCCGGCCCTCGTGGGTGTCGCGGGTGCTCAGGTAGTAGCGGTAGGTCCGGCCACTGGCCTTGGTCGTGTGCCAGGGCGTCAGGGCGCGGCCGTCCGGGCCGGTGAGCAGACCCTTCAGCAGGAACGGCACCTTGCCCTCGCGCGACGTGGCGGCCCGTGCGCGGCTACAGGTCGCGAGGCGCTCATGCACCGCGTCCCAGAGGGCGCGGTCGATGATCGGAGCGTGCGTTCCTTGGAAATACTGATCCCGGCTCTTCAGTTCGCCAAGGTAGGTGCGGCAGTGCAGGATTTTGTGCAGGGAACTGCGATCGTGGCGCTTGCCGATGTGTTGCCGCCCGGACTTCGTCGTCCAGTCCTTGTTGCGCCAGCCGCGCGCACGCGCCTCCTGCGCCACCTTCATCAGCGAACCGACTTCCACGAAGCGTCGGAACAATGTCCGCACTTGTTCGGCTTCGGCCTCGTTGATGACCAGCCGCCGCTCCTTGAGGTCGTAGCCCAGCGGGGTGATGCCGTGCATCCACATCCCCTTCTTCTTACTGGCCGCGAACTTGTCGCGGATGCGCTCGGACGTCAACTCGCGCTCGAACTGGGCGAAGGTCAACAGGATGTTCAACAGCATCCGGCCCATCGCGTCGGTGGTGTTGAATTGCTGGGTGACGGACACGAAGGTGACCCCATGCCGGTCGAAGACCTTCACCAGTTCGGCAAAGTCGTAGAGCGAGCGGCTGAGACGGTCGATCTTGTAGGCGATGATGATATCGACCTGCCCGGCCTCGATGTCCGCCAGCAATCGCCTCAGCGCGGGGCGATCGAGCGTGCCGCCGGAGAAACCGCCGTCGTCATAGTCGTGCGCCACCGGAATCCAGCCCTCGGCCCGCCGGCTGGCGATGTAGGCCGCACCTGAGTCGCGTTGGGCATCGATCGAGGTGTACTCCAGCTCCAGTCCTTCCTCGCTGGACTTGCGGGTGTAGACGGCGCAGCGCAGGCGCTTCGGTGCGGCGCTCATCGGCCACCTGCCTTATGCAGTCCGAAGAACGCTGGCCCACTCCATCGCGTGCCGGTGATCATCCGGGCAACCATAGACAGGCTGGGATAGCGTTTCCCTGCGTATTCGAACTCGCCATCGGAACGCACGAGGACGCGATGTTCGATGCCGTCGTAGATGCGGATCAGCTCGGTGCCGGCGATCGGAACCGCGCCGACCGGCTGTCGCTTCAACTGCCCGGTCGCGATCAGTTCGTCGATGCGGCGCTGGTTGCGTGCGATCACGCCGGGATGCGTCTTCTCGTACTCGATCTCCTGCCAGCGATACGCGATCCGCTTCTCGACGAAGCGGCGATTGATCACCAGCGGATCCGTGCCGTAGAGCCGCCGCCACTCCTGGGTCAATTGCGGCCACGTCCAAGTGCTCAGCCCGGCGATGCGGGCCGCCATCGGTGAAGGTGCGGTGGGGGAGGAAGATGTTTGCGTCATGCCTGTGGACTCCGGTGAGCGGGGTTGGCATGTACGCGTGGTTCGGCCTGGAAGCCAAGTCCACGGTCAACCGGAGAGACAAGAGGTACGGCGCTAACATCGGCGTCGCGAGCGCGCAAACGGTGCAGGCCGAGCGCCAACAGCCCGGCCGCTTCCGTGCGGCGCTGGGCGGGCGTCATGCGTGTGGGATCACAATCATTGGAAGGAATCACAGGACCTCTGAAGGACATCAAACCAATCGCCAGTGTCAGCGCGACGATTGACGCCTGTATCGCACCGCAACGCAATGCGAGTATCAGGTCTGAGAGAGATCAACGATTCAATCGACGACGTGGTTCAATCGCCTGTCGCGGAACAATCAGTCGTCTGCTGTTGATTTTCGTAGCGCCCCAGCAATATCCAGCGCGAACTCGCACAGGTAGGCCAAGCCCCCATCGATTCCGGTCTCTGTGCCGATCACCAGCAGGCGGCGCACGGCGTCCTCAAGGTCTGCGGCTTCCCGCAGGGCGGTGGCGCTTCCAACGCCGCTGGCGACCATCAGCAAAGGGCGTTGTTCGGCAGGAATGTCACGGAAGGGGGTTTCGCGTGTGGTGTCGCTCATGTCCGCGCTCCAGAAGGCATCAAGCGCGACGAACGATGTTCGACCCGAATCGGGCCTGATAGAGTAGTTGCAGCCATTGTCGTTCCTCTCGCGAACGGTGGTGGTTAGGGCGGCCGGGGTGTTGACGCACCTCGGCCGTCCGCGTTTCCGGCGTATGCCGGGGAGTGGTGTTGCGATGAAGCAACAGTGCTTACTGCGCGTCATGCGCCTACGTCGGTGTGGTTGTTCTCCAAAGTGAGTGACGTCGATGCCCGCCCGGATGACGGGCGGGCGGTGTGGGCGTCTCGATCAAATCCCGCGCCGGCCGGCGATGGTGTGCTGCGCGTCGCGGATCTTCGCGAGGTCGTCGAGTCGGCATCGCGGGCGCAATCGATCTTCGACCGCAATGATGGCGGCGTGGAGGATGTCGCCACGTTCCGACGGCGACTTCGCGTCGGCATAGCGGGCGATCTGTTGTTCGGTCAACGATCGTGTCGCCGTCAGCGCCTCGATCATGCGCTCCAGTTGGCGATGACCTTCGTCCAGGTTGGTGGCGGGCGTGGCGTGCTCGTCTTGCATCATGGGATGTCCGTGTGGGTGTGGACACATGAACGCGCTGTTCGCGACGAAAGCCAAGTCGTTCAGCGCGTCTTCTTCTTCGCGTGCGTTCAACGCTCCGTCCGTGATCGGATCCGTCGCTCGCACGGGCGCAATGGGCTGGCGCGAACGGCAGACAAGATTGCGGCCGGTGTCCCGACCGCGGCACAACGATGAGCTGGTATCAAGCCGGCGGCGCGTTCTGCGCAATGGCGTGCAGTTCCGCCTGTGCATCTGCTGCCAAGCCGATTCGGGCGTTGACGATTGCCCACGTACAGGCCGTGGACAGCGCGTGGTTCAGGACACGCGGCTTCTCGTGGAGCGGGGCCGCCTGATAGCGCGCCTGGCAGCGTTCGATCTCGCGCAAGGCGTGCTCCAGCGCCTGCCGGATGTTGGTCAGCGCGTCCTCGCCTTGCGTGATGGCGCGGCGTGTTTTGAAGGCCTGTTCGTCGAATTCACTGCTCATGGGGAGGTTCCTTGTGTGATGGTGTGCATCCATGAACGCGCTGTTCGGCCGTGAAGCCAAGCGACCTGTCGGTCGTTCCAATCGATGGACAAGCGTCGTACAGCATTCGAACACGCCCGCGGATCAGGCGTCCTGCTCGGACAGTGGTGGCGCGAACCCGACGATCGCGTCGGTGCCGGAGGCGGCGCGGCAGTTGATTTCGGCGAGGACGTGCGCGCGCAGATCCGCGTCACCCCGATGCATCGCGAGCAGGAAGGCGGTGTCCAGCGACGCCACGCATTCGTGAAGCGGCACATCGTTGCTGGTGACGTAGCGCTCGCCATCCTCAAAGCCGATCTCGTAGGTCTCGGCGAGTGCGTCGAGCAGGCGTTGCAAGTCGGCGATCGCCGCGGCGTCGCCGGTGGCGACGACCGTGTCGACGTCGATGCCGAACCGATCCTTTGCGATACGCCGATAGGGGTCTTGATCGTTCCGAAGCGTTGTCGTACCCATGGCGGCCTCCTGCTTCACCAAACCACGCCGGTGGGATTCGCGGCGATCCGGGCGAGCAGATCGCCCAGCGGCTCGACCTCGGCACCATCCGCGATCGGTGCGAGCAGCGTGCTGCCGGTGTCGATCAATTCGATGCGAATCACATCGATGCCATTGCTGGCGTAGGCGATGTGCTTGCGGCCGTCGATCTGGCGCATCAGGGCGCGAGGCGTGCGTGCGCGTAAGACTTCTCGGCGCCAGGCATGGCGTCCACGTCGGCCTGGCACCCGGACAAGCAGGGAGGCGAGAAAGAATTCCTTGACCGGTTTGGGTTTGCGGGATGCGGTGGATTTCATGCGGGGTCGCTGTGCGTGTCGGGGTGTGCATGTACGCGCTGTTCGCCTGCGAAGCCAAGCGCGTGGCGACTCGAAAATTCAGCGTGCAGACGCCTTGCGAGTTGCCGTCTTGCGCGCTTGTTCGGCGCCAGCGTGATAGGCCGCTTCCAGTGCCGCGCGCAGGCAGGCGACCGAGACCTCGTGGAAGTCCAGTCGGTCGGAACCGCGGGTTTCCAGAGTCTCGATGCCGAGCGTGGCGCGGGCGATGCGGGTGAGCGTGGTGTGGATGTGGGTCATGGTGAGTGTCGGGACAGGGTTCGTGGGAGTCATCAAGGCGCTGTGTGCGACGGAAACCAGGCGCTCGGCCTGAGCTCAGTTTCGGACGCGCCTCATCCGAGGCGCGCGACATAACGGGCGTCGTCGCCGCCCGAGGGATCGATGTAGAGGTAGGGCCGGCCCGGCGCATGCACTTCGACGCACAAGTGACCGCCGCAGATCGATCCGCCCTTGCCTTTCAGCCACGCGCGCGGCGCGTAGAAGCTGTTCGCGAAGACATCGAACTCGGCAGGCGTCATCTCGACCGTCTCGGTGATGTAAATGCGTTCGTGGCCGCTGGCGCACATCTCGCGCAAGTCGGCCGGCTTGCGTGCGAAGGGCAGGCGCACGCCGAGTTCCTCGACCTCGATGGTCTCGTCGCAGAAGGTGAGCGTGCGTGGCGTTCGTTCGATGGTGAGGGTCATGGTGGGCATATCGGCTCCTGAGCGTTGGCGTCGTCGATGCGACGAGGGCATGAACGCGCTGTTCGGCGGTGAAGCCAAGCGAAGTTCGATGTTGCGCTGCGACATCCAGACACCTGTCGGACAGGCTTCAACGAGGTGTTGACTTCGCGCGTGGACTACGCCAATCGGCGCAGGCTGACGCGCTCAATCCGGCCGGCAAACGCGGCATCCGCGGCGATACGCAGCGCGGTGTGCGCATTGGCGGTGAGGGTTTCGATGAAAGTGCCGTTCGCGTTGCGCGCCGCACCCTCCACAGGCGTCACGCCCGCCAGTCGCACGCGTGCCGTGCCCGCAGTAACCTGGGCGAGTACCCACTCGATCCGATAGACGCCACCGTCCACAAACGCGAAGGCTTGTTCAAGATCAGAAGCGACGCCTGCGCCCTTCACCGCTGCCCCTGCGGCGATCGACCAACCAGCACCGAGCGACCAGGCGGCCTGCGTATCGAAGTCGGCGTTCGCAAGTTTCTCGCCGCACTCACACTGCAGCGTGCGAACGTGCGTCTGCCGGCTGGCGAGCACGCCGCGCCGGCTGTTCACTTCGATGCGCAGCGGCGCATCGCTGGCGAGCAGCACATCGACGCTGTGACTCGTGCCGGTGATGCCGGTCGTCTCGTGCAGCAGCGCGCCGCTGAGCGCATGGAGGACACGCACGGTCGTCGTCGTGCCCGGCTCGGGTCCGATACTGCCGGCCTCGTGTTCGATGAGGCGGTCGCCCTGCAGCACGCGATCGCGGTGTGCCCACCCGATCGCCAGGCGAGCGAAGCTGGCCGTCGGCCAGGCTGACCCGTTGATCCGCAGTCGCCCCGGTGGGTACGGCCGCGCATGGCGCGCATCGAGCCGGACCTGCGCGATCGGCGCGAGCGCGGGATCGAGGGTGCCTTGCGGCGTCCGGGTCAGCAGCTTCGCCTCGACGGTGTCCCCCGCGAGATATTCAGTCGGATCGGCGCCGACATAGGTGTCGGAACACCAGACGCGCGCGCCCGCGGCATGTGGCGCCGGCACGGTGTCGACGCACCCGCGTGCAATCGTGAGGGTGCCCGCAACAGCGTCGATCGCATCGATCCGCACCAGTTCCTCGTCGATCAGCACTTCGCTGCCGACCACGACGAGATCGAGATCGTGCGACTCGGCAAGCGTGACGACCGTGTCGGTCGGCCCCAGCGCGCCTGCGAGGGTCGCGCTGGCGGAGAAGTCGCCGCTGGCGACCTCCTCGAACGTCCCGCCCGCCGTGCGCGTGGTGAGCGCATAGCCGTAGGCCGGCCCGTTCGGGCGCGCGCCGAGCGCGACCACGAAGCCGGCATCGTCTTCAACCTGCGCGAGATCGGCGGGGCGTAGCCGGCCGGCGAGATCGCGGTAGGTCGCCTCGACCAGGCGCTGCGAGGGCAGCGGTAGTGGACGCGTGTCGGGTGGCGTCCACGGCCCGATCACCGGTCGCAGATACGTGGTCGCCGCCATGCCGTCGATGTCCTGCACCAGCACCAGCGCGAGTGCGCCGTCCGTGCGCGTGCCCTCGTCCACCTCCAGCACCCGCACCGGCATGCGCTGCACGCCCTTGCGTCGCCAGGACAGCGCGAGCACATCGCCGCGCTTGATGCCCCACCAGCGGCGATCGACGGTGAGTTTGATCCGCTGCAGCAGGCTGCTGGCGGCGGCGGTTTCGCGCGCGGCGACGCGCTCGCAGAGGCTGCGGTTCCACAGCCCCGGCAGCATGCGGCGATCGGCGATCACCCGCCCCTGCGCCTGCACGTTCGCCATGTTCTGGAAGGTCGCGGCGATCTCGAGATTGGTCACGCAGTCGCGGCCGATCACGGTGATTTCATTGACGGACCCGTCGAGCAGTGGTGTTTGCCAACTCTCCAGCGCGAGGACGCTGGTTTCGTCGAGCAGCGGCAGCGTGGCGACATCGTAGTCGGGCCGGAACAACCGGTACACGAACTGCCCGCGCATCGGATCGAAGGCCCAGAGCCCACCGACGTGGGTGTTGACCGTCTGCAGGAAATTCCCGATCGAGTCACCGCGTCGCCAACCGAGACACAAGCCGAATTGCTCATCGTGCAACTGCTCGGCTGCGCTCAGAAAACTCTCGCCATCGATCAGCGCGGGATCCAGACCGCAGCCCCACACCGTATCGGTCAAACACTGGTAGTGGATGTGCGCGGCGTTCATGCCGCGGCCGATGCGCGCAAGCGCCGGTTGCCACACCGGCGTCGACCACCCCTGCACGAAGCGCCCCCAGCGCTTGGCCCACAGCTTCAGGTAGGGGTTCATCGCCCCGACCATCCCGCGGTACAGCGTGGTGCAGAGCCCGCGTGCGGCTGGCCACGGTCCCGGCACTTGCTGCTGCAAGTACGGATCGGGCAACTGTGTCGCTTCGCCCATGCGAATCTGCAGCGTGCCGACGAGACCGCCCTCTTTCTTGTCGCCCCCAAAGAGCTGCGGCAAGTCGATCGCGAGCGTCCCGCTGCCGACACGCTCGCCTTCGAACACCGTGTGGCCGCCGACTTTGACGCCCGCGAGGTAGTCGTTTGGCCCGATCGACTCGCCCATGTACAGATACATGAAGTGGCGATAGCCGATCGTCGGCTTGCTCGACTTACCCACGACGGCGGCCCCAGGCGAGCAGGCGATGCAGGAGACTTCGCGGCGGCGGCGACACGACAATTGGCCGCAGCTGCGGAATCACGATCGGCCGTCGCCGCAAGCGACCGCGCACAAGCGCCGGCACATCCCATCCCCACAGCACGTGAACGAGCCCGCTCGCGATGCCGAGCGCACCGAACGCGCGTTCACCCGCGGCCCACAACACCAGACCCGATCCGATCGAGGCGATGCAGGCGCACACGATCCAGACGCGGTAGAGACGCTCACGACGCATCGCGGGTCTCGGCCGGTAGTGCCGCTTCCGCACGCGCAATCGCGATCGCACGCGCGACGAACGGGTCGTCGTGCAGCGCCGGGTGCGCGGCAATCTCTATGCCTTCGTCGCACAGCACGCGCAGATCGATCCTGTGCTGGCGACACCACGCGCGAATGCCCGGCGCACACAGCGGCCCGCCAGTCGCATCGATCGCCCGGACATGCCGCAGGTGAACGCGCAGGCCGTCCAACGCCTCTGGCTGCGTGCTCATTTGCCGCTCTTGGCCTTGATCGGCGTGGTGCGCAGATCGCCGTAGGCGAGGACGTTCGGATCGTCCACCCAGACCTCGCCGAAGATCACCAGCACCTCGCGCCCTTCCTCGGCGGTCGGCACCGAGAACTCGGCCAGCGAGGGCGGCTTCTGCGATTGCGGTTTGGGGCGCATCGCGACGCTGAGCGCGATGGCGAGAATCAGGACGATGGCGTAAATCCACATGGCGGAGGCACGGCAAGGCCGGCACGCGGTGCATGCCGAACGGGAGGGAGAGGACGTGATCAAAAAACCGGGTCGTTGCCGAAGGGGTTGCGCATGCCCTTCAAGGTCGGCTGGCCGCCGAAATTCAACTCATTGCGAAACTTGGCGCAGCCGTTCGGCCCCATCGTGCGGTCGCAGCCGGGCAGCGCGACGACGCGCGCGTCGGGCGCAAGTGCAGCGGGCGTGAGCAGGCGTAACGTCGTGCCCGTGTGGTGGACGATGAAGCGGCGTTCAATGCCGAGCGTCGACGTCCACTGCAAGACCCCGCCGTCGAAATGCCCGTCGTCGAACGCATCGAAGGCGGCCGACGCGACCGTATAGCCAGTGGCGTCGCTGAGCACGGCTGGGACCGCGTGTGCATCGGGATCGGCATTGCACAGCCCGAGGCCCTGGCTGTAGAGCACAAGCGGACAATTCGATTGCCAACTGCGGCGCAGGCCCAGCGTTTCGACCGCGGCGGCGAGCGACTGGCCGCGCAGTTTGGCGACGCTCTGGGTTTCGTCGAGATCGGCCACAAAGCCGGTCCAGCCCAAACGCACCTGACCGTCACGGATCCGCACGCGCTTGAGGTCCAGACGCACGCGCAGGCCCGGCGGCACCGGACGGAACAGGTTCAATAGCGGCAGATCCAGCGGCGCGGTGATCTCCAGCGCGTTCTTCGCATCCTCGGCCGACTGCGCGATCCGCCCGCGCGTGAGCGCGACCGGGGCGTAGCGCTGGCCCTCGACGATGGCCTCGCGGCCGGCATCGGTGTAACGCCAGTGGTGCAGCCCAATCGAGAAGTCGTACAGCTCGATCTCCCGCGAGAGTAGCCCCACGCCTACGGCTCCTCGGCGGGGATGCCCGTGAAGGACACCGTGCAGTCGAGCAGGCCGTCGCTGTCGGCGTGATGGCGCAGCTCGACCGTATCGCCCGCGAGCGTGACCAGCGCCAGCCAACAGGCGAGACGGACCTGGTCGGGCCGGACGACGCGGCCGAGCGCCGCATCGAGCCGGACGCGTTCCAGGCGTTCGCCTGTTTCCGGATGTGGCGATTCGAGTTCTGCGGCCGCTTGAATGGCGCGATAGAACACGGTGCCGTCGTTGAGTGCGATACGGACATGGCGACGGCCCGCTTGCTGGCGGAGGCTGCGCGCAATGCCGCAGGCGACGACGGTGAGCGTGAGCGCGGTCTCGCCGATCGTCTCGACCGGCTGTAGATCATCCGTCCACGTCGGTAACCACAGCGCTTCGGCGCGGCCCTGCAGGCCGTAGAGCAGCGCGCGATGGTCGGCGCGTTCGGCGCGCCCGAACAACCGCCACGCGTGCGATTGCGTCGTCCAGGCAAGGCCGGACAGATCATCCACCTGCGTGCGACCGACCTCACCATCGAGCAGATCGGCGCGCCGCGCCATGCTGGCGCTCGGATCGACGCTTTCTTCCGGACGGTGTTCGAGCACGGGGAACCCGCGATAGCGGGTCGCCGGCAGCGCGGCCGGCCAGTCGCAGGGCTCGGTGGCCTCGAAACGCACCTGCGTCCGCATCAGTCGATCGCTCAGGCGACGCAACTCCGGCGCATCGGTCAGGCGCGCGGTGCGGCACGGGATCAGACGCGTGCCGCTCGGCCACGCACGGCGCGTCGGCGCGCGCAGCACGATCCGATTGGTTGCGATCTGCGCAACTTCGACCAGTTCGACATCCGCTACGCTGCGCCAGAGCATCCCGAGGCCACCGACCACGACATCCGACCCCCCGGTCTCGACCCCGATCTCGGTGGCGCCCGCCGGCACCGGCGCACGCAACCACACGGTGTCGACGAACACAGGCAGCGCCCAGACGCGGCCGGTCCAGTCGAACAGGGCGTGCTCGATCCAGCGACGCTCCTGCCGATCGGCGAGCACCGCAAATTCCCACGACCGCCGCGGTGCGTCGCGCAGTGGCGTGCGTGTGACCGTGCCGGCGACCGCGACCTGTACGTCGGTCAACCACGCCAGCGTCTCGATCAGCGGCTCGGTCCAGTTCGGCGGCAGCGACCAGGCGTTGAGGCGCAGGCCGTCGATGCGGAGCGACCACGTCGCGCCGTTCGCAAAGCTCAGCACGGCCTGCGCATCGATCACCGGCGGGCCGTCGAGACCGACCGTCAGGGTCAGCACCCGCTCCTGCAACGGTCGCAGCACGAGCGGCAGCGGCGCAGGTGCCGCGAGTGTGCTGCCGGCATCGCCGTCCAGGCGCAGCGCCGTCAATGACTGCGGCGCCATGCGCCACGCGTTCCACACCGCAATCTCGCGGGTCAGTTCGGACACGACGTTGCCCAGCGCGAGCGCGATCGGCGTGAGGTGGATGCGATCGAAGTAGTCCTCGGCGAAGCGGTGCCCGAGGCGCCCGGTCGCAGGCCACCGCAGTGCTGCGGGGTGTCGGTACGCGCCACTGCGCGCCGTGAGGCGCTCACGCGCGTAGGCGGCCGGGTCGAGTCGCGCCTCGCCGAGCGTATTGATTTCGATCGACAGCACAGGATTCGTCGCACCGAACGACCGCGCCGTCGGTGCGATCCCGATCCGTCCGGCCATCACGGCGTCTCGCGCAGAGCCACGCCGAAGGTACCGCTGTGCTGCGCGCCGATTGGCCAGCCCGCCCCATTGCGCTGCACGGGGTGGACCGCGTGCAGCGGATACGCCATCCAGCGCTCCGGGCCGTACAGCAGCGGCTGACTCAGATCGAGGTGATCCAGCCGGCAGTACCGCGCGTGCGTGAGCGTCGCGACGATCGTCTGACCCTGCGCCTGGCGCGCGAGCAGCACGTCGATCGGCAGCAAGACCGTGGCCTGGTTGAAGGCGGACGGCAGCGCATGCAGGAGTCCGGCTTTGTGCGAGACGCCGAGCAACTCGCCCGCCGCGCCGCCGACACTCGTGCGCCAAGCGGCCGGCCCTTCGAGACCGCAGTGGATGAAACTGCTGTGAGAGGTGCCGGCGATGCTCGCGAAGAAGAAGCCGAGTCCGAAGCCTTCGTAGGGCTGCGCCCCGAGCTGGGTGCCCGAGTTGGAGTCGATGAAGACTTTGACGCCCGCGCGGGTGCCGTCGACATCCCCGCGGAACGACCCCGTACACCACAGGCCCGTGCCGCCGATCTGCGGCATCGTCGAGAGGCCGAAATTCAAGTGCTGGTGGCGATCGACGTTGTAACGCAGCACGCAGTAGACCTCGTCCGGCGCATCGAAGACGTGCAGCACGTAGACGGCCGGCCACTGGATCGGCGCGTTGGTGAAGGTCATCACCTTCAACGACTGCGGGCAGGCGCCGGTCAGCGCGGCACCGGCTTGTCCGGTCCCGGCCTGCAGACGCAGTTCGGTCGGAGTTGCGGTGAGCTGCACAAACGCAGCCCCTTTACTCAGGATCCCATTCGCGAGCGTCCAGCCGCGTGCGGCGAGCGTCGTTTCGATCGCGACCTTCAGCGCCGCGAAACTCGCAACTTGTCCGGTGATCGTCGCCATCACGTCATCTCCACGGCGACAAAGTCGCGCCAGGTCACGCGCGCGCCGTCCTGCAGCAGGACGAACGCCCGGCCGCCGACCGCGCGGATGGCATCGACGGCCTGGCGCACGCTCATGCCGGTTTGATCGATCACGGCGCTGCCTTCCAGTTGCAGCACATTCTCGGAGGCGTTGTTGAAGCCGGAGACGAAGCTCACCCCATCGAGCACGCCATAGAGATTGCCGCTGCTCGCATAGCTGCGGCTGTCGTTATCCCAGGCGCCGAAGCTCATCTCGTACAGTTCCAGCGGCTGCGGCTGGTAGAGCGTGCCGGCCGGGACCAGACAGCGATAGCCGCTCGCGTTGCGCGCCACATATTCGCCTGCCAATCCGGCGTAGGTGGTCTCGCTCGCCTGCCCGTTGCCGAAGGGCGCGATCTGCACCTTCTTCCAAGCCCCGGCGGCATCGCGCAAATACAGGTGGCCGTCGTTGTAGCCGCTGTCGCTGCTGCCTTTGCGACCTTTGTAGGGGAACCAGTGCAGATCGCTGTAGCGCCGCGCCTCGCGGCCATCGAAATGACCGGCGACGATCAAGGGCGATGGAAACTCCCTCGGCCGCGCATAGGCGAGTGCCTTGCCGACATAGACGTGGGCATAGATCGGCGAGCCGACTTTGAAGCCGCCGACGATCCGCCGCGGGTTCGCGGTCAAGAAGTACGTCACCGCCTGGTTGTGACTCGGCACGCCCGAGGTCTTGATCCCCGGTTGTGCCTCGAACGGCGCGGCCGGCACATAGCCCACCATCGTCGCGGCGAGCAGGTTGTAGTAATCGGCGGCGACGTTCTGGTACGCCTTGAAGCCGACGGTGATCTCTTCCTCGCCCGTGGTGCCGGTGGAGCGCAGGATCAGTTCGCGCTCCGGGATGGACGTGTCGTAGCGCAGCGTCGTCCAGCCGACGCTCTCGGCGAGGGCTTGGATGATCCCCAGCAAGCGGAGGTGAGCATCGTCGCCCCCGCCTTTGACCACGGTGTCGATCGCGTAGGCCATCAGCCACCGATCCTTTGGCGCAGGAAGCTGCCGTTGCGGTCGATCACGTTGAGGATCGTCTGCTCCAGTCCCCGACTCTGCGCCATCGACTCGGCGAGCGCATCGGTGTTGATCGCGTTGATCAGGCGCAGGTTGAGTTGCGGGTTCAGGCCGGCGGCGGCGCGGGCGAGGCCGCCCTCGGCGAAGTTCACGCGCGGCGCGCGGGGCAGCGAGACCTGCGGCGGCGCGGCGGTGGCGAAGCGACGTGCGTGCCAGGCCTCCAACGCCGGCATCCCGCGGCGATTGAAGTCCTCCAGAAACGGCAACGCGCCCGGCTGGCGCACCACGGCCGCGCGGGTGACGAACTCAAAGTCCGACAGCCAGGCCGGAATGCTGTCGGAGGTCGCCGTGCCCGGCCCGCGCACATGGCCGCCGGTTGCGTAGCCGCCTCCGCCATTGAACGTCGCCTGCGCGATCAGTCCGGCGATGGTCGCGCCCTGGGCGATGGCCCCGGCGATGAGCGGGATGTTTTGCGGGAAGCCCACCTTGCTCGCTTCGGCAACGTTCTGGGCGAGCGCGATGGCGGCTTGGGCAATCGCGAACGCCTTGCTGAGTGCGAACAGGGCGCGATAGGTCGCGCTCTGCTCGCCGCCAAAGGTGCGGGCGATATCGGCGAGTTGGCCGAACGTCGCGGAGGCACCCGTGAGCAACACTTGCGTCTGCGCCGATTGCAGCTGCGCCAGCGCGGTCTGGTGCTGGCGCTCAATGGCCTGTTCCTGTGCGTCCCACTGCGCATTCAGATCGGCGCGCTGCGCGCGGAACTGCGCGAGCAGGGCGAGCTGTTCGGCGTGCCACGCTTGCAAGCGCACACGCGACTGTTCGATCTGCGCCAGCTCGCTGCCGGCCGGGCCGAGATCCGGCGCTGCGCCAGCAATCGCGTCGGGTTTGCGGAAGCTCGCTTGCACCACGCGCGCCATCGCCGCATCGAACGCGGCTTTCGTGGCGATCCCGTCGCGCAGCGCGTCGTTCAGCAGTTGAACCTGCGTCTGCGCCTCCTCCAGTGCGACCTCTGCCGGGGTGCGCAGACTGGCGCGGAGCGCCTCATAGGCGCGCGTCGTCTTCTCGAGTTCGGCCTTGCGCTCGCGTTCGGCCTCGGCCGCAGCGCGCGCGGTGTCGAGCGTCTCGGCCTCAGTGATCAGTTGTGCCTTGAGCGCGGGCGTGAGGGCTTTGAGTGCGCCCTGCGTCGTCTCGTAGCGCAGGCGTGCGGCCTCGCCGGCACGGGTCTGACCGGCTTCGACCTCGCCGAGCAGCGCGACCTCGCGACGCAGCGATTCGAGTTCGCGCTCGGCCGACTCGCGGGCACGATCGGCGTCGGTGGCTTTGGGCTTCGGCCCGCGGGCAGCCTTCGGTGCTTTGAACTGTTCGTCGATCTGCGCGCGGCGCGTGGCCTCGAAGGCCGCGAGCGACACGCCCTCGACCTGCGTCACACCCCCTGCGCGCAGCGCGGCGATATCGCGCTCGAGCGCGCGCAGCTGCTGCGCTTTGGCGATGGCGCGGTCCTGGCCGAGCGCCGCCTGCGCGCGCCCTAGCGCGTTGATCGCGTTCGTCTGCTTGGCTTGCGTGGCCGCTTGCGCATCAGCTTTCGCCTGTTCGGCATTGGCTTCGCGCTGCAAGGTCGCTTGTTCTTGCCGCAGCGCACGGATGCGTTGCTTGGTGCCGGCATCGACCTCGGTGCTCGCGAGCACCGCATCGAGCGAGTTCAAGCCGCCGAGTTCCCGCCATTCGTTGCCGATGCGATCGAGTTCATCGGTCGTCTTCGACAGCCGGAACGCGAGATCGTCGCGTCCGATATTACGGATCGTCTGCCAGACGCCACCGATGACTTTGCCGACATTGATCCACGCGCGTTCGAGCGATCCTGCCCGCGCATACGCCTCCTGCACACGCTGCTCGTGGACGCGTGCGAAGGTCTCGATCGCGAGACGCGCGGCGTCCTGTGCCCGGCCCTGCGCTTCCAGCGCACGGACGTGCTGGTAGACCTCGACCGAGAGGAAGCGGTATTGCTGGTTGAGTTCGATCAGTTGCGCGGAGGGGGCCGCCGCGAGTGCGATGATCTTTTGGGTGGTGTCTTCGATCGACGCCCCGGTGAGCGTCGCGAGACTCACCGCGGCACGCGCAGCCGCATCCAGGGTGTCGCCCGCAACCTTGCCCGAGCCGGCGAGGGCGGTGAGCGCGGTCTGCGTATTGCCGTACTCGCCCGTGGCCGCGCCGACGCTCTCCTTGAGAACGCGTAGTTGTCCGGCCGTGGTCGCCGCCGCGTTGCCGCTTGCGATCAACGTGCGTTCGTAGGCTTGCGTTTCCCGGTAGCTCGACACCGTCGCGACCGCAACGCTGCCGAGGACCGTGGCGACCAGAGCGACGCCGGCGACCAGGGGCGTGACCGCGCCGAGCAGGGCGCGCGCGGCGGGCACGATGCCGCCGAAGGAGTCCTTCAACTGGCCGCCTTGCTGGATGGCGACCAGCCAGGGTTTCTGGCCACCGGCGAGCGAGGTGACGATATCGGTGATCTGCGCCGGCAGCATCCGCATCGCCTGCCGGGTCTGGCCGACGGACACGCCGTATTCGTTCACGGCCCGCGCACCGACCTCGGTCGCGCGTGCGCCGCGGCGGTGCGCGCCCGCGACGGCGTCCTGCGCCTGTGCCTGCCCCGCACTGGTGCGGGTGGCGGCAGTGCTGGTGGCGTTGAGTTGGGCCACGGCGCGGTCGGCGCGGCCGAGCGCGCCCTCCACACGGGCAAGGCTGGCCTCGGCCTGCGCGGAGTCGCCGCGGACCTTCAGATTGAGCACGAAATCCTGATTCATGGCGCGATCAGTGCGTGGGCCTCAGTCCCGGCCGCGCAGGGATTTCACGCGCGCCTCGGCGGCCTCGCCGCCCCAGACGGCGGTAGCCACGTCTTCGATGAAGTCCGCGCGACGGCGACGCTCGTCGCGATCGACGGCCTCGAACGCGGCGGTGAGCTGGCGTTCGGTCATGCGGCCGAGTCGGGCGGAATCGCCGTGTCCGGCGGCGGCGAGTCGAACGAAGAGGTCGCGCCAGCCGACGCGCCGCTCGCGAGCGGATGCGCGTCGAGGAGCTGGGCCTCGCGGACCTCCGCCAGCACCTCGCGCACGAAAAAAGCGGCGTTCGTCGCGAACCAGGTCGCGAGGTACAGCTCCAGATCGTCGGCCGACAAGGAGTCGAGCCACGCGACCTCAACGTCGCCGGCCTGTGCGGCGATCGCCGGGATCACCGCACGATGACGCCCGAACAGCCGGCGCACCTGCGCATAGCGCAGCGTGCCGCTGTCGCTTGCGGCGATCAGATCCGCGATGAACGCATGCGCGCGATCGGCGATGTCGAGCCCCTCGAAGAAACCGTACTCGCGGATCGTCACCGTGCGTCCAGCGATCACCAGCGTGCGATCGGGGTGTAGGACAGCCAGATCGTCGGCGGCCGACGCTGCTGCATACACGGACAGTGGCGCCGCGGGAATCTTCGTGGCCATCACGGCACCTCCGGCAGATCGAGCCGACCGAAGCCGCCGAGCAAGGGATCGGCCGCGGCCTCGGGATCGAACAGCACCGACGCCGTCATCTCGAACTGCCCGAACGACTCGTGGATCAGGCCGAGATTCGAGACGGGGTTGAACTGCACGCGATACAGCCGGACTTGCACAGGCGCACCGTCGAGGGTGTTGATGCCATCGAGGAACAGATAGCGCTCGGGCGCCGCGGTGGTGAGCATCGCCACGCTGACCCGCGCCCCATAGCGATATGCCGCGCGCAAGGGCAGCGTGAACGCGGCGAGGTCAAGCAGTTGCACGAGGCCGGCGCGCGCGCTCTGCACGCGATAGTGCGTGTTTGCGACCAGCGTCGCGGGCGCGGCATTGCTGTCGGTCAGCACGAGCTGGCTTACGGTGCTGTGATCGAGCGCGATCAGATCGTTCGCGGCCAGCGGCACCGGCAGGCGCTCGCCGGTGAGCGTGCCACCGGCGATGGTGGCCTTGGTCGCGTACAGGCCGAGCAGCAGGTTGTCGATGTCGGCCCAGTTGATCGCGATCGACAGCTCGGCCTCCTTGCCCTTCTGCAGCACGGCCGAGGTCAGGCGATTCCCCGAGTAGGATTCCTTGCGGGTCTCGGTTTCGGTCTTGAGCGTCAGATCGCACTTGGGCGCATCGCCCACCCAGCGCAGCGCGCCGGGCCGGCCGCCGGCGAGACGGGTGCCGAGATAGAGGCCGCCCTGAAAGGAGAAGTCTTTCATGCGTCGGTCTCCTCGTGATCGGCACCGATGCGGTCATCGGCGGGCGTCGTCGCGTCGGTGTGTGGGGCGGGCGCCCCATCGAGCGTCGGCGGTGGCGTGGTCAGACCCCACGCCGCGAGCAACGCGGCATCGGCGTCGTTGACGGTGAGTTCGATACCCTCAGGTGGCGGCGTGTAGGCGATGCCTTCGTGGGTGTGCGGGTGGTAGAGGCGGATGGTTTTCATGGTGAGGAGGTAGTGGGGGAAGGTGCGGCGGCGAGCCGCAGGAGGCGATCGGTCTCGGCGGCGAGCACGCCGCGGGCGTAGTCGATGAGGCGTTCGGGCCGGCGGCCCTTGGCGAGCATTTGTGCGGCGGTGGCGCCGTACTCGGCGACCAGTGGTTGCCGCTGTTTGCCGGCGTAGCGGCCCTGCTGCATCACCCGCTTCGGGCCTTCTCGCCGGAACACCTGTGCGTTGCGGTTCACGCCGACGCCGAGGAAGGCTTGCGCGCGCAAGCTGCGTTTGCCGCGCAGGACCGAGGCGGTCACGCCCCGTTTTGTCTGGCGTGCCGCGAAGTTGCGCAGGCCGATGCCGCGGAAGCGGCCGATCAGACGCACGCCGTCGTCGGTGGCACTCGCCTGCAGGTCTTGAGTGAGGCGACGCGCTCCGATCTGGTACTCAGCTTGAATGTCGCGCCGTGCCTGCACGGGCAAGCGCCGCCTCAGGGTGCCAATCGCCCGGGTGTGCAGGGTGGGTAGGCGGCTGGTCAGGGCGCTGAGATTGCGGGCGGCGGCGAGGTGCCCGTCGAGATCCGCGTGGAGGCCCAAGATGCCGCCGGGATTCATTGCCGCCTCGTCACGATTGTGGGCATAAGATATAAGTTGGTCGGGGAAGACGCGTTGTGGCCAAAACCACCGCGCTCATTTGATGCAGGAGTTGAAAATGCGCGATGAATTCATTGGCGCCGCGGATGCTGAGCGGCACCCAGACTACGAGGCGTTCTTGCGGGACAAGATCGACCGTGCCCGCATGAAGATTGGCGAGGGCAGGCATGTTTCGAACGAAACGCTCGAGGCCGAGTTCGCTGAGCTTCGCGATGCTGCGCGGCGAAAGATTGTGCTGCAGTCGTGAGGAGTAGCGGGAACCATTTCGCGCACCAGGATCGCCAGATGGTCTTCGATCACGGTTGCATCACAGTGCTGATTGCAGGATTGCCACTGGATCAACCAACTAACGACGCATGGTCGGCGCCCTAGGTGGACTGCCATCAGTATCAGGTTGAGATCACATCAGCACGGAGGGCCAAGATGGAGTAGCTGCAAGGCAGCCAGAGAGGTATATGCACTAATCATTCACAGACTAGCCTGGGCCAGGAAGGAGCCATGGATATGCCTACCACACCTATCACAGTGACAGTTGAAAGAAGTGCAGGAGTAGTCGAGGTCATCATCATCATCAAGACGAAGGGCAAGAAGCCCATCCAGGGGTTCCAAGTAATACTTGAGAACAACCGCGGGCACTTCGATCTGCAGGCTGGAAAATACAAGATCAACTGGATGATCCGCGGAGGTCAGGGCGACGCTGTAAAGATCGACTTCAAGAAGGATGGGGTAGAAAAGCCCATCAAAACGATTCCTACGACAACAACGAAGATTTCCCTAGGCACGGTCAATTTCGGAACTGTCGATTTTGAACTCAAGGATGAGCAAGCATGAAAATCACGATCTTGGTGCTAGCGCTCGCAATGGCGTCATTCAGTTCGTATGCAAAAGACCAGTTCACACCAGAGCAGCAGGCGGAAATTGAGAGGCTGATTTCTATTCGTATTGAACAGGCTCTCGAAAAAGAGCGGCAGAAGATCAGGGAAGAAATCCTTTCCTCAACTTCGAGCAAAGAAGCCAAAGATCAGGTAGAACAGGAACGTATCACGCAGTCGCAAGCCAATCCGCCACAGGCAGTGCAGCCGCCCATAGCCTCAGGCATGTTGGAGGGCAAAGGGCCGCCGTTGGAACAGAGTGCATTCGATGGAAAGCGTTCGCGCGTGCCAGTGGACAGAGCGCTCGCGGTTCCAACGCCGACATTTCAGCTTGATTTCAAACAGGACAAAGCGCAGGCAAGCTTTTTGATTGGGCGCTCTGTTGATGGAGTATCGCAAGAGATCAAGAACACTGACCAGCTAGGGTCTGGCCCCGAGGTAAGGTCAAGATCAACTTCATGGTCACTCAACCTTTCAGCGCCACTCGATGACGCAGAAAACAGTCGTTCTAATTTCGCGACGCTGGATGGGTTCTCGCCCGGCCTGAGCGCCAGCTACACGTATGCATGGCATTCATCCGACACGCTTTTCCTCTGGAGTCTGGACGAAAACGACGATTGGCAGAATCTGTGTAAAGACTTCAAGCCGTCTCCCGATGAATGCTCTTATCAGCGCCTTCTCGAACAAGCTGAGACCGACAATGTCCTGGCAGAGAAGCTGACATCATTCTCCAAAAAGCACCTGGGCTCTGCCCGAAGCTACGCGCTTTCGGCAAAGGCAAACCGCGCGAAGTTCGCCTACTTTGATCGGAACATGCAGAAGCAAACAGACAGAGAAATCGAATGGAGCGTTGGAGCGTCCTTCTACTGGACTCCTAGCTCGCGCAGGCATATGTTTGGATTTGGGGCAGATTTACTTCGCAAAAAAGAGGCGGGAAAGCAGTCCATCATCTGCCCACCAGCGAGCAGTCTGCCTACTGTATGTCAGCAAGGGGCACTTACACCTCCCAAGGATCAAAATCGCACTATCGCTTGGGGTGAGTATCGATCGGACGCTTGGGGCTTCCCGTTCAGCCTGAAGGTGTCGCACGATTTGGACTCCGATGAGAATGCTTTTGACCTCCCCATTTTCCTAGTTTGCAGAGCCGATGGCTTGTTTTCCGGTGGTGTCAGGCTCGGGTGGACCGAAGAAGAGGACTTCGACATCGGAATCTTCGTCTCGACGCCCCTAACGCTCTCCTCAAAGAGGTAAATGACGCGAGCGGGTCATCGTTGGGATCCGGGCTGTCGAATGATCTATCCACTACGGGCACGCTGCAGTCGTCACGTTGGCGGCTGCAGCGTGAACGTGATCTAGCCTCTCGAGTGTCGATAGCGCGTGCCGAACATCACCTGCGCGGCCATCGCGGCGACGCCGTCGGGGCGATCGAGCAACACCGCCTCCTGAAACTGCAACGGCAAAGCCAGCGGCACCTGCAGGTAGCCGTCGAGCGCATCCTCGATGTCAGCCATCGTTTCGACGATGCGCGCTTGCGCATTGTCGAGCTTCACGGGTACGAGGGCTTCGACGACAAAGCTGAAGCCGCGTTCGCCTGCGCTGCGCGCGTCGTCGGGCACGAGCATCGTCAGCGGATACAAGGTTAGCCGCGGCGCGTCGTTCGGATCGAACGACGCGGGTTCCAGACGCACATCGCGGCCGGCGTCGGTGCGATAGCCACCGGCTTTGCGAATGGTGCGCAAGCGCGTCTGCACCAGTTCGAGAATCGCCCAAGGGATCGGGGTCTCAGCCAAACAGCACCGCCTCGGTGACGATCCCATCGTCGAGCACGATGCGATTGATGCGCAATCGGGTCGTGGGCAGTTGGACCCAATCGCCCGTTCGCGGCGACCACTCGGCGTTGCGGAACTTCACGGTCGTGACCCTCGAGACGCCCTGGCTGTGGTCGCCGAGTTCCCGCACGCCAAAGGTGATGACGACATGCACAGCCTTCGGGGCCGCACGTCCGCGTCGCACGAATGCCGGCTCGCCGAACACCGCGAACAGGGCGTCATGCGCCGCTTCGAAGGCGGGATCAAGCGGCGTACTCATGCAAGATCTCGCGCGGCATAGCGCAGGTTCTCGGCGATGCGCCGTGTCCAACCGCGTCCGAACGTCGCGAAGCGCTCGTGTTCGACGTAGAGGTCCAGGCGCAGGGCGAGCAGGCGCGGGATCAACCCGCGCTGGTCGGCGGCCTGGATTGCGGTGAGCGTGAGTGGTCCGAGCTGCCCATCGACGCGCACGCCGACCAGCCGCTGCAGCCAGCGCACGGTGCGACCGACGCCGTGGTTCACGGCGGCATCGAGCGCCTGGAAGGCGAGCGCGGGCGGCAATGCGTCGCCCTGCAGTGGTATCCAGAAGTCGCGCCGGTACAGCGCGATCGCTTCCGCGCGCGTGAGCGTGGCGATGTTGAGGGTGGGATACGTGCGCTGGCTGATCCCCCAGCGCGTTCTGCCGCCCGCGTCGCGCGGATCATCGGCATCGCCGCCCTCGTGGATCAGGACGCGCTCGATCGTGCGGGCAAAGCGATCCCCGGCCGGTGGCGACGCCGCCAGCCCTGTGGTCGTGGTCATGGGGGGCCTCAGTTGATCGAGAGTTTCACCAGCACGCTGGGACGCAGACACAGCGGCAGAGGATTGGATTGCGTATGCACATCGGTGCCGCGGTCGAACTTGCGCGCGTCGAGCTTGGCGTAGAGCGGTTGGCCAAGCGTGTTGACGGTTTCGTTGAAGTCGGCTGGCGCGTTGTAGGTCGCGAAGGTGTTGAGCGTGCCGATCGGGAAGGCGTGGGCTTCGCCCGGCGCGATAAAGCGCCGCACCGTGCCCTCCAGATCGGAGGCCTTGCCGCGGTACTCCTCGAAGACCAGCCCGCCGAAGTTGAAGCCCTTGCGCACGTCGTTGATCAGCACCGCGCCCTGCTGCCACTGCGTGTAGGCGGTCTTGACGTCTTTGTGCGAAGTGAGGGCGGCGAAGAACTCCTGCGAACACAGCACGCGCGCGCCTGTCATGAACTCGCCGAGCAGGCCTTCCTCGATCAACGCCAGTGTCTCGATGCACTTCTGCTTCACATCGGTCCCGTTGTTCGGGTTGTCGATCCCAAACGGGACGTGCTGCTGGGCGATGCGGAACTCATCGTAGAGGTCGTAGAGCACGCTGCCGTCGGAATCCAGAATCTGGCCCTTGAGCGCACCCATCCGCAGATGTTCGAGCGTGATCGCGTGTTTGTTGCGCATCATCTCCAGGCGCTCGGCGACGACGCTGGCGATCGATTCGAGCTCGGTCTCGGAGCCGAAGGCACGCAAGCCGCTCACGTCGGCCGGCAGGATGACGTCGTCATGCGGGATGTGCGGTGCGACGAAGGAGCGCATGCGGCGCTTGGGGCTCGCACTGACCGTGCCGGGTGCGCCGAGCGGCCGCGTCGGCAGCAAGGTCAGCACGCCGGCCTTCTCTTCGACCAGGATCTGGCGCAGCCGCACCGGCTTCTCGGGGAACAGGTCCAGCTCCTGCAGCCGTCCGTAGCGGTTCGGAATCAGGTTGATGGCGGCGGTGAGCGCAGCCATCGAGAACGCGGGGTTACTGAAGGGATTCTGCATGGGTCGTGCTCTGCGGGAACTGACGGACGAGGACGCCGAGCGCCGCCAGCTGCGCAAGCGCAGTGGCGGTCTGTTCGGAGGTAAGGGAAGCGGGCAGCACCAGCGCGCCGCCAAAAACGATCGCGTGGCGCGACACGATCACGCTGCGGCGGCGTTCGCCGCGTGCAACGGTCACCGCTTCGAGCAGAACGCCGACGACGGTCTCGCGGCCATCGCTCGCCGTGGGATCGAGGGCGACGATTTCGTGCGTCGCAGTGATGCGGCCGACGACCGCGCCGAGCGCGAGGGTCTGGCCCGGCGCGATGACGACCTCGTCGCGCGAGTAGAGGTTCGGCGCTTCGTACTTGAGCAGATCGCCGAGGGTGATCGGTTCGTGGAGAACGGCCATCGCTCAGGCTCCTGCGGCTGGGGTCGTGCCGAGACGCTTGCGCACCGCGTCGGCGACGGGATTGGCGGTGGTCGCGGCGGCGGCCGGTGCCGCATCCGCGAGGTGGTGCGAGGCGATATCGACCTGATCGGCACGGGCCTGCAGCAGCACCTGGCGGACGTGCGACGCGGACAGGCGTGCCGCAAGAAACTCGGTGGTGCGCTCGGGACAGCCGGCGAGCAGACACAGCTCGGCGACCGCGACCGCATCGGCGTGGGGATCCGCGGGGGGCGACACGGCGGACGACACGGCGGACGTCGCCGATGCTGGCGGGGCCGGCGCGACGGCCGGCGCCGTGGTGGGTGCGGGCACAACAGGGGGCGTGGACGGCGCGGGCGCCGCCTCGGTGGGCACAGTCATAGAGGGCTCCGTGGGAGGGGGAAGGGCAAGCCGCATCGGTGACGCAAGCGGTGTGGAGGAACCGGGCGAACGGCCGCGTCCGCGCAGGGCGGTGGCGAAATCGGCGAGCGTGGCGTCGAAGGACGCGAGGCCATCGGCCAGGCCTGCGGTGACCGCGTCTTCGCCGAAGAACAGTGCCGCCTCGGTCGCACGCACGGTCGCCACATCCAGGCCGCGCATCTGCGCGACGTGATCGACGAACAGCGCGTAGAGGCGGTCGATTTCGGATTGCAGTGCATCGGTCGCCTGCGGCGTCAGCGGCGCGTGCGGGGTGGCATCGTTCTTGTGAGCGCCGGCATACAGCGCGGTCACGCTCAGGCCGTTCTGCGCATTGCGCACCGACTGGTCGATGTGCAACGCGATCACGCCGATCGAGCCGACGCCGCCGGTCTGCGCGAGCGACAAACGTTGCGCGGCGCAGGCGATCGCGTAGCCGGCCGAGAACGCGCTATCGCCGGCATGCGCCCAAATCGGTTTGATCGCACTCGCCGCGCGGATGCGTTCGGCCAACTCGAACACGCCGCCGGCTTCACCGCCGGGCGAGTCGATGTCGAGCAGGATGCCCGCGACCTCCGGGGCCGCGAGCGCCGCGTCGAGATCGGCCGCGATGCGTGCGTAGGACGTGAGGCCCGAGGCAGCCTCCAGTCCCAGTGCGCGGCGCACCAGCGTGCCGTGGATCGGAATGATCGCGATGCCCGGCATCGATGGCGTCGGTGCTTGCGAGGTCGGCGTGATCGCCGGCAATGCGAGGTCCGTATGCGCCAGACCGATGCGCGGGCCGAGCACGGCGAGCAGCGTGTCGAGTTTGGCGCGCGCGATCAGCAGCGGCGTCCCGTACAGACGGGACGCCAGGTGAACAAGTGAGGTCATCGAGACGTCTGCGAAGAAGGTTCAGTGGCCGACGGGGTCGTCGGGCGGTCATGCCTGGGATCGGAGTCGAAGACCAGACCCAGCGCATCGGCACGGGCGTTGTCGGCGGCGATCTCGCGGTCGATGTCCTCGGCGTCGTAGCCGAAACTGGAAATCGCTTCCGAGCGCGAGAGCAAGCCGCCGCGGATTGCCGCGATCATCGCGTCGAACTCCTTCTTCGGATCGACCCATTGCCAGCCCTGCGCGACCCACTTCACGGCCGTGTACGCGCGACGGCGCGCAACGCCACCGCGCGCATAGCCGGGCAGCACCAGCGCGCCTTCGAGCACGGCCTGCGTCATCCACGCGCGCCACAGCGGGCGACACAGTTGATGGACGATCACGCTGTGCTGGATCGCCTCGCAGCGGCGCCGGAATTCCAGCAGCCCGGCGCGGATGGAGGAGTAGTTCACCTGCGTCAGGTCGCCGGTCAGCATCTCGTAGGTGATGCCCATCGCGGCGGCGACGGCCCGGAACTGCTGGCGCATGAACTCGGCGTAGCTCGATCCGACATCGGCCGGCTGCGAGAATTTCACGTCCTCGCCTGGCTCAAGAAACTGCATCGTGCCGGGCTCCAGACTCGCCGACGCCACACCTTGCGCATCGGCCTCGCCTTCGCCGAGCAAGGGGTCTTCCGGACCGCTGCGGGTGATGAAGCCGGCGAACATCGCCGCGGTCTTCTTGCGCACGAGTTCGGCATCGTCGTACTGGTCGAGTTCGTGCAGCTTCACCAGCGCCCGCGCCAACCACGGCTCGCCGCGGATCTGGCCAGGCCGCAAGGGCCGGAACAGGTGCAGCACCTCATCGGCCGGCACGCGCGCCGTGTCGAGCCCGCCGTGCGCCGACATCGGCGCCAGCATGCCGTCGCCAGGATGACTGCGCGTGAGGTGGTAGGCGACGCGCTGCCCAAGCGCGTTGAACTCGATGCCCGCGCGGATCGCGTTGCCGTTTGGCAACTCGCGGTTCAACATCGCCGGCAGGTGCTCGGGTTCGAGCAACTGCAACTGCAGGCCGACGCTGAGGCGATCCTCCGGACGCCGGTAGCGCAGCCGCACCAGACACTCGCCGCCTTCGAGCATCGCCCGGCAGGCCAGCGCTTGCAGGCCGTAGAAGTCGGTCAGGCCCGCGGTGTCCGCCTCCTCGCACCAATCGCGCCACAGCGTTTGGATGGTTTCGCGTTGGTCGGTGTCGCTCAGCATCGACTGCGGCTTGATGCCGGTGCCGATCGCGTTTGCCACGAACGCCTCGACCCCGGCCGCGGCCCAGGCGTTGCGACGGACGAGATCGCGGCTCTTGGCGCGCAACTCGTCCTGCGCAAACGCCAGTGCCGCGACCGCGCCCGGGTTACCGACTTGCCAAAACCTGGCGCGACGCCCGCCACCGACGCCGTCATAGGTCGGCGACGCGCCAAACAGTCGAGTGCGCAGCCGAGACCACCAGCTCATGCGATCACGTCGCCTTGTCGGTGTTCGCGACGACGCGGCGCGGACGACGCTTCGCGGTCCCGGCCGCGATCGCCTGCGCCTCCAGCGCGCGTCGCACGACGTCGATGGCGGCGATCAGTTCCTCGACCGAGCGATACTCGACCGTGCGATCGCCGAAGGTGACGCGTTGCACGCCGGTCGCGAGTGCGCGCTCCAGTGCGGCGAGCTGTTCGTAGGTGTAGGCCATGCGGTAGTGACTCGTTGGGAATTAGCGATGGAGCCAGCGGCTCTTGATCACGCGCCGACGATTCGGACGCGCCGATGTGGACAGGCCACCGTCTCCGGTGGCCTGGTCCGAGGGTTCGATGGTGGCGATCGGCGGTGAGTCCGTCGTCTCGGCAATGCCGAGCGAGCGTTCCAACTCGCGCCAGTGGCGGTGCTCGAAACGATCCAATCCGGCCGCCGCCGCCGCGGCGCGCGCATAGACGTAGCAGTCGAGCGCCTCGTTGCGTTCGCGCAGCTTCTGCCACTCGCGCACCGCATACCCGTTCCGGTCCCGCCGCGTGATCAACTGTTCCGCGCACAACTGCTGTAGGAACTCGGCGTCGATCTTCGGCAAGTGGATGTACCCGGCGGGCGTGACCGCCGTGATGCCGTCCGCCGCCACATCGACTTGCAGGCGCAGATGGTGGTACAGCTCCTGCTTCGCGATGCCGACCACCACCGTGTACACCTTCACGCCGCGGCGCAGCTTCTTGCCGGCAACGGTGACATCGACCGCCGTCGGCGTGCCGATCAGTGCGGCACCGCGCGCCGTGCCCTTCACCGCCATCACCCGGCTGTCGCGGCAGGTGCGCACGAAGGCGTACACCTCCTGCGTCGCGAAGCCGGTGTCGATCGCGAGCCGCGCCAACGGCACCTGGGCACCGCCCGCATGCGTCCAAGTTTCTCGGCGCATGGCGTCGAGTGCTGTCCACACCGCATCGCGTGCGGTGTCGCCCATCAGTACGCGATGTTCGATCAGCCACGCCCGCTTGCCGCGGCCGAACGCCCACACCGAGACTTCGATCCGATCCTTCTGCACGTCTGCGCCGGCCACCAGTAGCAGCCCGCCATGCGGCACGGTGCCGATGCGGTAGTCCTCGCGCCGTTCCAGCAACGTCTGCCAGTCCGGCGCATCGCCTTCCTCGACCCAGGTCTCGCCGAGTTCCGTGTTCTTGAACGTCTTGATCGCGGAAGCGGAGCCGGTCGTTTTGTCGATCGCGCTCTCCCACGCCGCTGCGATCTCGCGCCAACTACGCCAGCCCACCGGGCTGTAGAGCGACGACAAGTGAAACCCGGCCGTGCGGCCGGTCCCGGTGGCCGTCGCTCGCCACTGGCCCTGCTCCAACATCGCCGTCTTGTGGTGCTCGGCGATGGGTTGCTCGCACGACTCGCAGACGTAGGTCACCGTCTCTGGTTGACCACGCTCCCAACGCAGTTGCTCGAACCGCAACCACTGCGTATGCGCGCAGTGCGGGCACGGGACAAAGTACCGACGCTGGTCGGACGCCTCGTACTCACGCTCGATGCTGCTGGCGCCCGCGATCGTGGGCGTCGAGACGATGAAAATCTTGCGACGCGTGAAAGTGCGCGTGCGCGCTTCAGCCAGCGAGATCGCATCGCCTTCGCCCTCGACATCAAGCGGGTAACCGTCGACCTCGTCGAGGAACAGATACCGCACCGGCATCGAACGCAAGCCGACCGCGCTGTTCGCGCCGGTCATCACCAGCACGCCGCCGCGGAACTCCTTCGCCAGGATCGTGTTGCCAGAGTCGCGCGCCCGCGCGGGGGCGATGCGCTCGGCCAACACCGGCGACTCCTCGATCAGCGGATCGATCCGCTGCTTGGAGTTGCGTTTGGCCATCTCCACGGTCGGCCAGACCGCCATCATCGGCCCGGGCGCGTGGTGGATGACGTAGCCGATCCAGCAACTGCCGCACTCCGTCCCGCCGACCTGCGCGCCCTTCATGAACACTACGCGCTCGACCGGCGAGGCCGGCGAGAGGCAATCCATGATCTCGCGCAGATACGGTGTGCGCGCGGTGCGCCAGCGTCCCGGTTCCGCGGACGCCTTGCTGGAGAGCATCCGGTGCTGGTCGGACCACTCCGAGACCGATACCAGCGGATCGGGCGTCAATCCGTCGCGCCAGGCGCGGTCGATGGCGTCCGCGCCTTCGTAATCGAGCATGCTCAATCGATCCGTGGACGCAGCTCGCCCAACTCGCGCAAGTGGTCGCGCACCGCCGCCTCCAGCGCGAGGTGCAGCGCATGCGGATCGACCGCGAGCGTCGCTGCCATCTGCGCCGAGACGCGCGCCGGCCAGTTGAGCCAGGCATCGCGCTCATCGCGCGCCAGTTTGAACACATGCGCGACCACCTGAGAGCGTTCGACCAACTCGCCCTTGAGCCGCGCCAGCCGCACTTTGTTCGTCTGCGCCTTGACGACTTCGTTGACGGTTCGCGCCTGCAACAGCGATGCACCGCCCGCAGGGAGCGCTGCCACGCCGGCCTCGCGGCCCGCGTCGGCCGTCTCCGGCATCGCAACACGCGGCGCGCGTGCCTGTGTGCCGTTGCGTGCGGGCGCGGAATTGCGCGTCCACTCCGCATCGGCCCTCACCGCATCGATCGTGCCATCGGCCTCGGGCGTGATGCGTCCGGCGCGGATCGCTTTGTGGACGGCAGTGTCCGTCACGCCGCGATGGCGCGCGTAGGCGCGAATCGAAAGTCCCATGCCGATGATCGATGAATGACTTGACTTCACGCGCGAGCAGCGCGCTTCGCGGCGACAGGCCGTCTGAGTGCTGAACACGCGTGGATGGTTTGGGATATCGCTTGGCTTCTATGCGGAACAGCGCGTTCATCCCATCGCGCCAACCACACCACCCCTCAGGAGCACCTCATGAACACCGAAACAAATGCCAAGCCCATCGCGTTGAGCGAGAACCAGAGCGCGATCCTCATGCGCGCCATCGCGCATCCGCAAGGCAAACTCGACTGGTTCCCCGACACCATCAAAGGCGGCGCACGCCAGAAGGTGATCGAATCGTTATTCAAGCGCGGCCTGGTCATCGGCCACGGCGGCGACTGGATCGTGACCGCCGAGGCCTACGATGCGCTGGGCCGCCCGCGCCCTCACGCGTCCACGACCAGCCAGTTGACCAAACCTGCCGGAGACAACACCGCCAAGCCCGCACGCAAGAATGCGCGCAAGGCCGCGACACCGAAGCCGGATGTCGCCGCGACACGCGATGCACCGCGTAGCCGGGAGAACAGCAAGCAAGCGCAGGTCATCTCCATGCTCCGACGCCCCGAGGGCGCCACGATCCAGCAGATCTGCGACGCGACGCAGTGGCAGGCCCACACCGTGCGCGGCACCTTCGCCGGTGCCTTCAAGAAGAAACTCAACTTGACGATCACCTCCGACAAAGCCGAAGGCGGCATGCGGGTGTATCGCATCCAAGACGCGGAAGCGACCGCGTGATGTCGCAGCGCAACGCAGCGCCGCGTAGGGCCGTGCTCCGGCACGGCCTTGCGCATCGAAAATCGCCCGCAAGCCGCGCTTTCACGGATTGATTGTGCAGCGAATAAGCGCTCGAAAAAAGAAGCAAAAAACAGCGGGAAAACGCTTGGCTTCTACCGCGAACAGCGCGTTCATGTCCGCACACACACCACACCACAAACAACACCACATGAACACAAGCACGCAGACCCACATCCCCGCCACCGAAAACGAAAGCTGGGGCTTCTGGGGCACGATGGGCGGCTACGCCAGCGTCGCCTGGCCCCTGGCGATGACCGCGATCGTCGAGGCCACCGGCGAGTCGCTCGACGCGGTGCGCGCCTTTCTCGACAGCAAGGCCGGACGGCACTTCGCCGATGAAGTCTGCGGCCATCAGTACCACGGTCAGGCGCTGCCCGACGCGATCGCCACCACTGTCGCGTCGTGGATGCGCATGACCATCAAGCGGCGCACCGCGATCGACTACGGCATCCCGCACGGGCTGCCTTACCTCACCGGGTTTGTGATCCACGCCACGATCAACGACGAGACCACCGAAGACTGATCGTCTCGCAAGCGCGTCTGCACGTCGCCACTGGAGTTACGGCCACTGCTGTGCGGCGTGCAGGATCCGAAGAATGGTGATGGTCTGCGCGTCCACCAGATACACCACCACGTAATTCGATCGAACGACCCACTCGCGCGTGCCCGCGACGCGCCCCTGCCGGAACGCCATCGGGTGCGTTCGCAACATCGACACCTTGGACTCGATCTCGTCCTTCAGCGCCTGCGCGGCGTCGGGGTTGTCGTCGGAGATGTAGTCGATGATCGCCAGCAGATCGGCGCGTGCCGTTGATCGCCACTCAACTGCGAGCACGACGCTTCTTGTCGATCATGGCCTGAGCCTCATCCATGACCGCGTCGTGCGCGATCGGTGGATGCGGGTCGGCGAGGGCCTGCTGCACCTTGGCGCGAAACCAGGCGTCGTAAGCCTCGGCATCGACCGTCAGACCCGCCGGCAGCCCGCCCTCCTTGGTCACGCGGGTCAGCAGAATCCGCACCGCGTCGGACACGGTCAGCCCGACCCCGGCCAGCACTTCGGCGGCTTGGGTCTTGAGCGCTTCGTCCACGCGGACGTGGAGCATTGAGGTCTGACCGGCCATGAGAGGGCCCTCCTGGTGCCTATGCTGTCTCTCAATTGCGATACAGTCAAGGTGCGACCGAGGAGACCCGCGCCCATCGCGTTCAGGCATGGGCCACCGCATCGAACGGGACGCCATCGGCCTCCCGCACCGCCTGCTCACCGCTCCAGGTCTGCCAGCGGCGCACGATGACATCGACGTACTTCGGGTCCAGCTCCATCAGCCGCGCGCGCCGACCGCTCTTGTGGGCGGCGATGAGGGTCGTGCCCGAACCGCCGAAGCTATCCAGCACCAGATCACCCGGCCGGCTCGAATTGCGGAGGCAGCGCTCGACCAATTCCACCGGCTTCATCGTCGGGTGCAAATCGTTGCGCTGCGGCTTCTTGATCTGCCACACATCGCCCTGGTCGCGATCGCCACACCAGTGGCGCTGTGCGCCTTCCGGCCAGCCGTAGAGGATCGGTTCGTACTGGCGCTGGTAGTCGGCACGGCCAAGGGTGAAGGTGTGCTTTGCCCAGATGATGAAGGTCGACCAGTGACCTCCCGCGGCGCGGAACGCGGCCTGCAGGGTATCCAGCTCGCTGGAGGACATCGCGATGTAGACCGCACCCTGGCAGTGGCCAAGGGTCGGGGTCAGTGCCGCGACCAGGAACGCGTGGAAATCGGCGCCGAGGTTGTCGTTGAGGATCGGACGCTGCGTGCCGCGCAGCTTGTCCTTGGCGCTGTTGGCGTAGTCGACGTTGTACGGTGGATCGATAAAGACCATGTCGGCGCGTTCGCCCGGCAGCAGACGCGCGTAGCTCTCGGCATTGGTCGCATCGCCGCAGAGCACACGGTGCTCGCCCAGCACCCACAGATCGCCGGGCCGCGATACGGGCTCGATGGTCTCCTCGGGGACTTCGTCGTCGTCGACATCACCTGTCTGGTCCGTCTCCTCGCCGGCCAGTAAGTCGGCGAGCGCATCCGGATCGAAGCCGGTCAGGTCCAGATCGAAACCCTCTTCCTGCAGCGCTTCCAGTTCAGCGCGCAGCAGGCTCTCGTCCCAGCCGGCGTTCTCGGCGATGCGGTTGTCCGCGATCACCAGCGCGCGGCGCTGCGTCGGCGTCAGGTGATCGAGGACAACCACTGGCACCGCCGTCAGACCCAACTTGCGCGCGGCGGCGAGCCGACCGTGCCCGGCGACGATGACGCCGTCGCCGCCGACGAGGATCGGGTTCGTGAATCCGAACTCGACGATGCTCGCTGCGATCTGCGCGATTTGTTAGTCCGAGTGGGTGCGCGCGTTGTTCGCATACGGCAGCAGCCGCGCGAGCGGCCAATGCGCGATGGTGTCGGCGACCCAGCTCATGCCGCTGCCCGCGCCGCGGGAAGGCGCTCGGCCGCCACCGCATCGAAGGACTGCCCGGTCGCTTCGAGCGTGATCAGTAGTCCGGGCAATTGTTGGCGAACACGTTCCAGCGCGACATCGACGTACTCGGCCGCGATCTCCACGGCGCGACAGACGCGGCCGGTGCGCTCGCAGGCGATCAGCGTCGTGCCGCTGCCGCCGAAGGGTTCGTACACCAACTCGCCCGCATCGGTGTAGGTCTCGATCGCGAACGTCGGCAACGCAATCGGGAACACCGCCGGATGATCGATGCCGCGACCGAGCACGCCCTTGTGCCGCATCACACGGATCACCGAGTCGGGAATCCGCATGGCCTGCGTTGGCTGGCCGGCATGCGACCAACTGTCGACTTCGCCATCCGGGGCACGCATGGCGGTCGACGATCCGTCCGCACGCAGATGGGTGTCCCGTCCCGCGAACTTGCAAGGCACCGTCTTGTTCGCGCGGCGGCTGTGGCGATTGAAGTGGAAGACGAACTCGAAGCTCGGGGCGAGGCGGCCCGCCCAGTCGCCTGGCAAGCCCGGCCCCTGGTCCCAAACGTACCAGCCGAATCGACGCCAACCGCGATCGCGCATCCACGCGATCCAGGCATCCCAATAGGGCTGCACTTCGTTGTCGCGATGCACGAGGCCGAGATTGACCAGCAGTTGCGCATCGTCCCGCAGCGCGGCGCGCGCGGCACCGAAGACCCCGCGCATGAGCGCATCCCAATCGCCGATGCCACCAGTGGCGTAGTCGCGTTGCTGGGCATAGGGCGGCGAGGTGATGCACAGGTGTGCCTGCTCGCCCTGCATGAGCGCGGCGACGACCGCGGAGTCGGCGGCGTCGCCGCAGATCAGACGATGCGGGCCGATGCGCCACACGTCGCCGACGCGCGAGATGGGGTCCGCAGGCGGTGCGGTCGTGTCGTCCTCGTCCTCCGAATCGTCGTCTTCAGCGTCTGCCGGCGGGGCATCGTTCGATGCGGCCGGCGTGTCGGTCGCGCCCGAGGTCTCGACGGCATCGAGCAGACGTTCGATCTCGGTTGCCGAGAATCCGGTCAGATCCAACTCGAACCCGGCTTCCGCAAGGTCCGCCAGCTCCAGCACCAACATCGCATCGTCCCACTCACCTTCCAGGGCAATGCGATTGTCGGCGATGACCAGCGCGCGCTTCTGCGCTGCGCTCAGGTGCGCCAACTCGATCACCGGCACCTCGCTCAACCCGAGCTTGCGCGCGGCGAGCAATCGGCCGTGGCCGGCGATTACACCGCTCTCGCCATCAACAAGAATCGGGTTCGTCCAACCGAACTCCACGATGCTCGCGGCGATCTGCGCAATCTGCGCGTCGCTGTGCGTGCGGGGATTGCGCGCATAGGGAATCAGCGTCTCGACCGGGCGGGTCTCGACGGTGAGGACTTTGGACATCGTGGGCTCAAAAAAGAAGCCCACCGACCATCGCGCCCGGGAACAGGGGGGATCGCGATCGCAATGGCCGATGGGCTGGTGAGAAGATGGGGTGCAAACCGAAGGCTGCAAACTGCGGGGTGCAAACCGCAAACCCTGCAAACCGTGCAAACCTCAATTCGTGTGCAGACGGTAGCGGGGTTCTGCGGCGCTGCCCCCCGCTTAAGCCGAGGCGCAGGAAGGACCCGTAGACCGTGTGGGGCTACTTCTGACCTTCTCGGTCGCTGCTGCGGTGAAGGCGTTGCGCTTCAGGGAGCATGTCGACCGTGGGGCAAACGATACACCGCGAGCGGGGGGTGTGTTGCACCGAATACGCAGGGGTTTTGCGATCCAGCCGATGCGCTTACGACCGACTACGTTACGTTGCGCGACGCTGCGGTGTCGTCCTTGATGCGAGGCGGTTGGCCATTGAGTTGGACCACGATGATCGTCAACGCATGTCGCCAACGACGCCACGCCGTCGGTCGCACGCACCCGAGTTCTTGGCAGATCACTTTCCACGGCACGTAACGCGCGCGCGCCCACACCAACTTGCGCTGCTCGACGCTCAACCACAGCAGCCACTGCGTGGTCTCGATCAAGCGATCGATCGCGACAGGCGTCGCCGGGATCCGGAGGATCGTCAGCTCATCCGCGTAGCCCTCCCACGACTGGCGCGCGATCTCGGGCCAGTGCGTGACGTAGCCGGCGACGCGCGCAGGCGGCAGTCGGTGTGAGGTCACCGCCGCCTCGTGGAAGCGGTACTCGACCTCTTCAAATGTCCACAGGGTCATGCTCCGTCCTCCTGCGCAATGGCCGCTTGCGTGCCGGGCATGCCGCCGCGCTCGGGGCGTTGCCGCGTGAAGGAGTGGGTGTCGAGGTCGAGCGGGAGGAGGGTGCGGGTCATACACAGATCCAGTGGAAGGTGTGCCTGACGCAGTCGCCACAGCGCATGGTTAATTTCCATGTGTGCGTGCGCGCACACGCGTAGGGGTTAATCATGGGCTGTGGCGTCTGCGTCAGACGGGGGGCGGTGACGGGCTCAGTCGTCGGCATAGGGGGTGTGCCCGACGCGGAGGGCGACCTTCAGTCCGAGGCCCCGGAAGCCACGCACGCCCAGCGGGTTGCGCCACTTCTCGATGCCGCGGGTAATCAGCAGATCGGAGAAGCGGCGCTGCGAGCCGACGAACTCGCCCGCGGCTTCGGCCCAAGTCTTCCAGTCGTTGAACAGCTCGCCGGTTAGCGCCTTGGCGTTGACCTCGCGCACGCAGCGTTCGTCGATCCAGCGCCCCAGGGCGTCCTCGGCCTCGAAATACTCCTCCGTCGCCGAGACCACGATCGCGGGCGGTTGAAGCCCTGTGCGCTGCCAGTGCAGGCAACCGGCCAGCGCCCAGGCCAGGATGCCGTCGCGCTCAGCGAGAAGTTTTTCGGTGAGTTTCGGATCACGACGCTCGGGCGGGATCGTCACCGTGAACGGGATCAGATGCATGCGCCGCTTCATCGCTTCGTCGACGTTGCGGATCGCCGGCTTGTGGTTGCCGGCGATGACGAGCTTGAACTGCGGCGTGTACTCGAAGAAATCCTGGCGCATGAAGCGTGCTGAAACTTTGTCACCGCCGGTGATCGCTTTGACCTTCGATTCGTTCCAGCGCCGGCCTTGTTCGGTCTCGATCGCGGCGACGAAGCGCGCGCCGCGCAAGCCTGCCAGATCCGTCGGATGCCGATCGCCGCGCGCTTCCATGAACGTGTCCATCGGCGCATTGGTCGCATAGTCGCCGAGGATGGTCGCCAGCACGTTCACGAACACCGACTTGCCGTTCGCGCCCGTGCCGTACAGGAAGAACAGCGCGTGTGCGCTGGTCGCGCCGGTGAGGCAGTAGCCCGCCATACGTTGCAGGTACGCCTGCAACTCGGCGTTGCCGCCGGTGACATCGCCAAGGAACGCGCGCCAGCGAGCGCTCTCGCCGCGGGGCGTGGCTGTCGCCAGGCGGGTGTGGTGCTCGCTGCGCGCGTGCGGTCGAACTTGGCCGCTGCGCAGATCGACGATGCCGCGGGAAGTGTTCAGCGCATACGGGTTCGCATCCCACACCTCGGCCGTTGCCGCGTGCCGGCGATCGGTGCGGGCCAGCCGTTCCACGCCACCGACCGTGCCGCTGGCGGCGAGTTTCGCGGCGAGCCTGTGCGAGTCGGCGTTCAGCGCGGCTTCGCGGCAGACTGCCCTGACCAAATGCTGGACCAGGAGCGTTTCGTCCGCCTGCCAACGTCGGCCATCCCACAGCAGCCACTTGCCCCAAGCGGCGCAATAACGCCAGTCCTCGGCATAGCGGGTAGTGAACGACAGCGCGAGCGCATCATCGGTCGCCCACACCGAGGCTTCTTGCGTCGGCGTCGCGGTTGCGGGTTTGATGCTCATGCGCGGGCCGCTGGCGATGAAGCCAGTGACATCGAACCCCTCCGCCAGCGCGTCCGCCGCATCCCAACCCTCAGGTTTATCCTCGGGCAGCAGCAGCACGTCGCAGGCCGTCACGCCGGTGGCGAGTGCGGCCTGCGCCACCGCCATCGCGTACTCCCAACCGGGTCGGTCGCGATCGGGCCAGATCAACAGCGCCTTGCCGGCCAACGGCGTCCAGTCGGTCTTCTCGACCGGCGCGTTCGCGCCGTGCATCGCCGTGGTCGCGATGACGCCGGCCTCGATCAGCGACTGGGCGCATTTCTCACCTTCGACCAGCACGACGGTGTCGGCCGTCGTAATGCCCGATTGGTGGTACAGCGGTCGTGGCACCGGCGTGGCCCATTTGCGACGCACCGCGTCCCAGGGCCGGAATTGCTTCTTGCCGCCGGGCGGGTCGTAGCGATACACCACGGCGAGCAGCTGGCCGGCGCTGTCGCGGTATTCCCATTGCGCGGTCGCCGGCCCGAGGGGTTCCGCCGGCGGTCGCTTGTACGGCTTGCTTTTCGGAACCGGCGACGACGGCGCGCGTCCGAGCAGGCGGCGGGCCTCCTCCAAGACACGCGGGAATTCGGAGCGCGCATCGAGCCGGTGGTGTGCGGCGATCAGATCGAACACGTCGCCGCCCGTTCCTTCGGCGCGATCGATCCACAGGCCTGCCTTCTCACCCGTGATCACGACCTCAAGACTGTCGCCAGCGCTTCCCAGCACGTCGCCGATCAGGAAGATGCCGCGACGTGTCTTTCCGTCCGGAAAGAGGATTGCCAGCACCGTCTCCAAGCGCTCCAGCAACGCGAGGCGGAGTGCGTTGGTCGTGTCGTCGCCGCCGGAGGCCGTCATCGTTGCACCAGACGCGTGGCGATCGCCCCTATCAGACGCGGCCATTGTCTGCCCCCGGAAGCTGCGCCAGCCCAGGCGCGACCACAGTGGCGGTGCGATCGCGCCATCGTTCCAACTCGCTCAGTCGAAATCGAAGCAGATGGCCGATCCGATACGCCGGGATCCCGCGCGCTCGGCGCTGAGCTTTGTCGTTGAGCCACTGCAGCGGAATGCACAGCGTCTGATGCGCGGTGCGGGCATCGACCATCGGCTCGGCAGGCGGATGCACGGGGTCTTGGGACATGAAGATCTCCAGCGCCGGTGCCGTCAGCGGCACCAGTCGTCGAGCAGAAAGGAAAGTTGCGACGGAGGGAAACGCCGACCGCGTCGGCGAACGCGCGTCAGACGGGATCGCGTGGACGCAGCCGATACGTCGGTGTGCCAGGCGTCACGAGACGTGCGCGCGCGAACGAGTCGCGCAGCGTGGGCGGCCACTGCGACCACCGCGTCTCGGGAACGTTGTAGGTGATGTCGAGATACGCCTCGACGCACTCGCCACCTTTGGCGATGCGCGCGGCCATCGCGGCCAACTGGCTCTGATCCCACATCACTTGCTCGGCGATCTCGACGCGAAGGCACACCTCGCCTGCATTGATGTCGACGAAGCCCACGTCCTGGCCCGCCTCTGCGCACGCATGGCGAACGCGTTCCCCGTAGGTCGCGTCCAGCGCCGTGTCGATTTTGCAGCGAAGGGCATCGAGCCCCGCAGTGGCAGCCTCCAGGTGCTCGACGGCGCGGAGTGTCTGCAGCGGTGTCAGCGCCATCAGCTGATCGACGGACAGATCCACCCACGCCGACACCGCGCGCATCGAATCGCTCATCGACGTGGTGCTCATGTGAAGGCGCGCTCGCCGGTACCGCGACGCAGCGCCTGACGCTCGTACTGCTCAATGTCCTCGCGGCGGTAACTGACCCGGTTGCCGAGCTTCAGGTAGATCGGCCCGATCCCCATCCGGCGCCACTGCTGCAGGGTGCGGACGGAGATGTCCCAGCGTCGGGCCAGTTGGGTCTCATCGAAGGCGCGCGGCTCGTCGGTGACGGCCTGCGCTGTGTTGCGCTCTTGCATGGTGTGTTCCTCGACAGGCTGCAATGGCAGCGGGCGAGACACACACTATTCACCGAGCGGCTGGAAAGCAGGTGGAAGGACGGCTGGAAAACGGACTTTTTCTTTCCAGCCCATAGGTAGTTGATTTGAAAGGGAGTTCTAGGGTGTTCCGGAGGTCGCTGCAGCCCGAACGGCAGGGGCCGGGCTAACATGGGCCGTAGCGCACCGGGGGTCGCCCATGACCCGCGCCTCCGTGCTCGCCCCGTGGACAAGAGGACTTCCGCCGTGCTGCCCTTCCCCCAGTCTCCCGCCCCGCCGGGATTGCTCGAACCGCGCAACGATCGGGGAACTTCCCCGCGCGCGATCCGCATGCGCCCTACCTTCGATGCTCGGGACGCGCGATGACGCCGCTCCGGTTGTTTTTCATCCGCCACGGCGAATCTGCCGGCAATCTCGACAAGCGAAAGCACTTTGAATTGGCGGACCATGCAATTCCGCTCACCGATTTGGGACGGCAACAGGCCTATGCTTCGGGCGAATGGCTTGGCCGGTATTTCCTCGATCACAACACGACGGAGACGAAAACCCGATTCAGGGTCTCGCCTTACGCACGTACGCGGCAGACAGCCGATGAGGTGATCCGCGGTATCGAATCGGTGTCGTCGACATCCAACGAGAGCGATCGCCACAAATTCGAGTTCGATCGTCGGGAACACATCAATCTCGCCGAACAGCAATTCGGCCTGTTCGATGGCATTCCGGAAGCGCAGCTCCCCGAAGTGTTCCCGCACGAGGCCGCGCACTACAACAAGCAGGTCGAATTCGAGGGGAAGTTCTGGGCCAGGATGCCGATGGGCGAAAGTCGATTCGATGTCGCGATTCGCGTGCATCAGGCATTCGGCACCTTTCACCGGGACTACGATAAGAAAGGCATCAATCAACTGGTGATCGTCAGCCACAGCGTCACTATTCGGGCCTTTCTCATGCAGTGGCTGCATCGTCCTTACGATTGGTTTGAACGTGAGAAAACGATGGAAAATGCTTCCATCCACATGATCCACGGCCAGACCGACATGGGACGTGTGTTTGTTCCGCCACAATAGAACGCCGGACGATAGGCTGCGCGTCAACGGGTTCTTCACGCCATACTCACTCACGAGTTCTACTAGCTCGTACATCAGCGACTGATCAAAGGACGATAGCCATGCCGTCATTGCCACTGCCCCCCGTCCCGCAGCGACTGCGCGAGATGCTCGCGGAGTATCCGGGGCACATCGAACGCCTGCAGGAAGCACTCAACACGGTGATCGAAAAACCATCCAAAGCGACGCCCCCGTTCGAGGTGGCCATTTGGGTGCTGGAAAGCAGGCTGGGAACCTTCATCACCGAGGCCCGCGATCAATTGAAGGCAGCGGAAGCGTCCGGGGATGTCGAAGCCATTTCCCGCGCGAAACAAGCGGAACTTCTGATGTCGAAGGCCCGTTCGGTGAATGGAGGAATGTCAGACCTTGGCGAATTGTGGGCCTTCTTCGAGCAACGGAAGGGGCGCTGACATGGGCGAACAGGAATCAAGGCTGTCGGAACTGGAACACGCGAGAATTCTTCAAGAGAAGGTGCTCGCCGAAGCCGATCTCGCATCCAAGACATCGCTGGAACACCCGAAGGTCATCATTCTCGCCGGCCAGCCCGGTGCTGGGAAAGGCGGGTTGACGCAGGCAGCACGGTTCGAGTTGAAAAACGATGTGATCGTCGTTGACCCCGACAGCCTTCGCGATGCGCACCCCAGAGTTGGGGAATTTCGCAATGCTCACCCCTACACCTGGGCGGACGATACCCATCCCGATGCCAGTGCCTGGGCCAAGGAACTGCGAGCAGCTGCGATCGAGGGCCGAAAGAATCTGATTCTGGACACCACCCTGGGCGATGGCGACAAAGCGGTTGCGCTCATCAACGAGCTTAAGGCGAAGGGCTATGACGTTGAGGTTCGTGCGGTTGCAGCGAATAGACTCGAAAGCGAGCTTGGCGTAGATGAGCGGTTTGCGAAAAAAATCGATCTCGATGGCTACGGACGCTATGTTCCTGAAGGTATTCGAGAACAGGTCTATCGCGACCTTCCAGACAACTTGAATCAGGTCGCCAAGGAAACCGGAACTCCTATCCGCATCTTCAATCGTGAAGGTGTGGAGTTGTACGACAGTCGCACAGATACCCGGTTGCCGGGTGCGGCGCTTGAGGACGCGCGCGACGCGCGCCTGAAAGACCCTGGCATCACACGCGACCTGCGCGATGGCTGGAAAGAACAGCAGACATGGCATCGCGATTTGCCCGAGAATCTTGCGAACAATTCTCAGGTCAATCCTGCGACACGCGAGAATCTTCTGGCGGAACGCAGTGCGAATCATGTCGTCGAGAGCGTTGACCGCACGGCGCGCGAAGCAATCGAGGTGGATCACGTCACCCGCGTACGCCCTGCACGAGTGCGCGCAGGTACAGCATTGGGTATCGCCGGCCTCGCCCTGGACACCTACGACGCCGTCGACAGCCTACGCACGGCCAGCCGGCTGCGCAACGAAGGCAATGCCACGGCTGCGGAATCGGAGCTGATGCACTTCGGTGCGCGCAGTGTCGGTGGCTGGACCGGCGTCGGCATCGGTATGACGGGCGGCGCACTGCTGGGTGTGGAGACCGGGCCGGGCCTGTTTATCACCGGCGCTTTAGGTGGCGTCGCGGGTGTGTTCGCAGGTGACAAGTTCGCCGAGTGGACCGATAACCGTAAGATCTACAATCAGGAACTCGGCGGCATCAAATGGACCTTCGATCCCGAGAAGCCTTCTGAGGGCTGGCGGTACAAGGCTCTGATCGACAGCACCGACGATAACATCGAGAACGCGCGGCGCGGCGAGCTCCGAGCGTCGCCAGCCACAGAGAACCAACTCAGATATCAGGCTTTGAGCAAATCGGCGGAATTGATACTGGGCGGGCCGCCTACGCCGCGCGACCCGTTCTCGTTGCAGGCCCAACCCGGCGACACGCAGAGCAGCCGATCATCGAACTGGGAGCGCGATCCGGAAACCGGTAAGTGGCAGCGCGAGGTCTACGGCCCGTTCGTGGAACGCGGCATGACGCCGCACCACACCGAGACGGCCGATGCCGAGCGCGCGGCACGACTGGATCGACAGGCCGCCGCCATCGTGGTCGAGAACGCCGCGAACAGCCCGGCGTCCATCGCCGCACGCTACGAGGACACCTACCTTCGCAATGGCTGGCAGGCGTATGGCGAAATGCCGGAAGCCGTGCGCAACAACCGAACGAATATAGACAAGTTGATGGGATCGGATGGCGAACTCTACCAGCGACAGGCGAACGGCCGTTGGGTGAATGACGACATGATCGATCGCGTCAGCGGTAGCCACATTGCGAGCGGCCGTCTGCACGATGAACTCGAGGCGACCCGTGCCGTGCTGGAAGCACGCTTGCCGCCACCGCGCGAGATTCCGCCTGCGCCGCAGATGGATGCCGATGCGCGCTTGCGCGACACACTCGCCGGCGCCTACCGCAACGCCGGTGTCGATGCGAGCGATCAACAGATTGCTGTTGCCGCAAATGCCGTGCGCGCCACTTGGGAGGCGAATGGCCTGGACCCGGCGACGACTGCGCTGCAGGTAAAACCGCAGGGCGACGGCCGCTATGGTCTCGACAGTCCGATCGCCAGTCTGCGGCTGGATGCGGACGGCAAGACCTATGTGATTGCCGCCGAAACCACGCCCACAGACATCGAGCGCGCGCGGACTAGCATCACTTCGTCACCGCATGCGATCGAGCGCCCATCGGAACAGGGCCGCGAGGCGCGCGAGCAGGCGCAGCGCGAAGCAAACCGCCAGGGAGTGGCGGAGGACGGTATGCCGCAGACAACGCCGGGGCCTGTGCGAATGGCAGCGGCGAGCCGACGTGAGGACGAGCTGCGAGAAGAGAGAGGCCAGGAGCGGAGTACCAGCCCACAGGCCGAGCAGATCTCTGTTGCATCCACGATACCGGCAACTCCACGGTTGCCCGATCCTCGGGATCCAGATCACGTCGATCATCGTTTCTACAAGCGACTAGAGCATGGTGTCGCGAGCATCGACGCGGAGCAGGGTCGCAGCTTCAATGCGACCAGTGAACGCCTGACCATGTGCGCTTTCCACGATGCGAAGGCCGCGGGTATCGCCTTCCCCGATCATGTTGCAATCAACCAGACCGGCAAACGGCAACAGGATGGTACGCAGGTCGCAGGCGGAACACTGCTGTTCGTGGTGCAAGGGCAGGATCCTAGTGACCCTGCTGCGCGTCGCTCTGTGACTGATGTGGCGCAGGCAATCGATCGACCAGTCGAACAGTCGCTGCAGAAGGTGGATGCACTGGCCCAGCAGCAGGCGCAGGTGTTGGCACAGGCGCAGAACAATCCGACGCAGGATGATCCTGGGCCGAAAGGGCCGAGGATGGTCTAACGACTACAGGCCACACCGATCGCAATATGTCGCGGCCGGTATTTGCACGTAGCACAAGGTGTTTTCGTGGCGACAATCTTAATTCTCAATCGAGAAAGGCCGGATCTACCATCCGGCCTTCTCCTTGTAGCTCAAACCGCAGTTTTCGAGTCTACCTCGGCAATTGCCGCCGCGATCGAACGAAGTTTGTTCACCATGTCGCGGCGAGGCTTACAGTCGAGATAGCCTTCTTCAAGCAAAGTCACCGCTTGCTGCAGTGCCACGACCTGACGCTGAGCATCCTTGATCGGGGAATAGCGAGAGCCGTAATAGGCGTTATGGAACTGCTCTTGCGACATCTCCTCTTCGCTCGGGTACTCCATCTGGAGCCAATCATCGAGCCTCGAGCGAATCCGACTAATCGCAGTGGTCCGGGCATGCGATAAACCTGAGACGCAGAGCGAAGACAGGAGTGGACCTAGTTTCAAATGCAATTCCAGCGCCATCCTGCGCTCGGGCCGCCAGAGTGATCTTTCACCTCCCTTGCGTGCGCCATACGGGAGAGCACCCCTGTGCGGACCGTAGGACGGCATGGGGCGACCACGGCGGGGCTGGCCGCTCGCTTCACGTGCCGGACTGATGAATGCGGACGAATATGGCTCTGAAGCACCGTCCCAAACCGGCTCGATACGATCCGCGTGCAGTCGCTGCAATTGACGATGCAATCGGTCAGCTAATGCATGATCGACACAGAACAAGAACGGAATCGCCTTTCCCGGATAGTAGATACCTTCCCATGTGGGCCGGATCATTTGCAGCGATTGCGCTGATGCCCAAGCCGCGCGTTCTGTAAGCTTAGACTTTTCGTAAGGCTCGTCCATGTACACCCACGCTCCGGTGTCGGTATCCAGCCATTCCGACGGATGATCTTTGCCGGGAAGTGCTTCGAAGCGCCTCATGGGTTGAAGTTGTTTCAAGGTCGTGGTTGGCCGCAATCCAGTTGCGGCCATGAAGCGCAGGGTACGCGCTGCGGCGAATAGCGCTTTCTGAGCGCTCTCCAGGTCGTCGAGGTCGACTCTCCGTTCCAGGTGGTCCTCCGCCTCCACGTGAAACCAACCCAAGTTCCTGGCGCGAGGCATTTCATGCCGGCTAGCGATTTCGAGAAGCGGTTTTGGGAGCCAGATCTTGAGAGTCTCACGGCCCCGCTTCCGAAGCTCGCGATTTGACCAATATGCGCTCAGATAAATCGCATGCCGCTGCGGAGAGTCAGCCAATTGATGCTGCGCATGGCGAAGATTCTGATAACCGGCTCGTTTCGCCGCCAGATCGAGTGCTTCGTGATGGGTGAGTGCCCGCTCGCGCTTAATGGCTTTGGCGAGACGCTTAATTCCGTCCACGGTGGACGGTCCCACAATAGTGTTGGACATGCCGTTTCTCCGGCCTGCGCAGCGTCACCCGTCCACCGCTACGTTCCAGGCCAAAGAGAAAGGCCGTGGAAGTGAATTCACAGACAGTGCCGTTGCCAGCTTTGCAAAGACGGGTAGCAGGCGTCTGTCAACGCCTTTACTTTAAGCTAGCTCAAGGCGAGCCGGCTGTCCAGCCTGCGAAGCTCAGAAATTAAATCGAGTCTAATTGTCAATAGATTCGCAAGTTTCAGCGCCTCTCTCTTCGGTGGTTTGTGCGATCTAGCGGCCTTGTTTAGTGAATTTAACTCGCATGCGCTACAGTCCAGCTCTGGCCATGATCACATTGCACGGCAGTCCGCTAGGCAATGGCGCTGGATTCAATCTCTCGCGAACACCCGGGCGCCTTAAAGGAATTCTTAGACGCTCAGTCTCCTTCTTGACGAAGGCAATCCATGACGCTTCTTTTTCAGGCGTGAATCTATAAGACGGCCAATTCTCGATCATGCAAAGCATCTCGGGCGAGACAGCGACATCAGTACAAGTTGTTCTCCACCAGTTCGAACATCGAGGCTCAGTGTGCACATGGTGCCCGACGGGCTCTTTTGGAGCCCTCGTTACCAGGTACTCCATCAGCGCTCGCCATACCGCATGCGGCTTTTTTCGATCAAGCATCTGCGCGAGATAACTTTCATGAAGCTGCCCTGTCATTACTCCTGCAAATAGTGCCCGCTTTGACATTGACCGTTGTGTATTGTTGAGCCCGAAATCTTCGCCGAGCTCTCCGTATCGATTTGAGATTCGATACTCAGTATCGTACTTAAGAAGAAAATCATGGCGTTCTGCAGGCGTCATCCGTTCATACTTTTGCCGCCACTCTTGAGCTTGCCTGTACAGTGCGCGATCAATTATTTTTTGCTGCTCGACTTTGGCCCTCTGATTTGAGTCTCTTCCAGTGCTCTTGCCTTTTTGTGCAAAGGTTACTCCAGATAATGAAAGAAGGAGGAATACGATAAAGAACGATTTCTTGTGGTTAAGGGCGTTCATTCTTGTTTTCTTCCGATCAGAAGATAGCTCAGCTGACGTCGCATGATCAGACTGCAATTCTCGCGTCGATCCCCGCATGTTCACGAAGCAAATAGAGCAGCCCGCCACCATCGATCAGCTCGATCGGCTTATCCTTCGAGAAGTTGTACGCATCGGCTCCATAGCCGCTTGTACAAACGAGAATTCCTTTGTTCGCACCCTCATTCATCATGGTGCCGTAGAGATCGCGGACCGCGCTGACGCCCACCGTGTCCTTGTAACGCTTCGCTTGTATGATGACCTTGCCTCCAAGGACTGGGCGCGTATCGAAGGCTACTGCGTCCACGCCGCCATCACGCGAGCTTCGTGTCAACTTGGTGTCAAGCCCCATCTTCGTGAACAGGTTCGAGACCAATGCCTCGAAGCCAGCTGGTGTCAATTCGAGCAGATTTGGTCTCGATTCGAGGCCGCCAAGCACATCCTCCTGCTCGATGAACCGCTTATCGACCATGTTGAATTCGATGATCGGTTTGATTGCCTGCAGTTCGTCCGGACGGCTGGAAACTTGCGCACCCAAATTGCGCAGGCAGGTGACTTTTTCGACGCGATCCAGTCTCAGTTCCAGAAATGCCGATTTCGGGGCTCGCACCGAAACGACGGGAACTCGAATCGGCCGACCGCTGGCGGGATCGTGGGTGTCGATCATGCCGTTGAAGGTGCATATGCTTAGCGCATCGGCCTGATCGGCTTCGAAGACTTCGTGCAACGTTCTGAGCGCGATCGAGGCCACGATGTCCTGATAGAGCTGCTTGATCTCCGCAGCCTTGCGAGGCTTTGATTCGATGAGGTCCTTCGATTTCACATAGCGATACTCGGCTTCGACGGGGATGGCCGAGATCTCCGGTAGGTCGTACTCCACCACCAACTCCGCAGAGTCCTCTCCGTAGCCGATCTTGAACTTCTGGGGGAAACCCTCGACCGGATATTCCGACCGTGCCAGCACCATTTCGTTGTAGGCGACGACGGCATCGGGGTCCTTGGCGAGATAAGCGGCTTGAAACTCGTCGACTTCGGCATTCCGTCGTTCCAACTCAGCATCATGCATGGCTTTTTCGCGATCGTATTCCGCTCTCAATTCCGCAATTCGCGTGCGCTTGCGTGCTTCCTGCAGTTGGTATGCCTGGATTGCCTGTTGGTGCCCGCGTTCGGCCTCAGCTACGGCTTCCGCATGCCGGCGGCCTGCGCCGGGAATGAGCTTGCCTATCCCGGCCGGCGCTTGAACTGTAGGCGGGATCGGTGGCGCCGATGGATCGAGTTCTCTGGGCTGCTCGAACCGTCGGAAACTCGTCGTATGCCGCAGATCGTCGAAACGGATGGTGTCGTCCAGCATCAACGTATGCGCCAACAGTCCACGTAGTGCCTCGATACGATCGGCTAGTTCGCTATTGAGATCGTTAACTTCAGACTGACGATCTTCGAGGTAAAGAGCTTTTTCCAGCTTTTGCCATTCTTTCTCTTCGCGGACGCGCTGTGCAGTCGCCATTCGTGCCTGGCGTTCCAACTGGCGCACCTGAGTGGCCTGCATGCGAATCTGTCGCTGGCGCTCACGCTCAGCCGCAGCGGCGGCCCTGGCAGCTGCACGCAGAAATCCTTCAAAGCCACTTCTTCTTCCCATATATCCTCCTGTACATCCTTTACGCGCATCAATTCCCATTGCTGCTGGGCATGCGCTCCATTAGCGTTGATGTTATTACGCTGCCATCCTGTGTTCGTAGTACGGCCGTTCCCGATCGTCGAGGATCGCGTAGAGCGCATCGAGCCGCTTGGGATCAGGGTTGAGCCAGGCGCCCAGATTCGCTTCCTTGATCGGAATGATGCAACGATCATGGCCTGCCGCAGCAACTTCCGGCGGCGGCTCATCGGTGATCGCCGCGAACGACCACAGCTCCTCGCCATCTTGCTCCCAGTGCGAGTAGAGGCATGCAATCAGCATGTCCTGCCGCGGTTGTGGCCGGAACTCCAGTACCACGTTCTCCTCAGCTTCACCCTCGGCGAGTTCGCGGCCTTCGACCTTGTGCCGGCTCACGTTTTCGTAGAACGCATCGCAGACGATGATGCCGTGGGTGTGGCCGAATTGACCTTTCCAGAAGCCTTCCAGATTGTCGCGCCTGGCATTGTAGGTACCGGGATACTTCTCGTCGTAGAACGCGGGTTTGCCTGCTGGCCGGCAGTGGTAGCGCATCGGCTTGATCACGCGCTTGCCGTGCTCCATCACCATCACGGGTGCATAGACACCGGAGAAGATGCGGCGATCGCGATCCTCGAGCGTGGCCCGCCGCAGATCCGCGAGCTTGCCCTTTGCCCATTCGATCTTGTTCGTGGCGATGCGCTGGTCGTCGAGCGCTTTCTTCGTCGACTTGGTGCGCAAGATGCGTTCGGCATCGGCCAGGCGTTTGCGTTGGCGGAACAGCAGTTGTTCCAGTTCGGACGCCTGCTGCGTGTTCCAGACCTCGATGCTTCTGGCGATCTCGCTGGTCTCGGGCGTGCCTGCGCGTAGGAAGGCATCATCCATCGCCTTGGTCGTCTTGACCTTGGCGCCTTGTTCGCGACTGGCGTACAGCTCCACGAATTCCCGGATGCTGATCTCCGCGCCGAAGCGGCGGACGTAGTCCTGGTAGGCCTGCCAGACCTGAGCCGAGTAACACACCGCAGCAACCCCCCTGTCGCTTCGCTTGCGACCGAATTTGCACCTGCTACGGCAGGTTGTCCAGCCAAGCCCGCGCCGGGATTGGCGTTTTAGTAATTTTACTAAATCGGAGTAGGATGCGCCGTCTCAGGACGTGATACGACCTGCCCCGAGACTCCGGCACCATGCTCGCCTATTCATCTTCCCAAACCCGGTTCCGCGCTCAGGGAAGAGCGGGCTGATGGGGGCCGTCGTCGCCCTCGATGGCCTGCTGGCCGCGCGCCGGGTTTGGCGTGGCAAGCCGGTCGCATCGCCCGCCTCGGCGCCCGAGCCCACCGGCCATGCTGCGCTGGACGAGGCGCTGCCCACGGGCGGCTGGCCGGAACACGCTCTGAGCGAGGTGCTGTTGCCGGCCGATGGCGTCGGCGAGTTGGCGATCGTCTGGCCAAGCCTGACCCGGCTGACCCGCGCCGGGCAACGGGTGGTCCTGGTCGCCCCGCCATACCGCCCGCATGCGCCGGCTTGGCACTCCGCGGGGTTGGACCTGCGGCAAGTGCAGGTGGTCGAAGCGGCCGCACGCGATGCGCTCTGGGCCACCGAGCAATGCCTGCGCTCGGCCGCCTGCAAGGCGGTGCTGTGCTGGCCGCAGAAGGCTGACGACCGCGCCCTGCGCCGGCTGGCAACGGCCGCGGCTGACGGCCAATGCCTGGCGATCGCGTTCCGCCCGCTGCGCGAAGCCGCGAATCCGTCGCCGGCCGCCCTGCGCCTGGCGATCGAACCGGCCGAGCGCACGATCCGCGTGCTGAAGTGCCGCGGCGGGGCGCCGCCCGCCTGGCCGATCAGCACGACTGGGCGACGAGATGCCTAGCCAGGCCACACACATCGACCGATGTGCGCGTGGTCTCAGCGATTGACAGACTATATCCGTAAATATATATTCTTCTGTGCTGGGGGAAGCGCCGCCCCAGCACATTCAGTGACTGGCGCTCAACTTAGAAACTCTCAGGAGATAGCTATGAAGTATGCAAAGCGAACAACTCACAGGAACCTAACGAATGACCGATATCGACAGTGCTGGTGATATCCCGGAGAAGGGACGCCTCATCCTGGATGACAAGGCGGTAAGGAAAGAATTGGAAGCGATCCCAGAAGTGAAACGGGATCAGTTTCTCCTGAGCTTGGAGATGGTAAGGCAGGGGCTCACCCCTGCGCTGAAATCTGAAAAGCTCAAGGCCGCTGGTGAGGGCGTGATCGAACTCAAGATCAACGGAAGCCCTGCATACCGGTGTATGTACGTGGTGGCGAAGAACGGCGACGTGGTGGTGTTGCACGCGACAAAGAAAACGTCGGAGGGGCAGAGCAGGCGGCTCGTGAGTACGACGTCGGAAAGGCTCAAGCGTCTGTTGGCGAACAGGTAACGCTTGATGAACTCAAAAAGGCGATGGCTTTTATTGCATCGCCTTTTTGAGTTTCATCTCCAGCCTAGGTGATTTGTCTTCACCAGAGAATTCGAATAAGTAATCGAAGCAGTACCCAGATCTGAAAATCATTTCCAAAAGAGAATCGATTGAGAACCGATCGATCTTCCCTCGCATCAAGTCACTGATTCGAGGCTGAGAAACGTTCAGGCGCTCGGACGCAACGGACTGATTCCAGTCCTTAGAGCGGATGAGCTGGATTAAGGTGATGGCGATCTTTTCTTTGAGGTCCTTTTTATTGGACTCAGCCAGATCGGTCGAGAAGAGTTCGTAGTGGTTTTGAGTGTTCATATTTTGCATCCCGCATAGACAGACTAGAGCCTTGCCCCAACCGAAGAGGAAGGCTTGTATGGCGTTGTTTAGTTTGCGGGCGGCTTCTGCACCGTGATCTAAATCATATACATATATTTGTATCGTTAGCAAGCGCTAACGACGCTTTATTTTTTGGATCGTGATTTCGATCTTGTTTTTCGACAGCAGAATTTCGTGCACATTCCAATTCTCGCGTTAGTATTTTGACTAATGGAGTTTTGCACTTGTGCGTCTCAGGAGGAGATACCGCCTACATCGAGACTCTGCGCTGTGCCCGGTCGTTCATGTTCACCTATGCATATACAGTCCCGTTGCCTGGGCGCAGCGACAGCCCATGTCGGCCCGCTCTCTAACCTATTCCGTTGAGGTGCGGACGCATGCGCTGGGCCTGCCTGCTGCTGCCACATCTGGCGATGGATGCCGTCCTCCGTGCGCATCCCGAGCCCGAACGGCCGCTTGTACTGATCGGCGGCCCGGCGCAGCGGCGCGAGCTGCACGCCGTCAGCCCGGCCGCCGCCGCGCTCGGGCTGCGGCGCGGCATGCTGGTGTCGGCTGCGCAGGCCCTGACCAGTGCCTTCGTCCCACACGAGTACGACCCGAAAGCCGAGGCGCAGGCCCGCGATCTGCTAGCGACCTGGGCCTACAGCTTCAGCTCGCAGGTCAGTCTCGATTTCGCGCATGCGCTGGTGCTGGAGATCGGCGCCAGCCGCGCCTTGTTCGGCGATTGGCCGATGCTCTCCCGGCGTCTGCGCTCCGAACTGGGCGACCTCGGATTCCGGCACCGGCTCGTTGCCGCACCGAACCCCTACGCCGCTCGGGTGTTGGCCAACGCGCACGACGAGATCGGCATCGATGACCCCCAGCTCGACCAGGCGCTGGGTCAGTTGCCGATCGAGCGTAGTGGATTACCGGTCGAGATCGCGACCGCGTTCTCGCGCATGGGCATGCGCAAGCTACGGCAGGTGTTCGAGTTGCCGCGCGAGACGGTGACGCGGCGCTTCCCCAAGACGGTGCTCGCGCACCTCGACCAGATCCGCGGCCACGTCGAACCGCCGTTGCGTTACTTCGAGCCGCCCGACCGTTTCGAGGCATTCATCGAGTTCGAACATGAGGTCGAGACCAGCCAGGGCTTGCTGTTCCCGCTGCGCCGGCTGACCTCGGACCTGTCGGCTTTCCTCTCCAGCCGCGATGGCGGCGTGCAGCGGTTCTCGCTGCAGTTCGCCCACGAGTTCCACCCAGCTACGGTCATCGCCATCGGCTTGCTCTCGGCCGAGCGCGACGCCGCAGTGCTGTTCGACATCGCCCGCAGCCGGCTGGACCAGATCCGGTTGCCCGCCGCGACGCGGGCCTTGCGGCTGATCGCCGACGAGCTGCCCGCATTCGTGCCCGCGTCGCGCGATCTGTTCGACACCCGGCCGCAGCAGGCGGTGCCGTGGGAGCAGTTGCGCGAGCGATTGCGCGCCCGGCTCAGTGATGACGCAGTCCACGGCATTGGCGTGGAGGCGGACCATCGCCCCGAACGCGCGACGGGCACGATGATGCCGCGCCTACCGCCACCCACGTTGCCGCTGCGGCCGGGCTGGCTGCTGGATCGACCGATCCCGCTGCGCGACACACGATTCGAGATTCTGTCTGGGCCGGAGCGCATCGAATCCGGCTGGTGGGACGGCGACGATGCGCGCCGCGACTACTACGTCATCCAGACGGCGCAGGGCCAGCGCGCCTGGGTGTTCTGCGCGCCGGGCGAGCGCGGTCCGTTCCAACTGCACGGCTGGTTCGCATGAACGACGATGCGCCACCCGACTACGCCGAGCTGCACTGCCTGTCGGCCTTTTCCTTCCAGCGCGGGGCATCGACGGCGAAGGAACTGTTCGAGCGCGCGAAGCGCTGCGGCTATCGCGCGCTCGCGATCACCGACGAGTGCTCGATGGCGGGCATCGTGCGCGCCTACGAGGCCGCGCGGGAATTCGACCTGCCGCTGATCGTGGGCAGCGAACTGCAGATCGAGGATGGCCCGAAGCTGGTGCTGCTGGCGGCCGATCTCGACGGTTACGTTGCACTGTGCAAGTTGATCACCATCGCGCGACGTCGCGCCGCGAAGGGCGAGTATCGGTCGCTGCGGACGGACTTCGCCGAGTTGCCGCTTGGGCTGCTGGCGCTCTGGGTCCCCACGGATCGGCCGTTGGAGGCGGATGCTGCATGGTTGATTGGCCTATTTCCGCAGAGTCTGTGGATGGCCGTCGAACTGCACCGCAGTGCGGACGATGCCGAACGCCTGTCGCAGCTGCGCGCTTTGGGCGAGCGCTACGGTCTACCTCTGGTGGCTGCGGGCGATGTCCACATGCATGTGCGGCGACGGCGCGCGCTGCAGGACACGCTCACGGCGATCCGCCACCACACGACCGTGGCCGATTCCGGCTGGCGCCTGTTCCCGAACGGCGAGCGTCATCTGCGCACGCGCGACGCGCTGGCGGCGCTGTATCCCGCGGATCTGCTCGCGGAGACCTTGCGTGTCGCCGAGCGGTGCCGCTTCACGCTCGATCAGTTGCGCTACACCTATCCACACGAGTTAGTGCCGGACGGCCACACGCCAACCTCGTGGTTGCGCGCACTGACGGAGGACGGTGCCCGCTGGCGCTGGCCAGACGGCGCACCACAACGCGCGCTTGATTTGATCGAGCACGAGCTGGCGTTGATCGCCGAACTGCAATACGAATCGTATTTCTTGACCGTCCACGACATCGTTCGTTTCGCGCGCAGCCGCGGCATCTTGTGCCAGGGGCGCGGGTCGGCGGCCAACTCGGCAGTGTGCTTCGCGCTGGGTGTGACCGAACTCGATCCGGGCCGCATGAACCTGTTGTTCGAACGCTTCATCTCGCGCGAACGCAACGAGCCGCCGGACATCGACATCGACTTCGAGCACGAGCGGCGCGAGGAAGTGATTCAGTACATCTTCGATCGCTACGGTCGCGATCGCGCCGCGATGACGGCGGTCGCCAACAGCTACCGCGGCCGAGGTGCGGTGCGCGATGTCGCCAAGGCGCTCGGCTTGCCGCCCGACCAAGTGGACCGGCTGGCACGCACGATGGACCGCTGGGGCGGGCATGCGCGGGTACCGGGATACTTGCGCGAGCAGGGCTTCGACCCCGACACGCCGATACTGCGCCGCGTCATCGCGTTGACCTCGGAATTGATGGACTTCCCGCGCCACCTGTCGCAACACCCGGGCGGCATGGTGATCTCCGAATATCCGTTGCATACCCTCGTGCCGACCGAGAACGCGGTGATGGAGGGTCGCACCGTGCTGCAGTGGGACAAGGACGACCTGGACACGCTCGGATTGATGAAGGTGGATTGCCTGGCGCTGGGCATGCTCACCGCCGTGCGCAAGACACTCGATCTGCTGCGGGCCACCGGGCGCCGCGATCTGTCGATCGCGACGATCCCGGCCGAGGACAAAGCGACCTATGCGATGATCGGCCGCGCCGACACCGTGGGTGTGTTTCAGATCGAGTCGCGGGCGCAGATGGCGATGCTGCCGCGTCTGAAGCCGACCTGCTTCTACGACCTGGTCATCGAGGTCGCGATCGTGCGCCCGGGACCGATCCAAGGTGACATGGTGCATCCGTACCTGCGTCGGCGTCGCGGCGAGGAGCCCATCGATTACCCACCGCGCCTGAAACACGTCTTCGAGCGCACACTCGGCGTGCCGCTGTTCCAGGAACAGGTGATGCAGGTCGCCGTTGACGCCGCCGGCTTCACGCCAGGCGAAGCCGACCAATTGCGGCGCTCTATGGCGGCATGGAAGCGCCGTGGTGGTCTCGAACCGTATCGCGACAAGCTGCTCGCAGGCATGCTCGCGCGTGGCTACTCGCGCGAGTACGCCGAGCAGACGTTCGAGCGGATCAAGGGCTTCGGCAGCTACGGCTTCCCCGAGAGCCATGCCGCTAGCTTCGCGCTGGTGACTTACGCGAGCTGCTGGCTCAAGTGCCACGAACCCGCCGCCTTCGTTGCCAGCCTGATCAACAGCCAGCCGATGGGGTTCTACACCCCGGACCAAATCTTGCAGGATGCTAAGCGCAAAGGCATCCGCGTGCTGCCGATCGATGTGCGCTACAGCGACTGGGACTGTGGGTTGGAATTTGCCGATGGCGATACCCGCGGCAAGCCAGCGATCCGGCTCGGCCTGCGGCTGGTCAACGGGTTCTCACAGGAGGTCGCCGAATGCATCGCCGCCGCACGCGCGCCACGCCCTTTCACCGACGTCGCCGACCTGTGCCATCGCGCCGGAGTCGACCGCCGCCACCAGGCTCTGCTCGCCGAGTCCGGCGCGCTCAAGGGCATCAGCGGCCACCGCCATCGCGCACGCTGGGCCATCGCCGGCGTCGAAGCACCGCTGCCGTTGTTCGACGGCGTGCCGCAGACCACCGAGCCGGACCTCGCCATTCCGCTGCCGAGCGCGGGCGAGGACATGGTCGCCGACTACGCCTCGATCGGGCTCACTTTGGGCAAGCACCCGCTGAGCCTGATCCGCAAGCAGCTCACCGCGCGGCGCTGCTTGTCCTCGGCGGATCTCGCCAAGGCGCCGCACGGCAAGCGTGTGCGCTTCGCAGGCCTCGTGCGCATGCGCCAGCGGCCGGAGACTGCCAGCGGCGTCACCTTCGTGACCCTCGAAGACGAACACGGCATGGTCAACGCCGTGGTGTGGAAGCGTACCGCCGATGAACAACGACGGGCGCTATTGGAATCGAGTCTGATGGCGATTGATGGGCGGTGGGAGTGCGTGGACGGCGTGCAGCATCTAATTGTGCAGCGGATGCACGACTTCGGGTCACTGATAGACACGCTGCGAGCTGCGAGCAGGGATTTTCACTAAACCAGCGAAGCGGAGAGCCGATCACTCGCCAACTGCAGACGTCCATTCTTTGTTTGCTAGTCGCTTTGCATCCAGCTTCAATGGCGTGACGATGCTAGGCTGACGCCCCAGGCTACGGCATTAGTCGTTGACTAAGCGATAACCTCAATCTCACCATCAGCGAACCACCCTGACCGCACAATCGCGGCCCGGGCTACCTCAGGCACATCAACGTAATAAACTATCGCTAAACTCTCCTCAGCTCGACTACAGGTCACATAAAACAGTCGCCTAGTACGATCAATCGATGTTTCTTTTCCGGCTGCCTCATTCTTTAAATCCGTTTCGCCCTTATCCTTCGCACCAAATAGTTTGTCATAGGCGAACATAAACCCACCAGCTTCCTCATCGCTTACAATCACCATGACCCGCGGGAACTCAAGTCCCTTAACACCTTGGTGCGTATCGAAGCCAGAATCACCTTCAATGTAATGGTGATAGCGCTCTATCTCATCTAGCGGCGCTTCGAGCGAATCCCTCCATGCGGCAAGCTCTGCGCTGAGCTCGCCTTCCTCACCACTTTCCTCCTCAACATTCATTTCGGTGGGATCATCCGGCGAAGCAAACGGCATCAGCACGTCAGGAATGATGAAAAGCCGTTTCTCTTCGATATAACGAAGAATTTGTCGAGCCGTCGGCGCGACCTCGGCTGAAACTAGGGCCAGTAAACCACTGCATGCCGCCCTCGCCGCGGCAAGAACATCTGTCTGATGTTCACCCGCCGCCTCAAGCACCGTGCTGTCGAGAAGCGGCGACGTCTTGCGAATGATTGAAGCAACTGCAAACCGATCAGATGCGCGCAACGCTGCAACGAGCGGCAATGCCTCGCGCGTGAAAAAACTGAAACCGGCTCCTGTGCCCTGCAGAAGACTCGTTCTTATTCCCTTGACTTCATAGAGTGGTCCGAAGAACCTCTCAAATCCGAAACGGCGAGCGGACATCATGTGCTCGAGTGCGAGTGTCTTGATGCCCCATGAACCTTCGGACCAACCATCATCATCAGTGATCGACTGCATCCGCGCGGCTACGGTTGCCTCTGTGGCTGTCTTGACCGCACCTTGTCTTGCGATGAAAAGGCGCACAGTACCGGTTGGAGCATCGCTACGTGGCACCTGCTTCTCGCCGTCAGCGTCCTGCCGAATGCGATTGATTAGCTCAACCACTCTAGCTGGGCAACGATGATTCATGCTCTTACGCGGCCGCGCCCAGTCTTCTGGAATTGCTTCCGCAAGTCCCTCTTTTCCGTCGGCGTAGATCCTTTGCATCATGTCGCCGAAAAGCCCGAGACAGAATCTTCCTCTGTGTGCCGCCTCGACTTCGAGCAGCGCATCCATCAGTTGTCGACTGGTATCCTGGCTTTCATCGATCAGTAGAATAGGAAATCGCGTGATGAGCAGGCGGCGCAAACCTGCCTTCCCTGTGAGGAAATCAGCCGTCATGGCGATCACCTCGGCATGGTTCAGAGAATCACGCGTTCGGTTATCACCTGTCGGGCTATAGATAAAGCGGATGATTGAGCCCAAGGATTCATATCGCCGTCGCTTACTCTCGATCGAGCGAGCACGGTCGCTGGCCGCCTTGCTCGTCGCACGCCCTTTCGTCTGTGCTTGCTCCAGTACCTCAATTTCTTGTAACAGCCGGGTAGCCAACCATCCGCGGATATCGTTGTGATAGCCTGAGATCAGCGACCAAGCGAAAGCGTGGACGGTCGATACTTCGACCCGGGGATCGAACTCCAAGCGCTGCTTGATCTCGTCGCAGGCCGCATTTGTATAGGTGATGACACCTATCTTTTGACCGCTCAGCGATAGCATGTGACCTTGCCGCTCACAAACTACTCGGACGGCCTCGACAAGCGAACGCGTCTTCCCTGACCCTGCCCCTGCGTAGAGGAAGAAACTGCGCGGTTTGGCAAGATCCAAGCAGCAGTGGATGATTGTTTCATCGACAGCAGCATCATGGAGATCGTCCGAGACGCTCATCATGCCACTTGCTCAGGCTGAGCTTGGTTCGGCTTGGGAATCTCAATCTTTGGCAGAATCTCGGCCTGCTTCTTCTTCAGTTGTACTAGCAGCCATTCAAGTCCTTCAGAGATGTAACGTGGCACGACAAGCCTATCGAATCCATCTGCTTCTAACACGTCGAGGGCGAACTCGGCTTTCTTGCCGTCTTTTAACGCCTCATACATGCGTCCACCAACATCAGTGACTCCACCGCCAGCATTGATAGCCTCCTTGAACTTCCGCACTAAGCCGATCCCATTTAACTCAGAGAAAAATGTGATGTTTTCAAGCGCTAATGCATCTTCAAAGGTATACGGCAATACGATCTCTGGATCGACTGCTCCGGGAAGCGTTACATTTACGGACATCTGATAAGCGACGCGGATTGCAAATAGTGGATCTCCGTCGGTGCGTAGGATTTTAGCCTTATCATCAGCATCAATGAGAGAGTCGACCTCATCTGTAGCTGGTATCCACGTTTTCAGTGTGGCGTTATTGGTCTTCTGCCCGACGCCCTTTTTTGGCTGAACCGAAGTGCCGCCAGTTTTTGTCAAAGTATCCAAATCCGTGATGACGAGTGTCAGAAGACCCAGATGCTCGATCAGTGGTCGCAGTCGATGAGCGTGGCTTCCCCCAATTTCGAGCAGTGTGATGTAACACTGATTGAGCTCGTCATAGTGCTCACGGATGAAGTTCGGGATGAGCATCCGTTCTGCCGGCCCTTCTACAAGTATGGCGGCGTCGGCGAAAAACAAGTCGGCGTGTTGCGCACGCAGGTATCGGGTGACGAACCGCTCCGTCTCGCCGTTGGCCCCAAACACCTCTGACAAGTTGATGACAGTCGAGACCGGCACTTTAGCTGCCATTCCAGCGGGCAGACGACGGAAGTAGCGAAGGCACGAGAACGGCGTCTCGTGCGCGACATGACTTGAATGAGTGCTCACTACTAGCTGCGTGCGCAGCTTCGCGTTGTCTCCAAGATCCTTATGCTTGCGTAGAACTGCGTAGGCTTTCTTGATGAAGACTTGCTGGACTTGTGCGTGGAGGTGCGCCTCAGGCTCCTCAACGAGAACAAGGTGGAGTGGCTCTGTGTAAACAACTGAAGCCGTCTTTGATGCCTTTCCGACGCGCATCCACGCGTCGCGAAAACTCATCAAGCGGAATATCATCGAGATGAGATTTTGATACCCTAACCCATTGTTCACTTCCGGCAAACGCAAAATGGGCGTTGAATCGCTATCTTCGGCGGTCACGTCAACTACGAACGTAATTGCAGCGTTATGGCTAAGCCCATCGATAGCTTTCAGTCGGGTCGATACGCGCGGCCGGGGATCGGTGACTCCAGGATAGCCCATGCCTTCAATTTCGGAGAAGGCGGCCTTGAAACTCTCTGTGAGACGTTTGTCGAAAGCGTCTTGCGCGGCCTCAATTGCCTGCAGTGCGCCCAGATCGCTAGGATCGAGCCCCTTCGTCGGATCGAGGTGTTTGGCGTAGTAGCTCTTCAGTTGTTCTGAGAGCCGATTTCCCGCCGCAGTCGTGGGTCCGTCTTCGTCTTCTTGCGACGACTGCTCCTCGCCGAAACCGCGCTGCGCAGGAATATCATGCACGCGAATAATCCCCGCCAATACATCGCCGCCAATGGGGAGCGATGTCGGCGGCAAGATCTGAGGTTGAGCCTGGGATTGTTTAGGCTCCACAAGCATTGCTGGATCAAGCGAATATGCCTGAACTGTGAAGTAGGTCGACAAGCGCCGACTGAGGAAGTCGACGAGATTCTCCGGCCAGAGTGTCAGCTTGGGCGGCGCAAGCGACAGGATGGCCTCCGAGTGCTCGGCTGCCGCGGCAGCGCTGGCTACAGCACGCATCGCATCGGCGTCGCCGAGCGCTACCATGAAGTCCTTATAGAGAAGCTTCAGATCCTTCGGCTCATAGCGGAGGCGCACGCCGAGGCTGCCACCTTCCCAGTCAAGTGTAGGAATGAGATCGCGCACACGGTGCATCTCACCGGGCTCGACATGAAGCCAAATATCAAGCGTCGGCAGCGCCGACAGCCACGGCGCGACGAGGAGTTCAATGACTTCCTTCTTGTCCCGCGCCTCGACCCAGCTCTTACCAATGCTGTTGATCGTCGGCCAGTGGCTGAGGGTAAAATCATGAATCTCAAAAGGACAGCGGCGCGGAGATAGAAATCTTCTAAGCGCAAGCATAGCCGACGTCTTTCCGCTGTTGTTTGCACCGACAAACAGCGTCGTCGTTTCAGCTAGGTCGATTCGGATCGACAAAAGCTTCCGAAAATTCGAGATCTCAACAAATTTGATATGCACTGCAGCTACCTTCCCGGGTCATAGCAGCCATTAGAGCGGTACACACACCCGCAGCCAGAAATGGTCTCCCTCTCGCATTGGAGGCCAGATCATCACGGGCCAGCGCGGCGCGTTCTTCATGAAATCATCGGAACTAGGGAGTGCCGTCCAGCGTGGAGGCACGCGAGTCTATGTCTTTGCTCTGCTCGGCAATGTTGTCAAACACCCTGCTCAGTAGACCTTGTTGTGGCGTTCCGGCCATGAGTCTCCCCCTTGATCTTCGCTCAGCATACCCATACACCATTCCAATATCACCGAGCCGTTTGATCTTCATACGGTATAGCCGGCCGGCCAGCTTGGGATTGCATGCGTTCGCCTCGGCCCCAGAGCGACAGCTGGCGATCACAGTTATTCGAGAAACTTGACCCTGAACTACGGGGCTTCCCGATAGCCACAACCAACCAGGTTGTTGACACCCTGGAAGGACGGCCGGTGAGTCAGATGCGCCGCTCCACAGCAAGAACCGCCGCCCCATTGTTCAAGGAGCGAATCTTAGCCTAGGGCTTACATTTGTCCCTGAAGCGGCGAGACACCATTCGATGCCCGATAGCGACCACGGCGATCCGAAGTAACCAGAACACGATAGGCGCGGTTCGCCCCCGGGTACTTGTTCCGCGCGAACGCATCGACCGGCTTCTCAAGCTCCACACCCGCCCGCCGCATCAACGACTTACGGTCAATCGAAGCGCCTTCCAGCTCCCACAAGACGCGCATGATCGCGGCCTGCGCCGGGGTGAGCGCAATGGGCGTCGCCTCGCCCGGCAAGGTCACCTCCCGGAAGTCGTGCGAGAACGGCCCGTGTCGGCGCAGGGTCGCGCCTAGGCCGGTCGGCGCCCCGGCGCCGGCCCAGACGGCCTCGTCGGCGACCAGGCCGCCACTACGCAGGCGGAACGCGGCGGGGAGGGGGACGAGGGTGGCCGGGACGCCAGGCAGGAAGACTCGGTCTGGGGGCGAGGTGGTCACGATGACGGCCTGCGTCTCGCCGACGTGGGTCGGCCAGGCCGCCAGCAATACCCTCAGGACCATCATGTCCCCCATCTGCTGCCCGAAGAGGACCAGGCGGCGCTGGGCGGCGGTGCGGATATCGCCGATCTTCCAGACCCTGCCGGGTACTATCACCCACGCGGGCTCACCGGCCAGACCCAAGGCCTGCGCCATGCGTCGTCGCAGCCAATCGCCGTCCGGGGCGAGGCGCAAGGTGTCTTTCGCCGTCAGGCTGACCAGCCCGCAATCAATGCAGAATCCGGATCCCACGGCCAACACACGCACAGTGCGGATTTCGCAGTGCGGGCAGAAGATCACATCGGCGGGGGCGAGCGTCATCGCCCCGAGCTGCCGCAGTTGGTCGAGGCGATCGCGTTCGGTCGGGCTGACCAGCGTTGGCGCAATAGCGGTTCGCCCCTGCTCGATGCAGGTGGCCAGCAATTCCAGAAGGTCCATCGCGCCTCATGCCGTGGTCTGAAACGTGGGGCCGGCCGATAGGTCGAACCCTGGCGCGAGGTGCCAGAAGTGCAGCCACGCCTCCAGCTGCACGCGCGTGCCCGAATCGAATTCGCCCAGATTGCTCCCGCGCCGCCGCAGCGCGACCAATACCGAACGCCCGATCGACTGTCCGGGCTCGGGAAAGAAGTCGATGCCGAGCTTGGCGGCGATCAACCGAAAGCGGCCCTGCCGCATCGGATTCTCCATCGGCATCCAACACGCCAGCAACTCCAGCACGCCAATCCGTGGGTTGCCCTCCGGCGCCCGGATCGCAATCTCGCCGCCGGTGGTCTCATCGAGCAGGGTTGCTTCCAACAGACGCACGTTGTCGACGACCAGGGCGTCGGGGCGTCCCAAGGGCTGACGCAACGTGTCGAGCAGCATCGGTTCATGCCGCGGCGTATGCAGTCCGCGCAATCGAAGCGCCTCGTCGAACAGGTCGCGGTGGCGCAGGTACATCCACAACGCGCACTGCTCCGGGGCATCGGGTAGATGCAACGCATTCACCGGCCAGGCGTGGGCATCGTTCACATCCCGCAAAGCTGTGAGTCCGGCCTCGTCGGCCAACAGGGCAACGCGGCGTAGGCTGGCCACAACGCACTCCCGAACGAGCGTGGGCGCACGCTCGATCTCTGCGACGATGTGCCGGGTCACAGACGCCGCGTCGTCAGAGTCGACGATGCCAAAATGTATCGGTAAGCCGCACCGTGCGAGGAAGTCGAACAGGACGTCATCCGGGGGAATCTTCGACAACAAATTCAGTTGCACTTCAATGCTGGACACAAACGTCTCCAGCGCAAACCCCGACCGGTCGTCGGCACTCCCCTTTGCCGACAAAGCGCACCGCAGATCCACGCTTATTCAGTATCGACATACTTACTGTTCAGAGTCTAGAACCGCGACAAAGACTGTCAATCACCAGAAGTCATACAGTGGTAACTTCATTCATTCATGTTTCTGCGCCGAATCTCGGCGCCTCCGACCAGGGGAGAAAGCGTATGGCGACGGCCTTCAGCCTCCGATTGCGACGACTACGCAAGAATTCAAGTCTTACGATGGACGAACTGGCCCGCGCGGCGGGCATCAGCAAGAGCTACGTTTGGGAACTCGAAAACCGCGAGGTACCGAACCTGTCGGCGAAGGTGCTGGTCGATCTGGCGAAGGCCCTGGATGTCACCCTTCAGGACCTGCTCGGCGAGCCACCGCCCGTGAAGGCATCCCCCGAAGACCTGAGGTTCTTCCGCAAGTACATCCGCATGGACCGGGCCGACAAGGACCGCCTCAAGAAGATGATCGAGTTGTTCGAGATGCCCACCTCCAAGCGCGCCAAGCGCGGCCGGTAACGCCCGTTGGACGTCAAACGTCTCGACATCGGGATCGGGGTTGCGGGCGGAGCGACTTGTCGGGTGGACTGATCCGGGGCATTCGGGGCGAGCGTACCTCGACGAGGATCAACCGAAGATCAAATGGCCCGGCCCCAGGCCAAGCATCGGAAGGGGAAGGCGAGGCAAGTCACGCGCCTGCCGGTGGTAGGCAGTTGTCGGACTTCGATCGGCCCAAATGAGTGCTCTCGGTTGCGATCAGGCAGCAGGCAATACGCACGGTTGCGGTTGCGCGGCGAAGCGATGGCGCCCTCGCGCAAAACGCCGTGGTTCCTCTTGGCAGGCAGTGACGCCATAAAACTGCTTTCCCGAGACCAAGCGTAACGCATTGATTTGCAAGGAAACCAGAAATCATCGCTTGCACTTGACAAGCATGAAGTCCAAGGGGATGGAGAGGAGAGAGGGAGAAGTGGCGAATTTATCGCCAATGATGGCGAAACCGGACGAGGTCGAAGTCCAAGGCCAAAACGCGAAACCCCTGCGGAATGCAGGGGTCGTCGGGTCCGCGGAGCGCGGTTGTCGCTGTCGTATTGGCGCGCCTGGAGGGATTCGAACCCCCGACCAACGGCTTCGGAAGCCGCTACTCTATCCGGCTGAGCTACAGGCGCGTGGCCGGCTATTGTGGCCGATTCGGCCGTGCCGTGCGAGCCCCGGTGTGCGCGGATCGGAAGCGGGGAGTCCCCGGGGTCCGGGGCGAGGTGGTCGGAGGGCGATGGCCGCCCTCGGTGTTGACCCTGCGAACGGGGCTGTCTCGCGGCGGGAGCGGGCGGGTCGGGGGCGGTCTGTTCCACGCGCGATCATGCGGCGCGGCAGCAGGTGCCGAGGGGTGTCCGCATCGGCAGGCGCCGCCAGCGGTGCAGGCTGCGGGCTTCATCCATGCCGTTGTTTCGAGAACGATTTGCCGACGGCTCCCGGCGTGTGCCGGCAGAGGTGCGCCATCGACGCAGGCTGGCGCGGTCGCGGGATCGACCACCGTCGAAGACACATCGCCGGCAGCGCCACCGGTTTCGGACGATCCCCCGATCAGGGCCCACCTGGATGCTCGCCGCCCCGCCTGCCTGCCGTGCGGCGAATGGACGCGTGTCGGCCTTCCTCCGCAGCGCTTCGCCAGGGCGGGCACCGACCCGGTCATGGTGCGGGATCCGTTCGCGCTGGTCCTGAGCGGCGCGATCGTCTTCGCGCGGCTGGCGGTGGCGACGGGCGCGCCCGACCGGGCGGACGCGTTGACGGCCTGCGAACCGCGTCCGCGTAGCGGACGGCAGGAGATGTATGAGAGTCTGCTGAATGCGCATCTGCTCGACTCCGGTCGCCTCCGCGGGCCGCGACCCGACCCACTGCGACTCGACCCCCATCCGCATCGCTGAAGCGCGCCGGGTTTCCGGCACGCGTCGGCGCCAGCCACCCGACGAGGTCATGGCATGAGCACCGCTTCTTTTTCCACCGCATCGCAGCAGGGCGAGAACACGCGTCTGATCGTGCTGGTCAGCATCGTCGCCACCATCGGCGGCTTCCTGTTCGGCTTCGACAGCGGCGTGATCAACGGCACCGTCGACGGCATGAGGATCGCCTTCGACTCGGATTCGATCGGCACCGGCTTCAATGTCGCTTCGATGCTGCTGGGTTGCGCCTTCGGCGCGTTCTTCGCCGGCTGGTTCGCGGACAAGTTCGGCCGTCGCCCGGTGCAGATCGCGGCGGCCGTGTTCTTCCTGGTGTCGGCCTGGGGCTCGGGCATCGCGGAAGGCTCGTTCGAGTTCGTGATCTATCGCATGATCGGGGGTGTGGCGGTGGGCGCTGCCAGCGTGATGTCGCCCGCGTACATCAGCGAAGTGGCGCCGGCGCGCTATCGCGGCCGTCTGACCACCATCCAGCAGATCGCGATCATCGTCGGGCTGTTCGCGGCCTTCCTCAGCAACTACGTCCTGGCCAAGTTCGCCGGCGCATCGATCACGCCGCTGTGGATGGGGCACGAGGCCTGGCGCTGGATGTTCTGGATGGAAATCCTGCCGGCGGCGGTCTTCTTCATCGCGCTGTTGTTCATCCCCGAGAGCCCGCGCTTCCTGGTGGCCCGGGGCCGTCGCGAAGCCGCGCTCGCGGTACTCACGCGCCTGTACGGCAGTGCACGGGCGTCGACGAAGCTGGACGAGATCGAAGCCTCGCTGTCGCAGGACCACCGTCCGCGGCCGTCCGACCTGATCCAGAAGACCACCGGCCGGGTCCGGCCGATCGTGTGGGTGGGCATCGGCCTGGCCACGTTCCAGCAGCTGGTGGGCATCAACGTGGTGTTCTATTACGGCGCGGTGCTGTGGCAGGCGGTCGGCTTCTCCGAAAGCGACGCGCTGCTGATCAACGTGCTGTCGGGGGGGCTGAGCATCGGCGCGTGCCTGGTCACCATCTTCCTGATCGACCGGATCGGCCGCAAACCGCTGCTGTGGCTGGGGTCGGCGGGCATGGCCGTCACGCTGGGCCTGATGGCGTTCGCCTTCGCGAGCGGCGGCCTGGACGCCGACGGCAGACTGATGCTCGGCGACGGGATGGGCACGCTGGCGCTGGTCGCGGCCAACATCTACGTCATGTTCTTCAACATGTCCTGGGGCCCGGTGATGTGGGTGATGCTGGGCGAGATGTTCCCCAACCAGATCCGCGGCTCGGGCCTGGCGGTGGCCGGCGCCGCGCAGTGGGGCTCGAACTTCATCATCACCATGACCTTCCCGATGATGCTGACCGGCATCGGCCTGGCCGGCGCGTACGGCCTGTATGCGCTGGCCGCGGTGATCTCGCTGTTCTTCGTGCTGCGCTTCGTGCACGAAACCCGCGGCATCGAGCTGGAGAAGATGCCCGGCTGATCGCTGCGCCCGGGCCGGCGGTGCGTCGTGTGTCGCCCTGCATGGCGGTGCCCGGTGCGCCCGCCCATGGCGCTCCCGCCCCCTGCGGCGCCGTCAGTCGCGCTGCGAGCGTGGGCGGCCGGATCGGCGTCGGGCCAGCGCCGTGTCAGCGCGCTGGCGCCGGCCCGGTGGAGCGGCGCAGCACCAGCGAATACGGCATGCGCACCAGCGCGCCCGCGCTCGCATCGCGCACCCGCTGCAGCAGCTGCTCGGTCGCGACCCGGCCCATGTCTTCGGTGGGCTGGTGGATGGTGGTCAGCGCCGGGAAGATCTGCTTCGAGGCCGGCGAGTCGTCGAACCCGCAGATCGAGACGTCGCCGGGAATCGACCGTCCGCGTTCGTGGGCGACGCTGATCGCGCCGGCGGCCATGTCGTCGTTGGCGGCGAAGATGGCGGTGGGAGGCTGCGGGAGCGCGAGCAGGCGTTCCGCGCCGGTGCGCCCGCATTCGAACGAGAACATGCCCTCGACCACCAGATCGGGGTCGAAGGCGAGGCCGGCACTCTGCAGCGCGGCGCGGTAGCCCTCCAGGCGCCAGTATGTCGCGCCCTGGCTGGGTCTGCCCTTGATGTGGCCGATGCGGGTATGACCGAGCGCGATGAGGTGCTCCATCATGTCGCCGGCCGCGTTGCATTCGTCCAGATACACCCCGATGCAATCGGTTCGCCGCCGCGGCGAGACGCAGGCGTAGGGCGCGCGCGCGGCATCCAGGCGTTCGAGCAGCGCTTCGCAGTCGGAGAACGGCGGGGTCAGGATCAGCCCGTCGAGCTTGGAGGCCTCCACCAGCGCTTCGATTTCCGCGGTGGCCGCGCCTTCCTCCGGATCGGCCGGGTGCACCACCATCTCGTAATGATGGCTACGGCAGGCGGTGACCACACCGGTGAGCACGCTCATCAGGTAATTGGCCGAGGGGTTGTCGTAGACCAGGCCGACCAGATACGAGCGGTTGCCCGCCAGACTGCGCGCGAAGCGGTCGGGCGTGTACTGCATCCGGGCCGCCACCGCCAGCACATGCTCGCGCGTGGACGCGCGCACGGAGCGCTCGTTGTTGAGGACGCGGGACACGGTCTTCATCGAGACGCCCGCGGCCTTGGCCACGTCCTCGATCCTGAAGCGCTGTTCGGACGGCTTGCGCGGCATGGGGCTCCTCATGACATGGCCGACCGCGGTGGCGGAGCGGCTCCGCGGCCGGCCGCAGTGGTGTGGCACGCTATGCGGTAACCGCACACCGTGCAAGCCGAACCGCCGCGCCCGCCTCACGCGCGGCCCGCCGATGGCTTACCCTGTGCGCGTCGCGACGCAGGCCACGGACACACGGAACGGACCTGCCGGCGTCGCCCGGCCGCACGGCGCGCACATGCCGTGCCTGCGGCCGCATCCCGGTCCATGGTGCGTGCCCCGTCCGGCTGCGCGCCCTGACTGCACGTCCTGTCCTGTCCTCTCCGATGTCCGTGCCGCCTCCTTCCCTCGATCCCGCCGACGCTCCGCAGTCCCGTCTCGCCCTGTACTGGGCGCTGGTCCGCGGCGACCGCCCGGTCGGCTGGCTGCTGCTGCTGTGGCCGACCTGGTGGGGGCTGTGGCTGGCCGCCGGGGGCGTGCCGCCGTGGTGGACGCTGCTGGTGTTCTCCCTCGGGGTGTGGCTCACCCGTTCGGCCGGCTGCGTGATCAACGACTATGCCGACCGCTGGCTGGACCCGCAGGTCGAGCGCACCCGCGGGCGTCCGCTGGCCACCGGCGCGGTGCGCGGGCGCGAGGCCCTGGCGGTGTTCGCGGTGCTGATGCTGGCGGCCTTCGCGCTGGTCCTCACGCTCAACCGGCTGACCGTGCTGATGAGCCTGGTCGGCGTGCTGCTGGCCGCAAGCTATCCCTATCTCAAGCGCTACACCTATCTGCCCCAGGTCTATCTGGGCCTGGCCTTCGGCTGGGGCATTCCGATGGCGTTCGCCGCGGTGCGCGGCGAGGTGCCGGCGATCGCCTGGGTGCTGTATGCGACCAACATCGTCTGGACCACCGCCTACGACACCTGGTACGCCATCGTGGACCGCGAGGACGACCTGCGCGCGGGCGCCCGATCCACCGCCATCCTGTTCGGCGACCTGGACCTGGTCGCGCAGGGGCTGCTGTACGGGGCGTTCTTCCTCGGCCTGTGCCTGGTGGGGCGGCAGGCGGCGCTGGGCTGGCCGTACTGGGCCGGCGTCGGCATCGCGCTGGCGCTGGTGATCCGGCAGTTCGTCATGGCCCGCCATCGCGAACGCGACGCGTGCTTCCGTGCCTTCCTCGACAACCACTGGGTGGGCATGGCGGTGTTCGCCGGGCTGGGCATCGCACTGGCCCTGAAGGGCTGAGGGTCGCGGCGCCATCGGTGAGTCGGCAGGCTGCCTGCCGAACGTCGACCTGTCGCGCCAGGCATCCTCGCCCGCGCATCACGGCCGCGATGCGGGGAGCGCGGCTGTCGCGGCATGATCGTCAGAGCACGACCGTCACAGCACGACCGTCACAGCACGATCGTCATCGCATCCATGACCCGGGGGCCGTCCGCGTCGCCGCCGCCGAAGGTATTGCCGGTGGCGTCCGGCGCCAGCAGCCGGTAGCCGCCGTCGTAATCCCAGGTCGTCACGTGCAGGCGCGCGCCGGCCAGCGAGGTACCCGGCGCCAGTGCCGGCAGGGTGAAGGTGACGGTCCCGGCCTGTGCATCGGTCTGGATCCGCGCCGCGGTGGGGCGGGGACGGCCTTCGCGTTCGGCGTCCGCGCCCTGCGCATCGAACAGCGCGTTCGACCAGCCGTGCGCGCGCAGGCGCAGGTGCCAGCGCATGCCATCGGGCAGCTGCGCCTGCTGCTGCGGCATCGCGGTGACGCCGCCCGGGCGGTCGGGCAGTTCGACGAAGACGGTGAAGGCCACGTGATCGAAGCCGTTGACCGGCTTCCACACCGTGCTCAGCCCCGGCATCCGCAGCTGCAGGCGCAGCGCGCCGCCCGACGTCCAGACCCGTGCGCCCAGCAGGTCGGCGGGGCGCTCCCCGCGCCACACCGGGTCGTCTGGATAGACGTAGCGGCCGTCGGGGCCGCGGTCGTCGCCGGCCGGGTCGGCCGCTTCCGCCACCAGGCGCCAGCGGCGGTCCACGCGAAAGCCGACCGGGGCCGACACTGCGCCGCTGTCGGGGTCGCGGACCACCAGCCGGTGCATGAGCGCAGGGTCGATCATGTCGTCGGTGGCGACCACCGCGCGCCAGCGGCCGTCTGCGCCGACCGGGATCTCCCGGGCGTTCTGGAGGTCGGCATCGACCACGACCTGCAGCCGCCGTGCGCCGGGGGCGGTGCCGGCGAGCGCGAGATCCTCGCGGATCACCTCGGCGGGAGCGGTGGCGATGGTGGGTGTCCCGGTCGCGTGCATCCCAGTCTCGCCCGCCTTGTCTCCCGCCCCGTGTGCCGTCTCCACCCGCCACACATACCCGGCACGCGGCGGCAGGCTCAGGTGCGTCCGCCCCTCCGCATCCGCGCGCAGGGCCGGCGCCTCGCCATCGAGCGCGAACACCGGTGTCAGCGTGGCCCCCGTCGGCAGGCCGGTGGCCAGGCCGTCCATCAGGGCCGCATGGGTCGCGGTATTCATCGCCACCAGTAGGGTGTCGCCCGCATGCTCCATCCGCCAGGCCACCGGCCCCGGCGCCGCGTCGTTGGTCCACAGCACCCGCGGTGTGCCGCGCGAGAGCACCCGCGTCCCGCGGCGCAGATCGGCCATCCGCCGGATGTCCCGATACAGCGGCGCCTGGGTGTCGAACCAGTCCCGCCCGCCCGACTCCACCCCGGCCGCGAACATCGCCGGCCGTTGCGCGCGCAGGCCCTGCTCGGTGCCGTAATAGATGGTCGGGATGCCGGGCAGGGTCATGATGGCCAGCAGCGCCTGGCGCAGCCCGGCCTCGTCGCCGCCGCTCAGGAAGCGCTCCACGTCGTGGTTGTCGACGAAGGTCGGCATCCGCCACGGGTCCGAATGCACCTGCATCATGCGTGCGATGCGGTCGCCCAGTTCGGCCGTGGGCCGGCCGCGCGCGAAGACGTCGCCCAACGTGCTGTACAGCGGGAAATTGATCATGCCGGGCATGCGCGGCGTGCCGTCGGGGCCCCGCACGTAGGTTTCGATCTTCCGCGCCATCGCGTCGTCTCCGGGCGGGTCCATGCCCCAGCCTTCGCCGAACACATGGAAGTCCGCCTTGCCCGTGGCCCTCGCCACCCGCATCACGCCCGGGGCCTCCGGGTCGTCCGCATGCAGGAAATCCTCGAAGAACTCCGGCGGCACATAGAACGCGGTGTCCACCCGGAACCCGTCCACCCCGATCTCGCGGATCCAGCGCCCGTAGGCCGCACGCAGTGCGCGCCGCACTTCGGGGTGCTCCGTGTTCAGATCGTCCAGATCCGCCAGCTGCCATTCGAGTTGTTGATGGACATCGCCGAAGTCGCGGATCGCCGGCGTCCAGTGGTACCAGCCGGCCGCACGCTGCGCCGGGTCGCGCGCGTCGTTGCGGTGGAAGGGCGGCGCCGGCGCGGTGCTGCCGTCCCGCTGCGGCCGCAGTGCGAAGCCCGCGGCCGGGTCGGCCGGGTCATGCGCGCCGTCGTATCCGAACCAGTCGCCCATGTGATTGACCACGATGTCCTGCACCAGGCGCAGCCCGCGCCCGTGCATCGCATCGGCCAGCGCACGGTATTCCGGCACCGTGCCGAAGTGCGGGTCCAGCGCGTTGAAGTCCTGCGTCCAATAGCCGTGATAGCCGCCGAACTGCGCGTTGAGACTCCACCACTGGTTGCGCACCGGCGGCGTGATCCACACCGCCGTCGCCCCCAGACCCTGGATGTAGTCGAGCCGGCGCTGCACGCCGGCCAGATCGCCGCCGCTGAAACGGCGCGGATCGGCGGGGTCGTACTCGCCCTGGCCCTGGTCGTTGTTGCGCGGGTTGCCGTCGTCGAAGCGGTCGAGCAGGACGAAGTAGAGGATCTCGTCGCGCCAGTCGCGGGCCGGGGAAGGTTCCATCGCCACCGCATGCCCGGCCACCAGCGTCGTTGTCAACGCTGTCAGCGCAATGATCTTCGAGCGCATCCCCGCAAACACGCGGCCGGCACGCACGAATCGCCGCCCAAACGCACCACGACAGCAGACGATCGATGCATCCAATGTCATGTCGGTTCACCCGTGATGTGACAATCGATCGAGCATCGCACTTCGCACCGCATGCGCCAAGCCTCGGATTTTCAAAGGCTTTCAGATGAATACGTATACAAGGCACGTTTCGCCGCCCGCCATGGGACTACCATCCGCGAGCGTGCCGGGGAGAGGCTGGACCCAGGACATGCTGCGAGCCCGGGAAGTACAGCTTCGCGACGCCGTACCAACTAAATTCCAGTTGCTGTGGAGGGGATCCATGCAGCCTTTGAAGCGAAACCTGCTGAGCGTGGCGCTGGCGTCGGCGACTCTGATGCTGGCCAACAACGCCTACGCCCAGTCTCAACAAGACACCGCCAGCGATGCACAGGCGGAAGAACTCGACGCCATCACCGTCGTCGGCATCCGCCGCAGCATCGAGGCCTCGACCGATACCAAGAAGGAAGCGACGGCCATCGTCGAAGCGGTCTCCGCCGAAGACATCGGCAAGCTGCCGGACACTTCCATCGCCGACTCCATCGCGCGCCTGCCGGGCCTCACCGCCCAGCGTTTCGGCAACCGCCCGCAGGAAATCAACATCCGCGGCTTCGCCGGCGACTTCTCCACCGCGCTGCTCAACGGCCGCGAACAGGTCAGCCTCGGCAACAACCGCGGCGTCGAATTCGACCAGTACCCGTCCGAGCTCGCCAATCAGGTCGTCGTCTACAAGACCACGCAGGCCGACCTCATCGGTCAGGGCCTGTCCGGCACCGTCGACATCCGCACCGTGCGCCCGCTGAAGTTCGGCAAGCGCACCATCGCACTCAACGCCCGCGCCGACCAGAACCGTCTGAACGGCGAGAAGGAGAACGGCTATCGCGCCAGCATCTCCTACATCGACCAGTTCGCCGACAACACTGTCGGCATCGCGCTCGGTTATGCCCGCCTGAACAACCCCGGCCAGGGCAACCAGTACGAATCCTGGGGCTTCAACGGCAGCGGCCTGCTCGACGGCGGCAAGTTCTACGACTTCAACCAGGATAACGACCGCGACGGCCTCATGGCCACGCTCGAGTTCGCGCCGAACGAAAACTATTCGACGGTGCTCGACGTGTTCTACTCGAAGTTCGACAAGGTCGAGACCAAGCGCGGCATCGAGTTCGGCATCGGTGGCAGCCAGCTGGTGTCGCGCCGCGACAACGCGAACGGTACTGCGGTCGAGGCGAACTTCATCGACGCCAATCGTCCCGTGATCCGCAGCGACTACAACGCCGCGCTCGACGACATCTTCTCCATCGGCTGGAACCACAGCCTGCGTTTGAACGACAACTGGACATTCACCGCCGATATCAGCGGATCCAGCGCGACCCGCGAAGAGCGGATCCTGGAGACCTACGCAGGTACGAGGGCAGGCACGCGCGATACCATCAGCTACATCCTGAATCCCGATGGGTATGCGGAAGTCGGGTTCGGAATCGACTACGGCAATCCGAACAACATCGTCCTGACCGATCCGGGCGGCTGGGGGCAGGACGGCTACATCAAGGATTTCGAGGTCAAGGATTCGCTGACGTCTCTGCGTCTGGATGCCGAGCGCAGCTTCGACAGCGGATGGTTCTCCGCGGTGAACTTCGGTATCAACATCACCGATCGCACCAAGAGCAGGTCCTCCAACGAGTCGTTCCTCGATCTGGCCAACGGCGCAGATGAGGCGGCGTTCCCGACTCGTTTCATCAGCGGTGGTTCCAGCTTCAACTTCGGACGCACGGCTTCGATCGTGGCCTGGGATGCACTCGGTCTGTACAACGGTGGAATTTATGACCGTCGCGGCAATGTGAACTCCGATATTTCCAACAAGAACTGGGAAGTCAAGGAGACGGTGACCACGCTTTATGTGCAGGCGGGCATCAATGGCGATCTGGGCCCGGTACCGGTCCGCGGTAATTTCGGTGTGCAGATCGTGAATGCGGATCAGAGCTCGACCGGGCGACAGACGTTTCCGGGCAACGGGTTCGGTGCCGACACCAGTGGTGGGGCCACCCACACGGACATCCTTCCCAGTCTGAATCTGTCGTTCCAGCTTCCATGGGACCAGTATTTGCGTTTCGCCGCAAACCGTCAGATGGCACGCCCGCGCATGGATGATCTGCGCGCAAACGAAAGCATCGGCTATGAAACCAGTGCCTCACGTGGCCGGCCGTTCCCGGTGTGGACGCGCAACGGTGGAAACCCGGAGCTTGAGCCGACCGTCGCGAATGCCTACGATCTTTCCTACGAGAAGTACTTCGGCGGAAACAAGGGCTATGTTGGAGCCGCATATTTCTACAAGGATCTACGCACATACATCTACAATGACTATACGGCCTTCGACATTCGTGACATCACGGCGTTCCCGCCGAGCGAGTATCCTGCCGGTTCGCCGGCAACGAACGAGGGTGAGTTCACCAGGCCTGTGAACGGGACTGGCGGCAAGGTCAAGGGCTGGGAGCTGACCGCCTCCATCCCGTTCGAGATCTTCTGGGCGCCACTGGAGGGCTTCGGTATCCAGGCCAACTATTCCGACACCAGCAGCTCGATCAAGCCGCAGGGTCCGGATGGCCCGGACGAGCCGATCCCGGGTCTGTCGAAGTACGTCACCAACGCGACTCTGTACTACGAACGCTTCGGCTTCTCCGCCCGTGTGGCGCAGCGTCGCCGCTCCGAGTTCATCGGTGAAGTGCAGGGCTTCGGTGGCGATCGCACCAAGATCGCCTTCAATGCCGAAACCGTGACTGACGTCCAGCTGGGTTACCAGATCCAGAACGGTCCGCTGCAGAACCTGTCGTTCCTGCTGCAGGTCAACAATCTGGAGAACGAGCCCTTCACCTCCAGCTTCGACGGCCGCACCGACCGCCCCCGTCAGTTCTTCGAATACGGCCGCACCTACCTGTTCGGCGTGAACTGGCGCTACTGATCACCCGCCTCACTGGCGAGCATTGGCCCTTGTCCGGTCCCCACCGGCAAGGGCCTTTTCTTTGACGGTGAACGTGCGCATAATCGGGCCGATCATGGACGAGAGGGGTGCTCGTTCACCCTGTCCATATTACGGAAGCGTCTGCATGATCGTCTCGGCAAAGTCCAAGGGCTGCCTCGCCATCGTGGCCATCGTTTCATCGATCACCATGTCGGCCAATGCACAGGTCAGCACGCATCTGACCTACGAAGACAACATCAAGAACGCTCGCACGTTTGCTGCTCTGGACGAGAACGCATTCGGAGACGGCATCAACCTGCAGGACGGCGCACTGTCGTTCTCATATGTCGATGTGTCCGTGCCGACCAATAGCGGCATGCAGGTCGCGCTGAGGCGTAAATCTGTTTCAGGCTTCGATGGCGGCAACACGCCGAATTTCAATCCATTCGGCATCGAGTGGGATCTCGATGTGCCGTACATGATGGCGACATACGACAGCCGTGATGGCTGGAATGCTGTGCCAACGACGGGTGCAAACTCCCCGAGTTACAGCCGGTGTACCAGTGGAACGATCAGGCCGGCCGAGAGAAATGGCCCGTGGCCGTATTATCACCAGCAGCCGATCTACCTCCATATGTATTGGAAGGGAATCCAGATCAATATTCCCGGATCCGGCAGAGAGCAGATGCTCCTGCTGAATGCCGAGCAGCCGCTCCCGACGGACGGGAAGACCTACTACGGGACCACGAAATCCGGTTGGAAAATCGGCTGCTTGCCTACCGTATCGAATGGGCAGGGTGAGGGCTTCACCGTTACGACCAATGACGGGCTTACCTATCATTTCGACTGGATGGTCACCCGCAAGGCAAAGGATCTGACGGACAATGGATCCGTGGATGCCAACGGTTATGGGTATGAGCCCTGGCACCTCCTGGCGCCCTTGACCGATGTCTATCTTTACGCGACAAAAGTGACCGACAGGTTCGGAAACTTCGTGGCATACACCTACGATACCCAGAACAAGCAGAGGCTCACGCGCATAGAGTCCAGCGATGGCGCCAGGATCGACGTGTCCTACAACGCAGACGGGCTGATCTCATCGGCTACAGCGAACGGCCGCACATGGACGTATTCGTATGCCATGCCGTTGAGGAGCATGACTTCGCTTACTTTGCCGGACGGCTCATCATGGGCTTATACCGGGTCTTTCCGCGTACTGGGTCATGGCGGGGTCGATGGTCTGTTCTGGAGCAACGGCTGCAAGATGCAGGTTCCGAATTCCGCGAATGCATCGATTCCCGCGCAGCCAGATATGCTGCAGACCGTGTCGATCCGGCATCCCTCCGGTGCGCTGGGTGAATTCAAGGTCAGGAATCTCTATCACGGCACCAATAACGCTCCAGGAGGGTGCGGTGTTTTCGGGAGCCAAGAGTCTGGCTGGCGATACGGCACCTGGGGCGTTCCGAGCGTCCACGGAGCGATGTCGCTCGTCTCCAAAAAGATCAGTGGCCTTGGCATGCAGGATCGCACTTGGACTTACAACTATGAGCCGAGCTGGTCATTTCAGTCCCAGTGCAACAATGGCTGCGCAAGTACTTCCAAGACCTCTGTTTCGACCAGTGACGGGGTCGTACGCACGTACACCTACGGAAATGACTACTATCACAACCACGGACAGTTGCTGTTGGAGGTAGTGAGTCAGGGCGGATTGGCATACAGAACGAAAACCAATACGTATTTCACGTCCAACGCGGGTCAGCTGTTCCCTTCCAGTGCCGGCAATATCGCAAAGGCGAACACGGGAGTCGCGGCCCTCTACGGCAATCCTATTCAATTCAGGCATTTGCCCTTGAAGAAAGTGGTGATTCAGGAGGGGGGCGAGTCGTATACCCGCGAGATTACCCAATACGACAACTTTGTCCATCCGACTGCCGTTCTGAAGTACAACTCGCTCGGCTACAGCCGGGCGGACTCTGTAGCGTATGCGCATAATCTGAGCAAGTGGGTGATCGGTCAAGTCAAGACTGTCAGCGTAGCTGGTACCGACATGAACGGCCTGCCCGCCGCTGGCGCTGTGTTAGTAGAGCAAGAAACGGAATACAACAGTCAAGCATTGCCTTATCGCATCTATCGCTTCGGAAAGTTGCAGAACACCTTGACTTACAACGCGGACGGCACGCTCGCGACTGTCGCCGACGGCGCGAACAGGACGATCGCGTTGTCAAACTGGAAGCGAGGCATTCCCGGGCAGATCAAATATCCCGCCACGCCTGAGGCGCCGATGGGAGCTACTGAGACTGCGGTGATCGACGACAATGGCTGGATCGGTTCGGTGACCGACGAAGTCGGGGCCAAGACCTGTTACGGTTACGATTCCATGGGCCGCATGGCCAGCGAAACGTTTCCTTCGGAAACGCAGACCGGCGTGTGCGACACGTCGGCATGGAATGAGCGCGGTTCGGACTTCAAGCCGATCGCGGCTGGCGCCTGGACACCCGCGGGCGTGAGCGCGGGTCAGTGGGTCCATCGTATCTGGCAGGGTCATTACCGCAAGATCACCTATTACGACGCCATGTGGCAGCCGGTGCTTGTGCATGAGTACGATTCCAGCAATACCGATGCCACCCTGCGAGCCATCAGTACTGCATACGACGACAGTGGACGCGTCTCCTTCCAGTCCTATCCATCGACGAGTGTGACACCCGCCGCTGTCGGAACGCGTACCTACTACGATGCGCTTGGCAGGGTGATGCGGGTCGAGCAGGACAGCGAGCATGGAATACTGGCCACGAATACCGCCTATCTCACAGGTTTGCGGACTCAGGTCACCAATCCCCGTGGCAATGTCACGACCACAAGCTTCATGGCCTGGGACTCGCCCTCCTACGAGATGGCGACGCTGAGCCTGCAGCCCGAAAGCAAGGTCATCGAGATCCTGCGTCATCCACGGTTCGGCTGGCCGTTGCAGCTCAAGCAGCGCAATTCTGCCAATACGCTCGCCGTCGCCCGGCAGTATGTCTACGACGGAAACGCACAGCTGTGCAAGACGATCGAACCGGAGACGGGCGCGACCGTCGTAGGCTACGACGCCGCCAATAACCCGGCATGGCAGGCCAGTGGCCTGAGCGGTGGAACGTATTCCTCGACGACCGACTGCAGCTACACCGAGGCATGGGGCTCGGGCCGACGCATCAACCGGACATACGATGCGCGTAATCGCCTGACGGCGCTCGGCTTTCCTGACGGTCGTGGCGATCAGGTGTGGACCTACCAGGCGGACGGTGTGCCTGCCACTGTGACGGCATTCAATACCGCCCTGTCGCAGGACGGTGGAACCCCGGTCATCACCGCCTACACGTACAACAAGCGTCGGCTGCTCACTGGCGAGTCCATCACCCAGCCCAACTGGTACACCTGGAATCTGGGTTACGCCTACGACGCGTTGGGCAATCTGTCGCATCAGACCTACCCGACCGGGTTGGTGGTGGACTACGCGCCCAATGCGCTCGGGCAGGCCACCAAGGCCGGCGCCTATGCCAGTGCGGCGCAGTACTACCCCAACGGCGCACTCAAGCAGTTCACCTACGGCAACGGCATCGTGCACACGATGTACCAGAATGCCCGGCAGCTGCCGAGCCGCACGACCTCCAGCGGGGGCGCACTCGACCTGGGTTACTTCTACGACAACAACGGCAACGTGTCCCAGATCGCGGACCACGGTCGCGGCGACCAGTTCAGCCGATGGATGCAGTACGACGCGCTGGATCGCCTGACCGATGCGGGATCGGCCCGTTTCGGTGGCGACCATTGGCATCGTTTCTCCTACGATGCGCTGGACAATCTGAAGTCATGGAAGCTGGCCGGCGTCAAGGATTATGCAGATTACGTCTATGACGCGAACAACCGTCTGACCAATATCCGCAACACGGCGGGCGCGACGGTGATGGGTCTGGACTACGATCCGCAAGGAAATCTGTACAACAAGAACGGCCAGACCCATGACTTCGATTACGGAAACCGCCTGCGTGGCGTGACTGCGAAGGAGTATTACCGCTACGACGGCCTTGGTCGCCGCGTCATGAACTGGCGCTGGCCGACGCCCGACAAGCCAAATGGAAGCTTGTCCTTCTCGATGTACAGCCAGTCCGGGCAGCTGGTGTACGAAGAGGACCATCACAGCACACCGATCACCGCCAAAGAAAACATCTACCTGGCCGGCAGCGTCATCGCCATCCGCGAGAACAAGTGGGGCCTCTCTCAAGACGTGAAATACCAGCACACCGACGCACTCGGCAGTCCGGTGACCGTCACTAATGCATCCGGCCAGGTGATCGAGCGCATGGACTACGAGCCATGGGGCGCGATCATCGACAAGCCCGGCCACAACGGCATCGGGTATACCGGGCATATGATGGATGCGGCGACTGGGTTGACGTATATGCAGCAGCGTTATTACGATCAGTCGATAGGAATTTTTCTCAGTGTTGACCCTGTAGTTGTGGATGCGGACACAGGCGGGCATTTCAACCGCTATTGGTACGCTGATGCCAATCCTTATAAGTACGTTGACCCGGATGGGCGCGCAGCTTTGGCGGGTGCTGCTATCGGTGGTGGCTTGGATCTCGGGATACAGCTCATTGAAATGGCGACTGGCACGCGGGATAAGGTGGACGTGACAAGCATTTTGATCTCCGCCGGCACAGGTGCTCTTGGTGTTGGTATTGCGGGAAAATTGGGGCGAATCGGCCAGTTGGGAGCAGACGTGACAATGAGTGTCGCGAGCAATGCGCTGAAGGGAAATGAAGTTACAGTTGCAGGCACTCTGGCCGACGTTGTTGGGGGTGATCTCGCAAAGGCGGCTGCTACAAAAAAGATCACTCAAAGTGCAGCGCACCGAGTCGATCAGCGTCAAGCTGACCGTCTCGAACGTATTGGGGGCAGGAATGGAGCTAGGCCAGCACAAAGGGCGCGTGCTAGTGCTGCAGCTCCAGCTCTACAAAGAAACGTTGCGCAAAGAGCTGCACAATCAGGGGTTGTCGGCTCGGGTGCAGGATCTGCTGCCGTCGAGCATGCGCGGCGTCAACTTGATAAGAAAAGGCGATAATGAGAGGCAGGGGATGCGGCATAAGCTTGAGGTTAATTCTCTATCCGGCATTCCTAGTGCTAGGTGCTCTGACAGCTGGCTATGCCTATGGTTTAGACGTTGCTGCTGCGTTTTTGCTGATTTGCATGTGCTTTTACACTAACGTACAGATATTGTTTTCCGTGTCGGCTTGGGAAAAAACATCAAGAAACAGAAAGGTGCTAGTTTTTTTTTCAGCTGTTGTATGCAACGGCTGCCTTGGGATATTAGTTGGATTTGATCCGTTGATCATGGCTGTTGCCTGGGCTCCAGGAATTGCAGCGACGATCGCGGCGAGAATATGAAGTCGGATGTGTCTTTCTCCAGTGGCAGCTTGCGCAGCTTCGGTACCTTCAACCGGACCTCGCCCGCACGCGTATGCAGTGTCCGCTCGTAGTGGCCCGCACGCGTGTCGCGCCGGGCCTCGCTGCGCTCGTACCGCGCGGCGCCACAGACCTAATCCTCCTCGGCATCCAGCAACTCGTTCAGAGTCTCCTCGACCGTGCTGGCACGACCTGACCCAGGTGGTCCTGGATCCGTGCCTCGTCGATCTTGATGACTTGGCTCATTCCCGCTATACCCTCGCTCATGGTGGTGGCCTCTTGTCGGTGTTCGGAACGTCGCAGTCCCAAACTCGCCTGAGGCCACCGCCTCCGTCAATTGTGCGAAAGAAGCGCTACGCTACCAGTTCGTTCCGTGTCCGTTATGGCCGTGCGAGCGAGGACGTGCCCGAAGCCCGGGTATGAGTAGATGTGGCTGCGCCGCGAGCATCTTGCGCTCGGTAGTAGACGCCGCCTTCGGTTGGCGGATTTCAACGCCGAGCACTCGTTGAACAAGATGCCGGAAAGCGTTCGACGGCGCATCGACCCCAGTCGCAAAGCGACTCTTGCTGCGCGGTGCCTCCTTGGCATTGCCATCTAGGAGTTACCCTAGGATGGTGCGAATCCACATGAGGTGCCCCATGCCATCGCCATCTGCCGCCCACTCCATCCTCTTCGCCGCAGGCCTCACCCTCGCCATCGGCCTGATCACCGGAGGCACTGCCATGTCCGCCGACCGCGTCACGGGCAAGTCCTTCGCCACGCGGAGTGAGGTGTATGCGCCGGAGGCGATGGCGGCGACGTCGCATCCGCTGGCGACGCAGGTGGCGCTGGAGACGATGCGGGCGGGCGGGACTGCGATGGATGCGGCGATCGCGGCGAATGCGGCGCTGGGGTTGATGGAGCCGACGGGCAACGGCATCGGCGGGGATCTGTTCGCCATCGTCTGGGACCCGAAGACGAAGAAGCTCTACGGTTACAACGGCTCCGGGCGTTCGCCGAAGGCGCTGACGCTGGAGGAGTTCGAGCGGCGCGGGCTGAAGGACATCCCGCCGCACGGGCCGTTGCCGGTCACGGTGCCGGGCACGGTGGATGCGTGGTTCGCACTCCACGCGAAGTTCGGCCGGCGCACGATGGCGCAGAACCTGGCGCCGACCATCCGCTACGCGCGCGAGGGGCATCCGGTGCACGAGGTGATCGCCTACTACTGGGGACGCAGTGTGCCGGTACTGTCGAAGTGGCCGGGGTTCAAGGAGCAGTTCACGATCGACGGCCGTGCGCCGCGGCGCGGGGAGATGTGGCGCAACCCCACTCTGGCGAACACGCTGGAGAAGATCGCCAAGGGCGGGCGCGATGCGTTCTACACCGGCGACATCGCGCGCAGCATCGATGCGTATTTCAAGGCGAACGACGGCTTCCTGCGCTACGAGGACATGGCCGCGCACCGCGGCGAGTGGGTCGAGCCGGTGAGCACGAATTATCGCGGTGTCGACGTATGGGAGCTGCCGCCGAACGGGCAGGGCATCGCCGCGCTGCAGATCCTCAACCTGCTGGAGCCCTACGACCTCAAATCCTACGGGTTCGGCAGCCCCGAGCATGTGCATCTGTTCGTCGAGGCCAAGAAGCTCGCCTTCGCCGATCGCGCGGCGTCGTATGCCGACCCGGACTTCTACAGGACGCCGGTGGAACGGCTGATTTCGAAGGACTACGCCCGCGAGCGCGGTGCGCTCATTTCGATGGAGCGCGCGATGAAGGCCGCCGAGCCCGGCGTGATCCCGCAGCTCAACGAGGGCGACACCATCTATCTGACCACCGCCGACAAGGACGGGATGATGGTCTCGCTGATCCAGTCGAATTATCGCGGCATGGGCAGCGGCATGGCGCCGCCGGGGCTGGGCTTCATCTTCCAGGACCGCGGCGAGCAGTTCGTGCTCAAGCGCGGCCACCCCAATACCTATGCGCCGGGCAAGCGCCCGTTCCACACCATCATCCCGGCGTTCGCGACGAAGGACGGCAAGCCGTGGCTGAGTTTCGGCCTGATGGGCGGCGCGATGCAGCCGCAGGGCCATGCGCAGATCATCATCAACATGATCGATTTCGGCATGAACTTGCAGGAGGCCGGCGACGCGCCGCGCATCCAGCACGACGGCAGCACCGAGCCGGCCGGGCAGAACATCGCGATGGCCGATGGCGGCGAAGTCGACCTGGAGACCGGGTATTCCTACGAAACCGTGCGCGCGCTGATGCGCAAGGGCCACTCGGTGCGCTTCGCCGACGGGCCGTACGGCGGCTATCAGGCGATCATGGTCAATCCGGAGGGTGGTTACGTGGGCGCCAGCGAATCGCGCAAGGACGGTCAGGCCGCGGGTTACTGAGTGATGCAGGGTGTGCGTGCCCGCCCGCCCTGCGACTCGCCCTGCGAGACTGAATGTGGGCGGCAGCGCGGCAGAGCGCATCGCACTGTGCGGGCGCAGCCGCCGCGGCGAGCGGCTACCATCGAAGGCCATCGCTCCCGCCATGGTTGCTGCATGCCCCCGACTTCATTGCCGTCCCTCCTGTTCTCGTATCGTCCGGCCGTCCTGCGACATCGTGCCGCGCCTCTGATGCTGGCCGCGCTGTGCGCGGGCATCCTGTGCGTGGCCGCGCCCGCGATGGCGCAGGCGCCCGAGCGCGAACTCAGCCCTGCGGAAGAGACCGTACTGCGGCGCGATGCGAATTTCCTGCTGTTGAGCATGGCCGAAGACCTGGCCGAGGAAAACGGCGCACGCGCGTTGGCATTGGCCGCGCGCCTGCGGACACAGGCGCTGGAGGCCGAAGCGTACAACGCCGGGCGCGAGGTGCCGTTCGAGATCGTGGACGCGAAAATCGCACGCTGGCTGGAGCAGGCCGAGCGCAGCGGTGCGGACGACCCGGTGGCGATCGCGCTGACCCTGCCGCTGTTGCGCAGCATCGACGCGCAGCGCCATGCCGATGCCGTCCAGCGCTGGCGCGATGCCGAACCCGACAACCTCGCGCCGCTGCTGCATGCCGGCCTGTCCACCGACGCGCTGCTGCAGGCCGCACGCGGGACCTACCGTTCAGACGACCATTTCACCCAGATCCTCCGCCTGACCGCGCAGGTGGTGGAGCGTCCGCGCAGCGGCCCGGTGGGACGCGTGCTGCAGCGCGTGGTGGACGCGGGCGAGGGTGGGCGCTCCACCTATGCGGCGACGCTGGGCACCGGCATCGCGGCGGCCAACCTGCCGCAGTACGCCGATCTCACCCGGGCCTGCCGCGCGCCGGAGGGCCTGCGCCGGCTGCAGTGCCGGCATGTCGGCGAAGCGATGAGCCTGCGCGGCGGCACGTTGCTCGAGCGCATCGTCGGCATCCGCCTGTTGCAGGAGACGGCCGAGGACGATGCCCAGCGCGGGCAGGCCGCCGCGTTGCGCCGTCGCTACGACTGGCTCACCGCGCGCAATGCCGAGCTCAGCCGTCGCGATCTGGAAGACCATGCCTCGCGCATGCTGGCGCAGCTGCGCACGACGCCGGTGCCCGGAGAGGTCGAGATGCTGGAGCGCCTGCTGCTGGATCTGGGCATCCCCACCGAGCCGCCGGCCGGCTGGCGCGCCGAGGACGAGCCGGCGCTGCGGCGCGGGCGCTAAGCGCGCATCGGGCCATCGGCACGCGCACGAAGTCGCGTGCGGGCATGACACACGCTGCTGGACGGCGCCCGTCTCTGGACGTCGCGCCGTATCATGCCGCCCCATCGCATGCGCCGGTGCATGCCCGAACGTTTTGCACGCACGTCCTGCACGCACGCCCCGCACGCACCCATGTCGTCCGCCTTCGCCCTCATCCTGCTGATGCTCACGCTGGGCTACGCGCTGCAGCGCGTGCGTGCGTTGCCTGCGCAGCTGGCGCAGTGGCTCAACCTTTTCGTGCTGTATGTCTGTCTGCCGGCGGCGGTGCTGCGGCATGTGCCGCGGCTCGAATGGGCCCCGGGCCTGCTGGGCATCGCCGTGTTGCCGTGGCTGCTGTTGCTGGCCACGCTGCCGCTGGTCGCGTTCACCGTGCGCCTGCTGCGGCTGGGCGAGGACGTGCGGGCGGTGCTGCTGTTGACGGTGGCGCTGGGCAACACCAGTTTTCTCGGCTACCCGCTCACCCGTGCATTGCTGGGCGAGCAGGCCGTCGCCTACGCGGTCGTCTACGACCAGCTCGGCAGCTTCCTCATCATGTCGACCTTCGGGCTGTGGGTGCTGGCGCGCTATGGTGGCGACGGCACGCGCATCGGCGTGCGCGCGATGGTGCTGCGCATCGCGCGCTTTCCGCCCGCCTGGGCCCTGCTGTTCGCGGCCACGCTGATGCCGGCCGCGCCGCCGGTGTGGATCGACCGCGTGCTGCAACTGCTGTCCGGTGCGCTGCTGCCGCTGGCGATGCTGGTGATCGGCCTCTCGGTACGCCTGCGCCTGCCGCGCGCGGACCTTGCGCCGCTGGCCGCGGGCCTGGCGCTCAAGCTGGCGGTGATGCCCGCGCTGGCCTGGCTGCTCGCGCCCTGGCTGGGCCTGGATGGCCTGATCGCCCGCACTGCCGTGCTGGAGGCGGCGATGCCGCCGATGATCACCGCCGCCGCGCTCGCCATCGCCCACGGCCTGGCGCCGCGGCTGGCGGCGGCGCTGACGGGGTATGGGTTGCTGCTGTCGCTGTTGACCTTGCCGCTGTGGGCGAGCGTTGCGATGTGATGGTCGGCGTTCTTTTCATGGAGGTGCATGGCGTCGTGAGATCATCGGTTCGAGACCATGCCGCAGGGCCGAGATCATGCCTTTCCGCAGATTCATCCCCACGCTGGCAGCCTTGTCGCTCGCTGCGCTCTGCACCGTCCCCGCACAGGCGGGGTCGCTGATCCCCGGCACGCCATTCACCCTGGATGAGCTGCAGATCGAAGCGCGCGAGGCCTGCGAAGACCTGCGTTGGCGCGAACGCAGGCGCTGCCTGCGCGAGGCCGAGGCCGCTGCCCAGGCGCGGGCCGAGCGGATGGCGGCCATGGCGCCTGTTGCGCTCGCCTACCGACGTCGCCTCATCGAGGGTTTGGCCGCGGAAGCGACGCCGCGCAGCCTTGCGATGGCGGCCGTGCTGGCATCGGACACCCTGTTCGATCTCCAGACCATGCCCGAGCTGGACGCGCTCTGGCAGCCCGATCAGCGCGTGCGCGAATGGCGCGATGCCGCGCTGGCGGCGAGTGACGCCTCCGGCCGCGACGATCCACAGGTGCTGCGGCTGGCCTATGCGGCGTCCGGCGGCGAAGAGGCCGTGCAGCGCGCGGTGCTCGCGCGCTGGCGGCAGCAGGAGCCGGGCAACCTGCAGCCGATCCTCGCCGAGGCCGATCTCGACAGAGACACGGCATTCCCCCGGCCGGACGAAACGGCTCCGCTGTCGCCGACGCTGCTCGCGGCGGCGTTCCGTGCGGAAGGCTACGACGATGCCTTCGCCGACCTGCAGCGTCTGGCGCTGCAGGCCTTGCGGCGTCATCCGCCCTCTGCGGACGAATTGGAAACATTCCGCACGCATCCTGCGGGGTTCGATCTGGATGCGGCCGGGCTCGGTCTCGGCATCGAACTGTGGAGCGCAGGGCCTGTCGTCCGCTTCATGCCCTTGATGCGCAGCTGCGACCCGGAGCCGATGGAGACGGTGCCGGGCCGGCGTGACGACTGCCGCAGGCTTGGCCGACGGATGTACGACCACGGCAACTCGCTCATCGCGCAACTGGTCGGCGTCGCGCTGCTCCGCAAGGCCGCCATGACCGACGAAGAACGCGGACAGGCACGCGCGCTTCGCGATCGATACGAATGGCACCGGCAGCAGATGGCGAAGGCCGACATCGGTGAAGGAGACAAGGTGCCCGTCTGGCTCGCCGCACAGGTCGCGCGCCTGCTGCAGGACGAGCATGTCACCGAAACCCAGCTGGTCGAAGCCGGCCTGCAGGCCCTGGGCCTGCCGACCGAGCCGCCGCCCGGCTGGACGTCGGGCTTCCTGTTCCCGGACGAGCGCAAGGCGGAGTAAGCGAAGGGTGCTGGAAAGGTCTCCGGCGGAATCACCGCCCAACGCGCTGCCGGCGCGGGCATCGGCATGCACTCAAGCCATCGAGATGCGGCCGGGTCGGATCCCCTCGCCATCCGCCCGTCGCCACCGCCTGTGGCGATAGTCCGACCCAGGCGAACACCGAGGAGCGACGCACGATGTGGAAGCAGATCTTGGCCTATGGCGCGCTGTTGGCGGTAGGCACGCTGGCGCTGCAGTGGCTGGATATCCGCCGGCTGGCGCTGTCGCATGCGGACGAGGTGTACATCCTGCTGGTCGCGCTGGGGTTCCTCGGTCTGGGCGTCTGGGTGGGTGTGCGCCTGTTCGCGCCGCCGCCGCGGCCGCCGGCCGAGGGCAATCCGGAGGCGGTGGCGTCGCTGGGCATCAGCCCGCGCGAGCTCACGGTGCTGCAGGCGCTGGCGGAGGGCCGCTCCAACAAGGAGATCGCCGCCCTGCTGCATGTCTCGCCGAACACGGTGAAGACCCATCTGGCGCGGCTGTTCGAGAAGCTCGGCGCGCGAAGGCGCACCGAAGCGGTGCATCGGGCGCGTGAGCTGGGGATCCTGTCCTGATCGACGGCGAGAGCATCGGCCCCGGCCTGGCCTGGTGCGGCCCGGCATGCGCGCCCGTGGGTTCCGGCCCGGCCGCATCCACCGGAAGGCCGCGGCATCGCCCTGTCGTCGTGCATCGCAGGGAAACCAAGTGATTCCGGCGAAATCACCCGTTCGGGCGATTGCCCGGAGGGCGGGATCGCGGCGCAATCGCCGCTCCATCCCTCACTTCGAATCCGACCCGCAGGAGACCTTCCATGATCCGCAGCATCCTGTACTGGGGCAGCCTGGCCGGCCTGATCGTCGGCGGCCTGCTGTTCGCCACCACGGTCTCGATGGCCGACCAGCCGCCGTCGATGTCGCTGGGCATGCTCCTCGGCTACACCGGCATGCTGGTGGCGCTGAGCCTGATCTTCGTCGCCGTGAAGCGGCATCGCGACCGCGCGCAGGGCGGCGTGATCCGCTTCTGGCCGGCGTTCGCGATGGGCCTGGGCATCAGCCTGGTGGCCGGCGTGTTCTACGTGCTGGCCTGGGAGGCCGCGCTGGCGGTCAGCGGCATGGACTTCGGCGCCAAGTACGCGGAGATGCTGCTCGACCAGCGGCGTGCGGCCGGCGCCGGCGCCGAGGAGCTGGCGACCTACGCCGCCGAACTGGAGGCGTTCCGGGTGCAGTACGCCAACCCGCTGTACCGCATCCCGATGACCTTTACCGAGATCGTCCCGGTGGGCGTGCTGGTGTCGCTGGTCTCCGCGGCCCTGCTGCGCAACCCGCGCTTCATGCCGCTGCGCCGCGGCTGAGCGTGGCCCGCCGGTGGGTGGTCAGTCCGCCGCGCGCACGTCGAACAGCACCTTCAGCGCGTCGGTCTTGCAGCGCACCTTCAGCCAGGCCTCGATGCGGGTGCGCTCGGCCTCGGCCAGCGGCGCGGCGGACTGCACGGTGACCTGGGTCACCGCGGACTTCTCGCCGGCCTCGTCCAGCCGGTAGCCCTGGCTGAGGGTCATCGCCAGGATGCCCTCGGCCTGGGTCTTCAGCTCCGCGGCGATCTCGTCGGCCTGATCCAGCAGCGCGTCGCGCGCGGCCAGCCGTTCGCGCAGGGCGGCCAGTTCGCCGTCCTTGCGCTGCAGCGCGTCCTGGCTGTCCTTGTACAGGTCGCTCAGCAGGGTGGAGCGCAGCGCGGTGACGTCGATCTTGTCGTTCTCGCCCGCCTGGTGCACCAGCATGCGCGCGTTCGGCAGGCCGGCGGTGGCCAGTTTGCCCTCGATGCGCTTGAGCGTGGGCTTGTCCAGCGGCAGGCCGATCAGCGAGACCTCGATCAGCCCGGTTTTCGGGTCGATGCGCGTGTCGGCCACATGCGCGGTGTCGAATTCGAACTCCTCGCGCACGAAGGCGAACGCGCGCGACTTGAAGAATTCGTCCTGCACCAGCTTGTACGCCAGCCACGTCGCGGGCAGCGCGGTCAGCAGCGCCACCGTGAACAGCCAGGTGCGCATCTTGCGCTCGGTGAGCTCGTCGACGAAGGAGTGGATCGGCACCCGCACCAGACGGATGCCGAAGATGGTGGCCAGCGCGATGAACACGCAGTTGATCGAATACAGATACAGCGCGCCGCCGAAATACGCCCACTGGCCGGTCGCCAGGCCGTAGCCGGCGGTGCACAGCGGCGGCATCAGTGCGGTGGCGATGGCCACGCCGGGGATCACGTTGTTGGTCTTGTCCTCGCGCGTGGCGCCGATCACCCCGGCAAAGCCGCCGAAGATCGCGATCAGCACGTCCCACAGGGTCGGCGAGGTGCGCGCCAGCAGCTCGGACTGCGCTTCGCCCAGCGGCGTGAGCGTGAAATACAGGGTGGACACCGCCAGGCTGATGCCGGAAGCGATGCCCAGGTTGGCGAAGGACTTGCGGATCAGCGGGAAGTCGTACACCGCCGCACCCAGGCCAACGCCCATGATCGGCCCCATCAGCGGCGAGATGAGCATCGCGCCGATGATCACCGCGGTGGAATTGACGTTCAGGCCGATGGACGCGATGAAGATCGCCGCCATCAGGATCCAGGGCGTGGCGCCGCGCAGCTCGATGCCGGCGCGGATGCGCTTCTCGATGGTCTCGTCGTCGGCCTTGTCGGCCAGCAGGCTGAAGCGCAGCGCCAGCGAACGGCGCAGACGCAGCAGGTCGATCTTCTCGCGGCGGTCCGCGGACGATGAACTCGACTTCGTCGCCTGGGGCGCGTCGGTCGGGTCGTCTTTCGGGGCGTCTTCGGTGGGCGAGGTCATGCGTGGGCCGGCGGCGGAGCGAATGAACGCGCATGGTGCCGCGAAACGGCGGCGGAAGGAATCGCAGGCGGGGCGGAGGCCGCGCCGTGGGGCTTTCGGCGGCGCGAGGGCCCACGCCTCGTTGCCGGTGCGCGCGTCCTGCTCCCGGCGTTCACCGCGGGCGATCCTGCTCGGTCGCGCGCGCGCGGGCGCACAGGTCCGCGCGCACGGTTCCGGGGATGTCGGCCAGGTGCATCCATTGCGGCTCCGCACCCTCGTCCAGTCGCCCGCAGTCGTCCAGGACCCGCTGCCGCAGGTCGCGGCCCCGGGTCAGCAGCGTGGCGAGGATGCGGTCGTTGTCCGCAAGAGCCCGCCCGCGTTGCGGGTCGTCGGCCGCGCGCGTGGTGGATGCGACCCGATTGTCGAGCGCTTCCCACAACGCGTACTTGCTGTAGACGTCCGGGCCTCCAGGCCCTTCGGCGATCAGCATGTCCAGCATCGCGGTCGAGTTGTGGTGCGCCGCCAACATCACCAGCGAGCCGCGCAGGCTGCAGTCGCGGTTGCAGGCCTCGATCGGTTGTTCGGCGCCTGCGTCCAGCAGCAGGCGCACCATGTCGGGCTGATCGGTGGCGACCGCGATCGTCAGTGCGGTCTGGCCGTCCCAGTCCCCGCCGTTCCTGGGCGTGACCCGGTCGTTCACCCGCTTCGCCATGGCCTCGTTGGCCAGCAGCGTCTTCACCTTGTCGAGATCCTCGTCGACGACGGCCATGTGCAGCGGCGTCATGCCGGTGTTCAGCAGATGCGACACGGTCAGCAGGAAGCCCGCGAACGGCCCCTGGACCAGCAGTGACGGCAGCGCGAGCAGACAGGGGACCAGCGGGCGCCGCGCGAGCAGGCCGAACGCCAGCGCACTCAGCGCCATGCTCGCCCCGAGGATCACGACGGGAAAGAACCACGCCGAGCCGACCAGCAGCAGGAAGCCGAGCAGGTGCACGCCCGTCACGGGCACGGTCAACAGCGACAGGATGGCGAGCCACAGCGCGATCGCGGACATCCGCCGGGAGTAGTCGGAACGGGGAAGCGGGGGCGGTTTGCGCGGCATGACCCGGTCTCCGATGCGAGAGGCAGGGCCGTTGGCGCGCATCAGCGCGTCGCTGGCCGAGCGTTCCGACTGTTCGCGCGCTCCAGCCGCACGTCCTCTCCGTCCTGCCGTCCGACGGGCAGCCAATCATGGGCCAGATAGAACCCGTACGCACGGCTGCGTGGATCGGTGCCCAGCCACAGTGTGTCCAGCGGCTGCGTGGCGAACCAGTCCAGCATCGCCGCATGCAGCGCCGAGCCGATGCCGCGGCCTTCCGCCTCCGGCCGAACGAACAGCGCCCACACGTTGCCGGTGTTCAGGCCGATGGCGAAGCCCAGCACCCGGCCGTCGGCTTCGGCCACCCAGCCGCGCCCCCCGGTCTCGATCGAACGCAGCAGCTCCTCGTCGCCGATGCGCCCCGGCGTGAGCGTGTTCTCGCGCACGGCGTAGCGGACCTCCCACAGCGCGGGCATGTCGGTGCGGAGGGCGGTGCGGAGAATGACGTCGGGCGTGTTCATGCAGGTACGTTCATGCAGATACGTTCATGCAGGTGCTCGGGACATCGCACGTCGATGCGGTGCGGCTTCAATCCGCCGGAACGGTCCGCGCCGAGGCCCAGTCGCGCAGGGCGTTCACCTGTTCGGCCATCAGCACCGACAGCGGGCGGGTCTGGCGGAGTTCGGCGCGCAGCTGGAAATCGCCCAGCGGCATGCCGCTGCCGTGCGCGGCGTAGAGCGCGGCGACCACGGCCTGTTCGATCTCCGCGCCGGAGAACCCGCCGGATGCATCGGCCAGCGCCGGCAGATCGAACTCGGCGGGTTCCAGGCCGCGGCGGCGCAGGTGCAGGGCGAACAGCTCCGCGCGGGCTTCGCCGTTCGGCAGGTCGACGAAGAAGATCTCGTCGAAGCGGCCCTTGCGCAGCAGCTCGGCCGGCAGCTCGTGCACCTGGTTGGCGGTGGCGACCATGAACACCGGCGCCTTGCGCTCGGCCATCCAGGTCAGGAAGGTGCCCAGCACGCGGCGCGAGACGCCGCCGTCGTCGCTGCCGCCGGAGCTGGCCAGTCCCTTCTCGATTTCGTCCATCCACAGCACGCACGGCGCCAGCTGCTCGGCCGAATGCAGCGCGTCGCGCAGGTTCTTCTCGGTCTCGCCGTGGTACTTGTTGTACAGCGCGCCCACATCCAGGCGCAGCAGCGGCACGCCGAAGCCGGCGGCGATGGCCTTGGCCAGCATCGACTTGCCGCAACCCTGCACGCCCAGCAGCAGCACGCCGCGCGGCGGGTCCAGCCCCGGCGGTGCATTGCCTTCGACGAAGGCACCGCGGCGCAGCTCGATCCAGCGCTTCACGCGTTTCGCGCCGATCACCTCGTCCAGTTTCACCGGGTCGAATTCGTAGTGCAGATGCCCGCTGCGGTTGATCAGCTCGAACTTGAGCTTGGCCAGCTCGGGCAGGTCGTCCTGGCCCAGTGCGCCGTCGCGGAAGATCAGATGGCGCGCGATGCGGCGCGCGTCGGTTTCGTTCAACCCGCGCAGATTGCGCACGATCCGCTTCACCGCGTCGGCGTCGGCCTCCACGCGCTTGCCGCCGTGCTCGCGGGCATAGGCGTCCGCCTCCTCGCGCACCAGCTTCAGCAGCGCCTCGGCGCCGGGCAGGGTGGGGCGGTAGCGCACGGCATGCGGTTCGAGGTCTTCGGGCAGTTCCACCTTCGCGCCGACCAGCACCAGCACGTGCGCCTGGCAGTTGCGTCGCTGCACCAGGTCGCGCACCTGGCGCAGGGTGCCGGCGTAGCGCAGATACGGCGCGAAATCGAGCAGCAGATACACGCCGCGCTGCTCGGCGCGGTAGATCGCCTGCAGCGTCGCACCGGCGTCCGGCGCCACCTCGGCCTCGTCCTCGCGGTCCATGTCGATCCGGCGCATGCCCTCGGTGATCGACCAGCGATACAGCGCCCGCCAGACATGCATCAGCGACTGCCGGAACAACGCGACCACCCGCGGCTCGTCGGGGGTTTCGATGACGATCAGCGGGGTGTCGGCGCGGATCAGCGCCACCAGGTCTTGCAGTCCGGACATCGTGTCTAGGCGGTGTGGGCGGGGGGCGAACAGTGGAGATCAGGAGGCCGGAGCGACCATCTGGGCTCAGTCGACGCGCCAAGATAACAGAGCGCTGGCGCTCGTAATGGTGCTGGAAGGCACGAGATCGGCCATCGCAGCTGCCGAAACGTACCGAGGGCGCCGCCGAAGGGGAGCGAACGCCAGTGCCGGCCCGCCGGGGGGCGGGCTTACGATCTCGGCCCGAGACGACGACCTCCAAACGGCTCCGGGATGGCGCTGCCAAGACTGTTCATGCCACATGACCGCGAGCCGGTGTCCGCCGGCATGGTGGATACGAGACCGTCCCGGCGGTCACCGGGCGTCGTAATGCAGTCTTCCTTCTTCGTTGAGCGCCCGGACCCAAGCATGGTCTCCGACCAGTCGCGAGATGGCTCGGCATGTCTGCGAGAGCACGTCAGACAGCTGTCGCATGTCGGCGCGACGTACGATATGCCGCTGGCTGATTCCCCTGTCGTCCGTGTGTCTTCCGGCATATTCGATCCGGTCTTTTCTGACAAGCGGAACGCCCTGCAACCGTGGCATGGCCAGAATCAGTGCGCGGTGCGCGAACGCCGGGATCTTCAGGCTGTATTGCGAGGACGGCCGGGCGAACACGAACATCGCGTCTCGATGACGCGAAAAATCCAGCATCTCCGGGCCTGTCGACAATGTAGCCGGCGCGCGGCGGGACGGGTGTTCGGACATGTCCCAGACGACTTCGATGTCGAGCGTGTCGGGGTCTTCGACGGTGAGCTCGAAGACATGCAAGAGCGTGCGCGCGATCCGGATATCGATCACCTCTGGACATTCGACGGGCCGATACCGATCTCTGTAGCGATCGTGAGGGACGCTGTAGGATTTGACCTTGAAGTGGCGCGTAGTGTCGATATGCCGATTCGTCAGCAGGGCGATCACGGCGGGGTCGCTGTCGAAAGCGGACGGCCATGCGTGCAGCAGCTTGTACCTGTGCTCCGGAAGGAATTCGTAGTCTTCGACGCATCTGGTCTTGCTGAGGGTCGCGAGCGATCGCGACGCGCTGAGCAATGCTTTGCTGATGATCTCGTCCATGCGTGTGGCTCCGGTTGTGGCGTAGGCCTCGCGCCCTTCCCGAGCCGATCCCTGCGCGTTCCGCTTCGTGCGTTTCGATCCGATCATACCTCCGACCTGGTGGGGTGGAGGCGTGCGTCGTCGCCGCGGCGGTCGGCTTCTTCTGCACGCCTCGGCCCATGCGGAGCGCCTGCGCGAGGGGCCGTACCTGCTGCGGGAATGCGCATGCGCAGCATGACGGGTGTGGATCGCGGGCACTACACTGGTCGCACGACGATACCTCTTTGTGTGCCCCTCATGCCGCCTTCACCTCTCTGTCTGTGCTTCGCCCTGGCCGCCACCCTGGTCGCCAGTCTCGGCATCGCTCCGCCCGCTCTTGCCCTCGACGGCAAGTGGACGCCCGAGCAGGTCCTGCAGCTGGAAGCGCGCTGGCTCAAGCGCCAAGGGCTGCAGTTGCCGCCGTCGGCCCTGTGGGATGGCCGGCGCGGGACCGGTCTGTTGACCGGTGCGGTGCGCATCGGCGGGTGTTCGGGCGCGTTCGTGTCGTCCACCGGGCTGATCGTGACCAACCACCACTGCCTGTTCGGCGCCGTCCAGGAGCACAGCACGCCGGAGCGCGACCTGATGGCGCAGGGCTTCCTGGCCCGCAGCCAGGGCGAGGAGCTGCCGTCGTCGACCCTGCGGGTGGAGATTCCGAAACGTTTCATGGACGTGACCGCCGATGTGCTGGCGGCCGGTGCGCAGGCCGGCGACGCGCAGGCCCGCCTCGGCGCCATCGACGCCCGCCGCAAGGCGCTGGCCGAGGCCTGCGCCAAGGACACCGGCAACCGCTGCGAGGTCGCGACCTTCGACGACGGCGTGCGCTACACGCTCATCGAGACCGTGTCCCTGCGCGACGTGCGTCTGGTCTATGCGCCGCCGCGCGCGGTGGGCGAATACGGCGGCGAGATCGACAACTGGTCCTGGCCGCGGCATACCGGCGATTTCGCCATCGCCCGCGCCTATGTGGGGGCGGACGGCAAGCCGGCCGCGCATGCCGAAGGCAATCGCGCGTACGTGCCGGAGTTCGTGTTCCCGATCGCGAACGACGATCTGGCCGCCGGCGATTTCGTGATGATCCTGGGTTATCCGGGCATTACCTACCGGTCATTGATCGCCGAGGAGATGCGCGAGCGCCGCGAGCGCTTCTTCGTGCGTCGCGAAGACGTCTTCGGCGAATGGATCGGGCATCTGGAAGCGGTCGGCGCCGCCGATGAGGCCGCGCGCATCGCGCTGGCCGCGAACGTGAAGGGCCTGGCCAACCGCTACAAGAACGCGCAGGGCCAGATCGCCGGGCTCGACCGCGGACGTATCGTCGCCAAGCAGCAGGCCGCGGACGATGCCGTGGCGGTGTGGGCGGCCACGCGTCCGGAGCATGCCGATGCGCTGGCCGCGCGCGACGCGCTGCGTGCGGTGCTGGCCGAACGCGAAGCGGGCTGGGAGCGCGATTTCCTGCTCAACCTCATCCCGATGGGCAACGAATCGGTGCCCGGCGGCATCCCGCCGCTGCCCAAGGCGCTGTACATCGCCGCCACGCTCGCGCACCACGCACGCGAGGCGCAGAAGCCCGAGGCCGAACGCGCCGACGGGTTCGATGCCAAGGGGCGCGAGACCCTGGTGGCACGCATGCGTCGTGAAGCCGGACAGTATTCCGAAGCCGCCGACCGCCGCGTGCTGGCCGCGCTGGTGCGCCGCGCGCTGGCGCTGCCGGCCGACCAGCGCATCGCCTCGATCGATGCGGTGTTCGGCGCGATGTCGCTGGCCGAGATCGATGCGAAGGTGGCCGACATGTACGCCGCGACGCAGGTGCTGGACACGGCCGCGCGCGACGCGATGCTGGACGAGGACATCGCCACCCTGAGTGCGCGCGACGATGCGCTGCTGGCGCTGGGCATCGCCTGGAACGCCGACCTGCGCGCGCTGCGCACGCGCGAGCGTGCGTGGCAGGCGCAGGCGGCGCTGCACCGGCCGGTCTGGCGTCGCGCGGTGGCCGCGCACGCAGGCGCGCCGATCGCACCGGACGCCAACGGCACGCTGCGCGTGAGCTTCGCGCATGTGCAGGGCTATGCGCCGCGCGACGGCATGGCCTACACGCCGTTCACCACCCTGGCCGGCATGCTGGAGAAGCACACCGGCGAAGACCCCTTCGATGCGCCCGAGGCCCTGCGCCGCGCCGCCGAGGCGCCGGGCGCGCGGTGGCGTGGCCGGTCGGTGGCGCAGCTCCCGATCAACTTCCTGGCCGACGGCGACACCAGCGGCGGCAATTCCGGCAGCCCGGTGATCGACGCCCGCGGGCGCCTGGTCGGCATCAACTTCGACCGGGTGTGGGAGAACGTGGCCGGCGACTTCGGCTTCAATCCCGCACTCTCGCGCAACATCAGCGTCGACATCCGCTACATGCTGTGGCTGCTGCAGGACGTGGAGAACGCGGACGCGCTGCTGCGCGAACTGGGCGTCGCCGGGGAGCGCAGCCCGCGCTGAGCCGCGACCAGTCCCGCTGCGGCCGTGCGGCGATGTCGGCTGCCGCCTTCACCGGCGGCTCGACTGGCTCGTCCAGATGCACGCCGCAGTAGGGGCAGACGTGGATCGGCTTGAACCACCGGTTGGGGTGGAGACTCATGACGAGCTCGATGCTTGATCTGCAGCGCGGGCAGCGGGGCAGCGAGTACATGGCGAACACCAGCGCGGCGAAAAGCGGCAGCATGATCAGGCCTGCGACCGGGACTGCCAAGACTTCGAGCGCGAACGCGAGCACGAAGAAGGCCACGAACCCGGCAAGGAACCAGCGACGGCGGACCTGCAGATGACGGCGGATGCTGGGCATGTGCGTTGCGATGCCGCGAACGTGCGGATGGATCGCGTCTACATGCCCTTCACGCATGGCCGCCTGCGCGCGGATCGGGCCTGAAGACCCTGCCGCAGCGTGGGCGCAGCGCTGTGGGAGCAGAGCGGAGGACGATGCTGCGACGGCACGCCCACTGCAGGCGGGTCGTGAGGCCCGAGCCTGCTCGCCGCGATGCCACGAGGGCCCGCATGCCGGCCGGTCGAGGACGCGCCTCGGCAAAACGTGAACCCGGTCTAGAATGGGGCTTCGTCGCGGTGGGCTGCCTCCGGACGAGACCGCTCGGAGAAGCGTCCGGAATCGGCATGGAATGCCGTCGCAGGGCAGCGCGCAGACTGCTCGTCCGTTCATGCGCCCCTATGCCGACCGACCTGCCGACCGACCCGCCCGACAACCTCACCGATCTGATCAACCGTCGCGACTCGGTGGACAAGGCCGAGCTGGACGCCCTGGCGTCGGCGCTCTGGCCGCGGCTGCAGCGCCTGGCCGCACGTCAGCTGCAGGGCCGCGGCGGGCTGACCCTGCAGGCCGCGGATCTGGCGCAGGACGCGTGGATCGCGCTGATGCACGAGTTCCCGGGCCGCTTCAACGACCGCGCGCATTTCCATGCGCTGGCCGCGCGCATCGTGCGCAACATCGTGGTGGACTACCTGCGCAGGCGCAGTGCCGACAAGCGCGGCGGCGGCCTGCCGTTCGAACGTCTGGACGACGTGGAGCATGCGGTGGGCATGCTGGACGACTCCATCGACTGGATCGCGGTGGACGCCGCGCTCACTCTGCTCGCCGAGCGGCATGCCGCCGCCGCGCAGGTGGTGGAGCTGAAGTTCTTCGCGGGCCTGACCAACGAGCAGATCGCCGAGAGTCTGGGCCTGTCGCGGGCGACGGTGGTGCGTCATTACCGCTATGCCCGGGCCTGGCTGATCGATCATTTCGATGCGAGTGGCGTGGCCGATGCGTGAACCCTCGGCCGACGAGGAGTCGCGGCTGTTCGACCGGTTGTGCGAGCTGGAACCGGAGGCGCAGGCCGTGCAGCTGGATGCGCTGGCGCAGTCGCAGCCGGCACTGGCGCGACGGCTGCGGCGCCTGCTGTCGATCGATGCCGAATACGCCTCGCACACCGCCAGCAGCGCGCTGGCGCAGGCCGCGGCGATCACCCATGCCGTCAGCGACGCCATCATCGGCAGGGCCGCCGACGCGACCGGTGCCGCGTCGGCGCGCATGGATCCGCTCGGCCATTCCGCCGATGCCGGCGACAAGGAGGCGGATGAGGGCGCACAGGCGCGCGGTCCGGCCTCCCGTGGCGCGGGGCTGGAGGTCGGGCCGTTCCGGCTGCTGCGCCGGATCGGTCGCGGCGGCATGGGCGTGGTGTACCTGGCGGAGCGTCGTCTGGGCTTCGCCCAGCCGGTGGCGGTGAAGCTGCTGCCGCGCTTCGCGGACGATGCCGTCGCGCGTGCGCGTTTCGCCCGCGAGCGCCGGCTGCTGGCGCAACTGCGCCACCCGCACATCTGCGGGATCCTCGACGGTGGCGAGCTCGACGACGGCACGCCCTGGCTGGCGATGGAGCTGGTGGAGGGCGAGAGCCTCTGCACCTGGGCGGCCCGCCGCGCGCTGCCGCTGCGCGAGCGGGTGGCGCTGTTCCTGCAGCTGTGCGATGCCGTGCAGTACGCGCACCGCAGGCTGGTGGTGCATCGCGACATCAAGGACGGCAACGTGCTGGTTGAAGGCATGCTGGTCGAAGGCATGCTGTCCGAGGACGCCCTGCCCGACGGCCGACCGCTCGATGGCAGGGCCGGCCACACACCCGGCCGCGCGCGGCTGCTGGATTTCGGCATCGCCAAGGCGCTCGGCGGCGATGCGGCGGACGAGTCATCGCCCGAGCCCGGCGAGGCCCTGCACACGCTCGCCGACGAGCGCTTCTTTTCGCCGCAGAGCGCGGCACCGGAACAACTGCGCGGCGAACGCACCACCACCGCGGTCGATGTGTACGCACTCGGCACCCTGTTGCACCAGCTGCTGACCGGGTCGCTGCCGTTCGCCGATCTCGCCCGCGACAGGCTGGCCCTGCAGCGGGCGATCCTGGAGCGGGTGCCGCCTCCGGCCAGCGCCGCCCTGCAGCGTGCGCAGGAGGCGGGGCGCATCGCGCCCACGCACCCGGTCGCGCCGCGCGCGCTGCGCGGCGACCTGGATGCGATCGTGGCGCGCTGCCTGCGCAAGGACCCCGATGCGCGCTATGCCGATGTCGCCGAGCTGGCGCGCGACCTGCGTGCCTGGCGGGACGGTCGCCCGGTGTCGGCGGCCACCGGCGACCGCTGGGGCGATCGCGCCTATCGCCTGCGCAAGTTCATCGTCCGTCACCGCAGCGCGTCGGTCCTGGGCGCGCTGGCCGTGCTCAGTCTGGTGTTCGCGTTCGCGGCCACGCTGTGGCGGTCGGCCGAACTGCGTGCCGAACGCGATGCGGCGCAGATGGCGCGCGCGCAGTCCGAGATCGACCGCGACCGCGCGCGGACGGTGGCCGGGTTCATGCGCGACACCTTCGAGCAGGCCGACCCCGGCCGCGCGGCCGAAGGCGGCCTGCTCGCACGCGACCTCATCGCGCAGGGGCTGCAGCGGCTGGATCGGCTGGACGCCCAGCCCGAGGTGCAGGCGGAGCTGGCGCTGCTGCTGGCGGAGAGCCAGCAGGCGCTGGGCCTGCATGCCGAGAGTCGCGCGCTGGTGCGCAGGCATGCGGCGCGCATCGATCGGCTGGCCATGAAGGATGCGGAGCTGCGCTGGCGCGTGGGCCGGCTGCGCGCCCGCGATGCGCTGGCGCTGGACGCGGACCCCGTTGCCGCGGCTGCGGCCATCGCCCGCCTTGCCGCGCAGGCGCACACACCGGAGCGGCAGGTGGAGCTGGCCTTCCTGCGCGAACGGCTCGCGATCCGCCGTGCGCGCTTCGCCGAGGCGGCCGGGCTGCTCGAGGACGCCTGGCGCACGCACGCCGCTGCGCTCAAGCCGGATGCGCGGCTGGCGCTGCGTCTGGCGCTGGCCGATGCGCTGCTGAACATCCGGCGCGATGCCGATGCGGGCCGGCTGCTGGACGCGCTCGACCGGCAGACGTTGTCGCAGCAGTTGCCCGCGCTCCAGATCCGCGCCTGGCGCACGCTGGCGCGGTGGCAGAAGCTGCGGCTGGAGACCGATGCCGTCGCCGCGCAGGGCCCGCCCACGCCGCCGGTGAAGGCGGCCGCCGGGACGCCGGTTGTCGCGAGATCGCTTGCCACGAAATCGGTTGCCACGAAATCTGCTTCCATGGACGCAACGGCCGTGGAGCCCTCGGTCGAGGAGCCCTCGGTTGATGAGGCTGACCCGCCCGACCGTGTCGAACTCCACCGGGCCGCATTGAACCGGACCATCGCCGACTGGCTGGCGGCCGCCGACCGCCTCTATGGCCCGGATTCGCTGGAGACCGCGAGCGCCCTGGTGTGGTCGATCGGCGCCGAGCCCGACCCCGCACGCCAGGAGCGCCTGCTGCAGCGCGCCTACGTCATCCAGCGCGAGCGTCTGCCGCGCAACACCCTGGGCCGGGCGCTGGCCGAATACAACGTCGGCTATTTCTGGCTGGAAGAGCGCGAGCAGCCGGCCAGGGCCGTGGCGCATCTGGGCGAGGCGGTCGCCAGCGGCCGTGCCGCCGTCGGGCGTGCGCACGGCGACGTGCGCAGCTTCGAGGCCCGCTGGGCGGTCGCACTCAACCGGCTCGGGCGGCACGATGAGGTGCTGGCGATGCTGGATGACCCGCCCGCGATGTCTCCGCAGCTGGACGCCGCCGATCTGCGCAAGCTCAGCCGCCTGCGCCTGGAGCTGGCCGCCGCCGCGTCCGCGCGCGCGCAGCATGCGCGCGCGCGGCGCGAGTACGCGCGCATCCGCGAGGAATGGCGGGCGTTCGGCCAGCCGCCACCGGCGGCCATCGCTGCCGTACTGGCGCGGGCCCTCCCGCCGGCCTCCGCCGGACGCCTGCAGGCCGCCGACCGGCGGTGATCCGATTTGCGCGTCGATGCCGCTCCCTGCTGCACGCCCTCCGTTCCATTCCCCGAGACCCGCCCATGCGCACCATCCCGCCGATCCTGCTCTGCCTGCTGTTGTGCTCGCCCGCCGCCCTGGCGTTCCCGCCCTGCCCAGGCGAGGGTCTGGCCGAGTGGCCCATCGGCGATGACGTGCCGCGACCCGACGTGCCGGCCTGGGCCATCGTCGAGTACGGCCTGGCCGGTCACGACCAGGTGTTGGAGAAGTTGCCCGACCCCGGCGTCCCGGGCAGCGGCCTGTGCCGCGACGGCTCCGAGATCGGAGTGCCGGAAGGACACGACTCCGATGGCGTCATCGGCCTGCCCGGACGGCTGGCGCCGGCCAGTGGCTTCGGCGTGCTGGTCCTGCCGGCGATGGACGCCCTCGCTGCCGCGAATTCGCCGGTGGAACACACGCTGGAGCTCGCGTTCGAGCAGACCGACGCCGTCGGCAGGGACGAATGGATCGATTTCGTCGAACTGCAGCTCGTTCCCGCGGCCATGGCGTCTTCCGCCACGCCGTCGGCGCTGTATCGCCTGCGCCGTCGCTACGTCCTGGGCGAGGACCGCCTGCAGGTGATCGAAGTCCGCGGCCCCGTCGACGGCAGCAAGGGGGCGATCACCGAGCGGGTGATGGCCTCGGTGAAGCTCCCCGGCGGGGTGCGCACCCGGGTGGGTGTGCGCTGGCAGCAGACCGTGCCCGCGAACTGGAACGACCCCTGCGCGCCCTGGGTCGTGCCCGGCTGCGAGACCTTCCCGATCGATCCGATCGAAACGCAGTCGCGGGGCATGCTGTCCACGAGCACGCGGTCCACGAGCACGCTGTCCGAGCCCGTTTCGCTGGTGCCGCAGAGCCCGATCACGACGGTGGTCGAGATCGTCGGCCCGACCGGGCAGGTGCTGTACGTCGTGGATCTGTCCGGCCGTCGCGTCGACACGGTGCTGATCGGGCTCATCGACTACAGCGTCGACAAGCCGCATCCGGTGGCCGACACCCTCTTCGACCTGCGCCTGGGGGTGCGACTGCCGACGTCCGGGCCGTCTTCGGATACGCAGTGAGTGCGCGAACGTGGCCGGCCGGATCCTCCGCACTTGCCTGGGCGTGATGTTGGCGGCGTGATTCTCGCGGCGTGATCCTGTTCGCGTGCAGGACGCGCTAGGAGATCCGCAGCCAGTGCTGCGGCGGCTTCTGCGTTCCGCTCGCCATGCGCGAGCGACACGGGCCGTCATCCCCCGTCCACCTTGACCCTGAAGGATCGACATGACCCGTAGACTCACCCTGACCACGCTTGCGGCCCTGCTGGCCGCCGCCTCCGCCCAGGCGGCCGACACCCGTTCCGCGCGCCTCGCCACCATCGACGCCGAGCCTGCCGCACGGCCGGTCGCCACGCGCATCGACGGCGAACGCATTCGCTACGAAAACGACGCGCAGTTCCAGCGCGACTACGGCACCCAGGCCGAAAAACTGGCGCCGGGCGTGTACCTGATGAACGCAGGCCCCTTCGCCGGCAAGACCGTGTCGATGGGCATCGGCGGTCTGCAGTACGACCTGGCCGTGCTGCAGGCGCGCGCACGCGAGACCGGCCTGAAGGCCGCCGAGCGCGGCGATCTGCAGAAGCGCATCGCCGAGCTGCAGACGCTCGCGCGCGACTACCAGGCGCGGCAGGTGCGGCAGGGCTTCACGGCGAAGGCGCAGCAGTCGGCCGGCGTGTCCTGCGTCACCTATGACGCCCAGCAGAACCGCTTCGTGCACTACTACGGTGTCGCGCAGGCGACGATCAATGGCGGCCTCTACATGGACCGCGGTGACGGCAGCTACAACTGGTATTACGCGCGCATGTATGCGACCGGCATCGTCAACGTCTACCCGCCCTTCGGCGTGTGGGGCAACTACTGGCTCAATGCCTCGGCGAGCGTGACCAACAACCTCACCGGTCAGACGGTCACCGCCGCGCCGCTGTACGGCACCACGAGCGCCGGCGCGGGCACGGGCTGGGTCTACAGCGGCCCGAGCTTCGGCCACAACCTCAACGGCACCGCCACGGCTACCGCAAACGGCGATTGCTGGGGGTATCTGTCGCTCAGCGACAGCTTCGTGCTCTGAGGTCGCGGGGGCGGGGATCGGGGGGCGAGACGACCCCGCACAAAGAAAGCGCCGGGTCTCCCCGGCGCCGTCTTTGTGTTGCGACAACGGGCGCGCCTGCATGCGCACGCCCGGGACGGATCAGTCAGTGTTCGTAGGCCGCCTCGCCGTGCGAGCCGATGTCCAGACCCTCGCGTTCGGCGTCCTCGCTCACACGCAGGCCGACGGTGACCTTGGCGACGGTGTAGCCGATCGCCGAGACCACGCCGATCCAGACCACGGTCAGGCCCACGCCCAGCGCCTGCAGGCCGACCTGACCGACGATGCTGAAGTCCTCGCCGCCGGTGCCGCCCAGCGACGGCGCGGTGAACACGCCGGTCAGCAGCGCGCCGACGATGCCGCCGACCGCATGCACGCCGAACACGTCCAGGCTGTCGTCCGCACCCAGCAGACGTTTCAGACCGGTCACGCCCCACACGCAGATCACGCCCGCGGCCAGACCGATCGCGATCGCGCCGAGCGGCCCGACCAGGCCCGCCGCCGGGGTGATGCCGACCAGGCCGGCCACCATGCCCGAGGCCACACCCAGCGCCGAGGACTTGCCCTTCACCAGCTTTTCGGTGAGCGACCAGCCCAGCACCGCGGCGGCGGTCGCCACCATGGTGTTGAAGAAGGCCAGGGCCGCACCGGCGTTGGATTCCAGGTTGGAGCCGGCGTTGAAGCCGAACCAGCCCACCCACAGCAGCGAGGCGCCGACGAAGGTGAGGGTGACGTTGTGCGGGCGCAGGGCCACCTGGCCGTAGCCCAGGCGCTTGCCGACGAAGTAGGCGCCGATCAGGCCGGCCACGCCGGCGTTGATGTGCACCACCGTGCCGCCGGCGAAGTCCAGCGCGCCCTTCTCGAACAGATAGCCGCCGGTGGCCCACACCATGTGCGCGATCGGCAGATAGCCCAGCGTGAACCAGATCACCGAGAACACCAGCACCGCGGCGAACTTGATGCGTTCGGCGAAGGCGCCGACGATCAGCGCGCCGGTGATGCCGGCGAAGGTGGCCTGGAACGCCACGAACACGAACTCCGGCAGCGCCACACCGTCGGTGAAGGTGGCGGCCAGGGTGTCGGTGCTCACTCCGAACAGGAAGGCCTTGTCCAGATTGCCGATCCAGGCGCCTTCGCCCGAGAACGCCAGGCTGTAGCCGTAGGCCACCCACAGCACGGCGATCAGCGAGAACACCACCGAGACCTGGACGAGGATCGACAGCACGTTCTTGGCGCGGACCATGCCACCGTAGAACAGCGCCAGGCCCGGGAACACCATCAGCATCACCAGCAGGGTGGAGGTGAGCATCCAGGCCACATCGCCCTTGTCGACGGTGGGCGCGGCGGCTTCGGCGTCCGCTTCGGCAGGCGGAACTTCCACCGGCACGGCGTCGACGGATGCGGCTTCAACGGGTGCGGCTTCCATCGGCGCAGCTTCAACCGGCCCGGTGTCGGCCGTTGCGGTGGAGGTCTCGCCTTCAGCCGCGTTTGCGGCCGGGGTGGCGGTCTGCGCCGTGGGTGCGGGGTCTTCGGCCACGGTGTCCTGGGCGATGGCGCCGAAGGCGCCGAGGCTCAGCAGCGTGCCCAGCAGCAGTGCGTGCAGGGCATGGACGGGCTTGCGCGCAGCGGCGCGCGGCCCGGTGAGGGTTGCGGTCGTCATGGGCAGTCTCCGAGAGGGTTAGAGCGCATCCGGGCCGACTTCGCCGGTGCGGATGCGGATGACCTGTTCCAGCGCGACGACGAAGATCTTGCCGTCGCCGATCTTGCCGGTGCCGGCGGATTGCTGGATCGCTTCGATCGCGGCGTCGAGACGGTCGTCCGGGACGGCCACTTCGACCTTGATCTTCGGCAGGAAATCGACGACGTACTCGGCCCCGCGGTACAGCTCGGTATGGCCTTTCTGCCGCCCGAAGCCCTTGACCTCGGTGACGGTGATGCCGGACACGCCGATCTCGGACAGGGCCTCGCGGACCTCGTCGAGTTTGAACGGCCGGATGATGGCGGTGATCAGCTTCATGCGCTCTCCCCGTGGGTGGAAGGGCGCCGGCAGGTGCCGCCGGCAACCCGTGGCGGGCGTGCGCGCAGTCCGACGTGGGGGAAGGAGCCTGCGTGCGCGTCCGGGTGGTCCGGCGCTCCGCGTACCGCGGCGGAGACGCCGGGTGGATCGGTGCCGCCGATGCGCCTTGAGAGCCGCATCGGGGGCGGACTGGGTGCAACGCGATCCGACGTGGGAAAGGAGCCGCGTTGCGTGCATGCCCCGGTGGTGTCGCCCGGGCCTGCGTGATCGGGTGCTGCCTGCTGCTGTGGTGGCTGTTGTTGTCGTGTCTGTTTCTGTCGTATCCGTCTCTGTTCGCCTTCGCCTGCCTGTCCGGGCCCTGCCCGCGGGCTCAGCTCATGCGCACTGCATGCCGCGGGTGTCCGCCGCGGGCGATGCGGCCATGACGGATCGCGGTGCGTCGGGTACGTCGGGGGTGTCCAGCGTCCGCTGCATGAACACGCTGTACGGGTCCTCCGCGTAATCCGCGAACGGCCCGCACGGCACGAAACCGAAGCGCGCATACAGCGCGCGTGCCGGCGCGAACGCCTCCGGTGCGCCCGTTTCCAGGCTCACCCGGCGGCAGCCGCTCCGCCTCGCCGTCTCCAGCAGGTGCGTCAGCAGGCGTGCGGCCACGCCCTTGCGCAGGTGCGCGGGCGCGGTGCGCATCGACTTGATCTCGGCGTGCGTGGCGTCGAGCCGCTTCAGCGCGGCGCAGCCCATCAGCGCGCCGTCGTCGTCGCGCAGGGTCCACAAGGCGATATCGGGAGCGCAGAGCGCATCCAGGTCCAGCGCATGCACGCTTTCCGGCGGCGAGTGCAGGAACATCTCCTGCAGATGCGCCCGCAGCAGCGCGGCGACATCGTCCGTGCGTGGATCGTCCCCGGCGATGTGCATGCCTGCCCTCCCTCTTCGGAAGCCCCGTCGAAGCGCCCGGCATGGCCGTGGTACGGCCATACCGGCGCCTGCCCTGTCGTTGCTGGCCATTGCCACCGCAGGCCGGACCGGGCGCGGGCGGACCCGGCTCGTACCCCCGGGCTCCCCAGCCCTGCCGGTCCGGCGCTCCGGTCCGGCCTGCGGCGCGATGGCACCCCTGCACCCGGCCCCGCGGGGCCGGGCGTGTGAAGCGGATCAGATCGTGTAGTACAGCTGGTATTCCAGCGGGTGCGTGGCCGCGCGGAACTTGGTGACTTCCTGCATCTTCAGCGCGATGTAGCCGTCGATGAAGTCGTCGGAGAACACGCCGCCGGCCTTGAGGAACTCGCGGTCCTTGTCGAGCGCTTCCAGCGCCTGGTCCAGCGAGTGGCAGACGGTGGGGATGTTCTTCTCTTCTTCCGGCGGCAGGTCGTACAGGTCCTTGTCGCTGGCCTCGCCCGGGTCGATCTGGTTCTTGATGCCGTCCAGGCCCGCCATCATCAGCGCGGCGAAGGTCAGGTAGCCGGACTGCATCGGGTCGGGGAAGCGCATCTCGATGCGGCGCGCCTTCGGGTTGGACACGTACGGGATGCGGCAGCTCGCCGAGCGGTTGCGCGCGGAGTAGGCCAGCATCACCGGCGCCTCGAAGCCCGGCACCAGGCGCTTGTAGCTGTTGGTGGTGGAGTTGGAGAACGCGTTGATCGCGCGGGCGTGCTTGAAGATGCCGCCGATGTACCACAGCGCGGTCTGCGACAGGCCGCCGTAGCCGTCGCCGCTGAACAGGTTCACGCCGCCCTTGGACAGCGACTGGTGCACGTGCATGCCGCTGCCGTTGTCGCCGACCAGCGGCTTGGGCATGAAGGTGGCGGTCTTGCCGTTGCGGAAGGCCACGTTCTTGATGATGTACTTCATCGCGAACAGCTCGTCGGCCTTCTTCACCAGCGAGTTGAACTTGGTGCCGATCTCGCACTGGCCGGCGTTGGCCACTTCGTGATGGTGCACTTCCACTTCGATGCCGATCTGCTCCAGCGTCTTGCACATCTCGGCGCGGATGTCGTGCAGCGTGTCGACCGGCGGCACCGGGAAATAGCCGCCCTTGATCATCGGACGGTAGCCGGTGTTGCCTGCGGCGTATTCGCGGCTCGAATTCCAGTGCGCTTCTTCCGAATCGACGTGGAAGAAGGTGTGGCCCATCTCGTTGCCGAAGCGGACGCTGTCGAAGATGAAGAATTCGGGTTCGGGGCCGAAGAAGGCCTGGTCGGCGATGCCGCTGGACTTCAGATAGGCCTCGGCGCGCTTGGCGACGCCGCGCGGGTCGCGCGAGTAGGCCTGCATGGTGGCCGGCTCCAGCACGTCGCAGACCAGCACCAGGGTGGGGTCGGCGGTGAAGGGGTCGAGATAGGCGGTGGAGGCGTCCGGCAGCAGGATCATGTCGGACTCGTTGATGCCCTTCCAGCCGGAGATGGACGAGCCGTCGAACATCTTGCCGTCCTCGAACAGGCCGGGTTCGACGATCGAGGCGGGATAGGTGACGTGGTGCTGCACGCCGCGCATGTCGGCGAAGCGCAGGTCGATGAACTCGACCTTGTTGTCTTTGATGAGTTTTTCGACGTGATCGGTGGACATCCGAAACTCCGGCTGAGGTGAAGAGTGGGTCCACATCAAGCAAGGCGCATGCCAGATTATGGTTGATCTCAAGCATTTGAATTTGAATGATATTTCTGGCCGCTGTGATCGTGGTGCCCTGCCGGGGTGCGTATTTCTGGTGCGATGCAACAGAATTGCACCAATCTGGTGCATATCTCGCCCGGTCCCGCATTCCACACGGTGTCGAGGTCGGCGTGGCGGCATCCCCGGCCCTGCGCCGACCGCCTGCTAGGCTGTGGCGCCCTGTGCCCCGTGATGGCTCCGTCCATGCCCGCCCACTCTCCGTCCTCCGCGCGCTTCGGCCCCCTGGTGCTGGCGGCTGTCTGCGCCGCCGTCTTCTCGGCCGGGTTTCCCGCCAGCGTGGCGGCACAGACGGTCTCGCCCGATGCCGTGCCTGCGGATGCCGCGGACGCTCCGGTCGATCCCGAACTGGCGCTCCCGGCGGCCTCCGCCCCTGCATCGCCGCGTCCGCGCACCTGTCTGGTGCTGAGCGGCGGCGGCGCGCGCGGCATGGCGCACATCGGCGTGCTGCGGGTGCTGGAACGCGAGCGCGTGCCGATCGACTGCATCGTCGGCACCAGCATGGGCGCGGTGGTCGGCAGCCTCTACGCCAGCGGCCTGACCGCGGACGAGATCGCGCGCCAGCTGGGTGCGCTGGAATGGGGCGAGATGTTCGTCGACCGGCTCGATCGCCGGCACGACAGCCTGCGTCGCAAGGCCGAGGACCGCAGCTTTCTGGCGAAGGGCGGCTTCGGCCTGCGCGAAGGCAAGCTGGGCGTCGCGCCGTCGCTGTTCGAGGGCCAGCGCCTGGCCGTCGCCCTGCGCCGCGGGCTGCTGCCGAGCGCGGGCGTGAACGATTTCGATGCGCTGCCGATCCGCTTCCGCGCGGTCGGCACGGACCTGGAGACCGGCGAGGCCGTGGTGATGGACCGCGGCGACCTGGTCAACGCGGTGCGCGCGAGCATGGCGGTGCCCGGCGTGTTCGCGCCGGTGAGTTACGGCGAGCGTTCGCTGATCGACGGCGGCATCGCGATGAACCTGCCGGTGGAAGTGGCGCAGGCGCTGGGCGCCGAACGGATCATCGCGGTCGACATCGGCGCGGGACTGAAGACCCGCGACCAGCTGCGCGACCCGCTGAGCATCGCCGACCAGATGGTCACCGCGCTGATGCTCAAGGAGACCGCGCGCCAGCGCGAGCGTCTGGGCGCGGAGGATGTGCTGATCGTGCCGGACCTGGGCGCGCTGGGTTCGGCCGATTTCGAGGCCGGTTTCGCGCAGGGCATCCCGCTCGGCGTCGCGGCGACCGAGGCGGTGGCCGGCAAGCTGCGGCCGCTGGCGGTGGACGCGGCGCGCTACGCCGCATGGCGCGCCGCGGCGACGGACAGCCTGCGCGCACCCGGGCCGGTGACGGAGGTGACGCTGGTCAACACCTCCGTCGTCGACGATGCCGCGCTGCGCACCTTCATCGCCACCGCGCCGGGCGATGCGGTGGATGCCGACCGGCTGGAGGAAGACCTGGCGCGGCTCTACGGCCTGGGCGAACTGTCGCGCGCCTACTACGTCGTCGAGCCCGATCCGAAGGCCGTCGGTGAGGACGGCGGCAGCACGGTCACCTTCGTCGCCCGCAGCCGGCGCTGGCAGGAAGACGGCACGCTGAAGTTCGGACTGTTCCTGCTGGACGACTTCCGCGGCGGCAGCGAATACCAGCTCGGCGCGCGCTACGTGCGCCGCGAACTCAACAAGTACGGCGGCGACGTGCTGCTGGAAGCGCGTCTGGGCGACCGCAACCGCGCCTTCGCCGAATGGCACCAGCCGCTGAACATGGGCCGGACCGTCTTCGTGCGGCCGTCGCTGGGCTGGGACGGCCAGAACCTGCCGCTGATCGACGAGGACGGCCTCAGCGCGCAATACCGGCTGGGGGCGTGGGAAGCGCGTGCAGGGATCGGCCTGGCCGTGGGCTCCGCGGCGGAAGTGATGCTGGTGCCGTTCGTGCGTCGCAACCATTTCGATCTGCGCCCGGAGACCGACAACACCGTGCCGCCGGCGATTCCCGCCACCCGCCACAGCCGCGGCCTGGCGGTGGAGCTCACGCTCGACACCCAGGACGACGCGGAATTCCCGACGCGCGGCTGGTACCTGCGCGGCCAGCACACCCGCTACCTGCCGGACTGGGGCTCGGACGCCGCCGGCCACGCCAGCCGGCTCGACGCGAATCTCGCCTTCGCCGCGCTGGACGGCCGCTGGCGGCTGGGCCTTTCGGCGCAGGACCGCCGCGGCGATGCGTTCGAGAACGTGGCGCTGCTGGGCGGCCCGTTCCGCCTGTCCGGCTACGGCGTGGACGCGCTGCGCGGCGACGGCGCGGCGCTGGCCGCGCTGCAGTACAGCTACCCGATCGCGCAGGTGCTGGATTACCCGCTGTTCTTCGGCGGCTCGCTGGAGGCCGGGCAGATCTGGCGCGGCGGCATCGGCCCCGACCGCGAGCGTTTCCTGGTCGGCGGCAGCCTGTTCACCGCGCTCGACAGCCCGCTGGGGCCGGTCTACTTCGGCCTGGGTCTCGCCGAGGGCGGCGAGCAGACGCTGTTCTTCCGGCTGGGGCAGCCGGAGTAGCCGCTGCGGGGGGGCGTCGCCCCCGTCGGGGCGGCCGCGGCCGGATCGCTACACTAGCGCCTCGCCGCTCAGGGCCCATCGCCTCATCCATGCACCCCTATCTCGAAGCCATCCTCCTCGGCGTGATCGAGGGCGTCACCGAATTCCTGCCGATTTCCAGCACCGGGCATCTGCTGATCGCCCAGCAGTGGCTGGAGCGGCGCAGCGAGCTGTTCAACATCGCGATCCAGGCCGGCGCCATCCTCGCGATCGTGCTGGTCTACCGCCCACGCCTGCTCGCGCTGGCGCGCGGCACCTTCGCGCGCGGCGCGTTCCTGGCCGACGTGCGCGCCTATCTCCATGCGCTGCGCGCGGGAGGCGCGCATGCGGCAGCGTCAGGCAGCACCGGGGACGGTGCCGGTTCGGCCGCCGAGCGCCTGCGCAATCTCGATTATCTGGCGAAGATCGGCATGGCCTTCGCGGTCACGGCCGTGCTCGGCCTGCTGGTGAAGGCGCTGGGCTGGGAACTGCCCGAAACCGTGGTGCCGATCGCGTGGGCGCTGATCGTCGGCGGTGTGGGCATCCTGCTGGCCGAGCACCTGGCCGCGCGCCGCACCCGGGTGCTGGGCGAGATCGCGCACGTCACCTGGACGGTGGCGGTGCTGGTCGGCATCGCCCAGGTGGTGGCGGGCGTGTTTCCCGGCACCTCGCGTTCGGCGGCGGCGATCTTCGCGGCCCTGCTGTTCGGCGTGACCCACCGCCCGGCGGCGACGGAATTCGCGTTCCTGGTCGGCATCCCCACCATGTTCGCCGCCACCGGCTACGCGCTGCTCGACACCCTGCTGGCGCACGGCGTGCACGGCGAGGCCTGGGGTCAGCTGGCGGTGGCCTTCGCCGTCGCCGCGGTCACCGGCTTCGCCACGGTGAAATGGCTGCTGCGATTCGTGCAGGGGCATCGGTTCACGCCGTTTGCGTACTATCGGCTGGCGCTCGGTGCCCTGCTGCTGGTGTGGCTGGCGGAGGGCTGAGCGAGGAGCGCGGAGCGCGGTCGCGTGCGGGACGAAGGGGCGGGGCACACGCGTGCCCTGCCAGAAGGCCCTCATATGGCCTCATGCGGGCCGGCATCGACCCCGTCCGCGGCGCGGGCACGTTCACCCGCATCGCTTTGCTTCGCATGTCCGCCACCCCTGCCGCCCCCACCGCGCTGCGCAGACAGCGCCTTACGGAGAATGCCCATGCCTGCCCGTCGGATCGCCCCCTCCCTGCTCCCGCTCTGCGCGCTGCTCCCGCTCTGCGCGCTGCTCGCGCTGACGGCCTGTGCCGGTACCCCCGCGTCTTCCCCGGCGCCTGCGCCCGGCCCCGGTGCCGCCACCGAAGCCCCGGGCGGGGCGACATCGCCCGGCACGGGCTCCGGCGAGACCCCGCAGGCGGGCGCCGACACCCGACGTCTGAGCGGCAACGAGCTGGAAGGCAGCTGGGCCCTGCGCAGCGCCACCGACGCCGCGGGCGCGCGCATCGATGCCCTGTTTCCCGAGGTGCCGGCCGAAGTCGCCGCCGCACAGCCGGGCGGCAAGCTGGAGGCGACGCTGGAATTCGACACCGAAGGCCGCGTCTCGGCCTATGCCGGCTGCAACCGTATCGCCGGCAGCTACAAGGTCGTCCGCGACCGCCTCACCCTGTCGCTGACGATGATGACCAAGCGCGGCTGTCCCGACCCGCTCAACCGCGTCGACGCCGAACTCAGTGAACGCCTCAGCGCCGGCTTCCGCGCGGTGATCTTCGAAGGCATGCCGCTGCAGCTGCGGCTGACCGCGGAGGACGGCAGCGTGTACCGGTTCGAGCGGGTGCCGACGGCATTGGAGTGATGGCGCGTACCGCCCGCGCGGCGGCCGCGCCGCCCTGCGGGTGCGGCCCGTCGGGTGATGCGCGGACAGCGTGCGGGCATCTCCGCCATGCGGCGCCCGCGCGTGCCGCCCGGCCGGTTTCGCGGACCGGCCGGTCTCGTCAGCCTTCGACCTTCGGATTCAGGCTGTAGGTGCCGTAGGTCGCGGCCTCGGCCAGCACATGGCCCTGCATCGCGCGCAGGGCGTCGCCGGCGGTGAAGCGTTCGGGCAGCTCCAGCTGCGCCACGTCCAGCGCGAAGATCCGGAAGAAATAGCGGTGCAGGCGCAGGTCGTGGGCGGGCGGGTAGGGGCCGTCGTAGCCGTAGTAGTCGCCGCCCATCTTCGCGTCGCCCGCGAACCAGCCGGTGTAGTCGTTCAGGCCGCTGCGCGCGTCACGGGGGCCGCCGGGCGTCGTCTTGCCCTGTGTGGTCACGCCGTCGCTGGCGCTGCCGGCGGCGATCTCGCCCACGTCGGCGGGAATGTCGGCCAGCGCCCAGTGCACGAAATCGCCACGCGGGTGTTCCACCGGAATGGGCGTCCCCGCATCGGCCACCAGTGCCGGGTCGGTGGGCACGTCCGGGTCGATGCACAGCAGCACGAACGAGCGCGTGCCCTCGGGCGCACCGTCCCAGGCCAGCTGCGGGTTGCGGTTGCCGCCGAAGCCCTCGGGCGTGCCCATCGCGAATTCGGCGGGGATGCGGTGACCGTGTTCGAAATTGGCGCTGCGGATGCGCATGGCGGGGCTCCTGTGGATGAAGGGGGACACGGACGGCCCGGGCGGCCGGTCCGGCGCGACCGATCATCGCAGCCCCGCTCCATCGCGGCGAGCCCGTGCGCGGAACGCGCGGTTGCGCGGGCCGGCCGCGCATCCTGCACGGCCGGCATCGGCGTCTACGCGCCCGCCGTGAGCGCGTAGCCTGGTGTCGCGCGCGGTCCGGTCACTCGGCCGCGTAGCCGAAGGCCACCGCCGCGTTCTGCAGGGTCGCGAACGGCCCGCGCAGGATGTCCGCATAGCGGCGCCAGTGGCCGGCATCGAACCGGCGCGGCCCCAGGCCGTGCAGCGGCGGCACCGCGATCTTCTCGCTGCCCAGCACCTGGCCGATGCGGCGCGCGAAGGCGTCGATGTCGTCCAGCGCGTCGTCGGTGCGGATGAAGGCGTAGCGCTGCAGCTTGCCCTGCTGCAGCGCCAGCAGATGGGCCAGACCGGCGGCCATCCATTCGGCGGCCTGGTCCGGTTCGGGCATGGCGAACTGCTGCGGCGCGCCGAAGGCCAGCCATTCCAGCAGCATGTCGCGCGGGTCGCGCATCGCCACGATCACCATGGCCTCGGGCAGCAGCGGGCGGGTCATCTTCAGCAGGGCGTTGTCCCAGTACGGCAGCAGGTCGATCACCGCGCCGTTGCGCACGCCGCGGTCGGGCAGGCGGCCGCGCCAGTCGTTGAGCAGACGTTCCGGTGCGAGCGTGCCGGCGGCCAGTGCGGTCAGGGTCTCGGGCTGTTGCAGCAGGTCGCGCGGCGGGCGTTCGCCGATGCGGTCGGCGCGGATCGGGTAACCGGCGAAGGCGATCAGTGCGCCCACGCGTTCCACGCACGAGCCGGGCAGGCCGCACAGGAACGCCACCGGCGGTGTGCCCGAGAGCGGGGCGGCCGTCGCCGGCCAGGGCTCGGCGGCGTGGGTGAAGGCCGGCAGCGCGCGCTGGCGCTCCGCGCGGGCGCCATTGCGCACCTTCCAGGTCGCCACCGCATCGGCAAGGCGTCCGGCGCGGTCCTGGGCATAGCCCAGCCACTGCAGCAGGTCGACACGGGCCGACTCGCTCTGCGCCAGGCCGAGCAGATGGTCCACGCGCGCGATCGCCCGCTGCGGGTCTTCGCGCAGGGCGCGGTCCATCAGCCGCATTTCGGCGCTGGTGCGGCCGGGCTCGAGCGCGGTGATGCGCTCGGCCAGCGCATCGGCCTCGTCGCGACGGCCGGTGGCTTCGAACAGGTGCATCTGCGCTTCCAGCGCGGCCGGCAGCTCCGGCTGCTGCGCCAGCCAGCGGTCGAGCACCCCCTGCGCGGCCTCGGCCGATTCCAGCTCGTAGGAGATCCGCAGTTTCCACAGCAGCGTGATCTGCGGGTGCTTCTCCAGCAGCGCGTCCAGCGTGGCCCGCGCTTCGGCCAGGCCGCCGGTGAGGCGCCAGCCCTCGTTGATCGCGCGCAGGGTGCGCGGATCGCCCGGGTCCAGCTCCAGCGCGCGCCGCAGCAGCGCCATGCCGGGCTCCAGTCGGCGCAGGCCCAGCTGGATCTCGCCGGCCATGCGCACCAGGGTCGGGTTCACGTCCTCGGTGGCCTCCACCGCCGGGCGCAGCATCTCCAGCGCCTCGTCGAAACGCCGCTGCCGGGCCATCAGGTCGGCCAGCAGGCCGCGCAGGTTGCGCATCCTGGGCGTGAGTTCCATCACCCGGCGGAAGCAGTTCTCGGCGAAGGCCAGGTGCCCGCGGCGCAGGTAGACGAAGCCCAGCGCGTGCAGGATCTGCGGGTCGTCCGGGCGGCCTTCCAGCGCCTTCACCAGCAGCGCCTGGGCCTTGTCCAGGTCGCCCTCCAGCGTGGCCACCAGGCCGGCGAGCATGGTGGTCCAGGGGTGATCCGGCTCCACCCGCGACGCCAGCCGCTGCAGGCGCCGTGTTTCTTCCAGGTCGCCGCGGCCCATCGCCAGCTGCGCCTGCAGCAGGTAGGCCTCGAACTGGTTGGGGTCGAGCGTGGTCGCACGGCCCAGCGCGGCCTGGGCCTCGTTGAGGCGCTGTTCTTCGATCAGGAAGCCGGCGCGCAGCATGTGCATGGACGCGTCTTCCGGCGCCAGCAGCACGGCGCGGGCGATCGCCTGCTGGGCGGTGGCCTTGTCGCCGCTCAGGCGCGAGGCCTGGGCCAGGGCGAGATGGGCCTGGGCATCGTGCGGACTGTCGGCGGCGAACTGGCGCGCGAGATTCAGCGCCTCATCGTGCGCACCGCGGCGCAGGGCGTCGTAGACACGGTCGAGCATCGGGGATTCGGTACGGAGGCGGGCGGCGGCCCGGAACCGTCCATTCTAGCGGCTGCGGCCCCGGGCGACGGCGTTGGCCCCGGCGCGCCCGGCGTTCAGGCCGTTCCGGGCGCCACGGGCTGATCGGGCGGGTTCCGCCGGCCCGCGGGCGACGCGTCCCGCGGCGCGGTGCGGCGATCCGCGGCCAGGGTCAGGCGTTCGGCCACCCAGCGCTCGGCGTAGCCCTCCAGCGTCGCCCCGTCCAGGAAGGCGCAGTGCCCGCCCCAGCGGGCGATCTCCACCCGGCATTCCGGGTTCAGGCGCAGCGCGCGGAATTCGCGCACCGGGATCACCGGGTCGTCCTCCGAGGTCAGGATGTCCGCGGGCATGGCCAGCGCGGCCAGCCGCTCGCCGGCGATGGAATAGCCGTCGAAGTAATCGTCCAGCGTGTCGAAATCGGTATGCCGCTCCACCATCCAGCGGGTGAGGTCGCGCATCCGCAGCTTGAGCACGCTGTCGTCGAAGTCGTACAGCTCGGGGAAGGCGGTGCGCTTGCGCCGCAGCGACGCACGCCAGCTCTGCTCGAAGTGGCGCAGATACACCGGCAGCGTGCGCTCCATCTCGGCCATGGTGACCGCCGGATCCAGCACCGGGCACACCGCCACCACCCGTTCCAGCGGCAGCCCCGCCGCCGGCGCGCGCAGGCCGACGCGCAGCGCGAAATTGCCGCCCAGCGAATACCCGGCCACCACCATGCCGCCCGGCGAGGTGGCCCCCGGCTCGGCCTGCGTCGGCGAGAAACGCCGCGCGATGTCGCCGGCCGCGTGCACCACCTCGTCGATGCGGTTGGAGTGGAACAGCGCCTGGTTCAGGTGGTGCGTGTCGCCGTGGTCGCGGAAATTCAGCCGGAACACGTCGAAGCCCTTCGCCAGCAGCCGCGCCGCGGTCAGGCGCATGTAGCTGGACTCCACGCTGCCCTCCCAGCCGTGCAGCAGCAGCGCCAACCCGCGCGCGGTGCGCCCGGGGATGTGGCTGTGCATGCCGTGCAGGCGGACGCCGTCGCCGCCGTCGATCAGATGCGGCGTGGTCGTCGCCCCCACGCCCCGCAGCAGCCACGCCCCGCGCGCGCGCCGCAGCGGGCTGGTGCCGAGCAGCGACTGCAGATGCGGGCTGCGCAGCCAGAAGGGCGGACGGTAGGGGGAGGAGGTGATGGTCACGGTGGGTTGTCGATCTCTTCGTGCAGCGTGATTGCAGGATCGATCGTCACAAGCAGACGAGCACGGGGGGCGGTATCGATGACGAGCGTTTCAATGCCGTCCTTCTGGAGGCAGGTCACATCATCAACGGCACATGCATTCATTTCATAGACCAGGTGGCCTCCGACCTCCAGGCGGAGACGCACATCCCGGCAGGCGGGAGCCAGTGCGAAGCTCAAATGGACACCTTCGCGGGCAGTTTGATACAGATTGTCGTTGTACAGCCAGACCTCGCCTTCATCCCGACCAATGGGCTCGCAGCCGAAGAACGACAGAAGTTCGATTTCCGTTGCGCTGACTCCATGCCGAGTGTGCCCTGCGCTCATCCGTGGGTTTCCATCGCCCCCACGATCCTCCCCCGCGCCGTCTCCGCCAGCCTGCGCCGGCCCTCGGTGTCCCCGGGCAGGATCGGTTCGAGAAAGATCACGTCCGCCACGCGGCCGGGTTCGCCCAGCAGGCGCAGGAAGTTCTGCACGAAGTTCTCGGTGGGGCCGAAAGCGACGATGGTCTGCGCCTCGCCGCCCGCGCCGTAGCGCAGGGCCACCGGCTGCACCGGGACGTTGGTTTCCACCGCGGCCAGGAAGATGCGCGCGTGGAACGGGCCGACCGCGGCGCCGTCGCGGGTGCGGCCTTCGGGGAACACGCCCACCGCGCGGCCCTCGCGCAGGCGCACCCGCATCTCGTCCAGCACGCCGCCTAGCGACTCCCGGTTGCCGCGCTGGTGGTAGATGGTCTCGCCCATCGTCGCCAGCCAGCCCACCAGCGGCCAGCCGGCGATTTCGCGCTTGGCCACGAATCCCATCATCCGGAACGCATGCAGGGCGACGATGTCGATCCAGCTGACATGGTTGGCCACGAACATCACCGCCCCCGGCAGCGGCGTGCCCACCCGGCGCATGCGGAAGCCGAACACGCGCATCAGCCCGCGCTGCCACCAGCGCACCATGCGGTGCTTCAGCAGGTCGTCGCCGATGCGGATGCCACCGAAGGGCGGCACCATCAGCAGCAGGGTGAGGGGCAGGTGCAGCGCGACGTGCCATGCCAGCATCGGCACGCGATAGAGATAGCGCAGCGGGCGCAGGGCGCGCCCGGTGGGGGAGGTGGAGGCCATCCGCCCACGATACCGAAGGGGATTGGCGCTTTGCCACAATCCCGAAAGCGCACGGCAGCTGTCCGCGCGGCTGTCGCGGCTTGCCCGGGGCGACCGCGGTCGTTAGATTACCGGGGTTATGCGTGAATTCCTGCGTGCCGCCCTCCCGGTCCCGCCCCGTGCCTCGACCGGCGCCATCGGCCTGACCGGCGCGACTGCACCGACCCTTCTCCCTGGAGCATCGCCATGAGCGAGACCGCACCTGCCGTCCTCACGCCGTCCGCGGCGAGGTTCGAGCTGCCGGTCAGGACCGGCCATTCCTCGCTGTCGGTGGCGCAGTACATCATCGACCTGTGCGCGCGCAGCGGCATCAACAGCTCGCTCACGCCGATGCAGGTGCTCAAGCTGGTCTATCTGGCCCACGGCTGGATGCTGGGCATCCACGGCAGGCCGCTGGTGTCGGACGACATCGAGGCCTGGACCTACGGCCCGGTGATTCCGGTGCTGTACGAAGCCATCCGGCGCTACCGCAGCGGGCCGGTGGCCTCGGTCGAAGGCGCCCTGCCGCTGTCCCTGGACCAGGCCGAGCAGGACGTGATCGCCCAGGTCTGCGACATCTACGGCCGCCGCACCGGCATGGAGCTGTCCCAGCTCACCCATCAGGAAGGCTCGCCCTGGGACCAGGTCTGGTCGATCCTCGGCAAGAGCGGGCGGATGTCCAACGACATCATCGAACAGCACTACCGCCGCCTGGCGCAAAGCCCGGCCTGAACCCGACGACCACGGATGGCCGATCAGACCCCGCCGCCCGCCCCCGTCGCTCCGGTCAAATTGCCCGCGGCGGCTCCGCGGGTGCGCGCCGAGCCCATTCCGGACTCGCCCAAGGCCGAAGAACTGGCGCGGCGCGAGGCCACGGGCTTCGCCGAGGACAGCCTCGACGGCATCTCGCGCAAGAACGAGCACTCGCGGCGCGAGCAGCTGCGCAGCGTGGTGCACTACTGCTCGCTGGCGCTGATCGTGCTGCTCACCGGCCTGGCCGGTGTGGCGGTGGTGGTGTGGGCGCTGCAGTACATGCTGCCGGAGAGCTGGGGCTGGTTCCGGCTGTCGGCCCCGCAGATCGACAAGCTGCAGACCATCCTGCTGAGCGTCGCCGGTTCCACCTTCGTCGTGGCCTACGGCCGCAAGGTGATGGACAAGCTCTGAAGGGGGGCGGCAGTCATCGCGCGCTGCGTTCACCCCGCCCGGATCACCGCCAGGGTCAGCCGCGAGATGCAGGCCAGCCGGCCCAGCGCGTCCTCGATCCGGATTTCCCAGACCTGCGTGCGCCGCCCGACGTGCAGCGGGTGTGCGGTGCCGGTGACCTCGCCCTCGCGCACCGCGACCAGGTGATTGGCGTTGATCTCCACCCCCACGCAGCGTTCGTGTTCGCCCACACACAGATTGCCGGCGGAGCTGCCGAGAGTTTCCGCCAGCAGCACCGACGCGCCGCCGTGCAGCAGGCCGTAGGGCTGTCGGGTGCGCGCATCGACCGGCATGCGTGCGCTCAGCCAGTCGGGGCCGACCCCGGTGAAGACGATGCCCAGGGCCTCGATCGCCGTGCCCGGGGAGAGCGCGTTGAGGGCGTCGAGATCGGGCGGGGCGCGGAAGGGCGACGGGCGCGGTGCCGTGCCCGGCGGAGTGGTGGAGGTGTCCGATGGCGCGTTCATGCGGCCAGTGTACCGGCGGCGCCCGCGCTCGCTGCCGGTCTGCCGTGTGGCGTGCGACGTGGAAGGACGGGGCGCCACATGCGCGGTTGCCCCCCATGGGGCCATCCTTGGCCTGGGGAGAGGGTGCAGCAGAGGGAGAACGGTGGCGGCCAGCGGCCTTGGGCCGGGGCATATCCCGGGCACGGTCGTCGCGTCAGGGCGCGCACGCCGGGGCAATCCATGGAGCGATGTCGAGCGGTTGGCTCAAGTGAGTGGAGCCGTGTCGGCCGCTGTCGGGCGCGTGTCCTGCCAGGACCGCACTCGCCTGGGTGGACGTGTCACCTGAAGCGGAACAGCCCCTGCCCCCAGTCGCGGACATAGCGCTTGTCGCGTCCGTAGCCGCTGCTGTTGCCATAACCGATGCCGAAGTCGCGCTCGCGATGTTGGTGGCGAGGCTCGGGGCGTGCGGATGGGCTGTGCGAAGCCTTCGCATGGAGGGTGGCGGGGAGCGGGAGATGGGCGGCGTGCATGGCGATGTCCTCGGGGGAATGGCGTGTGTGGGTGCGGTTCAACCGCAGCGGAAGCGGGGGGCGGCCCAGTCGCTGGTGTAGCGGCGCTCCAGGCCATAGCCGCTGCTGCGGCCGTAGCCGATGCCGGCCTCGCGGTTGCGGTAGGTGCGGCGCGAGCTGCCGGCGACGACGGTCGTGGCGGCGGCGGGGCGGGTGGTCGGCTCGTTGGTGCGGGTATTGGTGTTCATGATGGGCTCCGGGGTGTGTCGTGATCTGGTGTGTTGGTAAAGTACAACACCTATTCGGCAAAACACATATGCAGGAAGTCACATGGGGCATGGGTGAGATGCAGGTGTTTGTTTTTATTTGTATTTATGTATTTCGACCCACGCCGCTGGCCGACGAACGGTCGTTCGCCACCGGAATCCCCGGTGTGACGTACATCGCGTTTCATGCGTAAACGACGTGTCACCTCGCCGCCGGAGCCATTGCCGGCCGAGGCGGATGAGAAGCAGGCAGCCACGGAGCCCGGCCTGTCCGGCTCTCTTCTGCATCCGTTGGCCCGCCGCCTGTAGCGCGCCGGCCCATCGCGCGGTCGCCGTGGTCCTGGGGGATCAGACACGTGTGATGCACCCACATCGAGGTTTCTCGACGAGGCACGGCAGGCAGACGGTCTGCGTCCGCATGTCTGCGCGCGCCGCGGAACGCGGCCATGCCTCATGCACAGGGCGGGGTGTCAACCTCGAAGCGCGGCCATCCTGCTGCCTGTCATGGACTTTCCCCGCCATGCGCCTGCATAACGCCGTGTTTTCGACGTCCTTTGGTCTGGCGCCCGCCGTCGCCATCGGCATCGCCGCACCCGCCATGCTCTATCCCGCGCAGGCGGTCGCCTCGAACGGTGGCACCATTACAAGGCCCGTCGCGGTTGATGGAATTCCCGATCACGGACGTGCCGCCCGTGCCGGGCAGGCCGTACTGCGCCGACCAGTACCCCCTCGACCCGTGCGGCGACACGACCTGCTACCGGCGTGTGCTTCGCTTCGCCTGCTGGTTCTGATCGAACGGGCGTCTTCCCGGGCCCTCCGCCCGGGGAGGCGCCGAAGCGGGAGGGTCGAAGATCGGCAGAGCGAAGGCCCGCAAGACCCGGACGCCCGTGCCTCAGAGGATCGGTGCCAACCCCGCGCCGAAGGCGGTGAAGATCCGGGTCAGCGGGCGGATCACCACGCCCACTTCGGGGAAGTCGCCCACCGCGCGGTAGCAGCGGTGGAAGTCGGGCGCCCGCGGGGAGATCGGCTGCGGGCACTCCGGGCCAGGCAGGAATTCGTAGCTGGTGGCATAGCGCACCGGCCAGAAGTCGAACACCGGCAGGTATTCGGACATCTTCGCCAGCGAGTACTCCAGGCCGCCGAAGTAGCGCGAGCGCACGCGCGGCGCGATGGTCCACGCGTTCTCCGGTGCCATGTCGCGCTCGATGCTGGCCGCCAGCGCGCGCGCGAAGGCGGGGTCGTCGACGATCACCACGGTCTCGGTGTTGTAGTTCTCGCCGCGCGGGTCGAAGTTGTGGGTGCCGATCACGCCCACCCGCTCGTCGATCACCAGCGATTTGGCATGCAGGCCGAAGCGCACGCCGGCACGGTCGAGCGGCACCGGCTGGTTGGCGCCGCGGCTGGAATAGCGCAGCGCGAGGTATTCGCGGCTCAGCGGCCGGTTGCGCTCGCCGTCGCCGCGGCTGCCGAACACCGCGATGCTGCCGTCCTCGCGACGTTCGAACTGCAGCGCGCCGGTGGCCTCCAGATCGATCGGCGCGTTTTCCGGGAACGGCTTGAACTCGTGGATCTCGAACTTCAGGTCGCGCATGTAGCGGCGCTTGTACTTGTAGGACAGGGCGTACGGGATGAACGCATCGGTCGCGGCCAGGCTGTTGGTCGAGACGCGCACGCGCGGACGCCGCGCGCGGTCCTCGCGGGCCTGCAGGTCGCGGAACAGCCGCTGCGCCGGCTTGGACATCACCAGATAGGGCGTCTGCAGCAGCACCTCGCGTTCGGCCGATGCGATCAGGTTCCGCAGCACTTCCGACGAAGCGCCGCCGTTGTCGTTCACGTCGTGATGCTTGTCCGGCACATCGCCGATGAAGCTCACCCCGCGCACCGGCAGGGCGGCATCGGCCAGCCGGCTGCGGATGAGCGCGGTGTCGGCCGCGTCGCGACGGATCGCCTCCAGGCGCAGCGGCTGCACCGGGTCGGGGTGCAGCATCGGCGGCGCGCCCTCGCGCATCAGCAGCCTGCCGACGTCGGAGAGCTTCGCCAGCGGCGTGCTCAGCGGCGCGTTCCAGTACGCCTCGAAGTTGTCGTCCATGTCGGCCGCGGCCGGCCCGGCGATGAGTACGTCGCGGTCGCGGAAGTTGTAGCTCGGGTTCCAGTCGTAGTAGTCGTCCTGGTAGTTGCGGCCGCCCACGATCGCCACCAGCCCGTCCACCAGCATCAGCTTGTTGTGCATGCGCTGGTTGAGCCGGGTGAAACAGCAGATCGTGGCCCAGGCGTACATCGGATAACTGAAGCGGCCCTTGCCCAGCACGGGGTTGTAGAGCCGCATCTCGAAATTGACGTGCGCCGCGGCCAGCGCCGCCAGGGTTTCGACCCGGCGCAGCGCCGACAGCTGATCGACCAGCACGCGCACGCGCACACCGCGCCGGGCTGCCGCCAGCAGCTCGTCCAGCACCAGATGGCCGGCGTCGTCCTCGTCGAAGATGTAGGTCTGCACGTCGATGCTGCGCTGCGCGCCGCGGATCAGGTCCAGCCGCGCGAGCAGCGCGTCCTGGCCGTAGTCGAGGATCAGCGCGTAATGCAGCGGGCCGGTCCCGGAGGCGTCGGGGACGGGCGTGACGGTGGGCCGTGTGGTATCTGCCGCGGCATCCGCGGTGGCGGCGATCGCGAGGGCGGTGTCGCCCTCGGGGGCGCGCTCGACCGTCTCCGGATCCGTCGGAGCCGGATCGACAGCAGGCATGGCCGTGGCCGCTCCGATACGTTCGGCCGCTGTGGCGGGGGCAGCCGCCGGAGGGGGGGGCGCGGCCCGTTCGGCCTCGGCCGCCTGCAGCGCGAGGTCGCGCAGCGGCGAAGGCGCCGCGCAGGCGTCGGCGGCGTCCCGCGGGCAGGTGAGCGCGGAGTCGCGGGCCGCGGCGGCCACGGCCTCCGCGCGCAGATACTGGGACGGCGGCAGGGTGGCGCAGGCGCTGGTGGTCAGCGCCAGCAGCGCCGCCCACACGCCGTGCCAGGCCGGACGCGCGTGACGCGCGCTCGCGGGCGACTGCTGCGGCCGCGGGCTCACGGCGCGCCCTCCTGCGCGGGTGTGCGCAAACGCAGATGTAGGGTGAAGCGGACCTGGTCGGACACCGCGAACATCCAGCGGTCGACGCCGTAGTCGCTGCGCCGCACCGAGCCCACCGCGACCACGTCGCAGTCCTCGCCCGGGTTCGGACAGGCCGCAGGCGCGATCTGGAAGCGCTCGGTCCGGCGGACATCGCGGATCTGCAGTATCCCCGCCAGTGTGCCGCCCTCGCGCAGCAGCCGCGGCGCATAGGGCTCGGACACGAAGCTCACCTCGGGGAAATCATCCGCATCGAAGAAGCCCTCGCCACGGGTGAAGCGGGTGTAGTTGGCGTGGCCCTCGATCACCACCTCCCGTGCATCCAGTCGCAGCCGCACCCGGCGGTTGCCGTCGGCCAGGCGCTCGATGCTGCCCGTGTACTCGGGAAACCGTCCGCGCAGCACCTGGCCCCAGCGCGTCTTCAGGGTGAAGCCGATGCGGGTGTGTTCGGTGTCGATGCGGCCGGCTTCCGTCGCCGGTGCCGCTCCGCCCCGGGCGGGGGTGTCCTCGCCGGCCAGGGCCGGGAAGGCCAGCAACATGCCCAGCAGCGCACACGCGGCCCGGAATCGCCACCCGGTGCGCAGGCACGGGCCGGGGTCCGACTGCGGGCCGGCGGGCAACCATCCTGGAGCGGGCGCGGGCAGGTGTGACATGCGGTCTGTGATTATGCCCGCCGCCCCTGAAGACCCGGCTCGACCCGGGCCCTGCGGCGTGGTGCCGCCTCGCGGAAGGCGCGGTCTGTGCCGGCCGGCGCCGTGTCCGCACAGGAGCGCCCGGCGATGGGCCTGGGCGGACGTCGACCGCAGCCGCTCACGGCCACCAGAAGGAGGACAGGCTTGCGATGCCGGGCTCCACCTCGGCCGCCGCGGGCAGTTCCAGCACGGCCACCGACCCCGGTGGCATGCCGCGGTAATCGCCCGACTGCCCGCTGTGGAGCAGGGCCAGCAGCCGCTCCAGACCCGGGTTGTGGCCCACCAGCAGCAGGCGCTCCACCTCGCGATGGGCGTCGGCCAGCGCGGCCAGCGCCCCGGGGGTGGCCTCGTAGATGCCCGCCTCCAGGCGCTGCTCGACGAATCCGACCACCCCGAGCACCGCTTCCAGCGTCTCGCGCGTCCGCCGGGCCGGCGAACACAGCACCCGGTCGGGGACCAGCCCATGCTCCGCCAGCCATCGGCCCGCGGCCTCCGCCTCGGCCAGGCCCTCAGGCGACAGCGGCCGGTCGACATCCGCCTGCCCGGGTGCAGCAGGCTCGGCATGGGCGTGGCGCAGCAGGATCAGCGTTCGCATCGGCAAGCCTCGGCAGGTAAGAGTCCGGGATCGTAACCCGGACCGGGCGATGTCCGCCGCCCGAGCGAGCCGGGGATGACGCGTCTCCCGCTCCGGCGCCGCACCGGTGTATCGATGCGCCTGTGCCCGAGGCCTCATTTGCGTGTCAAAATGTGACGGAATCCGCATATCGACGCCCGTGCAGCATGCGATCCATCCCCCGGTTCCGACCGTTCGTAAGACAGTCGCCAGAAGCGGTGGCATCGGCTTCCTGATTGGTGTATGAATGCGCAAAAACCCACGAACAGACAGCAAAGGAAGTCCGCCATGCGCAATCCGTCCAACCGGCGCGCCCGCACCGTACACCCAGGATTCGTTGCCCTTGCCTGCGCCGCCGGCGTACTCCTGACCCTGCCCGCCCAGGCGGCGTGGCTCGTGTCGGACAGGGAAGCCCAAAGGATCCTGGAGCGAATTCAGACCAACACGCGGGACACGGTCGAACGCATTGAAGACTTCCGCAACAAGGAACAGCCCACCAGCAGCAAGTGGACCAACACCAGCAATGGCGGCATCTACAGGCCCTACACGGCGCGCACCGACGACGCACGCTACGGCTACGACATGTTGGCTACCAGCAAGCTGAACAACGTGAATGCCCGCGCCGACGACTACGGCATGGAAGCGCGCTGCGGCCCCGCCGGCAGCGGCGGCAGTTCCGTCAGCGACAGCGATCTGTGGAGCCCGCCGCCCGTTCCCGGCGGCGGTGGTGGCCTCGGCGGGCTTGGCGGGGGAGGCGGCGGCGACCCGATCGCAGCGCAGAAGCAGATCTGCCAGCGCACCGTGGTCGCGGAAAACCGTCGCTTCAACGAGACGCGCAAGATGCTGTTCCGCATCCAGCAGCGCAACGAGGCGCTCAAGCGGATGTCCGACGCTCGCACCAACAGCCGGTTCGACGACTCCGGCAAGCTGGCCGCCGAAACCAACAACCTGCAGATGTTCATCGCCGACGCCGAAGTCGAGATCCAGTACGGGCAGGCCGTGATCGCCGCCTACGACGGCCAGATCAGCGCGCTGCAGCGCGCCCAGAACCTGCAGGCCAAGCGCGCCCTGAACGGTCCGCCCAAGACCAGCGGCGGCCTGGGTGGCGCCATCGGCGGCATGTTCTCCCTCGACCCTGCCAGCGTCGCCCGCGCCACCATCCTGTGCGGCGAGCTGACCGTGTTCAAATCCGACCGCAGCGAATTCGACTGCACGGATGTGATCTCCGATCTGTTCTGATTTTTTCGGAACGCCGGCGCTTCCGGACCAGGTCCGGAAGCGGTGAAACACTCTCGCGGCGCCGCACGCAAGTCGGCGCCGCCATGTTCTCAACACCACACGCAAGCGAGTGAAACCCCCATTGCAGCGCGTCATGGCGATGGGGGGCTCGGCAAAGGGGATCCACCATGCGTTATGGAGCGACCGATACGCTCATGTCCACGATCGAGCGGTTTGCATCGCAGCAGTTTTCGGGCCTGGCCGAGCGCCTGTTCGACATCGGCCACGTCGGTGGGGGCCCGGGCATCGGTGACTTTCTCTACTACTCGCTGATCTACAAGTTCGTCCAGTACGAGATCCGCGGCCTCGGCCCCGCGATCTTCGATCGCATGACCGGCGTCGCCGTAAGCGCGGCACTCGTGCTCATGACCATCTGGATCATGTACAACGGCTACCGCATCCTCACCGGGCAGTCCCGGGAGTCGATCGCGGCGTTCGCCCTGACGACCGCGCGAGCGGCGTTCATCATCATCTTCGCGTCCAGCATGGCGCTGTTCGGCCGCGACTTCCATACCCTCATCACCGAGGACATGTCCGAGGGCATCACCGAACTCGTGACCGGCAACAACGACAGTCCCGCACAGCTCATCGAACAGAACATGGCGCTGAGCCAGGCCGCCATCTTCAGCATCGACGCGCTGCAGGTCGCGACGGCGGACGAGGATCAGACCCTCGAATCCGAAAAGACACGGTCCATCTGGATGGCGGGCTTCGGCGCGGCCGGGCCTGCGGTGACCTCAGGGGTCATTCTGCTGATGTTCGAAGTCGCCATTGCACTCTTCATCGGGTTCGGTCCGTTCTTCGTGCTGTTTCTGTTGAGCGACAAGACCAGTCAGTTCTTCTGGAAGTGGTTGTGGTACGGCATAGGCACCATGTTCGCCCTCGGCGTGTTCGTGGCGATGAGTTCCATCGCGCTCAAGGTGATCGGTGCAGTGGCCGGTTCGCTGTGGGGCGCGTCTCTCCTCACCGGCATGACCGGCGCGACGAGTGCCGAAGGCCTGACGGCCATGGCGATGCAGCAGGGCGGTATCGGCCTGCTCTTGACCCTGCTGCTGGTGTCCGTCCCGCCGATCGCGGCGAACTTCTTCCAGGGCGCGCTGGGTGCGGCTTCGACCTACAACGTCTTCAGGGATCCGGGTGGTCAGAGCCAGCATCCGCCGGGTGGGTCGCCGCATTCTGGCGCGCAGCCAGGCCCTAGAACTGATCCGGGCAGAGGCACCGCAGATGCCTGGAACGCTGGGGGAAGTCAGATTGCGACGCAGTATGGCACCCCTCAGGTTCAGCAGAACAGCGGTACTTTCGGACCAGGCGCCCGGCGTGCTGAAGGCGGGACGCCGACCTGATGAAGTGAAATAGGTGGAGCTAAGGCATGAATGTCCAGTTCGGTAAATTCGTATTGAGTCTTGCTTTTGCGCTTGGTTGGCTGTTGCCGGGCCAAGCGTGGGCTCAGTGTCCGCATGGATACATGCCGCTTGGCGGTGGGCAGGCTGGTTGGAGTGGCTGCGCACCCATGATTTCTCCCAATCAGCCCGCCCCAGACCCAGGCCCGGCTTGGGTCAGTCGGTGGGGAGCGATTGCCGCCGACAATACGACCATGTCCATTGCCTCCGTATTTGACATGCCGAGCAAGCGCAAGGCAGAAAAGGCGGCGGTGAAGAAATGTCGGAAATCCGGTGGCACGAAAGCGTGCAAGGTCTGGTTGTCCTATGACAATCAGTGCGGCGTATTCGTGGTGGGCCAATCATTTGCGACCACGTACAGGGCGCCCGACGTAGACGTGGCGAGTCAAGAAGCATTGAAGGATTGCGGGAGCAATACGACAGGCTGCTCTGTGGCGGTTGCGGAGTGCAGCTACCCGAAGCGCATTCGCTGAAGCTGCCGTCCTTCCGGGTGGTCGTTCGGTTTTTTATCCGGAGCTTGGTCTAATTCATCGAAAGGTGGCTCAATGTTGCTGAGTCGGGATCACCGACTCCTGCGCGGTCCATTTCCCCCAAGCATGTGAACGCCTGGTCATCCATCGCCTTGCCATCACCGTGCAGCGGCAACGTGAGAGCTGCTTGCAGCTGCAGCGCAGCGTCATAAAGAACATCGGTAGGGCTTGAGGGCTGGCTACGCGCGTAGCCGGTGACTTCATCCAAAGCCATGCGGATAAGGGGTAAGAAGAGTTCCATGCGCAGCAAACGACTTGTACAGGCTGCAGTGCTGATGACGTTGTTGGCGCTGGGTTTGCCCTCCACGGTCTTGGCGCAAGGCTGTCCACACGGTTACATGCCGCTTGGCGGAGGTCAGGCGGGGTGGAGTGGCTGCGCTCCGGTGGTGTCGGCCAATCAGCCTGCTCCCGATCCTGGCCCGCAATGGGCCAGTCGGTGGGGGGCGATCGCTGCGGACAATACGACCATGTCCGTGGCCTCGGTGGCGGAGATGTCGAGCAAGCGCAAGGCGCAGAAGGCCGCACTCAAGAAGTGCCGCCAATCCGGCGGTACCCGGGCCTGTCAGGTTCTGCTGACGTACGACAACCAGTGCGGGGTCTTCGTTGCCGGCAGCACATACGCAACCACCTACACGGCGCCGGACGTCGAGACGGCGAGCAGCGGCGCGATGAAAAGCTGCGGGGACAAGACGACGAATTGCGCGGTGATGATCGCGGACTGCAGTTATCCGCAGCGCATTCGCTGAAGCCTCCCGTCATTCCTGACAGCGGCTCGGCCCGCAGCCTGAGGCCTTGTCGATCGAAGACGGATGCCGTGCGTTCGAGCCGGCATGACTGCGTCAGCGCGCCGCTCGACCTTCTTCGGGCCTTTGGATTGCCGGGGCGATCAGCCCCTCGCCCGCGCGATCGCCAGGAAGAGGCTGGGCAAGCATCCGCATGCACTTGCCGCCGGCTTGAGGCTCAGCCGTTGGGCGGGAGCCGTCAGAGCCGGTAGCCGGTGTGGATCGCCACGATGCCCCCGGAGAGGTTCTTGTAGCTGCCACGTTCGAAGCCGGCAGCGTCCATCATGCTCTTCAGCGTGTCCTGCGGCGGGTGTTTGCGTATGGACTCGGCGAGATAGCGGTAGCTGTCGCTGTCGTTGGCGAACAGCTTGCCCAGGCGCGGCAGGATCTGGAAGGAGTGGAAGTCGTAGATCGGCTTGAACCAGTCGGCCTTCACTTCGGAAAACTCCAGCACGCGGGCCTGGCCGCCGACGCGCAGGACGCGGCGCATCTCGCGCAGGGCGGCCTCCTTGTCGGTGACGTTGCGCAGGCCGAAGGCGATGGTCACCAGGTCGAAGCTGCCGTCGGGGAAGGGCAGGGCCTGCGCATTGCACTGCACGTACTCGAAGCCGCGCACGAGGCCGCGGTCGGTCATGCGGTCGCGGCCGACGCGCAGCATGTCGCCGTTGATGTCGCCGAGCACCAGGCTGCCGGTATCGCCCACGCGCTCGCGCAGGAGGGCGGCGATGTCGCCGGTGCCGCCCGCCAGATCCAGCACGCGGTCGCCGGGGCGGACCTGCGCGGTGGCGACGAAGTAGCGCTTCCAGACCCGATGGATGCCGAGGCTCATCAGGTCGTTCATGAGGTCGTAGTTGCCGGCGACGGAGGAGAACACTTCGCCGACCAGTTTCTGCTTGTCGGCGACGGGCACGTCGCGGAAGCCGAAATGGGTGGTGGAGGCGTCGTCGGAAGGGCGGTCGGGCGTGGTCATCCCGCGATTATCGCAGGAAGTGTCCGGATCGGGCCTCTCGTGCATGCCCCGCCGACACGCGCATTCCCTGTGCCACGCCTGAAGGCAGGTGGGGGCTCCGGCGGGATCGCGGCGAAAAAGAAGGGCTCCCGAGGAGGCGGAGGATAAAAAGAAGGGCTCCCGAGGGAGCAGGGGATAGAAAGAAGGGCTCCCGAGGGAGCCCTTCGTGACATCACGTGGATCGGGCGGCGTCAGTAGTTGACGGCGGCATCCGCGCTGCAGGTGGTGGTGCCGGCGTTGCACACGCGATAGACCAGCGTGCCGCTGCCGGTGACCTTCAGCGAGTCGTTGAAGCCGCCGGTATTGCTGGCGGCCGACTGGATGCGGCTGCCGTTGCGATACACGTCCACGGTCACGTCGCCGCCGGTCCAGGACAGGCCGACCTGCAGTTTGCCCTTGTTCACGCCGTTGTTGCTGGCGCTGAGGCTGGCCGGCGCGGTGACCGGGCCGCCGCCGCCGCCCACCAGGGCTTCCGCGGCCGCGAAGGTCTGGACCAGGCCGTAGCCGTACTGGGTGTCGCGGCCGGCCGCGCCCAGATCGATCGCGGTGGACGTCAGCGCATTGCGGACATCGTTGTTGCTGGCGCCCGGCTTGGCGCTCCACACCACCGCGGCGACGCCCGCGACGTGCGGAGTGGCCATCGACGTGCCATCGAGGTACTCGTAGCCGCTGGCGTTGGCCTGGAACACCGTGCTGACCGCCGCGTTCTGGCCGAGCGCGCCGGCGACGAGCGCCTGGCCGTCCTCCTGCGACAGGCTGATCGCGGGAATGGACGAGGTGACGCCATCGCCCAGGGTGCCGCCGAAGCCGCCGGAGACGTTGTTGTAGACCACCGCCGCCACGCCGCCGCCGGAGGTGACGGCGTTGACCTTGTCGAGGAAGGCGATGTCGCCGCGCTGGCACAGGACCACCTTGCCCGCCCACGCGCCGGGCGTGGTGCAGAGACCGCCGTCCACCAGCGCGCCACTGGCGCTGGACTGCACGCTGCCGGTCATCGCGGCGACGATGTAGCTGCCGCCCGCGGCGTTCATGGTGGCGCTGGTGAAGGGATAGGTGCTGAGCACGCCGACGCCGGGTGCGGCGATCTCGACCTGGCTGTTGTACTGCGAGAAATCGGCGTGGACGTTGTTGGCGTCGACGGCGGCCACCGACATCACGCTGGAATACGAGGCCGGATAGCTGCTGCGGTTGTTGCCGTCGTTGCCGGCCGCGGCGATGCTGAGCACGCCCTGGCTGTTGAGGCTGTCGAAGGCATTGCGTTCGGTGCGGCTGCTGGTGCTGCCGCCCAGGCTCATGTTGATGACCTTGGCGCCGGCCGAAGCGCAGCGGTTGGCGGCGTCCACCAGGGTGGAGCTGTAGCTCCATGCACAGTTGGCGCCGTCGAACACCTTGACGATGTGCAGCGAGACCTTGCCCGGGCTCACGCCGACCACGCCGAGATTGTTGTTGGCGGTGGCGATCGTGCCGGCCACGTGCGTGCCGTGGCCGCACGTGTCGGTGTTCCAGCTCTGGCCGGACGAGGCGTAGCCGGTCATCGCGACGCCTGCGAAGTCCTCGTGCGCGGCATTGATGCCCGAGTCGATCACGCAGACCTTGATGCCGGTGCCGTCGGCACCCACCGCCCATGCGTCCGGGGCCTGCACGTTGCCGATGCCGTAGGGCTGCACCTGCGCGCTGGGATAACGCGGCGCGTCCTGTTCGATGTATTCGATGTTGGGGTTGTTGCGCAGGCCCTGCAGCGCCTGGGCCGGCACGCTCACGGCGATCGCGTCCTGCTTCTGCAGGCGCAGATGCGTGCGGCCGCCGGCGGCGCGTACCGCGGCTTCGGCCTGTGCGGAGGCGCCGGGCTTGAATTTGACGATCACGCGGTCCGGGTCGGGTTGCGCGGCGGATGCGGAAAAGGACATGGCGGCGACCAGCGCGCCAAGCGCGACCGCAAGCGAGTGTTGCTTCATCGAAATCCCCTGTCGATACGTATGTCGGATGAATCGTGTCTTGGAACGGCCCCGGTGGGGCTCGCGTGGTCGATCTCTCCCTGATCGGGCCGGGCATGGGCCACGGCAACCTCCGAAACTAGCACGCCGGTCACGGAATGGTTGCTGCAGCGCAATACGGGCCGACAGGCGGCGCGGGCCGGAGGCGCCGGCGATATGACCCCGGTCAAATCGCGTGTCGGCGCGCAGCGCGATACTGCGCAGACAGGGGGAACACCATGACGCTCGAACACCGGGATACGGCCTTGCCGCACCTGATCGACAGCGACGATGCGCTGCATCGCTATCTCGACACCTATCCGTCCGTCGCCTACACGGGAAAAGGCGACACGGGGGGCATCGCGCGCGATGCCTGGCTCGCACTCGACGATGACACCACCGAACACGCCTACGACATCGCGCATGCGCTCGGTTTGCCGCTGGTGCGGCTGGATGCGCTGCAGGCGCAGCCCGACGCGGTGAGGCGACTCACCCCGGCGATGGCGAGGCGACTGCGTGCGGTGCCGCTGCAGGTGCACGGCGGCATGCTGGCGGTGGCGATGGAGGACCCCAGCGCGCAGGCGGTGCAGAGCATGCTGGAATTCCTCAGCCGCGAGCGCGTGATTCCGCTGGTGGCGACACCGCGCGACATCCGCGAAGGCATCGCCCGCCTCTACGACCGCGTGGAGGACATCGATGTCGCGCGCCAGCTCGGCATCGACCCGGACTCCAGCGGATCGGAGACCAGCGGTCACGAGACGCAGCGCCTCGCCGACGAGCAACCCGTCGTGGGGCTGGTGCATCAGCTGATCACCGATGCGGTGAAACGCCGCGCATCCGACATCCATCTGCGCCCAGGCCGGCACGGCAGCGACGTGCTGTACCGCATCGACGACGAACTGGTGCCGGTGCGTCGCCTGCTGCGCGCGCTGCATCCGGCGGTGGTGGGACGCATCAAGGTGCTGGGCGCGATGAATCTGGCCGAACACCGCAAACCGCAGGACGGGCGCACGCGCTTCGACAGCGACGACGGCCGCCACATCGACCTGCGCATCTCGGTCTTGCCCGCGGTGTTCGGCGAAAGCGTCGTGGTGCGCCTGCTGGATGCCGACGAAAGCCTGTGGGACCTCGATCGACTGGGTCTGTCCGATGTCGACCGCCGCCGCGTGGACGACATCATGCAGCGCAGTCACGGCATGTTTCTCGCCACCGGCCCCACCGGCTGCGGCAAGTCCACCACGCTCTACGCGATGCTGCTGGAGATGCGCAGGCAACGCATCAACATCCTCACCATCGAAGACCCGGTGGAATTCCATATCGAGGACGTGCAGCAGATGCAGGTCAACCGCGCCGCGGGTTTCACCTTCGCCAGCGCGATGCGCAATTTCCTGCGGCACGACCCCGACGCGATCATGGTGGGCGAGATCCGCGACAGGGAGACCGCCGACATCGCGGTGGAAAGCGCGCTCACCGGCCATCTGCTGCTGAGCACGCTGCACACCAACACCGCCGCGACCACGGTGGTGCGCCTGCTGGATCTGGGCATCGAAGCCTATCTGCTGCGCAGCGCGCTGCTGGCGGTGATGGCGCAGCGCCTGGTGCGCCTGACCTGCCCGCACTGCCGCCAGGTCGAACCGGTGGATGCGCACGTACGCGAATGCCTGGGCGTCGGCATGGACGAGGTGTTCCACATCGGCCGCGGCTGCCCGCACTGCGAAGGCCTGGGTGTGCACGGCCGGCGCGCGGTATACGAGCTGATGGAGGTCACCCCGGCCATCCGGCGGCTGATCGTGCCCGGCGCGGAGTCCGACGCCATCCACCGGACCGCCGTGGAGCAGGGCATGGTGCCGCTTACGCAGGCGGCGGTGGAACTGGCGCGCAGCGGTGCGATCTCACTGGTGGAGGCGTGGCGGGTGCGGGCGGAGTAGGGAGCGGCTGAGGTTCCGTTGCGTGGCCCTGCATCGACGATGCGGCGATGCGTCCGTCCTGCGGGCTCGCCGCGCTGTTCAGCGCATCGGCTGCGGAGCTTCCACCTGCGGATTGTCCATCCTGTTGCCGAGCGACGGGGACGGCGTGGGCTGCAGCGCCTGCAGCGCATCGAGGCGCTGGGGCAGCGTGGCCGGATCGGTACGCAGTGCGTCGTCCACGGCCAGGGGCGGCGACCGCTTCGCGGCGGGGTCGGTCAGTTCGCCCTGCACCAGCAGCAGCCCGGAACCCTGCTTGTCGAGGACGACATGATGCAAGGCGATCTGGTGCTCCGCGGCGTGCAGGGCGATGCCTGCGGCGACCCGTTCGCGGTCCGTTCCGAAGTGGTCGGCGCCGATGTTGGGCGAGCGCTCCAGCGCATCCAAGGCGTCACGCAGCGCCGGATGCGCCTCGGGCGCGCTCTGCTGCGCGGGCATCGGGATGTGCTGGTACGTGCCCTGGGTGTCGTGCAGACGGCCCTGGGTCGGAGGCTGGGTCGAGCTGTCGTAATACGCGTGATCGCCGCCGGCGGTGAAGGCCAGGCCGTTGCGTTCGAGCTGAGGCTCGTTGATGCGCAGGGCGGTCATGTCCAGCGTCAGCTGGGGGGACAGGCCCGCTTGGGCATGCTGCGGGGCGTAGGCGCGTTCGAGATTGACCAGATGGCTGACCAGGGTGGCCGCGTAGTAGTTCTGGTAATCGGAGTCGCCGTTGTGGCCGATGCCGGTGACGTTGGCCGGGCGGTCGTAGAAGTGGCGCCCCATCGCCTCGGTGTTCGCCGCATCCGGCGTCATCGTCATGTCGGCATTGAGGGTAAGGCCGGAACGCAGCGAATACGTCGCCGGGTTGCCCGGCGCGACGTTGATGAAATCGCCCATGCGCCCGGGGTTGGCGCGGTAGATGTCTTCGAGCGACGGATTGGGAGTGCCGTTGCGCACCATGTCCACCGTCGCATTGAAACCGGCGATGTGCGCGGTGGCCTCGTCGGTGCGATTGACCGCGAGCATGGCCGCCACCGGCGCGGTGTAGTCGTGCACGGCCTGGCCGCTGGCGGCGATGGCGTTGGTGTCATTGGCGAAGGTGGTCAGCGCGGCGGCCGCGACGGGACCGTTGATGGCATGCTGGACCTCGTGCCCCATCACGAAGGTCAGCTCGCCCGGATCGAAGCTGCCTCCCTGCGGCGTGGTCAGGATCGATTCCGGCAGCTGTACGGTGCGGCCCACCGGGTCGTATTGGCCGCCGGCGTTGGTGCCGGCGGGGAGCAGCGTGAAGCCGGTCAGGTCGCCGGATGCCACCGCGGTATTGATCTGGGTGACCAGCGCCGGGGAGTTCTGCAGCGCGCTCTCGAAATTGGCCCGCTGGTCCGCGCTCAGACCCGCGGTGAAGGTGTCGGCCAGCGTCTGTGCCTGCTGGGTCAGTGCCATCGTGGCGTCCTCCGGATGCGTATGCGGCGCGTGCGGCGTGCGGGAACGCTGCCTCAGTGGATGTGGATCATCATGATGCAGGCGTGCGCGGCCTGCTGCGCGGAGGCGTCGGATTCGCCGCGTACGTACACGGTCACGGTGAGTTTCGGCCGCTGGAAGCGCTCATGGATCACCTTGCCGTATTCGGCGCGATAGGTGTCGCGGGCGAACCCCTGGCGCTCCAGCTCGGCCGCGAAGCGCTCGACGTCCACGCTGCAGATGTCGCCGGCGGCGGGGTCCGTCTCGGGCTGGGCGGGGCGGAAGGCGAACTCGAACTGCGCGCCGAGCCGGCGCTGCGGGTCCCATTCGTAGGAGGACCACCACTCCGGAGTGAGCTGTTCGGCGTAGCCGAACCGGCCGTTGCGCTCGGCGAAGGGCAGGCCGAACACCGAGGCGAGGCGGTCCATGTCGATGTCGGCGATACTGCGCAGGCCACCGATCAGCTCCAGCACACGGAGCAGCGACTGTTCGGCATCGAGCCGCGGGGACAGGGTCTGCGTGGCGGCGGAGGGCGTCATGGCGGGTGTCTCACGGGTGGGGCCGGTGCTGGCGGCGGAGTGGACGCAGGCGGCGAGGGCGAGCGCGGGAACCAGTGGGGCGAGCCGGAAGACCGACATGGGCAGTGTCCTGTTGGCGGGCCGGGCATCGTGCCGGTAGAGTTCGCGGCGACGGAACCGAAACTAGCACATCGATCGCCCGCGCGACGACGCACCCGGTGCGCGTCGGGCGGGTTTGGAACAGGCCGAGTTCAGGCACCGGCCGGCGCTGCCGCGCGGCCCTCCGCTCACAGGATGTATCGGCTCAGATCCGGGTCCTGCACCAGTTCGCCCAGGTGCGTGTCGACGTAGGCGCGGTCGACGCTCACGCGGCTGCCGTCGCGGTCGGGGGCCTCGTAGCTGAGGCTGTCGAGCAGGCGCTCGAGCACGGTGTGCAGCCGGCGCGCGCCGATGTTTTCCTGGCGTTCGTTCACCGTGGCGGCGATGTCGGCCAGGCGGTCGATGGCCTCGTCGGTGAAGTCGAGCGTCACGCCTTCGGTCTTGAGCAGCTCGACGTATTGCCGGGTGAGCGAGGCCCTGGGCTCGGTGAGGATGCGCACGAAATCGTCCTTGCCGAGTGCACCCAGCTCCACGCGGATCGGGAAGCGGCCCTGCAGTTCGGGGATCAGGTCGCTGGGCTTGGCCAGATGGAACGCGCCGCTGGCGATGAACAGGATGTGGTCGGTCTTCACCGCGCCGTACTTGGTGCTCACGGTGGAGCCTTCGACCAGCGGCAGCAGGTCGCGCTGCACGCCTTCGCGGCTGACGTCGGCCCCCACGCCTTCGGAGCGCTTGGCCACCTTGTCGATCTCGTCGATGAACACGATGCCGTGCTGCTCGCAGGACGCGATCGCGGCCTCGCGGATCTCGTCTTCGTTCACGAGCTTGCCGGCCTCTTCCTCGATCAGCTGCGCGCGCGCCGCGCGGATGCTCATCTTGCGGGTGTGGGTCTTGGCGCCGGCGATGTTGGAGAACATCTGCCGCAGCTGCTGGCCCATTTCCTCCATGCCCGGCGGAGCCATGATGTCGACGCCCATGTTGACCGCGGTGTCGATCTCGATCTCGCGTTCGTCCAGTTCGCCCGCGCGCAGGCGCTTGCGGAACTTGGCGCGCGTGTCGGCCTGCGCGTCCTGCGTTTCGCCGCTGCCGACATCGAGCGTGGCCTGACCGGCATCGGCGCCGAAGCCGAAGCTGCCCGCGCTCTGCCGCCTGGGCAGCAGCGCGTCGAGGATGCGCTCCTCCGCGCGCGTTTCGGCCTGCGCGCGCACGCGGGCCTTGGCCTGTTCGCGATGCATCTTGACCGCGGTGTCGGCCAGGTCGCGCACGATCTGCTCCACGTCCTTGCCGACATAGCCCACTTCGGTGAAGCGCGTGGCCTCCACCTTCACGAACGGCGCGTTGGCCAGCGTGGCCAGGCGCCGCGCGATTTCGGTCTTGCCCACGCCGGTGGGGCCGATCATCAGGATGTTCTTGGGCATGACCTCGTCGCGGAGCGCGGGGTCGAGCTGCATGCGCCGCCAGCGGTTGCGCAGCGCGATGGCGACCGCGCGCTTGGCCGCGGACTGGCCGACAATGTGCCGGTCGAGCTCCTGCACGATTTCGCGCGGGGTCATGGAGGTGTTGTTCGTTGTGTTCATGCGGGGAGTGAGGAAGTCGATGGAGGAGGGAGGGCGCAGATCGGGCCCTGGCCCGACATCGCGGGGCATCCGGTGGCGGCCCGCGCGGGGCGAAACCGTTGCGGCGGGATGCGTGCGAGCGAAGCGTGCGTCACGGCGGGCGGGGCCCGCCCTACAGCTCCTCGACCACGAGGTTGCGGTTGGTGTAGATGCATACGTCGCCGGCGATGTTCAGCGCCTCGGTCGCGACGGTGCGTGCGTCGAGGTCGGTGTGCGCGAGCAGCGCGCGGGCGGCGGACAGGCAGTACATGCCGCCGGACCCGATCGCGACGAGGCCGTCCTCGGGCTCGATCACATCGCCCGTGCCGCTGACGATCAGCGAGGTCTCGCGGTCGGCCACGGCCAACAGCGCCTCGAGCTTGCCGAAGCGGCGCTCGGTGCGCCAATCCTTCGCGAGCTCCACGGCGGCGCGGGTGAGCTGGCCGTGTTTCTCCAGCTTGGATTCGAACAGCTCGAACAGCGTGAACGCATCCGCGGCGGCACCGGCGAAGCCGGCCAGCACCTGGCCGTCGCGGCCGAGCCTGCGCACCTTGCGCGCGTTGGCCTTCATCACCGTGTGGCCGAGCGTGACCTGGCCGTCGCCGGCGACGACCACGCGGCCGTTGCGGCGCACCGAGACGATGGTGGTGGCGTGGAATACGTGGGGGTTCTGACTGGGATCCATGCGGCCTCCTGGGGTTCGAAGGGTGTGGGGACAGGCCGCGGAGCGCGCAAGGGGTGACCGACGGCAGGGCCGCTCCGGGTCGGATTGCGGTACAGGCAGCGATCATCCTCGGCAGCGGATGCACCGAGCCGTCGCAGCGATGCCGCCCGCATCGCCCTGCACCACGTCCGTGCATGCGGCCGCACGGATGGGCGGTGATGGCATGCTGTGTGGCTTCCCTCGTCCTGCCCGCTTGCCTGCCCACCGATGTCCAACTCCGACCTGTCTCCCGTCCTCGATGCCGCTGATGACTCCGCGACCGCGCCGGCCTTGCCGGTGCTGCATCTGGATACGCATCTCGCGGTCGTCGCCAAGCCTGCGGGCCTGATGGCGCACGACAGCCGGCTGGCGCGGGGCGAAACCGATTTCGTCGCCGACCGCCTGCGCGCGCAGTTCGGACGCCCGATCTTCCTGGTGCACCGCCTGGACCGCGCGACCAGCGGCTGCCTGCTGGTGGCCTTCGACCGCGAGACCGCTTCGGCACTCGGCAAGGTGCTGATGCGCGAGGCGGAGCAGGGCGAGGCCCGGCCCGGGATGCCCGGCGGCTTCGAAAAGACCTACTGGGCGATCTGCCGCGGCTGGCCGGCGGAGGAGGCGTTCACGGTCGACCATGCCTTGGATGGCGGCCCGGGCAAGCCGGTCAAGCGCGAAGCGGTGACCCGTTTCCGCACGCTCGCCACCTGCGAGCTGGCGCTGCCGTCGCACAATGCCTCTGGCGCCTTCCCCACCTCACGCTATGCGTGGCTGGAGGTGCGTCCGCAGACCGGCCGCTTCCGCCAGATCCGTCGCCATCTCAAGCATCTGTCGCATCACCTGATCGGCGACAGCAGCCACGGCGACGGGCGCCACAACCGCGCATTCCGTGCGCTGGGCATCCACCGCATGCTGCTGCATGCGCGGGGCCTGGCGTTCGATCACCCCGAGGACGGCCGGCGGATCGCGGTGGAGGCGCCGGTGGACGCGGAATTCGCGAAGGCGCTGGCGCTGTTCGCGTGCCCGGCCGGCGGCCGGGCCGCCGGCGAGGACTGAGGGCCGCGCCTGCCTGGGCTCAGCGCCCGTAGGCCGGGCTGGCCTGCTGCTGCAGTTTGCTGCGCACGTCCTGCAGCATCGGCGCGATCGCCTCTTCGAGGCTGCGCACCGTCTCTTCGGTCTGGCGCAGCATGCCGGCGGCACCGCCGCGCGCGCGGAACGCGTCGACGTCGCGGTAATCGGTGTTTTCAAGCTGGTCGAGGCGCTTCACCCGGTCCAGGGCCTCGCGGTAGCGGTCCTGGGTCTGCGGGCTGAGATGGGGCCAGAGCTGGGTGGCCACCCGCTCCATGTCCCGGCGCAGGGCGTCGATGCCGGCGCGCTGGCGGCCGGTGACGTCGTAGCGCGCATCGCCCAGGTCGCGGGCCGCGTAGAGCATCGATTGCAGGGTCTGCGCGGCATCGGCCGGCAGCGGCTGCACCGGAGGCGTGTCGGGCACATAGACCGCGCCGATGGAACGCATGAAGCGTGCGGTGTCGTCGGCGCTCGGCGCGCCGCTGCCGGTGGAGCGCTGCGGAGCGCCGACGGCGGCGGGATCGCGTGCGCCGCCGCGGATGTCGGCCGGGTCGCGTCCGGCCTGGGCGGCGGCGGGCAGGGCCGTCGCGAGCAGCGGGGCCGACAACACGGCCGACAGGGCCACGGCGCGGAGCGATGGCCGGGTGAGCGAAAGCATGGTGGATCTCCTTGCTGCGGTGACGTCGCGGCGGGCCATGGCGTGCGCAGGGGCAGGGTGCGGAGGGCCATGGGGCGCGCCGGCACGGGGCCGGATGCGCGCCCGGCCCATCATCGGCGAGCCTCCGCGGGCGGTCAACGCCGCCCGCGGGCCGCGTTGCGACGCGTCACGACAGGCCCGCAGGGACGGCCTTACAATCCGCCGCATGACCGCGCACGACGATGCCGGTCCCGACGATGCGACGCCCGCCCTTCCGGCCGACGGCGTGCGGGTGGGGACCGACCCGACCCTGTTCATCCCCGAGGCCGAGCTGGTCGAACGCTTCGTGCGCGCCAGCGGCCCGGGCGGGCAGAACGTGAACAAGGTGGCGACCGCCGTCGAGCTGCGCTTCGACCTCGCCCGTTCGCCCAGCCTGCCCGAGCCGGTGCGTGCCCGCCTGCTGGCGCGGCGCGACCGCCGGCTGACCACCGAGGGCGTGCTGGTGATCAACGCCCAGCGTTTCCGCACCCAGGACCGCAACCGCCAGGATGCGCGCGAGCGCCTGGCGGCCTTCGTCGCCGCCGGCATGGCCGCGCCGACGCCACGCATCGCCAGCAAGCCCAGCCGTGCGTCCAAGCAGCGCCGGCTGGATGCCAAACAGCGCCGCGGCAGCATCAAGCGCGAGCGCAGCGGACGGGACTGGCAATGAGCGCCTCGTCCGGCCAGGAGCACGGCACCGGCCGCAATCCCGCGGCGGGGACGGGCCATCCGGCGCCGGGCGCCGATATCGTGCTCTCGCTGCCGCCGCAGGTGCCGCGCACCGGCCGCGGCCCGCTGGCCCGGGGCTTCGCGCGCATGCTGCTGCGTCTGGGCGGCTGGAGGATGGTCGGCGCCTTCCCGGACCTGCCCCGGGCGGTGCTGATCGGCGCACCGCATTCCTCCAACTGGGACGGCATCTGGGGGCTGGCGGTGAAGGTCGCGCTGGGCATCGACGTGCGCATCTTCGCCAAGCACCAGCTGTTCTGGTGGCCGCTGGGCCCGCTGCTGCGGCGGATGGGCGTGATCGAGGTCAACCGCGACGCCACGAAGGGCCTGGTCGAGGACATCGCCCAGCGTTTCGCCGAACAGGACCAGCTGTGGATCGGCATCGCCCCCGAAGGCACCCGCCGGCGCGTGGAGCGCTGGAAACCGGGGTTCTGGAAGATCGCCAAGGCCGCGGGCGTGCCGATCGTCCCGGCGTATTTCCACTACCCGGAGCGGATCATCGGTGTGGGCGAACCCTTCGTGCCGGGCGACGACATGGAGGCGGACATCGCCCGCATCCGTGCCTGGTACGCGCCGTGGCGCGGGCGCAACCGCGGGGTGTGATCGGGCGCGTGGATGCATGCCGCGGGCGCGGGTCTGGCACGGTGGCCGGGCATGCGCCCCGGCGTGCCGGTGCGTTCCGGCGTGCCGGGGGCGGCCCGCGGATGCCGCCGCGCGGGCTGCCGAGCAGCCTGTGGCTCCGGCCTCGCGGGGCCCTGCGACCATGGCTTCCTGCCATAGGACAGCGCGTCCCCTTCCCGTATGCTTGCGAAGGTTGGCGCCCGCGCGCCCACGCGCCGGCACTCCGCGGCGAGGGTCGCGGCCACCCGGCGCCCGGGATGGAAGACGAGGGGAAGGCATGGCGACACTCAAGAAGATTCTGGAAGCGGCGCGCCTGATCGAATCGGTCGATCCGCCTGCGCCGCCGCCCGCCGGTGGCGACGACGACATCGACGCCATCATCCGCCGTGCGGCCGAGGCCGAGCAGCGCGGTGGACGCGGCGGACGCGGTGCGCCTCCGCCGCTGCCGGCCGCGGACAGCGCTGCGGACGCCGCCGGCGTGGCGGCCGATCACCTGCCCGCCGACGCGGCTCCCCCCGCGCGCAGCGTCGAGGAAGGACTGGACTTCGCCGAGATCTACGCCCGCCACGGTGTGTCCGAGGCGGGGTTCCCGGTCGAGCGCCTGCTCAAGCTGGTCGAGGGCCTGCGCACGCTGGATCCGACCACCCGCCGCGCCGCGATCACCGCGATGGACGTGGCCGACGAGACCTGGTCGATGGAGCAGGTGCTGGCCGACGCCGACGCCAAGGTGGCCGCGCTGCGCGCCCAGCAGCGCGCCCAGCAGTCGGTGGCCGACACCCTGGTGGCCGAGAACGCGCAGCGCATCCAGGCGCTGGAAGCCGAGCGCGACGGTCGCGTGGCCGACCTGCGCCAGCAGATCGCCGCTCTGGAGGCGCAGATCCAGGACGCCGTGGGCAGCAGTGCCGCCGAGGTGGCCAAGCTCCACGCCGAATCCGAATCCAACAAGGCCGCGCTGCAGCGCGAAACCCAGCGCATCGACGCCCACATCCTGAATCTGGCCGACCTGGCCGCCCAGTTCCGCGGGCCGGCCTGAGCCGCCGAACGCGTGCTCTTCCGGGCGCATGCCCCGTGCATGCGCGCAGCGGGCCGCCTCGCCAGCCGATGTCCGTCCGCCGCATCCGCCGACCGCACCATACGCACCACCCCCACCGAGGAGACCCCCGATGGCCGTCAAACTCACCCCCTTCGCCAAGCTGCTGATCGGCGCGATCGTGCTCGCTGGCACCGGCTCGGTGCTCTGGAACCTGTACAAGAACCGCGAGGCCGGCGACGACGCCCCCTCCCAGAGCGCCGGCGCGACCGGCGGCTCCGCCACCGCCGCCACCGGCGGCGCGCCGCTGGGCAGGGGCAACGGCCCGCTGGGCGGCGCCGACAACCCGCTGAAGGTGAGCATCGTCAGCTTCCATGGCTACGCCCCGGCGCTGGTCGCGAACGGCCAGAGCCTCACCACCCGGCCCGGCTCGATCTACGACAAGGAAGGGCTGAACATCGAGTTCGTGATCCAGGACGACATCCCGACCATCGCCACGGTGTTCGAATCCGGCGCCGCCCAGTGCGTGTGGCGCACCTCGGACTTCTGGGCGCAGGAGCAGCCCAACCTGCGCAACAGCGGCCACGACGGCAAGGCGGTGATGATCGTCGACAACACCCGCGGCGCCGACGCCATCATCAGCAACAACCCGGCGGTGCGCACGGTGGAGGACCTGGCCGGGCGCAAGGTCGCGATGCTGCAGTTCACACCCTCGCACGGCATGACCATCGACGCGATCGACAACTCGTCGCTGTCCGCGCGCAAGAAGCAGAGCGTGCAGTACGTCTTCATCAACGTCGAGGAAGGCCTGGCCGGCGTGCGTGCCGCGCTGGAGTCGGGCAACGTCGACGCCGCGGTGCTGTGGGATCCGGACCTCTCGCTGGCGATCCGCAGCACCAAGGCGCGCGTGATCTATTCCACCAAGACCGCGTCCAACCTGATCTTCGACGTGATGGTCTGCGACCAGCGCGTGCTCGACGACCCGCAGGGCCGCGAGGCGGTGCGCAAGTTCGTCGCCGGCTGGATGAAGGGCGTGGACGCGGCCAAGGCCGACCCGGACAAGGCCGTCGATGCGCTGGTCGACAACCAGGAGTTCTTCAAGCTGCTGGCGAAGGACGAGGGCAAGCCCTTCGTGAAGAGCCTGTTCGACAACCTGGTATGGACCGGCGTGGGCGACAACGCGCGCATCCTCGGCCTGGCGGGCGGCACCAACCACTACGCCCGCGTCTACCAGCGCTTCGACCAGATCTACCGCGCCGCCGGCGCGCTGGCCAACCCGAAGTCGCCGGTGATCGATCCGTCCGAGAGCTTCGACACCAGCTTCATCCAGGCGCTTTATGAAGCCGATGCCGCGGCGCGCACCGAAGCGGCGAAGGTCGAGACCTTCACCGCCGCGCAGCGCGAGGAAGCGGTGCAGGCCGCGCCGGCCGAGGTCACCAAGCCGGTCACGGTCAACTTCAACAGCGGCCAGGCCGCGCTGACCAAGCGCGCCGAGCGCACCATCGACACCGAGATGGTGCCCTTCATCGAGAACAACGGCACCGCCTACTTCGAGATCAGCGGCAACACCGACAGCACCGGCAGCGTGGTGGTCAACGACCGTCTGTCCGAGGCGCGGGCGCGCGCGGTGGTCGATTATCTGGTCGGCCAGTGGGAGTTCCCGCGCGAGCGCTTCAAGATCGTCGGCAACGGCTCGCGCAAGCCGCTCTGCGACGAGGCCAATCCTGGCAGCGAAGGCGTGGATCTCGACGGCTGCCGCGAGATGAACCGCTCCACCCGCATCGCGGTGTTCGGAGCGCGCTGATGCCGCACTGGAACCCGTACGCCGCGCTGCCGACGGGGCTGCGCCGCAAACTCGGCATCGCCGGCGTGGCGACCGTGCTGCTGGTCTGGGCGGGCCTCGCCGCCAGCGGCTGGATCAGCCCCAACAAGCTGCCCGCGCCGTGGACGGTGGCCCAGGCCATCGGCTATCTGGCCTGGCACGAGGGCGAAAGCCTGCTGCTGGAGGCCACCGTGTGGTCGGCCGGACGCGTGGCGGTGGCCGGCGTGCTGGTGGTGCTGGTCGGCGTGCCGCTGGGCATCCTGATGGGCGCCTCCACGCGGGTCGATGCGCTGCTCTCGCCGCTGGTCGACCCGTTCCGCTCGGCGCCGGTGGTGGCGCTGCTGCCCATCCTGGTGATGTGGCTGGGCATCGGCGAAGTGATGAAGGTGGCGTTCCTGTTCCTCGGCGCGGTGGTCTATCTGGTGCCGATGGTGCGCGACGCCATCCGCGCGGTGCCGCAGAGCCACTGGACCGGTGCGCGCGACCTCGGCGCGACGCCGTGGGAATGCATCCGCCACGCGGTGGTGCCGATCGCGATGCCGCGCATCGCCGATGCGATCATCGTCGCGGTCTCGGTGATGTGGACCTACATCACCGTCGCCGAATACGTGAATGCGCAGGTCGGGCTGGGCCAGCTGATCCAGAACGCACGCCGCTTCAGTGCGATGGACCAGGTGTTCGCCGGCATCGCGGTGATCATCGCCCTGGCCCTGATCACCTACCAGCTGATGCGCGCCGCCAAGCGCCGGTTGTACCCGTGGGAGACCCAGGTATGAGCAATCCCGCCTCGACTTCAGCGGCCGTGACCGCGGCCACCGCCACCATCACCGCCGCGAACGCCGCCATCGCCGCGGCCACGGGTGCCGCGGGCGCGACTGCGGGTGCGCCCGCACGCACGCACGCGAGCGTCGTGCTGGACGGCATCGTGCAGGAATTCCCGCGGCCCGAAGGCGGCGTGAACCGGGTGATCGACACGCTCAACCTGCGGTTCGACGGCCCCAGCATCAACATGCTGCTGGGCCCCTCCGGGTGCGGCAAGAGCACGCTGCTGTACATGATGGGCGGCGTGCGCCCGCAGAACACGGTGATGCCGAGCCAGGGCCGCATCCTCGTCGACGGCGTGCCCTGCGACGACGCCCATGACGACGCGGTGATGGTCTTCCAGCGCTACGCCAACCGTCCCGACCTCAGCGTGTACGACAACGTCGGCTTCCCGTTCCGGCTGAAGCTGTGGCGCGACCGCGTGTCCAAGGCCGAGCGCCACGAGCGCATCCTGCACATGCTCGAAGCGGTGGGGCTGGCCGACAAGGCCAAGCTCTCGCCCAGCCAGCTCTCCGGCGGCCAGAACCAGCGCATCGCACTCGCACGCTCGCTGATGCTCAAGCCGCGCATCCTGTTGATGGACGAGCCCTTCGGCGCGCTCGACGCGCAGACCCGCGAGGGCATGCAGCAGCTGCTGGTGAAGCTGTACGACGAGCACCCGTGCCTGATCGTGTTCGTCACCCACGACGTGACCGAGGCGCTGCTGCTCGGCGACCGGGTGGTGGTGCTGTCCACCCAGCCGGCGCGCATCGCCGACGATTTCGAGATCCACACCCCGCGTCCACGCGACGCCGGCTGGCTGCGTATGCCCGAGGCCGCGGCGCTGGAGCAGCGCATCCTCAGCCGCCTGCATCAGGCCGCCGGGCGCGGCAACGTGCGGGTGACGGTGTGAGCCTGCCCCGCCGATGAACAAGACTCCGACCAAGCCCCCCAGTTATCTGAAGGCCTGGCTGACCAGCCAGACCAATCTGATGACGCTGCTCGGCGGCGGCTTCGCGTCGGTGGTCGCGTCGTTTCCGGCCGGCGTCGCCGGACTGATCGGCGGGCTGGTGGTGGTCGGCGCGGCGCAGGTGCTGGCCGCGCTGGTGGTGCCGGACATGCCCAGCTTCCGCAGCAAGGTGGACCGCCGCGCGCGCCGCGGCGCGATCGACCAGCGCCGCAGCCAGCTGCAGCGCGAGATCTTCCAGATCCACGGCGGGTTCGAGCGCGTCGCCGGCATGGGCATGTGGCTGAAATACCGCGCCATCGTCGAACGCGCCGAGGTGCTGTACCGCATCGCCGGGGAAGCGCAGAGCCAGCTGTCCTACGACGACGCCGAGCGCGTGGACAAGGCGTCGGTCGACTATCTGGCGCTGTGGCTGGCGAAGGTGACCATCGAGCAGCGCATCCGCAGCGGCGAGGAGGCCACGCTGGACCGCCGTCTGCGCGAGGCCGAGCGCGCGCTGGCCGAGATCGAGCAGGACGACCCGCGCTACCGCCACCTGAAGATGGCCCGCGACGACTACGCCGCGGTCAAGCTGCGCCATGACAAGCTGATCGCACGCCGCATGTCGATCGAAGCCGCGCTGGTGTCGCTGCCCGACCAGGTGGAGGAGATCTACCAGATGGTCGTGGCCAGCCCGTATTCGAGCACGCTCGGTTCCAAGCTCGGCGAGTCGCTCGCGCGGCTGCAGCTGGAGGAGGACATCGAGCTGGAGCTCTCGCAGAACGACCTCGACAGCGAATACCTCTCCGCCGGCAGCGCCGGCAGCCGCGAGCGCGCCGCCCAGCGCGCGCAGCAGAACGCACGCCGGCAGGACGCACGCGACCGCAGCGCGACCGGCCCATGACCCGACACCCGGTGTTTCGTTCATTCCATTCCATCCCTCTGATCGCCTCCCCCTGACCCCAGGAGACCCGCATGGCCCTCAATCTCTTCACCCGACTCGGCAATCTCGTCCGCGGGTTCCTGTCGCTGTTCGTCACCGGGCTGGAAGCCAAACACCCGGAGATCGCCTACGAGAACGCGATCAACACCATGGTCGCGAAGTACGACAAGCTCAAGAACGCCACCGCCGGCCTGATCCGCCTGCGCGAGGACGCCGCCGACCGTCTGCAGAAGGCGCTCGGCCAGCAGAAGGAGCTGGCGGCGATGCTGGAGCAGGCGATGGCCACCGGCCAGGACGACCTGGCGGTGGAAGTGATCGAGCGCAAGGACGCGGTGGACGCCGAGATCGCCTCGCTCGAAGGCGAGCTGGAAGGCGCGCAGAAGGATGTGGACACCGCCAAGAACGCGCTGACGGAGGTCAAGGGCGAGATCGGCAAGCTCAAGGCCGAGAAGGAGCGCATGCTGGCCAAGATGCAGAGCGCGCAGGCGCGCACCCGCATCAACGAGCAGCTGGAAGGCCTCTCGGTGGATGCCGAGCTGCAGGCGCTGGAGAACGTGCGCACCGGCATCAAGAACGACATCGCCAAGGCCAAGCTGGGCGACGAGCTGCGCGAGTCCGACCTGGACGTGCGCCTGAAGACGCTGAAGGCCGGCAGCGCCAAGGCCACCGCGCGCGCCAAGCTCGAAGCGATGAAGAAGGACCGCGCCGCGCAGGCCGCGGGCGGCGACCGCACCATCTGAGCGCCGCCGTGACCGGGCATCGCCATGCAGACGCGCCGATGAGGCGAAGCGCCCGACGCCCTGCCGGCGGGCCGTCCCCGCGCGGACGCGTGCGTTCACGCGTGATGGCGCTGCGTGCGCTGTGCCTGTTCGCGCTGGCCGGCCTCGCCACCGCATCGCTCGCCGGCGATGCGGTGGCGCCCGGCGAGTACATCGCGGATGGCGGCTGGGGACGTTTGAGCATCGCGCCAGGCGATGACGCGGGCGCGGGCGCAGGGGCGGCGTTTTCACTCAACGCCGTCGGCGGCAACTTCCATATCTGCGATCTCGAAGGGCGCATCGTGGACGGCCGCGCCACGCTCGAGACCTACGACGACGAGCCTGCCTGCGTGGTCGGCTTCCATCCCGTCGAGGGCGGCGTGGAGGTGACGGCCACCACCGAATGCCGCCACTTCTGCGGCATGCGCGCGCAGTTCGCCGGCACCTATCTGCGCCCGGCCGAAGGCTGCGGCGATGCCGAGCGTCAGGCCACACGCGCACGCTTCAAGCGGCTCTACGACGGCAAGCGCCACGCCGACGCGCTGGCGACGCTTTCGCCGCTGGCCACGCGCTGCGCGCGCACGCTGGACCGCTACGAGCAGGGCCGCATCCTCAACGACATCGCGATCACCCAGTACAGGCTCGGCCAGCGCGCGGAGTGCCTGCGCACGCTGTCGCCCTTCGCCGAGGAGGCCGCGCTGACGGACGAGGCCATTCTCGAAGGCTACCCGCCGTCCGAAGGCGATGTCTGGCTGCCGATCGTCAAGGCCGCGCGCTTCAATCTGGGCCTGTGCCGCAAACCGGAGCGCTGAGCCACCGCGGCCCGCGTCCCTTCCGCCATTCTCCGTCGTCATTCCCTTTCCGCCGCAGAGCGCATTCCCATGACCACACTCAACGGCACGCCCGCCGGCAACGTCCCGTCGCCCGCCTGGGCCGACGAACTCAAGCGCCGCTACCTGGCCGGACAGGCCGGCGTGTTCCTGCTGCACGGCAACGTGCACGACGGCGTGGCCCACGACGGCAAGCTGCTGCCCTTCGTCGACTACCTGCACGACGTGGTGCTGGCGGCCAAGCCGCAGCGCTACGAGCTGGCGCTGCGCCATGCCGGCGTGCGCCGGCGCGACGCGCAGGCCAAGCCGCTGGAAGACGGCGAGAGCCTGCTGCAGGACCTGGTGCATCTGGAGACGCGCATGCGCGTGGCCGAGGGCATCGCCCTGGTGCTGCCGCATGCCGGCGACCTGGTGCCCAACGCCGAGACCACGTTCCTCAGCGTGGAGGAGCGCGGCCTGCTGGAGATCCTGCACGACTGGTCGCTGGGCGGCCTGCTGCTGCAGCGCAACCACATCGTGGTGCTGGTCTGCGCTTCGCTGTCGGAAGTGCACGCCTCGCTCAACACCAACCCGCGCGTCGCCGCGATCGAAGTGGCCCTGCCGGACGAGGCCGCGCGCACGCAGTTGATCGCGCAGTCCGCGCCGCACATGCCGGCCGCGCAGCAGGCCCTGATCGCGCAGCACACCGCGGGCCTGCGCCTGCTGGAGATCGACGGCATCGTCGCCGAACAGCCGGCCGCGGGTCTTTCCGAGGCCGAGCGCAAGGCGCTGGCGCTGCAGCTGCTGGGCGATGCGCCGGATGCCGCGCAGCGCGCCGAGATGTACGCCGGCGTCACCGCGGGCAAGACCCGCGAGGAGATCGCGTTCCTGATCCTCGGCGAAAGCGCGCCGGCGCAGGGCGAAGACCCGACCGCGGCGATGCTCGGCATCATCGGCACGCGCAAGCGCGAGATCATCCAGCGCAGCTGCGGCGACCTGATCGAATTCCTCGACCCGAAGCACGGCCTGGAGGCGGTGGGCGGCTACGACCAGATCAAGGCCGAGCTGATGAAGATCGCCGCCACCATCAAGACCGGCGAGCGCAAGCTGGCGCCGATGGGCCTGCTCGCGGTGGGGCCGATGGGCGTGGGCAAGACCTTCGTGATCAAGGCCTTCCTGAAGGAGGCCGGCCTGCCCGGCGTGGTGCTGAAGAACTTCCGCTCCAAGTGGGTGGGCTCGACCGAATCCAACCTGGAGCGCGTGCTGAAGATCGTGCGCGCGATGAGCCCGATCGCGCTGGTCATCGACGAAGGCGACCGCAGCTTCGGCGGCGGCGAGGGCGCGGAGACCGACGGCGGCACCTCCTCGCGGGTGATCGCGCGGATCAAGGACTTCATGTCGGACCCGGAGAACCGCGGCCACGTGCTGACCATCCTGATGACCAACCGCCCGGACAAGCTCGATGTCGACATCAAGCGCCCGGGGCGGCTGGACCGCAAGATCCCGTTCTTCTACGTGGACAGCGCCGAAGACCGCCTGCGCATCGTCGGCGCCATCCTCGGCCGCAACGGCGCGGCGCTGCCCGACGGTGGCGATGCGGAACTGCTGCGTGCGCTCGACCCGCTGGCGGGCTATTCCAACGCCGACCTCGAGGCCGTCGCCCTGCTGGCGCTGGACATCGCCCGCACCGAAGCCGCAGCGCTGTCGGTGAGCCACCTGCAGCAGGCCATCGCCGACTTCATCCCGCCGCAGCACAGCGACACCCTCCAGCTGATGGAACTGCTGGCGGTGCAGGAGTCCTCGCGCCGCAGCCTGCTGCCCGAGCGCTTCGCCAAGCTGGCGCCCACGGAGGTGTCGGCGCTGATCGGGGAATTGAAGCGGCGGATCCGCTGAGGCCCCCCGCAGCTGCGGCGTGACGGGTGGGGAGATGACTCCCACCCGGCGCGGCGGTGTGGAAGACTGCAGGCCAGTCTCGACCGTCGCAGCGTGTCCGTACACGGATGACCGTCCCACCCGCCCTGCCGGCATCGCCCCCGCCGCCCTATCCGCGCATCGCCCGGGCGGCCGAGCGTGTGGCGCGGGCGACGCGGCGCCTGCTGCATCTGGCGCGCTGGCCGTTCGCGCTGGGCGTCGCCCTGGTCTGCGCGACCTGGCCGGCCTCCCCGCCGCGCGTGCCTTGGAGCGAAGGGCTGCGCGAGAGCTACGCGCCCGCGCTCACGCCGATGCTCGGCCGGGAGTGGGAGGCGCTCGGCCTCGCCGGGCGCGGCGTGCGTGTGGGCGTGATCGACGCCGGGTTCGCCGGCTGGCGCAGCGACCCGATGCTGCGCGGGCTGCAGGTGGAGGGCGAGGTGGATTTCACGCTGCGGCCGGCCGGCTGGGCACCGTCCGCAAGGCCGGCGGCCGCGTCGACCGACGACGCCGGGCTGAGGAATTCCGGGCTGAGGAATCCAGGGCTGAGGAATCCCGGGCCGAAGCCGCGCCCTCCGAAGACCTCACGCGCGATGCCTCCGATCACGGCACGCGCGTGCTGCGCGCGCTGGCCGGGCGCAGCGGCGGCCGCGTCGAGGGGCTGGCCCACGGTGCCCGCTACTGGCTGGCGAAAACCGACCTGCCCGATACCGAAACCCGCGCCGACGAGACACGGACCATCGCGGCCCTGCGCTGGCTGGCGGGGCAGGGCATGGACGTGATCAATGTGTCGCTGGGTTACATCGACTTCCAGGACGGCGGTGGCTACCGCCGCGAACAGCTCGACGGCCGCACTGCGCGCATTTCGATCGCGTTGGCCGAGGTGCTGGCGGCGCATCCGGACCTGGTGGTGGTGGTGAGCGCCGGCAACCGCGGCGCGCGCGAGTGGCGCTACATCGGCTTCCCGGGCGACGTGGCCGAGGCCCTGACGGTGGGCGCGGTGGACCCGGAGACCGGCCGGCGCTGGCGCACCAGCGGCGTCGGGCCGCCGTGGCTGTCCGCCCCCAAGCCCGATGTCGCGACCTGGGGCACGCGCGGCACGTCGTTCACCGCGCCGGCAGTGGCCGGGCTGGTCGCCTGTCTGCGCGAGGCCGCGCCCATGCTGTCGCGGCGCGAGCTGCTGGCGCTGGTGCGCGGTGCGGGCAGTCAGGCCGGCGATCCCGACCACGAGATGGGCTACGGCATCCCGCGCACGCAGGCGCTGGCGCGCCGTCTGGCGGCCACGGGAACGGCAAGCGACAGTCGTCCGGCGAGCATGCGCCCGCCCGCCGTCGTCAGGCCTGCTCCGGCGGAGTCGCCTGCACCGCGGCCAGGCGCGACAGCCACAGGATCGCCAGCAGCAGCACGCCCATCGGGATGAGCGACAGCAGGAAGGCGGTGTCGCCGCCGAAGGACGCGAAGATGCGGCCGGTCACGAACGAGCCGGTGGCCCCGCCCAGCGCGGAGAACACCACGATCAGCCCGGTCATCGGTGCATGCCGGTGCCGCGGCAGCGCGCTCAGCACCACCGAGTTGATGGTCGGATAGATCGGCGCCAGGAACAGCCCGATCAGCGGGAAGACATAGGCCGCGAGCGGCGCGTCGCGCCAGCCGTCGCGGATCGGGGCGTCCTCGGTCACGGTCACCGACAGCGCCAGCAGCACCAGCGCGGCCGTGGCCACCAGGCAGCAGGCCAGCAGCCAGTGCCAGGGCATCCTGCGCAGCACCAGACCCGCGCCCAGCCGTCCCAGCGCGGTGAACGCGGCGAACAGGCTGCCGAACTGCACGCTGGTCACCGTGGACAGCCGCAGCACGTCGGCGTTGAAGGTGGGCAGCCAGGTGTTGATGCCCTGTTCGATCAGCACATAGAGAAAGGCCGAGGCCAGGAACACGATGACCACCGGCAGCGCCATCAGCGCCAGCATGTCGGCGTGCGAGCGCAGCGCGCCGCCCGTGGCCGGTGCGGGCGTGTCGGTCGCGGCGCTCTCGTCGAAGCGGGTGCTCGCCAGCAGGGCGATGGCCACCGCACACAGCACCGCCAGCCAGATGTAGATCTGCAGCCAGACCGGGTCGGTGGGCGTCGCCTGGCGCTGGATGAACAGCCCGAAACACCAGGGGCCGGCCAGCACGCCGACCATGAAGCAGCCCTCGATGAAGCTGGTCAGGCTGGCGTGCCCGCGACGGTCCTCGCTGAGCAGGCCGATGCTCGAATACACGGCGATCTTGACCAGGGCGAAGGCGGCACCGGTGGTGGCGAGCAGCACCTTCACCATCCAGAACGCGTCCAGCAGCGGCATCGCCAGGCAGGCCACGGCCACCGTCGCGAGCGCGAGCATCATCGCCCGCCGGTACCCCAGCCGCGGCAGCATCGAGGCGACCAGAAAGGACACCAGCGCGATCGGCAGGTCCTTGTAGGCGTCCAGCACGCTGGTCGCCTCCTTGGTGGCGCCCATGCCGACCTGGGTCTGCAGGATCAGGGTGCCCACGCTGTTGAGCAGCACCGCGAAGATCATGTAGGTGAGGGTCATCGCCGCGATCATGCGCGCGCGCGCGGCGCGCGGAGGGAGACGGTCGTCGGTCATCGCGGTTCCGTGATCGGGGCGGTGGCCCGGGCGCGGCGCGGCTGCGCGCGCCCGGGAGTGTGGCAGGAGAGAGGCATCGCACCGACACGCGCCCTTCCCCCGTGGAGAGGGGCGGGGGAAGGGCGCATGCGGATCACCAGCGGTACGCCGCCGAGACCTGGTACGAGGCGCCCTCGATCGGACGGCCCATGAACACGCCGTCGCTGGTGGCGTTGCCGATGATGCGGGCATTGCCTTCGGTCAGCGCGATCTCGTCGGTGACGTTGCGGCCGTTGAAGGCGACCTCCCAATGCTCGCCGATGCGCGCGCTCACGCCGATGTCCAGCGTGGTGTAGGCCGGCAGCACCTGTCCGTTGGCGGGGTCGGAGTAGCGGTCGCCCACGCGGGTCACCGTGGCGAAGGCCTTGATGTCGCCCCAGGGCTGCAGCCAGTAGTAGCTGGGCGTGAGGCGGCCGCGGAACTTCGGCTGGCGCACCACCTGGTTGCCGCTGAAACTGCCGAAGCGGCCGTAGTTCGCATCCAGCCAGGTGCTGTTCCAGGCCAGCTGGAAATTGCCGAAGGGCCGCCACGCGCCTTCGAATTCCAGGCCCTTGGCGCTGGAGTCGCCGATGATGACGATGTTGTTGCCGCCCTGGTCGAAGGCCTGGAACGGCAGGCCCACGAAGTCGTTGTAGAACGCGGTCAGGTACAGCTCGTAGGCGTCGCCGCCGGCCTTCAGGCCGACCTCGTACTGGTCGATCTCCTGGGTCTCGTCGGCCCTGTCGCGCAGGTTGTCGAACGAGGGGAACTTGAAGCCGGAATTCACCCGCCCGAACACGCTCATGCTGTCGTTGATGACGACGTTGGCGCCGACCGTCCATGCGAGCTGGTCGTCGCGGTGGTCGATCCGGCGGGGGTTGGTGGCGACCGAGGTGTTGTTGTCGTAGAGGGTGTTGGGATCGCCGTCCAGGTCCACCGAGACCGGGTCGACCACGGTGCCGTCGACGGTCTGGCGCTCCCAGCGCACGCCGGCGTCGATGCGCAGGCGGTCGCTGGCGTTCCATTCGTCGGCGATGAAGAAGGCGGTATTACGGCCGTCGTAGTCGCCGCGGATGTTGAAGAACGACGTGCCGACGAAGCCCTCGCGGGTCGCCACGCGGCCGTCCGCGAGGTTCAGGTCGATGCGGCGGGCGTTGTTCTCGGCGCTGAGCAGCATGTTGTTGCCCAGCCACCAGCGGTCTTCCGACGAGTAGCTCGCGTAGTAGCTGCCGAAGGTGAGCGTGTTGCGCTCGCCCAGCTCGATGCTGAAGCGCAGGTCGTTGGTGAAGGAGCGCAGGTCCTTGTCCACCACCCACCAGCCCGCGGCCAGCACCTGCTGGTCCTGGGCCACGGCACCGCCGCCGTTGACGAAGCTGCCGGTGCCGGTGGTGCCGTAGTTGTCGGCGATGTAGGACGACAGCGTCTGCGGGTTGCCGCCGGTGAACAGCGCGTTGGTGGGCGCGTCGCCGCTCAGGAAATTGAAGCGGTCGCTGATGGTCCAGCGGCCGACGTTCCAGTCCAGCGCGCCGCCGAAGACGGTGATGTCCACGCCGCGGCCATCGGCCATGTCGCGGCGCATCGTGCCCGAGCCGATGCCGGTGGGCAGGGTGACGCGGCGGAAGTCCTCGCCCACTAGCGTGCCGGTGGTGGCGTCGATGCCGGGGAAGTCGGAGATGTCGCTGCCGTTGTTGCGCGAGCGCAGCGGGATCGCGGTGTAGAAGGTGTTGCGGTCGTCGGTGCGGCGGCCGTACAGAGTGAACTCGCCGCTGTCCCAGCGCCGGGTCAGGGTGGCCGCCAGCTGGCCGCCGCGCTCGGCGGGATAGCCCACGTCGCGCACGCCGTCGCTGGTGCGGTAGAAGCCGCCGACGCTGTAGTACCAGCCGCTGTCTTCGCCCAGCGGGCCGCTGCTGACCAGGTCGACCCGGCGCAGGTTGTCGCTGCCGACGGTGACGCGGGCGCTGCCCGACGGGATGTCGTCGCCCTTCTTCTGGATGAAGTTGACGGTGACGCCGGGCTGGCCGTTGGAGAAGATCGGGCTGGGGCCGCCGCGCAGGCCTTCCACGCGCTCGACCATGTCGTCGATGCGGAACAGCGTGGTGTTCTCCAGGAACGACAGGGTGGAGGGCGGGTAGATCGGCGAGCCGTCGAGCTGCAGGGTGAAGAACGGCGCGTCGCCTTCCGAAGGCATGCCGCGCACGAACACGTTGGCGCCGGTGCCGCCGCCGCTGGATTCCGCCCACACGCCGGGCACGATCTTCAGCAGGTCGGCGGTGCTGGTGGGCGCGGCTTCGCGGATGTCCTCTTCGTTGGCGGTGCTGATCGAGAAGCTGGCATCGCGCTTGCGCAGGCCCTTGAACTTGGCGGTACCGCTGACCACGATCGTGTCGAGGTCGGCGGCCTGCTGCGCGGCATCGCCGCCCTCCGCGTCCTGGGCGTGGGCGATGCCGGGCGACAGCGCGGCGGCGATGGCGATCGAGAGTGCGTAGCGGATCGGTGTTGCGTGCGACATGGTGGTGTCCCCTCCTCCGGTGACGTGATCTTGTGTCGTGTTGTCTGGGTCTGGTGTTGCGTGTGGATCCGGGCCGGACAGCGCCTGGAATGCGTGACGACTGGAATGCGGACGGCCTGCAGGGGCGATGGGCGTCGTGGCGTGCGCGCGGCTGTGCCGCGCTCAGCGGCCGCCGTCGTGCGCGCGTTCGCCCGGTGCGGGGGCGCGCAGGAGGCAGGCGTCCAGGTCCAGGTCGGCGATGGTCGGCACCACCGTGTCCGCACGGCGCAGGGCATGCGCGTCGCCGATGCCGATCGATGCGATGCAGGCCGCGCGCAGCGCGTCCACGCCCGCCGGCGCGTCCTCGACGCCGATGCAGGCCGACGGCGCGACGCCGAGGCCGCGCGCCGCATCCAGGAACAGGTCGGGTGCCGGTTTGCCGCGCGCCACCCGGGCCGGGTCGGCGATGTAGTCGAACAGGCCGGCGATGCCCAGCCGTTCCAGCAGCAGCGGCGCGTTGCGGCTGGCCGAGGCCAGGCCGATGCGCAGCCCGCGCGCGCGCGGCCTCCAGCAGCGCGCGTGCGCCGGGCAGCAGGTCCTGCGGCCCGAAGCCGGAGATCGCCTGCACGTAGTAGCCGTTCTTGCGCTCGGCGAGCTGCAGGCGCTCGGCGGCGTCGTAGTCCCGGTCCGCGCGCGACAGCAGCAGCGCCAGCGAGGTCATGCGGTCCACGCCCTTCAGCCGCTCGTTGTCGGTACTGTCGAACGGGACGCCGATCTCGTCGGCCAGCCGCTTCCAGGCCTGGAAATGGGTGTGCGCGGTATCGGTCAGCACGCCGTCCAGGTCGAAGATCACGGCCGCGCAGCGCATCGGGAACACCGCCGGGCGCCGGGTCCGCGCGCCGCCGAGCGGATGCAGCGCGGTGCCGCCCGCGGACAGCACGAAGACGTCACCCGCGTGCGACAGCTGCAGTCGCTCGCCCTTCTCCAGCCGGTAGGCCACGCCGTCCACGCCCACCGACACCGCCAGGGTGCAGCCGCGCCAGCGCAGCGAGAACGCGTATCCGGGCCAGCCGGGCGGCAGCATGGGGGCGAACGCCGGCATGCCGTCGCGGATGCGCAGGCCGCCGAAGCCCATCACCAGGCCCTGCCAGCTGCCGGCCATCGCCGCCATGTGCACGCCATGGCCGGTGTTGCCGTGCAGGTCGTCCAGGTCCACCCGCAGGCTGTCGAGGAAATAGCCCAGCGCCCGCTCCGGCTCGCCCACCGCTGCGGCCACGATGCCGTGCACCGCCGCGGACAGGGTGGAGTCGTGCGTGGTCAGCGCCTCGTAGTAGTCGAAGCTGCGCTTCGCGCGCAGCGGCGGCACGTCCCCGTCGCCCAGCGCCAGCGCCATGACCACGTCGGCCTGCTTGCAGATCTGGTGCCGGTAGAGGGTGAGCGGGTGGTAGTCCAGCAGCAGCGGGCGGTGGCCGTCCTGCTTGGGGGCGAAGGGCCAGTGCGGCCTGCCCAGGAACGCGTCGTCCTGGGCATAGATGCCCAGATCGGCATCCTCGCCGAGATACATCGCATCCGCGGCGCGACGCCACAGCGCGACCTCTTCCTCGTCCAGCCCCAGCCGTTCGGCCAGCGCCGCATGCGCCTGCGGACGGACCTCGCGCAGCAGTGCCCAGGCCTCGGCGGCGCGGCGCAGGTGCCGGCGTGCCATCCGGTTGGTGTAGTGGTTGTTGTCGACCAGCGCCGTGTACTCGTCCGGGCCGGTCACCTCGTACAGACAGAACGCGCCGCCGCGGCGCGGGTCGAAGCGGCCGATCTGCGGCCAGATGCGCGCGGTCTCGCACAGCATCTCCGCGCCGGCCTCGGCGAGGAAGTCCAGGTCGCCGGTCGCATCCATGTACAGGCCGATGGCGTGCGCCACCGCCGCGTTGATGTGGTACGCCGCCGACCCGCTGGGGTAGTGCGCCGAGCATTCGTCGCCGGCGATGGTGCGCCAGGGGTACAGCGCGCCGTGCGGGTGGTTCATCTCCCGCGCATGGGCGCGCGCGGCCTGCAGCGTGTGGTGGCGGTAGCGCAGCATCGCCAGCGCCACGTCCGGCGCGACGAACACCATCGCCGGCAGCACGAACATCTCGGTGTCCCAGAAGCAGTGCCCCTCGTAGCCCTCGCCGGTCAGGCCCTTGGCCGCCGTCCCGTCCACGCCGCTGCGTCCGGCGGACTGATGGACATGGAACAGGTTGAAGCGCAGCGCCTGCTCGATGTCCGGGTGGCCCGGCACCGACAGGCCGGCGCCGTCCCAGAACGTCCGCAGGGCGCGTTCCTGGCGCGCCGCGAGCCCGTCGAAGCCGGCCTCGGACGCGCTCCCCAGCGCAGCCGAGACAGCGGCTTCCAGCATCGCGTCCGCGGTGCCGGTGGCGTACGCCACCAGCTTCTCCAGCACCACGCCGACGCCGGGCTCCAGCATCGCCTCGAACGCCTGCGTGGCCCGGCCCGGCCCGGCCGAGGCGCCGGCTGGCCGCAGACCCTCGCCGAGCCGGTGGCGCTGCGCGCAGCGCATCCGCCAGCGGCCGTCGTCGGTGGTCTGGGCCAGCCATGCGTCCTCGACATCCGCACCGCCGCCCACGTCGCGCAGGCGCCCTCCGGCGCCCGCACCGATGCGCGGGTCGTCGCCCTGTGCCGTCGCGCCCTCCCCGGCGCTCAGGCACGAGACCAGCCGCAGGGGCCCGCGGTAGGTCTCCGACGCGACCGCGTAGCGGATGGCCAGCACATCGGCCCTCATGTCGGCCGGCACATCCTGGGTGGCCGGCGGCACCACCCGCTCGGCGCGGATGGCCAGCACCTCGCCCTCGGGCGTGCGCAGGCGCAGCAGGCGCGCGAAGCGGCCGGTGCGCAGGTCCAGGCTGCGCTCGGCGTCCAGGGTCTCGCATGCGTCCGGGTCCAGGCGGCGGTCCCCGAGCCAGACCTCGATGCGGGTGCCGTCCGCCACCGGGACACGGGTGTCGCTGGTGCGTGCGAAGCCCGACAGGCGCTCGTGGTAGTGGATCGGCTGGCGCACGTAGGCCGTGGCGAGAAAGGTGCCGGCCGCGGGGGCGAGCGTTTCCTCGGCCTCGCCGCGCACGCCCAGCGAGCCGTTCGCCAGTGCGAACAGGGTCCCTTCCAGCGGGGTGCGTCGCGGATCGATCCCCATCGTCCGCAGCCGCCAGGGGTCGCAGGCGGCTGCCTGTTCCCCGTGTCCCGGTGTGCCCAGATCCCGCATCCTGCCTGCCTTCGACCTGTGTCGCCTGTCCGCCCAGCGCGGACGGGCGCACGGTAGGAAGTCTTTGTTATCGATGTCAAGGTATCGATAACAATTGCGACACGAGCCCAGCCATACGGCGGCGTCCGTGCACGCCTGCGGCTGCAACGCATTGTTTTCCGTGGGAAACGGCCGGACTGGCGTGCCGGCATGCAGTGGCGGTCGTGTTGCCCTGCAACACGGATCCGCGCGCGGCCGGGTCAGGTGTCGCGCACCACCAGATGGGTGGGCAGGGTCTCGGATTCGGCCGCCTGGCCGTCGATCAGCGCCAGCACCTTGCGCGCCAGCAGTGCCCCGGCGTCCACGAAGTTCTGGTGGACCGAGGTGAGCGGCGGCACGTAGGTGGCGCCCAGCGGCGTGTCGTCGTAGCCGATCACCGACACGTCCTGCGGCACCCTGCGGCCGTTGGCCAGCAGGGCCCGGATGGCGCCGATCGCCAGCAGGTCGCTGGCCGCGAACAGGGCATCCGGCGGCGTGCCGGCGGCCAGCAGGGATTCCACGGCCGCCGCGCCCGCGGTGACGGTGAAGGCGGGCACGGTCAGCATGCGCGGCACGATGCCGTGCTGCTCGAAGGCTGCGCGGAAGCCGTCATAGCGCTCGGCGAACTCGCCGTGGGCCGCGTCGCCGAGGAACACCGGGGTGCGCCGGCCGAGCGCGAGGAAACGTTCGGCCGCCAGCGCGCCGCCGCGGATGTTGTCGCTGCCGACCACGGTCTGCGACGCGTCGCGGCCCACCGCGCCCCATACCGCCAGCGGCCGGCCCCAGTCGCGCACGATCCGCACGGCGTCCTCGTGCGCGCCCTGGCCCAGCAGGATCACCCCGTCCGCGGCCAGCGCCGAGGGCGGCATGACCGGCTGCAGGGCGGTCAGCAGCACGCTGTAGCCGCGCAGGGTGAGTTCCTGGGTGATGCCGCCCAGCAGGTCCATCGGGTAGGGCCCGGACATCTGCCGGTCGGGATCGGGCCGCATTTCCACCACCACGGCCACGGTCATGCTGCGGCGCAGGCGCAGGTTGCGCGCACTCACGTTGAAGGCGTAGCCGTGCTGCTGCGCGATCTCGCGGATGCGCGCACGCGTGGCCTCGTTGACCAGCGGGCTGTCGCGCAGCGCGCGCGAGACGGTGATCGCCGAGACCCCGGCGATCGCCGCCAGGTCGGCCATGGTCGGGGTGGATCCGCTGTCGCCGGCGGCCGGCGCGTCGGGCCTGGGCGGGCGCCGGCTCATCGCGGCCTCCGGGTGGCACGGCCTGCGGGGAGCGAAGCGGTCATGCGGACAGGCAGGGGAAACGGGGGAGTCCCCACGTTACCTGAACGCCTCGCGCAGGGCGAGGCGAGGGGCAGGGCACGCGGCGCGTCCGGGCATCGCCCAGGCGCTTCCGGCAGGCGATCACCGGGCCGGCGCGGCAGGCCGGATGTCAAGGTTGTGTTGTGTTCATCCGCAACCGACACGCATCGGTTCAGCCCGGGCGGCGCAAACGCAGCACTGGCGTCGCGGCTAGCGTTTTTCGCGTTCCGATTGGTTAAGTCATTGTTGTTTCAGGAAATCTTCGATGGCGGGGATTCATTCGTGCGGCGCCAGTCTGGCGCCGTCGCGGTACGGCGCCGTTCCACCGATCCCTCCCCCGATCCCCCACGGCGCCACATCCCCCGCCTGCGACACTTCACAACAAGAGAGAGAAGACACCATGCGCAAGACTGCCTCCCCCACCTCCCTGTCCATCGCCCTGGCCCTGGCCGCCACCTTCTCCACCAGCCTGGCATTCGCCGCGGATCCCAAGGCCGGCGACATGCCCGAAACGGGCAACGCCGCGCAGACCCAGCTGTCCTGGTCGGAACTCGACGCCGACAAGGACGGCAACCTGAGCGCCACCGAGGCCGACGCCAGCCCCGCGCTGAAGGCGCATTTCTCCAAGGCCGACGCCAATGCCGACGGCACGCTGACCAGCGACGAGTATCGCGAGTACCTCGCCAAGGCCGGCACCGGCATGGGCGAAGACGCCGACAAGCAGCCGCGCAGCTGATCGCGGCAGCTGACCCCGGCAGCTGATCCCGCCGGTCCCCGCGCCAGTGGCGCCCGCTCCGTCGTGCGGTCGGAGCGGACTTCATCGCGGTGAGGCGGGAGTCAGGGATCCCCTGCAGGAACAAGGGCGGCCCAGGCCGCCCTTGTTCTTGTCCGTCTGCCGTGTGGTTCGGCCCCGATCCGACCGGATGCGATCCGATGCGGCCCGCCGTGCGCGCACGGCGCCGGCCGCTCAGCCGGCGAAATCCTCTTCCCGCAGGCGGACCGAGGCCGGGTCGCCCTCGCGGATGGCCCGCGCCACGGCGCGGTGCTCGGCGTTCTCCACCCAGTGCCGCAGGTCGCGGCCGCTGCGGCCCTCGGCCCCGGACGCGAGGCGCGCGCATACGGTGTCGACATCGAATTCCACCGGCTTGCCGCGCAGCAGCACGGCGAGGATGCGCGCCGCGGCCGTTTGATCGGGCAGCGGGATCTCGATCTGCTTGGGCAGGCGCGAGAGCAGGGCGGGGTCGAGCTGGTCGATGCGGTTGGTCGCCGCCAGCACGAACACCGGCTGGGTCTGCGCCTGCGCGCCGTCCATCTCCTGCAGCAGCTGGCCCAGGATCTCGGTCTGGAACGCATCGCCCGCGCCACCCCGGGCCGAGGCCAGGACATCGATCTCGTCGATGAACAGCAGCGACGGCGCCGACTCGCGCGCCCGCGCGAACAGCTCGCGCACCTGCTGCCCGCTCTGGCCGACGAACCCCTGCTTGATGTCGGCGGTGGTCGCGGCGATGAAGCGCAGGCCGGTCTCGTTGGCCAGCGTGCGCGCGATCTGGGTCTTGCCGGTGCCGGGCGGGCCGTACAGCAGCAGGCCCCGCGGCACGCCGATGCCGCGCGCGCGGAAGGTCTCCGCGTGCTGCAGCAGGCCGGCAGTGGTCTGCAGGTCGGTCAGGGTCTGCGCCGGCAGCACCAGGCTGTCCCAGCGCGCGTCCGCGGCGGTGGCGGTGCCGCCCTGGCGGCGCATCTCGCGGGTGTGGCGCTCCAGCGTGGCGGCATCGATCGCCGCGACCGTGGCCTGCGCGGCGGACGAGGGCGCACCGCGCCCGCCGCCATCCACCTCGCGCGCCAGGCGCTTGGCCAGCGTGCTCAGCTCGCGTCCGGACATGCCGTCGGTGAGCGTGCCGGCCGTGTCCGGCAGGCCGGCGTCCACATCGAGCGTCCGCAGCGCGCCGCGCAGGATCTCCAGCCGCTGCGGCGCCTCCGGCAGCCCGATCTCCAGCTGCTCCTCGAAGCGCGAGAGGATGGCCGCATCGATCAGGTCGCGGCGGTTGGTGGCACCCACCACCCAGACGTGGCTGTGGCTCTGGAAGCCGTCCCATTCGGCCAGGAAGGCGGCCACGATGTCCTCCACGAAGCTGTCGGTGCGCGTGCCGCCGCGGCGGCCGAACACGCTGTCGCATTCGTCCACGAAGATCACCGCGCGCGGCGTCGCCAGCGCCTTGCGCCACAGCGCGCGCACGTTCTCGCCGCTCTGGCCGACATAGCCGGATTTGAGATCCGGCAGCGACAGCGGGAAGAACGCGCAGCGCATGCTCTCGGCGAACGTGCGTGCGATGAGCGTCTTGCCGGTGCCCGGCGGGCCGTACAACAGCAGCCCGCGCGCGGCGGCGCGGCTGCCGCGGTCGAAATGCGCGGCCAGCGCCTGCAGCCGCTGCTTCACCGGCTCTGCCAGGATCACCGGCGCCCAGGCGGCCGCGGGGTCGACCGGCGGTGGTTCCACGATGTTGCCCGAGCGCAGCGCCTGGCTGCGTTCGACCTGCTCGGCGATGCGTGCGCACAGGTCGCAGGCCTGATCGAAGTCGTGCGCCAGCGCGCGCACGCGTTCGGACAGCGGCGGCAGCGCCTCGTACATCACCACATCGCGGTCCCAGCCGACCATCGTCAGCCGGCCGCGGGTGCGCAGCGGGATCAGCGCCAGACCGCGGTCGTGGCGGTCGCTGATCGCGATCACGATGTCGCCCGCGCGCACGCCCGACAGCGCGCGCCAGTGCTGCCAGCCGAAGCCGGCGATGCCGCCGTCCAGCTTCGCCACGCGATACAGGTCGGGGAATTCCGCTGTGCCGTCGTCCTCGCGCTCCAGCCGCATCAGCCGGAAGCGGTGCGTGGCCAGCGCCATGCGCGGCCACAGCAGGCGTTCGAACAGCAGCAGCCCGACAGCCGCCGCAGGCAGCCACGCCCAATGCGGGTCGGGCAGCCAGTAGCGCAGCCAGGCGCCGCGGTAGTCCGAGAACAGGCCCACGATCATCGGCCCGTAGCGCAGTACGGCGGCCAGGATCAGCATCCACACCATCGCCTTGCCCACCCAGCGTGCCGGCATCCACAGCCGCGGGCGCACGCCCACCTCACGCCGGAACTTCGGCGGTGTCACCAGCCGCAGCACCGCATGCCGCGCGTAGTGCCGGCGCAGCACGGAATCGATGCGCTTCGAGAGTGTGTGCAGCCGGGCTTCCTGGGCGTGCAGGTCGGCCGGGGGCTCGGAACGGGGGGGCTTCAACGGCGCATCCAGTCGCGATGGGGGCGGCGCATCATTCTGGCATGGCCTGCACCGTCATCCTGCGTGCAGGCAGCGGTTGTTTCGACAGGCCTGATGCGACGCGAACCGCGCGATGCGCGCGGTTCGGCAGCGGAAAACGCATGGGCTCGGCGCCGACAGATGAAGGCGGCAGCGCCGCAGACGACGCGGCGAGAGGCGAGGGCTGCGTGGGTGTGCTTCCCCCGTGCCGAGCGCGGCGAACCGCGGCGACGGCAACGATGAGGCCACAGCCGTCGCCCCCGCTGCCGTCGCGACCGACAGGACGAGGACGACGATGCGCGCACACGCATGCGTGCATGCGCGAACGCAGGCTCACAGGATCGACAGCGTCTTTTCCTTCCGCTCCGCCAGCCGCTTTTCGAGGTAATGGATGTTCTGCCCGCCGTCCTGGAAGCCGCGGTCGGTCATGATCCGCTGCTGCAGCGGGATGTTGGTCTTGATGCCGTCCACCACCATCTCGCTCAGCGCCACGCGCATGCGCGCGATCGCGGTGGCGCGGTCCGGGCCGTGCACGATCAGCTTGCCGATCATCGAGTCGTAGTTGGCCGGCACCCGGTAGCCTTCGTAGATGTGCGAATCCACGCGCACGCCCGGGCCGCCTGCGGCGTGGTAGTGCTTGATCAGGCCGGGCGAGGGCAGGAAGCTGTCCGGGTCCTCGGCGTTGATGCGGCACTCGATGGCGTGGCCGCGCAGCACGATGTCCTCCTGGCGGATCGACAGCTTCTGCCCGGAGGCGATCAGCAGCTGTTCCTTGATCAGGTCGATGCCGGTGATCATCTCGGTCACCGGGTGCTCCACCTGGATGCGGGTGTTCATCTCGATGAAGTAGAACCGCCCGTCCTCGTACAGGAACTCGAACGTGCCCGCGCCGCGGTAGCCGATGCGGATGCAGGCCTCGGTGCAGACCTTGCCGATCTCCGCGCGCAGCTCCGGGGTGATGCCCGGCGCCGGCGCTTCCTCCACCACCTTCTGGTGGCGGCGCTGCATCGAGCAGTCGCGCTCGCCCAGATGGATCGCGCCGCCCTGGCCGTCGGCCAGCACCTGGATCTCGACGTGGCGCGGGTTCTCCAGGAATTTCTCCATGTAGACCTGCGCGTTGCCGAACGCGGCCTTCGCCTCGGTCTGGGTGGTCTGGATCGCGCTGTGCAGATGCGCCTCGGTGTGCACCACGCGCATGCCGCGCCCGCCGCCGCCGCCGGCGGCCTTGATGATGACCGGGTAACCGATCTCCCTGGCGATGCGCACGTTCTCCTTGGCGTCGTCGCCCAGCGGGCCGCCGCTGCCGGGCACGCAGGGCACGCCGGCGGACTTCATCGCGCGGATCGCCTCCACCTTGTCGCCCATCATGCGGATGGTGTCCGCGCGCGGGCCGATGAAGATGAAGCCGGAGCTTTCCACGCGTTCGGCGAAGTCCGCATTCTCGCTGAGGAAGCCGTAGCCCGGGTGGATGGCCTGGGCGTCGGTGACCTCGGCCGCGGCGATGATCGCCGGCATGTTGAGGTAGCTCTGCGCCGAGGGCGCGGGGCCGATGCACACCGACTCGTCGGCCATCGCCACGTGCTTGAGGTTGCGGTCGACGGTGGAATGCACCGCCACGGTCTTGATGCCGAGCGCATGGCACGCGCGCAGGATGCGCAGCGCGATCTCGCCGCGGTTGGCGATGACGACTTTGTCCAGCATGCGTGTGTCCTCAGCCGATCACGAACAGGGGCTGATCGAACTCCACCGGCTGGCCGCTCTCGCACTGGATCGCGAGCACGGTGCCGGAGACGTCGGCCTCGATCGGGTTGAACATCTTCATCGCCTCGACGATGCCCAGGGTCTCGCCCTGCTTCACCGCCTGGCCGATCTTCACGAACGCAGGCTTGTCCGGCGCCGGGGAGGCGTAGAAGGTGCCGACCATCGGCGAGCGCACGACGTGGCCGTCGGGCAGGCCGCTGTCGGGCTTGCTGCCGCCGGTCGCCGCGTCCACCGGCGAGGCCATCGGCATCGGCGCCGGGCCGCGCTGGGCGTGATGCTCCAGATGCAGGGCCGGGGCCGGCGCGGGCACGCTCAGCGCGACGCCGCCCTTGGGAACGCGCGCCAGCCGCACGGATTCCTCGCCTTCCTTGATTTCGATTTCGGCCAGGTTGGACTCTTCCAGCAGGTCGATGAGTTTCTTGATCTTGCGCAGATCCATGGGGAACCTCGTGGCAGTGGGCGTGGTGACGCCGGCGTGATGGGAAAGGTGATCGGAAAGCGAATGGAGCGGCCGTGCGGCGGCTCAGCCCGTGCCGCGGCGCTCCAGGTGACGGATGCCTGCGGTCAGCGCCAGCCCGTAGCCCAGCGCGCCGAACCCGGCGACGATGCCGACCGCCAGGTCGGTGAAGAAGCTGGTGTGCCGGAACGGCTCGCGGGCGTGCGGGTTGCTCAGGTGCACCTCGATGAACGGGATGCCCACCGCGGCCAGGGCATCGCGGATCGCCACCGAGGTGTGGGTGAAGGCGGCCGGATTGATCAGGATGAAATCGGCCTCGCCCCGTGCGGCCTGGATGCGGTCGACCAGGGCGTGTTCGGCATTGGACTGGAAGGAGGCGAGGGCGTGGCCTGCGGCCTCGGCCCGTTCGGCCAGGTCGCGGTCGATGTCGGCCAGCGTGGCACGGCCGTAGATCTCCGGCTCGCGGGTGCCGAGCAGGTTGAGATTGGGGCCATGGAGAACCAGGAACCGCGCCATGTCGCATCCTTACTTGGGGCGACGAGTGTGCGCGAATGCAGGAGTAGTGTCCAGATCGCCGACGTTCGACGATTTTTCAATCGAGCGCTTGAAACAAGCAACTGCATGCGGAACAAGGTGTTGCAGCAGTCGCCCCAGTCTGGCACACCCGGCAGGCGCCTCCGGGCCGTGTTCGCGCTTCTGACATTCCCGCGCGCGATGACGGTATGCCGGCGCGGGATCCGGCGTGGTGGGGCGCGGTTCCACCCAGACGCACAGGCCCGGACCTTGCGGTCCGGGCCTGCGTGTAGCCGGGGCGCGGCGGGCGCCCCCGGAGATTTGCGGCCTGCAGGCGTCTTGCCTGGGGCCGCGACCCTGCACGGGTGGGAACTCGGTGTGCGAACTCGGTATGCGAATTCAGTGAATGCCGGGGGTGTGACGTCCTTGTGGGGCCGGGAGGCGCCGCAGCGGAGGCGGGCGCGTGTCGGCGGGGTCAGCGTTCCTGTGGGCCGAGGCAGAGGGCGGCGATGCCGGCGGCGGATTCGCGCACCAGCTCGGCGCAGTGCCCGGCATCGGTGGCGGAACCGCAGGCGACCAGCAGGACCAGCTGCTGTCCGGGGCGCGGCAGGCGCTGGACCAGCGTGCAGCCGGTTTCGGTCCGGACCCGCACTTCCACCAGGCCCTGCTGGCACAGGTCGCGGGCGAGCGTCTGCGCCATGCCGTACAGCGAACTGGACACCGCCGCGAGCCGCACCGAATCGAGCATCGGCGCGGCGCTGTGGGCCAGATGGTGCCCATCTAAAGTCGACAGCACGCAGGCCTGCCCGTCCGGCAGCCCGGCCAGCAGGCCGTCCATCGCGGCCAGCAGGTCGGCGTAGCGGCTGTACTCGAAGTGCTTGCCGAACATCCGGCTCTGTGCCGGGAAGGGCACGGTCGTCGCGGACATGGTGCGGGCCTCGGGCTGCGGATTCTCGGGCGATCCTGCGATCGGGCCGGGCATCGGAGGCGCGTCCGTTGGCCGGGTCATCGGGCGCGGCGGGACGCGACCCCTGACGGTGCAATTAGCATCGTCCATGCCAATCGGTGGGCGTAGACCGTGGTCCCGGTTCATCCATGCCGGCGGGGGCGATAAGGCCTTGAATTGTGACGGCCTGCCGCCTTGCGCGGGTCGCGAGTGGTGTCTTTTGCAGGTTCCGGGCCACGCGGGGCGGTGCGACATGGACTGCCGCACAGGGTCACAGGACTGTCACTGCGCGGCGCATCCGGCTGAGGGCGGCATGACGGGGCGGCCCGAATGCACTCCGGAATGCGGTGTGCGCACGGAGGTGTCAGGGCGCGGCGACGCGCGCGAAATCGTCCAGCTCGCTCGGGTCGAAGGGCCCGGCCCGCTGGCGCAGGATGCGGCCATCGGCGCCGATCAGCACCGAGTACGGCAGCACGCCCATGGCGTTGCCCACCTGGACGCTGCTGTCGGCCGGGCCGGGCGTGTCGAGCAGGATGGGGTAGGTCACCGGGATCCGCGCCAGGAAGGCGCGGACCGCCTCCGCATCCTCCAGCGCGATCCCCACCACCTGCACGCCGTCCGCGCCCTGGGTCTGCGCGAAGCGGTCGAGTTCCGGCATTTCCTTGACGCAGGGTGCGCACCAGCTGGCCCAGAAGTTCAGCAGCAGCGGCCGTCCGGCGTAGTCCGCGGGCAGGGCGATGCGCTCACCCGAGAGCGCGGGCAGGGCGATCGACGGCATCGGCTCGCCGCGGCGGGCCATGCGTACGCCCTCAGGCGGCGGTTTGGCGACTTCGGCCGCGCGCTGCAGGGTGCGCTGGCCGAGTTCGGTGCGCCACACCGGCCCCGGACCGGACACCAGCAGGCCCGCCCCCACGCCCAGTGCTGCGGCGGCCAGCGCGACCACGATGACGGCACCATGTCGCATGGCTCAGCGCTCCGTTCCGGTGGCGGCTCCGCCGCGTGCGGCGTGCGCCAAGGCCTGATCGACGAGGCCGGGCGTGAGAAGGGTCGGCAGTACCGTGCCCTCGCCGCCGCCGCGCGGATACACCACGTACAGCGGCACGCCGAAGGAGCCGTAGCGCTTGAGGTAGGCGGTGATCTCGGGGTCGACGTCGGTCCAGTCGCCGACCATGTAGACCGCATCGGCCGCCTGCAGCGCCTCGCGGAACCCGTCGCGCGCGAACACCGCTTTTTCGTTGGTCTTGCAGCTGATGCACCAGTCGGCGGTCATGTTGACCATCACCACCCGGCCGGCGGCGCGCAGGTCGGCGAGGCGCTGCTCGGAATAGGGCACCGACGTGCCGGCCTCGCGTGCGGCGAGCGCAGCGGTCGAGGCAGACGGCGCGGCCGTCGCGGGGCGCGCCAGGCGGTGGATCGGCCACAGGCAGGCCAGCGCCCCGGCCAGCGCCAGCACCGCCACCGGCAGACCCCAGCGCCCGCCGTGCATGCGCGCCTGTCGCCAGGCCCAGGCCGACAGCGTCACCAGCAGCGCGGCGATCGCCAGCCAGGCGGCGGCGTCGGCGCCGCGCAGTTTCGCCAGCACCCACAGCAGCCAGATCGCGGCCAGATACATCGGAAAGGCGAGCAGTTGCTTGAGCGTGTCCATCCACGCGCCGGGCCTGGGCAGCAGCCGCGCCAGCGCCGGCACGAAGCCCACCAGCAGGAACGGCAGCGCAAGCCCCAGCCCCAGCATCGCGAACACCAGCAGCGCCGACGCCGTGGATGCGGTGAACGCCCAGCCCAGCGCGCCCACCATGAACGGTGCGGTGCAGGGCGCCGCCACCACCACCGCCAGCGCGCCGGTGAAGAAGTCGCCCACCGGCCCGCTGCGCGTGGCCAAGCCATGGCCCACGCCGGTCCAGGCGCCGCCCACGTACCACAGGCCGGACAGGCTCAGGCCGAAGGCGAACACAACCAGCCCCAGCACCGCGACCACCACCGGCTGCTGCATCTGGAAGCCCCAGCCCAGCGCCAGGCCGGCCTCGCGC